>JALENY010000032.1 GCA_022767285.1 Lachnospiraceae bacterium | reverse complement strand
GCATTACATGCTCCCGCAATCACAACCTGTATTCGCAATCCAGCCTGTCGGCCTACTTGCTCATACAGGTTAGCCCGTCCAATATCCATGTGCCTACGCATGCAAGCATGCTACACCACAGGGCTGCTGTCCGGGACTTTTATAGTAAAAATTAAAATTAGGTCTGGACAAAAGGGATGGGAACAGCTATAATAAGTCTCATCAATCATAAGGCAGTCAGTTCTGACTGTATTTCCCAATTTTTCTAAAAACTTTATATTGACGGAGGTGTTGTGTAGTGATTTCCTGTATTTTAGTTTCGATTGCTTCGATCGCTGCCGTGATGGATCTGGTGAGGGAGCGAATCGACAATCATTTTATTGCAGCCTGTTGGATTCTGGGAGCCGGATATCAGGCCGGAAGCCATGGCTTTGAAGGCATTGGCCTGTTTCTTACCGGCTCAGTGGTACCCATTGTGCTGCTATACCTTTTATTTCGGTTCCGGATGCTTGGCGCAGGAGATATTAAGCTTCTGTCGGCAATCGGCGGTTTTGTAGGACCCATAATTATATCGAAGTGTATCGTTCTGTCATTTATATTCGGCGCTCTTCTCTCCATTGGATTCATTTGTGTCTGCGGCAATCTTACAGCACGTCTTTTGTATTTCACAAATTACATCAATCGGGTCATAACAGTAAAAAAAGCTCTGCCCTATTATCTGCCGGGCAAACGCATGGAAAATATTCATTTCAGCATTCCGATTCTCATGGCGGTGCTGATGCATATAGGAGGATTTTATTAATGAAAAGAAATATATTGGCTATCTGCGACCTGGAAGTCGCCTATGCAAGTCATTTTATGGAACACATGAATCAGAGGAAAAATCTTCCCTTTGAGGTGCAGGCCTTCACTAATTTGGGTCAGCTTGAGCAGTTTGTGGTAAAACAGAGGGTGGAAATACTGCTCATTTCGGAACGGGCTCTGGAGAGCCGTGTCAGCAATTGGAACATCGGTCAAATTATCGTTCTGGCAGAAGGAATGGGCAAAAAATCAGAAGGATATCCCACCGTATCAAAGTATCAGTCATCGGATTCCGTGATCCGAGAGGTTATGGCGGTTTACGCTGCAGAAAACAGGCAGGCAGTTCCCACGGCAGCGGTAAAAAAAGATGCAAAAGTGATTGGAATCTATTCACCAGTGGGGAGATGCCTGAAAACCTCTTTTGCACTGACGCTGGCACAGATCCTTTCAAAAGACAGGGCGGTTCTGTATTTGAACCTGGAATCTTATTCCGGTTTTGAGCAATTATTCCATGTGACTTATGACAGAACTCTTTCTGATTTGATTTACTATATGCGAAAAGAAAAGAGCAATCTTCTGTATCGCCTGAACGGGACGGTACAGACCATGTACAATCTGGACTATATCCCTCCGGTTCCGTTCCCGCAGGATATTGCCAGTGTGGAACTGGAAGAGTGGCTGCTGCTTCTGGATGTAATACGCCGTCAGAGTGAATACGAATTGGCAGTTATCGATATGGGAGATGGGGTGGAAGATATCTGTCCGCTGCTGGAACAGTGTCATCACATTTTCATGCCCATGAAAAATGACTTTGTGTCGCTTGCAAAAATTGAGCAGTTCGAAAAACTGATGGAAGTGTGGAACGGGCAGAAAGTGCTGGAGCGGATACAAAAAATAAAGCTGCCGTATTATTCTGTTACGACAGGCCGGGAACAGTTCCTGCAGCAATTAGTATGGAGTGAATTCGGGGATTTCGTACGGACTCTGATCCGCAATGAGAGACTGTAGTATAGCATAAGACCGCGGTGGAAAATAAGAAGCCGGATAACCTGTGAAAGCATATATGAGCGAGAAAACAGTCAGAGGGAACAGGATGGAAATATGACAAAAAACGGAAAAAGTAAGCAGGAACACGGGTGAAAAAATGAGACAAGAAAGGAGAAGACAGATATGACGGAAAAAATAACCCGGGAAGAGCATCTGGAATACCTGAAAAAAGAACTGCGAAAGCGGCTGGAAGAAAGCGTCTACCAGGACGACGGTCAGATCCTGCAATTGATTGATGAATTGATTTTGCAGGAAGGGAACCGAAGAATATCACTGGCAGAAAAGGATCGTCTGCAAAAAGAAATGTTTTATTCTGTTCGAAGATTGGATATCCTTCAGGAATTGCTGGACGATGATTCCATCACAGAGATCATGGTCAATGGACCCGATCATATTTTTCTAGAACGGGATGGACGTATCGAGCAATGGGAAAATCATTTTTCTTCAAAAGAAAAACTGGAGGATGTGATCCAGCAGATCGTGGGAAGATGCAACCGTGTTGTAAACGAGAGTATGCCCATTGTGGATGCACGCCTGGCAAACGGAGACCGCGTCAATGTGGTTGTGCATCCGGTGGCGCTGGACGGGCCGGTCCTTACCATTCGGAGATTTCCCAAAAAGCCCATCGATATGGAGGAATTGATCCGGAGAGGGACACTGTCGGAAGAAATCGGCGATTTTATAAAATATCTGGTGGAGAGCAGGTATACCATTGTCGTTGGCGGAGGCACATCCACCGGAAAAACTACTTTTTTAAACGCAATGTCTGCATATATTCCGGCCACAGAACGCATCATAACCATAGAGGATAACGCGGAACTGAAACTGCAGGGGATTCCAAATCTGGTCCGAATGGAAGCCAAATCGGCAAATCTGGAAGGCGGCGTGGCAGTGACGATCCGCGATCTGATCCGCTCGGCTCTGCGCATGCGCCCGGATCGGATCATCGTGGGGGAAGTCCGGGGTGCAGAAGCAGTGGAAATGCTTTTTTCAGCTGTTAATACAGGCCACAGGGGATCGCTGTGTTCGGCGCACGCCAACAGCTGTTATGATATGCTGAGCCGCTTGGAAACGATGGTATTGATGGGCATGGATGTTCCAATGGAGGCAATCCGGCGTCAGATCGCCTCCGGAATTGATGTGCTGATCCACCTCGGACGGAACCGGGATGGAGAGCGAAAGGTACTGGAAATAACAGAAGTACAGGGATACGAAAAAGGACAGATCATCCTGAATCCGCTGTATAGCTGGCAAACCCAAAAAGGTCTTGTGCGGGTGGGTGAATTGAAAAATCTTTCAGAAAGTGAGAAATACGTATGAAAATCGATTATCGAGAATATCATTTTACTAAATGGGAATGGGGTCTGTACATAATTCAGGGCATCTTATTGTGCGTGATTGTTAATTATCTTTTTTATCAGAATGCAGTTTTGTACGTGTTTATGATACCCATTCCCCTGCTCTGGCTGAAATGGAAAAAGAAAATGCGGATGGAACAGCGAAAAAAAGAGCTGAATTATCAATTTAGAGATGCCCTGAATTCCCTGTCAGTCTCTCTTCGGGCAGGATATTCCATTGAGAACAGTTTGATCGAGGCGGAAAAGGATATGAGAAAGCTGAACGGAAAAAGTGCGGAAATCGTTCGTGAATTGTCTTATATCAACGGACAGATAAAAGTGAATATTCCTGTAGAAGAGCTTCTGACAGATTTTGGTGAGCGCAGTGACCTGGAAGACATCAAAAATTTAGCTTCCGTATTTGTGATTGCGCGAAAAACCGGAGGAAATATGGCTGCGATCGTCTCGGATGCAGCTTCCGATATCAACGAAAAAGTTGAGGTGGAACGAACCATTGAGACTGCAGTGGCGGCGAAAAAATTTGAACAGACAATTATGTCGGCTATGCCCGCCTGCATCATTGCCTATATGCAGCTGGCTTCACCGGGATTTCTGGACGGGCTGTACGGAAACCTGTTCGGCATATTGTTTATGACAGTCTGTCTGTGCATGTACGGTTTGTCCTGGTGGGCCGGAAGAAAGATTGTTGAAATTGAGGTTTGATTTATGTGGATACATATAGGAATTTTTCTTGCTTTCGGTATCCTGTTTTTCCTGTCCCGTGGATTCTTTTCAAAATCCGGCTCCTATCTGGCCGGGCATCTCCCTGATTTTTTAGCAATTTCCAAAAAACAGATATGTTTGGTGCTGGTGCTGCTGTTTGCAGCGAACGGTGTCGGCCTTTTTGTCACTATTTCCCGGGCTGCGGAGATTGACACGGCGAAAGCCGGCTATCTGATCCGCCCCGAAAAAGGAGAAGGAAATGTACAGGAGGAACTGGTTGTTACCGACGGAGAAAATAAGGAATCGATTGCTGTCGATGTAATGGAACAGCCTTATACAGAAAAAGAACTTTCAGTGATGCTGGATACAGCACTGCAGATGCTGGATGAAAAGATTCTCGGAGAGAATGAGAGCTTTGAACGGATTGAGCATCCAATGGAACTGGTAACAGCAGTGGAAGAACTGCCGGTGGTCATTGAGTGGAGTACCAGCCAGCCCGTTTATCTTGATTGGGAAGGAAAACTTGGTGAGGATATACCGGAAAAAGGGGCAGCCGTAGAACTGACGGGGCAATTGACCCTGGAGGAGTCCATATGGACGGCGGAGCCTGATCTGGTACAAACGAAATACACCAGAACATATCAGAGAACTGTGACAGTATTTCCGGAGAGAAATAGCGGAAGCGAGGCTTTTATAAGGGATGTAAATCTTGCTCTGGAAAAACTGCAAAAAGAGGACGCGATCTATCAGTATCTGCCGGAAAGCCTGAACGGAAAAACACTTTTCTGGTCGCGGGCAGCTGACAGGACTGGCCTCTGGATCGTAGCGTTTGCAGGGATAGTCGGATTGCTTCTGATCCTGTCAGAGAAAAGCCGGCAGAACCAAAAAGAAAAAGAGCTTAAACGACAGATGATGCTTGATTATCCGGGGATTATTCAAAAGCTGATACTGCTCATGCGTGCCGGGGTCAGCAGCAGAAGAGCCATACGAAAAATCGCACTGGACTATAAAAGAGAAACAGAGCGGGGAAAGGAAAGCCGAAAGGCATACGACGAGATCCTGCGTACCTATTACGAAATGGAGCAGGGGATGTCAGAGGAGGAAGCTTATCAGCACCTGGGGGCGCGCTGCGAGATAGCGGAATACCGTACCCTGAGTACCCTTTTGATTCAAAACCTGAAAAGAGGAAGCAGTCAGTTCTTTCCCATGATGGAACAGGAGCGCATGAGGGCCTTTGCGGAACGGAAAAAATCTGCTTTGATTCTGGGCGAGGAGGCCGGGACAAAACTGTTGATGCCGATGATGGTTATGCTGCTGTTGGTTTTGATGATACTTCTGGTTCCGTCATTTTTCTCAATATACTAAGCCCGTGTCTGGAAAGGGTTTTTGTCTGTCCGGTTCCGGCAGGAAAGGGGGTGATGATTATGCTGCAGCTCAAGGCTTTTTTCGAGGAAGAAGATGCCATCGGTGTGGTGGAGATTATTCTGATTCTTGTGGTTTTGATAGGTCTTGTTGTTATTTTCAAAAAACAGCTGGTCAGTCTGGTGGAAAAACTGCTGTCTAAAGTAACCAGTCAAAGCAACAGCATCTAAATTTCTTTATTTACCCGAAAGGAGGGAGACACTTTGAAAACCAGGGGAAGTATTACCGTATTTTTCAGTCTGCTGCTGAGCGTTGTCTTAATGGTGACAGACGGATTTCTCATATCGGCAAAAATCGCTGCCGGGCGTGCTCAAATTGCCAATGCAGCAGATCAGGCGGTGTATTCGCAGCTCGCACAATACGATTCAAAAATGTTCGATATGTACCATCTGTTTTTTATGGATGCCGGTTACGGATCCAATACACTCCAGCTTGGAAAAAGCCTGGAAGAGATGGAGTCAGATTTATCTTATCTGTTTATGCCGAATAAAGGCAGCCTGCTGCACCGGGGAGTGGAATTCCTCGATCTGCAGGAAGAGCGCGGGTCGATAACCGGTTATACACTGGCGACGGACTGCGGCGGGAAAGTATTCAGGGAGCAGGCCGTGCAGTATATGAAAGATACGCTTGGAATTCAGAGTGTCTCAGCTCTGTATCAGAGATTATCCAGCCAGGAGAAGCTGATAAAACAACAGGAAAGTCTGGCACAGCAGGCCAGTGAGCAGGAGAGTATGGAGGAATATGAACGAATTAAGAACGAATTTATGGAAAATCAGAATGGCCCGGATTCGGCGGATGTGGAACAGCCGGTTCAGAGCGAGCAGGACCGGGCGACCGCATTGGAAACCGTAAAAGTGATGGATGCGGCGGTTTCTTTGAAAAAAGCCAGTATTCTGAAGCTGGTTATACCGAATCCGGACAGTCTTTCCGGATGGAAGGAGCCTTCCGAAGGTACCTTATCCGATCGTGTACATAATCAGGGAATGGGCCTGATTGAGATCGGAGAAGACGCAGAGGGTCCTGTCTCAGAAATCCTGTTTCAGGAGTACATATTAAAAAATCTGAATCACTTTCGGGAAAGCCGTCATGAGACCGGACCGGCTTATGGAGTGGAGTACGTACTTCAGGGCAAAACATCAGACATTAAAAATTTGGAAAGCATTGCAAACCGGCTGCTTCTTCTGCGATTTGGTGCAAATATTCTGCATCTGTATTCGGACAGCCTGAAACGGGCGGAGGCACAGTCACTGGCGCTGACGGTGAGTTCGCTGCTGCTGGTTCCGGAAATCTCACCGGCAATCGAGAGCGCTATTATCATCGGCTGGGCATTTGCAGAGAGTCTGGTGGATGTCAGAGGACTCTTTTCAGGTGACAGTGTACCGCTTATCAAGACAGCGGATGCCTGGCAGGTGGGCTTTTCCGATATTCCGAAGCTGGCAGGGGGCATCGATGCCTTCCGCAAGAGCAGCGGCAACACCTTTTATGAAGATTATCTTCGTCTGTTTCTTTTTATAAAATCAGGAGAGAACAAAATAAATCGATGCATGGATGTAGTTGAGATGAGCATGCGGCAGCTTCCGGGCAGAGAGTATTACTCGCTGGATTGCCTGGTGGACACCATAGAGGTGGAGTTTGAGGTGCGGTCAGAAAAAAGAAAAACCTTCACAGTTTCAAAGAGAGAAAGTTATCGCATGCTGTAGAGGAAAAAAGGAGGTGTGCAGGAATGCCCTTTCACAGATTATTGAAAAAAACAAATAAAAGAAAAAGGAGGAACTCTTCAGATACCGGGAAACCCCAGTTGCTCACTTCACCTAAAACCCCGTCATTTGCCCGTATGTTCTGCGAGAGGGCAGTCCTGTGCACCTTCCGACGAGCCAGTCTTACCGTGGAAGCTTCCGTTGTGCTGCCGCTGTTTCTGATTGGAATGATCATGATGATCGGCGTTATGGATGTCTGTCGTATCCAGACGGAAGAAAATGCCGATCTTGCAGAAAAGGCAAAGAATCTCAGCATGTATGCCTATGGAATCGGCGACCGGATGGGAGAGGATGTGATTGATCTGTGTCAGGTCAAAACTTGTGAACTGCCGGTCAATCTGTTCCCTTTTTCCGGGATACCTATTGTGGTGCGTGCGCGGGTCCATACCTGGACCGGAAGAAGTGACAGAGATACATTCCCGGGTGGTGACGGATCTTCAGCGGCGGAAACATTGGTCTATGTGACAGAAAACGGAGCGGTTTACCATACATCTGCATTTTGTACATATCTGGATTTGTCGATTTATTCGGCGGATGTATCGGAACTGGGCAGCCTGAGAAACGAATATGGCAGCCGTTACCATGCCTGTGAAAAATGCGGAAACAATGCTTCCGGGAACGGGCAGATATTTCTGACCGGAAAAGGAGAAAAATATCACACGTCTTTGTCCTGCAGCGGTCTTACGCGTACCACAAAAATGGTAAAACTGTCAGAAGTTGACGGAAGTCATATCTGCAGCAGATGCAGCGCAGGATGAAGATCTGATATTCCGATCCGCAGCAAAGAGTTAATGGGATGTTTTAGGTGCGGTGAAGCTTCCGTATGGAGATAAAAATGAGGCGTACAGATCCGTATTGAAACGCAACAAGCAGGAGAAGTTATGACGGAAAGAGAATGGGTTATATTGATTTTTTTGGGTTTGAATACAGTGAAAGATATACGAAAAAAAGAAATCAGTCTGTTTTGGGTCATCGGTTTCGCTGTGATCGGAATTCTTTGGAGAATATGGGATGAAAGCTGGTTAGCCGGCTTTTGGGGAGTGCTGCCCGGGCTGGCGCTGTCCGCTCTTAGTCTCTGCTGCAGGGGCATGGTTGGATTTGGAGATGGACTGATGGTTTTGGTCATTGGTCTGTATCTGGGGACAGCGTGTGCAGCTGCAAGTCTGCTTCGGGCATTGCTGGGATGTGCATTTTCGGGGCTGTTTTTAATTTTTACCGGACGCGGAAGCAGAAAGACAGAACTGCCTTTTGTGCCATTTTTGTTGGTGGGATTTTGGCTCTATGTGTTGGGATGGTAATAAAAAGAAAGCAAAAGGATGTGAAAACATTGGAGAAAAGGTTTTTTAAACAGGGCAGCTTTACCGTAGAAGCCACAGTGGTGATGGGCATGACACTGCTGTCCCTGGGATTGATTTTATTTCTCTGTTCCTTCGTTCATGGACGAGCCTGTTTGACAGCTTCTGCTTATGAGCAGGCATATACCGGAAGGGAACAGACCCCGGCAGGACTTTTCGGCATCCGTAATGTGGAAAAATCGATATCCTTTGGGGCTGATGAAAACATAGTAGAATTGAAATGTGAGTGTGCTGGAGGATGGGGCGGTTTCCGACAGCCTATTCAAGTGGAAGCGAAGCGAAAAAAACAGAAGCCTGTTACGCTGATACGGAAAATACAAGCTGTAAAGCAGATTACCGGATGATTTTTGCGAAAATTAATCGGGAGACAGTAAAGCGGCATGAGGAAAGGAAAGAGAATGAAACATGGAACTGAACATTACATATAAAAGAGACATGAACCACACCTATGTGCTGTTTTCCGGTGATTCCATCGAGTCGGAAGACTATCAGGTACAGATGGCTCTGCACCGATTGGTAAAAGGGATTCTCCCCTGCAGTCTTCATACTCTGGACGGATCTCAGATCTGGTACTGTGAAAGTACATCCCTGCAGAAACTATCTTCCTACTGCCGGATGCATCCGCTGGGAAAAGAGGATTTGATCTGGATATTCGGCGGATTGCTGCAAAATCTGCTGGAACTGCAGGACTTTCTGATAAATCCCGATTTGTTGTATCTGGATCCGGAGGAACTGTATTTGAATTTATTTGAACAGCGGGTACAGTGCTGCCTGGTACCGTTTTACCGAAAAGATATTTGGGAAAGCCTGATGGGCATTTCTCAATATTTGCTGAGCCATTTAGACCATCAGGATAATGAGGCAGTTTCACTGGCATATAGCCTGTTCCGCTATGTATCACAGGAAAGAAACAGCCTTGAGGAACTGTGGAACCTTTTATATGGGAAAAAGAATAATTCCGATGATAAAAAACATCCGTCGGATTTATCGGAAAGCCGCAGACTTCAGGAGATTGACCGGGAAATGGAGTTCCAAAGGAAAAAAGATCTGGATGAATTTTTCGGAAAAGAAAAACCAAAAGAGAAGAAACGCAGGGATAAAAAGTATAGAGAGAAAAAGAATAAGGAGAAACAAACAGAATCCGCAGTCGGTCAGGGATGGCTGGCACGACTGTTGGGAAGAAAACGGGATGGGAAGGCCGCAGAAGATTTCCTGTTTGATGATGGGAGAGCGTATCCGGATTTTGAAGAAGAAAGTATGGAGGATTCCGTTATGGGAAATTTAAAAGAGAAAGACTTTTTTGAGGAAAGGCGGCAAAAAGATGATCTCTGGTCCGAAGAATGGGCTGAAGATCAGGAAGAAGCCACGACTCTTCTCGCCCCGGAAAGAGTGCAGAATACTGCTTTGCTGTTCCATGAAAAAAACGGTGAACGGTACCTGTTAAAGCCTCCGGTCAGCATGATCGGGAAAATGCCGGATACGGTTCAGATCGTGCTGAAAGAGGCAACGGTCAGTCGGATTCATGCGCGGCTCCTTTGCCGGGAGGAGGGCTGGTATCTGGAAGATCTGAATTCAAAAAACGGAACTTATGTAAATGGATCCCTTCTGGAAAACGGAAAACAGGTAAAACTAAATTCCGGTGATAAAATCTGTTTTGCGGATGTGGTTTGTACCTATGTGAACCCATCGGAAGGGTAGAATGAAGAAGTTAATTCATATTTAAAGGATTCCGCCAACGGTAACCTGCAAATTTGAATTCCGGTGCAGAAAGGAGAAATTGGATGCTGCATTTTCGGTGACTCGGCCGTGACTCGGCCGACACAAAAGAAATAGTAGTAATCAGATGCCGAAAGGGTTATAATCATAAGATAAAGGGAATAAACAAAAGGTGGAAAGAGAAATGTTTGAAAAAGAAGACATGCATGTGACCTGTTATGCGACGGTCGGATTGATCAGCGTGAATCTGGTGGTCTTTCTGTTATTTGAAATATTCGGTTCCAACCTGGATACAAAGTTTATGCTGATGCATGGCGCGATGTATGCCCCCTATCTGCCGGATTCAAGAGAATGGTATCGGCTGTTTACATCCCTGTTTTTGCACTTCGGCATTCGCCATCTGCTGAATAACATGCTGATATTATATGTGTTGGGCAATTATCTGGAGCGCTATCTGGGCAGAATCCGGTTTCTGATCCTGTATTTTGCTGCAGGAATCGGTGCCAATATTGTGTCCGGTCTGCTTGCTCTTTATCATGGAAAAGTCTTTGTATCGGCGGGGGCTTCCGGAGCCATTTTTGGAGTCCTTGGCGGTCTGACCTGGGTGGTTCTCATAAACAGAGGTCGTCTGGAAGATCTGACTATAAAAAAGATGCTGATTCTGGCCGTATTGTCTCTCTACCTGGGGTTTGTCAGTTCCGGTGTGGATAATATTGCTCATGTGTCAGGTCTGTTATTAGGTTTTCTGGCAGCCATTTTTCTGTATCGGAGGAACCGGTCCGGGAAAAGGAACGAATACACCGGCGGTGCGGTTTAGTCAGGCAGAAACAGCAAAAGAATAAACACAGGACTGCCTTTTTGAGACAGTCCTGTGTAAAATTCAGTTGAACAAATCCTTTATTGTCAACCCGGACAAATTGTATTATAATTGAATCAGACAATCAGATGGGCAAAGAGATGGAAAATTGTGTTCCACTGCCCTTTTTGGACTCGACAACTATGGTGCCGTGGTGGGAATCAATTACATTCTTAGTAATAGCCAGTCCCAGTCCGGTACCCTCTTTTTTATAAGTGACAAATGGTTCGAATATGGCGGACAGATGCTCTTTCGGAATGCCCGGTCCGTCATCGGCTACGGTAATGACGATGGACTCATTTTCGTATCCGATTCCGATGGTTATGTTTCCATTTGTGCCGATTGCTTCAGCGCTGTTGCGGATCAGATTGTAAAAGACTTCACGCAGTTTAACGGGATCTGCGTCTATGGGTGGAAGCGCAGTATGCTTGTGAAGGTGAATCTGGATCTTCTGTTCGGACAGTGTGGGTGTCACATCCTGAACAATTCTCTGAAGCATATGGTAGAGATTGGTTGGTTCGCTGTGAATGATGGAAGAACGATTGTAATCGGAGATTTCATTCAGCAGACTTTTAAGAAAATTCATGTTTTCCATGATCTGAGTCCAGCATTCGAATTGACTGACTTCCGGATGCTGTTCTTCCATAATCTGCAGGAAACTGTTGATCAGTGTAACCGGATTACGGATTTCATGGGAGATTTTCTGCAGGGTGAAACGATGTTGCTCCTCCATGGCCTGGAGCTGTTTTTCATACGTGTCTTTATTCATCTTTTTCACCTCGCTATTAGTTTAACACTGCCTGTCCAAGAAAACAACGATTTTTGTTCGACATAAATTTACAAAAAATGAAGAGGAGGAAGGAAAAATGTCAGATTGTATTTTTTGCAGGATTGCAAACGGGGAGATTCCGTCTGCGACACTTTATGAGGATGAGGAGTTCCGTGTAATACTTGATCTCGGACCGGCCAGCAAGGGACATGCGCTGATCATTCCGAAACAGCATTACGCGGATATCTACGAATTACCGGAGGAAGCAGCCGGAAGGGCTTTTATACTGGCTTCGAAAATGGTAAAGAAAATGACAAAAGCTTTGTCTTGTGACGGTTTTAACGTTGTACAGAACAACAAGCCGGTGGCCGGACAGACGGTATTTCATTTCCATATGCATCTGATTCCGCGTTATGAAGGAGATCAGGTCGGTCTGGGATGGAAAATGGGAAAACTTACCGAGGAAGATAAAGCAGAGATTCTGGAGAAAATGCAGATAACAGACTAGAACGGTCGGGTGGGAAATGATAGATGAGAGGCTGAAAGAAATCTATGAGCAGTATTATCTGCTGGTCATGGACACTGCTTTTAAAATACTGCAGGACTATTATCTTGCGCAGGATATCTGTCAGGATGTGTTTGTACGTATTACTTCCGAACAGTTGGATGAGATGTGTGGGACTCCGAAAGAATTGAGAAAATATCTGGTCGTAATGGCACAGAATCGGGCAATCGATTACGTGCGCTCCCAGAAAGTCAGAAAAGAAGTTCCATATTACGGATCCGAGACACACTTGGATAATGAGGATTGCTTTGAGAGATTGGAAAAGGCGGTGGATCAGAGAGTATTCACATCAAAGCTATTTGCTGATCTGGAGCGATATAGACATGACTGGTACGAGATTTTAGTAAGAGTAGAAGTTTACAATTATTCGGCCGAAGAAATTTCCTACGATCTTGGGATACCGATATCTCTGGTAAGAAGCAAGCTGTGCAGAGCGAAGAAATGGATTAAGAAAAAATATCGCAGGAAATATGAACAGTTGCAGTAAAATTTCTGATGCAAATTTTCAATGTGCAATGAAAGCTTAAAACAAACAACGATAACCCGTAACCGGATCAACAGTTCCGGGTAATGGTGGAATCAGCAGATGGATGAAATGCTGCATTGGGTTAAAAAAAAGAATACCGCTATTTCAAGCGGTATTCTTCGATTAACGACAGGATGTGGTCGATGGAATCCGTGTGTTTGCTGCTCTCCATGGCTGAAATATAGGCTTCACGGTTTCCATAGAGATTGCGCACGGCATTTACCAAAGATTCGGTCGTAACTTCCTCTTCCTCCAGCACGCAGGAGAACCCCTGGCGTTCGAAAGAGCGGGCATTGAGGATCTGGTCGCCGCGGCTTGCTTTTGCGGAAAGAGGAATCAGAAGATTCGGCTTTTTCAGTGAACTGATTTCGCAGATAGCATTTGCACCGGCACGGGAAATGATCAGGTCAGACAGTGCAAAGAGGTCGGCCAGTTCTTTTTTGATGTATTCATATTGGCGGTAGCCGTCTGTGTCATTCAGGGATTCATCCAGTTTGTCTTTGCCGCACAGGTGGATAACATCAAAATCCGGAAGCAGTTCCGGAAGTGCTGCACGGACTGCATTGTTGACGGCTACGGAACCAAGGCTGCCGCCGATGACCATCAGGACCGGTTTCTGTCCGGACAAGCCGGTAAATGCAAGGGCTTTTTCCCGGCTGCCCTGAAGAAGCTCCTGACGGATGGGAGTTCCGGTGACCACCGCCTTGTCGGCGGGCAGATTATCTACCGTTTCCGGGAAGTTGCAGCAGATCTTGGTGGCGGAGGAAATACAGAGCTTGTTTGCCAGACCGGGTGTCATATCGGATTCGTGGATCAGTACCGGGATTTTTCGGCCGTGAGCTGCCAGAACGACCGGAACGGATACAAAACCGCCTTTGGAAAAGACGATGTCCGGTTTTAACTCTTTTAACAGCTTTTTCGCTTCGCCAAATCCTTTTAATACGCGGAAAGGATCTGTGAAATTTTTTACGTCGAAGTAACGGCGCAGTTTTCCGGAGGAAATTCCATAATAGGGAATGTTCAGCTCTTCGATCAGTTTGCGCTCCATACCTTCGTAGGAGCCGATATAAGATATTTTGTAGCCCATCTCCTGCAATTTGGGAAGCATGGCGATATTAGGTGTAACGTGGCCGGCTGTTCCGCCGCCGGTTAATACGATATGTTTCATACAGAGAAACCTCCTGAAATAGATAAATATATCTATAAATATGAGACAGGATGCCCAAAAAGTCAAGTCACAATCAGAGAAGAGGAGATATATGAGAGAGAAAAAAGATAAGCAGGATATAGCAGATCGGATCATCCGTGAAGAGATTTTGCGGGAGGGCACACGCCTGGAGGAAGCCCTGGGTCCCGTGACCTTTCAGGAGTCTCCGGACTTTGATTATGACGAGAGTTTTCGGCGCCTGTGTGAAAAAAGAGAAGCGCAGGAGCAGCGAAAAAAGGAGATCGGGGAGATGGTGCATCGGCAGGAAGCTTCAAAATCTGCCGTTTTTTCCGGGAAAGCCCAAAGGCACGGAAAGAGGAGATGGAGAGGGGTTGCCTCTCCTGTCGTCAAAGTGGCAGTGGCCTGTATTGTGTTGGTGGCTGGGATATTTGCCTTCAGCATGACCAGTGAGGCAACGCGCATGTGGTGGATGGAATCCATTGAGCGGGTTGTGGGCGGATCCAGTGGGACTGTGATTGATAATGATGAAAAACGGGTGAAATCCGATACCACGGAACAGGATGCGGCAGCTGAGATTAAGGAAAAGACAGGGATCGATGTGCCGAAGTTTCTGGTGCGTCCGGATGGACTGGTGTTTGATGCTTATGAATATAATGTGCCTGTTTGTTTTGCTTATATGTACTATCTTATAGAGGAGCAGGTTGTGTTTCTGTATGTGAAGGGCGCTGATACTGATACATCATCAGATTTTAATTATGATGGAGAAATATTGAACAGTAATCAAATTGAAACAAAGTACGGGAATGTGTCACTAAAAGAAGTAAAAGCGGATGGAGATAATCAAAGCACAGCAGTTGCGGAATGGAAGTATCGGAATCATTATTATTGTATTATTGGAAAAATAGAGATGGAAACATTGAAATCCATGGTAGAAAGCATGTATTTTTAAAAAAATATGTTACAATTTTGTTAAATGTGTAATTATTTGCTTTTTTAAACGTTCTGTTTATGTAATGCATTATAAATAAGCAGAAAGGAGGAGAATACCGATGAATAGAAAAAAACGAATGGGTGCGTTTTTTCTGGCCTGTGGATTGATGCTGACCACGTTCTTTGGTGCAGTACCGGTATCTGCGGCTGGCCAGTCAGAGGCAGGGAAGATAGTCGACGGCTCTCTGCTGACGACAGAGTCGGAAGTCCAGGATACAAAGACCATACTGACCAGAGGTAATTATCTGGCAAGAGGTAGCGCAGAGTTATCAAATCTTGGCAATCGTGTGCTGGGTATAGCCGGTTCAACGACTTGTCATAGTGTCTGTGATACGGTCATCTGCAACATGTATCTGGAATATCTGGATGAAGAGACCGGTGCCTGGAACTCCTACGAGTACTGGAATTCCAGCGACACGGGTGTTTATTCACACACTGTCTATTATGAGCAGGAAGTGGAAGGCGGACACTGGTATCGCCTGTGTGGTGGACACATTGCGATCAAAAACCAGGACATCGAAAGTACCACAACCATGACAAACGGCATCTGGGTTGACTGAGCCCGGGTGACCGCAGAGTGCAAAAAAAGTTATATATTCTTCTAATAATGTCGTAACAAAAAGCATACACAGTCTGACAAGACAGACAAAATATTTTTCATTATCTGCGGCTTCGATGGAAGAGAGGCCGCACTGCAGGGAGCAGGCTGTTTCCTGATGCAGCCTGCGAAGCGATAGCAAAAACCATTTATTTACAACTGAATAATGAATGCAGCTTCGTGCTGCAAAACTACAACTGAATAACGAATGCAGCTTCGCGCTGCAAAACTACAACTGAATAATGAACGCGGCCCGGTGCCGCAAAATTACAACTGAATATGGAAAACGTATACGTAATCAACAAACTATGTAACTATTAACCACAGAATACAAAAGAGATTCTGTACTCAACTGTTTTTGTACAAAGCCGGTCTTACCAGCCGGCGGATAAATTGTTTTTTAGTTCAAATGGGCCCCGTCTGGAATACAGCACCAGGCGGGGTTTTTATATGGAAATATATGTCTGTATTGTCTGTTTCTATGATATAATACTAATTAACAAGGAACAAACAGATCGTGTCTTTTGACCAGAATAAAAAGAGGGAGGATCTATATGAAGATTACGTTTATCGGTGCGGATCATGAAGTAACCGGCAGCTGCCATTGTATGGAAGCAGCGGGGAAAAGATTTCTGGTGGACTGCGGCATGGAACAGGGCGCAGATCAGTATGAAAACCAGGATATTCCGGGGCTGCCCGGGGAAATTGATTTCGTACTTCTGACCCATGCGCATATCGACCATTCGGGCAATCTGCCGCTTTTATATGCGAGAGGCTTCCGGGGTCAGGTCTTTGCCACGGCAGCCACCTGCGACCTGTGCGATATCATGCTTCGCGACAGTGCGCATATTCAGGAATTTGAGGCGGAGTGGCGCAACCGTAAAGGGCAGCGCCAGGGGAAACCTTCCTATGTGCCTGCCTACACCATGGCAGATGCTATGGGCGTGATTCAGAAGTTTGTAGAGTGCCCCTATGACCGGATCATTGAGGTGGCGCCGGGAATCAAAGTGCGTTTTACCGATGTGGGCCATCTGTTGGGCTCTTCTTCTGTGGAAGTCTGGGTGGAAGAGGACGGAAAAGAGACAAAGATCGTCTTTTCCGGAGATATCGGAAATATTAATCAACCGTTGATCAATGACCCCAAAACCATCGAGGAGGCGGACTATGTTTTGATTGAGTCCACCTATGGAAACCGGACGCATGGGGAGCGCATCGATTTTGTGACGGAACTTGCGAAAATCATCCAGCGGACCTTTGACCGGGGCGGCAATGTGGTGGTACCCTCATTTGCGGTGGGCCGGACTCAGGAGATGCTCTATTTCCTGCGGCAGATCAAGGCGGAGCATCTGGTGAGCGGTCACGACGGATTCCCGGTTTATGTGGACAGTCCTCTGGCGGTGGAAGCCACCGGCATTTTTAATGAACACACCCATGACTGCTTTGACGAGGAAGCCATGGAGCTGATCAATAAAGGAATCAATCCCATCGCTTTTCCGGGACTGAAGCTGTCTATTACCAGCGACGAATCGAAAATGATCAATTTCAATGACCAGCCGAAGGTCATCCTGTCGGCCAGCGGTATGTGCGAGGCAGGCCGTATCAAGCATCACCTGAAACACAATCTCTGGAGGCCGGAGTCTACCGTATTGTTTGTGGGTTATCAGGCAAATCATACCCTGGGCCGTTCTCTTTTGGAAGGGGCAAAAGAAGTGAAACTGTTCGGAGAACCGATTGCGGTTCAGGCGGAGATCATCCAGCTTCCCGGCATCAGCGGCCACGCAGACCAGACCGGCCTTCTGAACTGGGCTGGCGCTTTTCGGGAGAAACCGAAAAAAGTCTTTGTGGTTCATGGGGAGGATGCAGTCTGTGACGAGTTTGCGGCCCTTCTGCGGGAACGGTTCGGCTACGACACCATGGCACCTTTCAGCGGAACAGAATATGACTTAAGTGAAAACGTCTGTCTGAAAGAAATGCAGGGAATCGCAATGAAAAAGAAGACGGAAGAAACGGAGGGCAGGAAAAGAGCCAGCACGGTGTACGACCGCCTTTGGCAGGCGGGCCAGCGGCTGCTTAGTGTTATTGTTCGGAATAAAGATGGGGCGAATAAAGATCTGGCTAAGTTCACGGGGCAGATTAATTCTCTTTGTGATAAGTGGGATCGATAGACGGAGTCTGATGTTAAGTTAAGGTACTTTTTAAACACGCATAATGAAAAAGGGTCTGTGTACCGCAGGGTACGCAGACCTTTTGACTTCGGGGCAGCACCTGTACAGGGAGTATCCGCCCGGACGCCGTAAGTTTTACAGTGTCTGTTTTAATGCCTGGGCAAGCTGATCCGGACAGGAAGTAGCCTTGTAACCGCAGCGGATCCCCTCCAGACGGCTGATGGCCTCCTTCACATCCATACCTTCAACCAGACGGCTGATGCCCTGCAGATTGCCGTTACAGCCGCCTACAAAGCTTACATTCTTTATTTTACCGTCCTCAACTTCAAAATTGATCAGTTGTGAGCAGACCCCTCTTGTTTTGTATACCATAATTCATTCCTCCTGATTGTAAAATCTGATTCATTGCCTCTATTGTATCATTATGATACAATAACTTCAATGAGTCTTTTTAAAGAGGAAAGCAGAGGTATAACACATGAATGCAATTGGAATTATCGGGGCGATGGAAGTTGAAGTAGCCCAGTTGAAGCAGCGTATGGAGGACGTTCAGGTTCGCACAAAAGCAAATATGGAGTTTTGTGAAGGTATTTTGAAGGATAAAAAGGTAATTGTGGTGCGCTCCGGTGTGGGTAAAGTAAATGCTGCCATCTGCACGCAGATTCTTGTGGATGACTATAAAGTTGAAGCGATCATCAACACGGGAATCGCCGGCTCCCTGAAAAATGAGATCAATATCGGAGATATCGTAATCTCAAAAGAGGCGATGTATCACGATGTGGATGCCACTGTATGGGGCTACCGTAAGGGGTGGATCCCCCAGATGAAAACTTCACGCTTTCGCGCGCATGAAGGTCTGGTACTTCTGGCAGTTCAGACCTGCAGGAAGGTGAACCCGGAGATTGGTGTATCCACCGGTGTGATTGTTTCCGGCGATCAGTTTATCTCAGACGCAGAAAAGAAAGCGGAAATTAAAAAAGTTTTCGACGCATCCTGCACGGAGATGGAAGGAGCCGCCATCGCCCATACGGCATGGTTAAACCAGGTTCCGTTTGTCATCATTCGTGCCATCTCGGATAAGGCCGATAACAGCGCAGTTATGGACTATGACGAGTTTGAAAAACAGGCCATCGAGCACTGCGTCCGTCTGGTGGAAAATATGGTTGAAGAACTTTAAAAACAGAGGGTTTTACCTGAACCCGGATCGCGGAATTTGTCGAACGAATTTTATTTTCAAATGGATTTTTGCATCGTATAATAGCCTTACCAAACCGAAGGGGGTAGAAAATATGCTGCAAAAGTTTATGAATATGGGCGTTTTCATTTATACAATGGCAGGAATCGGAACAGCCGGTATCCTGGTGATGCTTCTTATGAATGCTTTTTCACGCAAAAAGATACGGGACAAGTCAACGTACACGCGTGCTGCAAACAGAATCAAAAAAGTCACAGCAGCAGCTTCGACTGTATGTCTTTTGGTGGCAGCAGCTTCTATGGGAACTGCTTTTTACACAGGACAGATCCGCAATGTGGGAATCCGGCATCTGATCACCGGAGCCGGAAGCATTTTTGTGATGTTATGTTTCGGAAAATTACTCTCTTATATAGACCGTCAGAGGCTGTTCCAGGAGTATTTTTTTGAACAGATTGACCGTCAGAACGGCATTGGCGCACAGCCGCAGGTATTGTCGGAGACTGCTTCGGCGGGTGTGAGCCGTTCAGAAAAGAAACGGACGGAACATGGTACCAGAAAAAGATTTTTTATGAAAAAAAATGAGGCAAAGAAGACGGCAGCCGCAGCGATGACACCCAGATCGAGGGGGGCCGGAGATTTTGCAGAAAAAAATGCTGCAGCAGGCAAAATGTTCGGGAAAAACGGTCTGACAGGAAAGAACGGGCCGGAGAATGCAGCAGCGGCTGAAGCCGCATCAGAAAAACCGCTGACGCTGTATTCCAAAGACCAGCTCGTGGATCGGGCGCTGAAAGGGATACGGGAGAGTGCAGCTTCCGGCGAAAACAAGTTTTCTCATATGCTGTCCGACGAGGAAGAGGATATCATGCGGGAAGTGATCGGAGAATTCATAACTCAGGGACAGGCCTGAATTACATCAGGGGCACATATGGATGAGCGGATGCCGGCCGTCTATACACAAAAGGTGCACCTTCGTAAGTGGAGGATAGATTCGCCTGCAGGCAAAACCGGTTTTGAAAACTGAATATGGGATTGCATTATTTTGGGCACTGACGGTATATGCGCTTTTGGCAGAGCGCACGCATCGTGCAGTGCCTGTTTTGTATACGTTCGTATTCCTGAGACTAATCTTCCTCAATGACCTGAAGCTCCAGGTAATCAAAATCAACAGTCTCAATAAAATTATCCTGATAAAATCGCGTTTTTGCTGTTTTCTGAAACTCACTGATATTGGAATCCAGCCAGATGGGCTTTTCCAGATCAAATTCATAGCACAGATCGTTCAGTCCGCCAAATACCTTCTTTGTACGTGAACTGTTGGTGGAATCACAGATTACCTTATCCCGGATCATACGATTGTCTTTCCAGATCTTACCCCAGATGCGAAACATAATAAACCTCCTGCTGTTAATCTGCATAATATCTGCGGATTGCCGCATGCTTCGGGCTTCCGCAGACCGTGATATTATAAAGTATAAAAGAATATCGGCCACTCGTCAATCCAAACAGCCTTTTCGTCAATCTGACAACAAAATCAAAATTTCTTTGTGAAGTTGGCACATGGCGGAAAAAGAAGTCCTCAGGTATACTGTCTACAGAAAGAAAAAATGAACTTAAATTTCAGGAGGAATTATTAAAATGGCAAGCTTATCATTACAGCACATTAACAAAACTTATCCGAACGGTTTTGAAGCAGTTAAAGATTTTAACCTTGAAATTGAAGATAAAGAGTTTATCATCTTCGTAGGACCTTCAGGATGTGGTAAATCTACAACACTTCGTATGATCGCTGGTCTGGAAGAAATCTCCGGCGGTACATTAAAGATCGGTGACAAGGTTATGAACGACGTTGAGCCGAAAGACAGAGATATCGCAATGGTATTCCAGAACTACGCTCTGTATCCGCATATGACCGTTTATGATAACATGGCATTTGGTCTGAAACTTCGTAAAGTTCCGAAAGATCAGATCGACAAAATGGTTAAAGAAGCAGCTAAAATCCTTGACCTGGAAAAACTGTTAGACCGTAAACCGAAGGCTCTTTCCGGTGGTCAGAGACAGCGTGTAGCTATGGGTCGTGCAATCGTTCGTGATCCGAAAGTATTCCTTATGGACGAGCCGCTGTCAAACCTGGATGCAAAACTTCGTGTACAGATGCGTATTGAGATCTCCAAACTGCATGAGAGACTGGGCGCAACCATCATCTATGTAACACATGACCAGACCGAGGCTATGACACTTGGTACCAGAATCGTAGTTATGAAAGACGGTATCGTTCAGCAGGTTGATACTCCGCAGAACCTGTACAACAATCCGGGCAACCTGTTTGTAGCCGGATTCATCGGATCTCCGCAGATGAACTTCCTGGATGCAAAAGTTAAAGTTGAAGGCAATAAAGTTAAACTTAATGTTGGTGACCATACATTATTACTGCCGGAGAAAAAAGCAAAAGCTATTATCGATGGCGGTTATGACGGAAAAACGGTTACTCTTGGTATCCGTCCGGAAGATGTACATGATGCTCCGGAATTCATCGCAGCTAACCCGAACAGCGTAATCGAGTCCGACATCAAAGTATACGAGCTGCTTGGTGCTGAAGTATTCCTGTACTTCGATTTCGCAGGCGCTCAGATGACCGCACGTGTTAACCCGCGTACAACTGCAAGAACAGGCGATCATGTTAAATTTGCTCTGGATATGGAAAAAGTACATCTGTTTGACAAAGAAACAGAGTTGACGATTACCAACTAATGCTTTAATATAATAGAGTGGTCTCAAGGGTGTGCCTTAGGGCACACCCTTTTTCAATACTTTTTAACCGGGGGAGAAAACAAATCGGGAGGAAAAGAGATGGCAGAAACCCAGGAGCTGGAAAAACTGTTAAATGATCTGAAAAATCTGACCGGTGTGACTTTTTGTGTGGACACCGAGGATGAAGAATCCGTTCATCGGGCAGTGGGACAGATCAAACAACTGACAAGTGCCTACAAAGAAAAATATAATAAAGTCAACTTTATTCAAAATCTGCTGCTGGACAATGTACTTCATGTGGATATGTACAACCGGGCAAAAAAACTTCATATTGATATCGAAACAAATCGAACTGTTTTTCTGGTGGAGACAGAAAGAGAGTCCTATGAAGACACGATGGAACTGTTGAAGCATCTGTACACAGCACAGATGAGAGATTATATAACTGCCGTCGATGATACCAGCATCATTCTCGTAAAGAGTATGGATCCGGATGACACGGAAGAGGATATGCATGACGTCGCAAAGACGATTGTCGATATGATCAACGCAGAAATGATGACAAAAGTCTGTGTCTCTTACGGTAATCCCAGCCGTAAACTGGACGATCTGTCCAGATCTTACAAAGAAGCCAAAATGGCTCTGGAAGTGGGCCGTATTTTCTATGTGGGCCGCTCCATTGTGCCGTACAGCAAACTGGGAATCGGCCGACTGATTTACCAGCTGCCCATTCCTCTGTGTAAAATGTTCATGGAAGAAGTGTTTGGGGATCAGCTTCCGGATACCTTTGATGAAGAGACCGTCACAACGA
This sequence comes from Lachnospiraceae bacterium, assembly GCA_022767285.1. GTDB lineage: Bacteria > Bacillota > Clostridia > Lachnospirales > Lachnospiraceae > JALENY01. The sequence goes on along the minus strand of JALENY010000032.1, from coordinate 78,859 downwards.
TAAATAAGTTTTTTGATAACAACCTGAACATATCCGAGACAGCCAGACAATTATACGTACATCGCAATACCCTGGTGTACCGTCTGGAAAAACTGCAGAAGATGACAGGATTGGATATTCGTGTTTTTGATGATGCACTGACATTCAAAATCGCGACAATGGTAGTTAGTTATATGAAATTCATGAAGGAGGAAACGTAAATGATTAAATTACTGGAAACAGGCGCTTATCTGGTCAACGGGACAGACATTGTGACTGAATCAGCTGAAGTGGCTGCAAAAACAGGAAAAAACATTACACCGGAAGAGGCTAAGAAAAATACGATTGCCTATGGCATTTTGGAAGCTCACAATACTTCCGGCAATATGGAAAAACTTCAGATCAAATTTGACAAGCTTACATCCCATGATATTACTTTTGTGGGTATCATCCAGACAGCGAGGGCATCAGGACTGGAAAGATTTCCGGTTCCTTACGTATTGACCAACTGTCACAATTCTCTGTGTGCAGTGGGTGGAACCATCAACGAAGATGACCATATGTTTGGACTGACCTGTGCGAAGAAGTACGGTGGTGTATATGTGCCGCCTCATCAGGCAGTTATCCATCAGTTTGCCCGTGAGATGCTCTCCGGCGGCGGAAAAATGATTCTCGGTTCTGACAGTCATACCCGTTATGGTGCCCTTGGTACCATGGCAATGGGCGAGGGCGGTCCTGAGTTGGTAAAACAGCTTCTGAACCAGACTTATGACATTAACATGCCGGGCGTAGTAGGCATTTATCTCACCGGAGCTCCGGTTCCGGGAGTAGGTCCCCAGGACGTGGCACTGGCCATTATTGGTGCAGTGTTCAACAACGGTTATGTAAAAAATAAAGTTATGGAATTTGTGGGACCGGGTGTGTCTGCTCTTAGTGCAGATTTCCGTATTGGCATTGATGTAATGACAACAGAGACAACATGTCTGTCCTCTATCTGGAGAACCGATGACACGATCAGGGAATTCTACGAGATTCACAAACGTCCGGAGGATTACAAAGAACTGAATCCGGGTGATGTGGCGTACTACGATGGCATGGTTGTCGTTGATTTAAGTGCGATCAAACCGATGATCGCCATGCCGTTCCATCCCAGCAACGTGTATACCATCGAAGAACTGAATGCAAATCTGGATGATATTCTCTGCGATGTGGAAAAGAAGGCGCTGGTGAGTCTGGATGGTAAGATTGAGTACGATCTGCATAAAAAAGTAAGAAACGGAAAACTGTATGTGGATCAGGGTATCATTGCAGGATGTGCAGGCGGTGGATTTGAAAATATCTGTCAGGCTGCCGATATTTTAAGAGGTCAGAGCATCGGAAGCGATGAGTTTACCTTAAGTGTATATCCGGCAAGTACACCAATTTACATGGAACTGGCAAAAAATGGTGTTCTGGCAGACCTGCTGGCTACCGGAGCCATTGTAAAAACCGCATTCTGCGGACCGTGCTTTGGCGCAGGCGATACACCGGCGAACAATGCGTTCAGCATCCGTCATTCAACCAGAAACTTCCCGAACCGTGAAGGTTCCAAGATCCAGAACGGTCAGATCAGTTCGGTTGCGCTTATGGACGCTCGTTCCATCGCAGCAACCGCAGCAAACAAGGGTATTCTGACACCGGCAACAGATTTTGCCGGCGAATACAGAAAACAGCAGTACTATTTTGATGAGACCATTTACGCCAATCGTGTCTTTGACAGCAAGGGCGCAGCGGATCCCTCTGTGGAAATCCAGTTTGGTCCGAATATCAAAGACTGGCCGGCTATGTCTGCACTTCCGGAAAATCTGCTTCTGAAAGTGGTTTCTGAGATCCATGATCCGGTAACCACAACCGATGAACTGATTCCTTCCGGTGAGACTTCTTCCTATCGCTCCAACCCGCTGGGACTGGCTGAGTTCGCTCTGTCCAGAAAAGATCCGGCGTACGTTGGACGTGCAAAAGAGGTTCAGAAGGCACAGAAAGTCATTGAAGCCGGTCAGTGTCCGGTAGAAGCACTTCCGGAAATGAAACCGGTTATGGATGCGGTTCATACAAGATTCCCGGAGGTCGGAAAAGGCAATCTGGGTGTTGGAAGTACCATTTTTGCAGTAAAACCTGGTGATGGTTCTGCCCGTGAGCAGGCTGCTTCCTGCCAGAAAGTACTGGGCGGATGGGCAAATATTGCCAATGAGTATGCCACAAAACGTTATCGCTCCAACCTGATCAACTGGGGCATGCTTCCCTTCCTGATTCCCCAGGGCAATCTGCCGTTTGCAAACGGAGATTATATCTTTGTGCCGGATATTCGGAATCTGGTTGCAGAAAAGGCGGAAGATATCACTGCTTATGTAGTAAAAGACGGTGCTCTGGAAGCGTTCAATATGAGATTGGGTGAGATGACGGATGACGAGCGAGAGATTATCCTCAAAGGATGTCTGATCAATTATAATAGAGTATAATGTGAAAAGCAGGTTCGCCCGGGACAGGGTGTGTTTTCACTTTGAGAAAATACACCTTACACCGGGCGTTTCGATAAAATTCGGAGGAGACGAAATGAGTACAGCAATTCTTGCTTGTGAGACATTGGCAGACTATGTGGCTCTGGCACAAAAAAAGGAAGGAACGGATTATCCGGTTTTTTATCTGAATCGCCGTCTTCATGAAAACCCGGAGAATATGAAAAATCATATTGTGAGCGAAATATCAAAAATGCCGGAAGAAATTGATACCGTTCTGGCGGCGACAGGTTTTTGCGGCGGCGCATGGGATAAACTGTCGTTTGATCGCCGAATCGTCATTCCGCGGGTGGATGATTGTGTGACGCTTCTGCTCCATACGGACGATACTTATCATCCGGATCTGAAAAAATTGGGACACTTTTATATGACAGAATGGGATCCGGATTATTTTTCGCCCCAAACCATGTTTGATCAGCTCTGCGAAAATTTTGATCCGGAGGATGCAAAAGAAGTTTTGGATATGTGGTTTGCCAATTACTCCCATCTGGATGTTATTGATACGGGATGTTTTGACTGTTATGAGAGGAAATATGTGGCTAAGGTGCAGAGCCAGGCGGAGCTGATCGGATGCATGCTTGAATATGTGCCGGGGAGCAATCGAATCCTGGAAAAGCTGGTGGGCGGCCGATGGGATGAGCAGTTCTTTGTGGCAGAACCGGGGAGACAGATTCTGTATGGTGATTTTTTCGCAGGGAAATGCTAGTTAATGCAGCAAAAAACGGAAATAAATTATCTGTCAGAACATCACGAATTGTTGAAACAATTTATGATAATTTAAACAATTATAAAAAAATACATAAAAAACTTAAAAATAGCTTGACAAATGCAGGCCAATTTGCTAATATATATTCAACAACAAAACACACCTGATCACATTACTACACAAACCAAATCCTTAATTTATTAATTGAAAATCCTATTAGGAGACGAGAAATCCAATAGAAGAAAATTCAAATATTCGTTAGGTACAAATTGGTAGTGTGATAGGAACATAAAGAGGAGGATTGGAGGTAAAGTCCAATGGGACCAATCAACAGTTTAACTCAATATGAGAGTGGTAAGGCATAGCAGTTCCTGACAAGAAAGACCTTTTAATCGCAGATGAGCAAGAGCCATAAGACGTCATAAAAATCAGATGTCAATCCGAAAAATGACAGGATGGCAAAAAAGAAAGGTATATAGAAGCTGGCCCTCATATTGAATAATTACCACTATAATTTAAAGAATAAAATAAGTGTAAAGAAATTTGTTTTATAAGGCAGTACTTTAAATTATAAAAAGAAAACTATATAAACTTTCTAAGTAAAGAAAAGCTTTACGAGTCGGGAATAAAAATAAAGATTGAATATAGATTCAAGAAAAAAGATGTAAAAGTACTGAAAAAATCATAGAGGTTTGTAGAGAAATCTGTAGGAAGAACTATAAAAGATGCTCGGAACACAGAAAAACAGAAGAAGAGCCGCAATCAGTTCGCGAGAGATATTATAGGGAAAATATAGAAAATCATACAAAGTACTATGAAAGAAAATGATTCACTGGTTATCAAAAAAACTTAATTTGTGGATTAAAAGAAACAGATAGCTTTTACAGAAAGAGGAAAAAAATTGAATACTGAAGTTATATGAGACGACCACTACGATGTTATCGAAAAGTACATGTAGTGGTCGTCCTGGTTTTGTCCGTGGACCTGCAATGTACATGAAAGGGATACTCAATCCGGAATCGGGATCAAACGCGGAATCCTCCTGTTTATTTTTGCTTTAGAAAGTTTAGAAAAAGTTTATCAAAATTATTAGCACTCGAGCTTGACGAGTGCTAATAAAAGTGGTATAACATAATCATCAGAACAAAGGAAATAAATAATACAAGATATAACAAATTAATTCCTGCAGTTCCGAAAATAAAAAAGGTTTACGGTTATGATACCGCATATTTAAGGAGGAATGACATATGTTGATGCCTAGTATTTTTGGAGAAAGTTTATTTGATGAGTTTTTTGATGATTTTGCACGTCCTGTTAAAAACGCTGCAAGGGTGCATACAACAGCGCCGGTGGTTATGAGAACGGATGTAAAGGAAAACGCATCCAGCTATGAACTGGATATTGATCTTCCGGGATACAAGAAAGAGGACGTTCAGGCAGAACTGAAAGACGGCTATCTGACCATCACAGCTACAACAAAAACAAACGATGATCAGAAGAATGAAGCAGGTAAGTATATACGCCGCGAGAGATATTACGGTACCTGCAGCAGAAGCTTCTATGTAGGTAAAGATGTTGAGCAGGAAGATATCAAGGCAAAATTTGAAGATGGAATCCTGAAGATCGAAGTTTTGAAAAAAGAAGCAAAACCGGCAGTGGAAGATAATAAATTTATTACCATTGAGGGTTAATAACAGCCCGGATAAAACAGTCCGGCAAACGGATTCACGGTTTGCCGGGACTCTGAAACAAGCATAAGATGCTTTTTATATAGATGAGAAACAACAGGAGGGGATACCAGTTGCGATACTGAGTATCTCCTTTTTGGTATAAGAAAAGAAGAGAACGGCGACATAAAATGTGCGCAGCCGCTGCGGGAGAATGGAACAAGATGCTTTTCTTTGCATTTGTGAGAGATAAAGCGATTTTGCCCACATTGCAGGAGGTGATGATTAGATGGCAAAAAGAGATTATTACGATGTCCTTGGAATTGACCGCAATGCGGATGAAAAAGAGATCAAGCGTGCTTATCGGAAACTTGCCAAGAAATATCATCCGGACACGAATTCCGGCGATAAACAGGCTGAACAGAAATTTAAGGAAGTGACAGAAGCTTATGACGTCCTGGGAAATGCCGAGAAGAAAAAGCTATATGATCAGTATGGCTTTGCGGCATTTGAGGAAGGTTTTGGCACCGACCGGGGCCGGCATGCCGGCCAGACCGGCGGTCATAGCTATTACGAGGGCGGTTTCGGAAATGATGGGACATGGCAGGAATTTCATTTTTCGGATGGAGACGGGGAAGATATTTTCGGAGACATTTTTGAAAATTTCTTCCGGGGACGCGGTGAAAACGGCGGTGGTTTCCGTGCGGGAAGTGGTTTTTCCGGAGAAGGATACCAGTGGAAGGGAGGAAATGGTTTTTCGGGAAAAACATACCAGTCCGGGTCCGGATTCGAAGGAGGTTTCGGCAGCCACAGCTTCCGTCAGAGAGGGGCGGATTCTCATGCGGATATTAAGATCAGTTTTGAGGAGGCTGCATGCGGATGTGATAAAATGCTGCAGATTCAGGATGAAACCGGAAAAACTCAGTTACTGCAGGTGCATATTCCGAAAGGTATAGACGAAGGGCAGAGCATCCGCCTGAAGGGAAAAGGAGCTGCCGGAACTGGCGGCGGTACGGACGGAGATCTTATGCTGAAAGTTCATATTATTCCGAAACCGGGTTATGAACGGAAAGGAAATGATGTATATGTGACGGTATACATTCCGTATGCCGCTGCAGTGCTTGGCGGAGAAGTCGTTGTCCCGACTCTGACGGGAAACGTATCCTGCAGGATCCCGGCCGGAACACAGTGCGGAAGTAAAATCCGGCTTAAGAACAGAGGGATCCCTTTCATGAAGAATCCTGCTCATAAAGGCGATGAATATATTGTAGTTCAGATAGAGGTTCCGAAGAATCTGACACCGGAGGAGAGAAGTAAATTAATGGAGTATGACCGGGCACGGAAATTTCATGGGCATGGCGGACGTGCTGTGTAAAAAATATTTATGCACAAAATGCAGCAGAGTATTTGGGTGTATATGCCAATTGACGAGAGAAACTACTTACGATATTCTAAATAAAAGGTGACGTGTCCGGACACGGAGGTAATGATGCGAGTTACGATTAAACAAATTGCAGAGGCAGCGGGGGTATCCCGAGGGACAGTAGACCGTGCACTAAATGGTCGTCCGGGAGTCAGGGCGGAAGTAGAAGAAAATGTTAAAAAAATTGCCAGAGAATTGGGATACAAACCGAATTATGCTGCAAAAGCTTTGGCTGACAATCGCTATACAAAGAAAAAAATAGGTGTTTTACTAAACGCAGAGGGAAATGCTTTTTTTAATGAAGTAATGAGTGGTGTAAATGCTGCACTGTTAGAAATGGAAGAATTTGGTGTGGACAGTTCGATTAAGACCATGTCCGGTTTTGTGGCAGAAAAGCAGCTGGAGCTTTTAACCGCACTGGAAGAAGAACAAGTGAACGGTATTGTTTTCACACCTGTGAATGATCCTTCTATTGCGGAAAAAATTCATATTCTGAAAGAACGTGGGATAGAAGTGGTAACAATCAACACGGATGTCAGAAAGTCAGGAAGAATGGCCTACGTGGGATGCTGCTACAGGAAAAGCGGAGCAGTAGCGGCAGGATTGATGGGTATGATGAACCCGGGAAAACCGGAACGATACGCAATTGTTAAAAGCTCAAAAAAGAACCTGGCAGTTGAACAGCGCGCGGAAGGTATCTGTGATACACTGCGCGCTGACTTTCCACTGATACAGGTGGCTCATATCCTTTGCAATGAAGAAAAAGACTCGATTTCTTATGATGTAACCAGAAGATTGTTGGAAAAAGAAGAGCTGCTGGATGGAATATGTTTTGCAGGCGCCGGCAGCAAAGGGGGGATTCAGGCGATTCTGGATTCCGGCAGGAAAGTTAAAATCGTGACTTTTGATTTGACAGATAGTATTAAAATGTATCTGAAATCCGACGTGGTAGCGGCTACTGTGTGTCAGGATCCATACAGACAGGGATATGAGGGAATCAGCATAATGGGAAAATATCTTTTGTGGAATCAAAGGCCGGAAAAAGAGTTTAATTATACGGATACTACAATTGTCACAAAATACAGTATAATGGAAGATTTATAGTTTTCTCCCGCATGTGGGAGAAATTTCAAAGGATTCTTTTCAGGCAAAACCGTGTGCGGACACGAAAATGAAAGGAGATAAGAAATGATATCAAGAGAGCGATTTGTTCAAACACTAAATCACCAAGAGTCCGATAAGGTGGTTGTGGATCTGGGATCCACAGCGATTACCGGAATCAATGCAAATGCGCTTGCAAAACTCAGAACAGCATTAGGGCTGGAGGAAAGAAAAATCAAAATCAATGAGCCCCTTCAGCTGCTGGGAATGGTGGAGGAGGATGTACGTCAGGCATTGCATATTGATGTGGTGGATATCACCAATAATATGACCATGTTCGGATTTGAAAATAAAGGATGGAAACCCTGGCGCCTGCAGTCAGGTCTGGACGTAGAAGTGCCGGAAATGTTTAATACAACCGTTGACTCGGCGGGAAATACGTATCTTTATGCCCAGGGAGACATGAACTATCCTCCGGCGTCTGTGATGCCGAAAGACGGCTTTTACTTTGACCATCTGCTGAGAGGAAATATTCCTTTCGACGAGGATACCGTGGGTGGACGAGAAGATTTCAAAGACGATTTCGGGGTTTTAACGGATGAAGAAGTGAAAAGAATAGAGGATAGATGCAACTGGTTTTATGAAAACACGGATTACGGTATGATTGCCGGGGGAGCCATTGCCGGTTTGGGTGATTTCGCATTGATTCCGGGACCGAATGTCAAGGAACCGAAAGGCATTCGAAGCGTGCCTGATTTTATGATGGCTCATATGATCTGTCCGGATTATATTCATGAGATTTTTGAATATCAGACGGAAATCGCGTTAAAGAATGCGGAGCTTTTTAAACAGGCCTGTGGCGATAAGGTTCAGGCGCTGATCATATCCGGAACTGATTTTGGTACGCAAAATGGACCGTTTATGTCTTTGGAATGTTTCCGGGAATTTTACAAACCGTATTTTAAGAAAATTGATGACTGGGTTCATCAAAATACAAATTGGAAGACTTTTTACCATACGTGCGGTGCGATCACTGATTTTCTGCAGGATTTTTATGAGATGGGCGTGGATATCTTAAATCCAGTTCAGCTCTCGGCAAAAGGTATGGATGGTCATATGCTGAAAAAACAGTGGGGTGACAAATTCACTTTCTGGGGCGGTGGTGTTGATACGCAGAAAACGCTGCCCTTTGGAACTCCGCAGGAGGTTTATGATGAGGTTACCGAACGTCTGGAGCTGTTCTCAAAGGGCGGCGGTTTTGTTTTCAATCCGGTCCATAATATTCAGGGACAGACTTCGGCAGAAAATATGATGGCCATGTTCAGGGCCATTGATGATTTTAACAATCGATAGGATCAAAAACGCTGCACAGTGAAATTTTCTATTTTACCAGTACGACCGCCTGCTGTCCCAGCTCATCGAAACGGGTTTCTGAGACATCCTTATCATAGGCTGCAATTTCACCGTCGGCCATGGGATCCATCAGATAGAAAGAGCTATCGCTGAAACCGCATAAAACCATGCAGTGTTCCCGGGCCGTCCAGGTGAAAAGTGAACCGTCTTTCAGATAGTATTCCATGCCCTCGTACGATGGCTGCATGTTCATGGTTGCCCAGACGATGACGGGAATTCCTCTGGTTACATAGGTGTCTGCCAGGGAAGCGAGAGACTGATCGCGGATGTTCAGAAACTGAAAATCACGGATTTCTGGATACCCATCAGCTTTCATGGCATCAAGTGCTTTGATGATGACGTTGGAAAAACAGCCCAGGCTTCCGGAAGTATAGGGATCTCCTGCAAAGGATTCATTTGGATCCGGTCCGTAGATGGTTTCTCCTTTAACAAAAAAGTTTTCACAGGGCAGATAGTTTTGAATGAAAGTGTCAGGGGTAATGTCAATGCCCCAATATTGCAGTACACAAACGGTACTGACTGATTCGCATCCGGTGGGAATGCCATCCTGAGACAGGCCGTCCAGAGCGATCAGATAGGATTCGTCGGAAGGATAATACTGAAGATTGGACGAAGAGGAGTGAGTATCGTCTTTTCCTTCCAGCAAAATGGAAAAAAGAGTGGAGGAATCCTCCGCCCCGGTTTCTGCCAGGCTGTGCAGTTCGCTCAGTTTCTGAAAACAGTGCCGTATGGCAATCACAGAAACAGCGATTAGTATAACAAAAAGGATAAAACGATATCGTCTGAGTTTTGCACGTCTTCTGGCAGATGATGATTTTCGATAAGTATGGTTCATGATAAGAATAACCTCCATGTAAGATTCTGGATTTTATCTTATATGGAGGTTGTATCATTTTACCTGCAAAGATGTATCTTTGAGGTATCGAAAAGATTCTTTTAGCAGGATAAAAGTGGAAACAAGAGATTTTTACTCCTTTTCAGTCGGAATACCCAATGCCTCCTGAAAATCAACCTTTGTCTCTTTGGATTTGATAAACAGCTGTTCCAGTTCAAACACCAGAGCCTCATTTAATTCCGACTCCGGAGAAATCGGTGCGATTACTAAGTAATAAGGATCGTAGGCCTGAAGTGTGTAATCATCAAAATCGGAGCAGTCTTTATAGTATTCCTTAAACTTTTGCTCTGCTTCTTCGTAACAGTAAGTCTTATAAAAATAATCTTCTTCTTCCAAATAATAGTCGGCCTCTTCCAGATAAGCACAGCTTCCTTCCAGTGCCAGAACACTGGTATTATCGGCGTCGAACAGAATCAATCCGTTTGCCGAAATATAACTGTCATCGTATTCAAAGCGGAGGGCTCCAAGGGTGTAGGAGTAAATGGTATTGTTTATGACCCGATAAAGCTTCATTTTTACTACCGCAATATTGGTGAACTCGCTATCGTAATTGAGAAATTCCTGAAAATATGAAAACCAGGGATCGATAAGCAGCTGTTCCAGTTCTGCGATGAGTTTTTGGCAGGTGTATGATTCCTGATCTTCAGAGTAGAAAAAATCTTCGTCGGTGGTTATGAGAGTATCATCGGAGATCAGGGCTTCCGATTCCTGCGTGGAGCTCATTTTTTTTACGGCTGTGCTGACGGAATAATCAATGGTGCTGACTTCCTGAAAAAGGGCCTTATCTTTTTTCTCATAATAGAATTTCGGCAGTTTCAGAAGAAGCAGGGTAACAAGGAAAAGAAGAATAAGCACAGCGAGATTTTTAAGTAATTCCATCAGTGCATTTTTTCGTTTATTCATGTTTGCTCACCTGCACTTTCTGTAGATCGGGATTCAGCTTCAGGCGGAGTTTTATGATGGTACCTTTGCCGAGTTCACTCTGAATATGCAGATCTCCGCCGTGAAGAGCGGCAATCTTATAGCATAGAGCCAGACCGAGACCGGCACCTCCCTGTTTTCGGGCACGGGATTTGTCTACCATATAAAACGGTTCCGTGATCTTTTGGATCTGTTCAGAGGGAATACCTCGCCCTTTGTCAATGACATGGATGACGTAATAATCTTCCTCAACTTTGCCTATAACGAAAATGGACTGGCCTTTTTCCGAAGCCTTGCAGGCATTGTCCACCAGATTCATGACTGCCGTGATGACCATGGTGGGTTCTGCATTCAGGACGGAAGGTGTGTAGTGGATGCGGATGTTGGTCTGATACTTGTCAGCCAGGAAAATGACGGTTGAGCGCAGCTGCTCAAAAAGTGCCTTCGCACTTAATTCCGTTGTGGAGAATTCCACCTTGTCCATGACGATCAATTGAAGCAAATTCAGAGCCAGCTGTTCCAGCCGTTTTCCTTCCCGGTAAATAAAAGTACTGTATTCCTGTCTTTTTTCAGGTGTCAGATCGTAGGTGCGCATCAGATCAGCATATCCGATGATGGAAGTCAGGGGGGTTTTGATCTCATGGGTAAAGTTGCTCATAAAATCTTCTTTTTTCCGGGCTTGATCCTCCAGCTCAGAGATATGTTTTTCCGTATGTTCTGCCAGAAGATTCAGCGTTTGCCCGAGCTGCTCCACTTCGTAAGACTTCATTTTCCGGTGGCGGGCATCGACTCTTGCAGAATAATCGCCTTTTGCGATTTTATGGGCCATGGCGGTCACTTTTACCAACGGTCGTGTAATGTACCAGGAAAAAAGATAGAGAATCACTGCGATAATAACGGATGCCGAAATGATCACATTCCGGTACAGCAGGTAATTGGCATCGCGCTGGTTCAGAATGCCGCTGATATCATAGTAATTGATAATATAGTGCTCCTTGTAGCAGCTGGTAACCTGAAAGGTCTTTTTTTCGTTCCGCTCGATGATGCTGCAGGTGATCTGTTCCTTTTCCAGGAATGGAGTATCGCTCTCGGAAATAATCTGATTTTTCCAGGAATCATAGTTGCCGATAAAAACATCAGAAGAAGTGCTGCCTGACATTCGCCCGGACAAGTCTGCAAAGGAATATTGGGTATATTCACCGGTGGGCAGGTCTTCCAGTGTAGCCACGTAGGTGTAAAGGGTTTTGTTGTTGTTGATGGCGATCTCTCTTGCCTGAGTCAGATCTTGCTGATAAGACGAGTCAATCAGGAAAAAGCCTCCGATTATGGTGGCGGATACCATAATGCAGTAGGTGAAGATAAATATTTTCAATGATATTTTCATAGATCCATCCCCGGAGTGAGTATTCTATTTGAGTTCATCCACAAATTCGTAGCCCACTTTGAATACGGTGAGAATGTTTTTCTCCAGGCCCAGTTTTCGGCGCAGACGCTGGATGTGAAGATCCACGGTGCGGGTGTCCTGGCAGAACGGGTCTTTCCAGACCTTTTCATATATGACTTCCCGATACAGGGCAACATTTTTGTTTTTTACCAGAAGAAGCAGCAGTTCAAATTCTTTGTAGGTGAGATCCACCGGGTTGCCCGCTTTCAGGACTTTTCTGGAAACGGTGTCAATGGTCAGATCCAATACCTGAATGGTCTCCGCACACTTGTTAAAACGGCGCAAAACGACTTCTACCCGTGCGATCAGTTCTGTCACGTCAAAAGGCTTGGTGATGTAATCTTCTGCACCCAGACGCAGGCCTTTGACACGGTCTTTTACATCGGTTTTGGCGGTGAGGAAAATCACCGGTATTTCGTACTGCTTTATGTATTCGATCAATTCGAATCCATCGATTTTGGGAATCATTACATCCAGAAGGATCAGGTCGTATACATTGTTTTCGATTTCTGTGGCGGCACATTCACCGTCGTAAGCGCAGGTACAGCAGTACCCTGCGCTGCTGAGAGATTCCCTTATCAGATTTGCAATGGAAAATTCATCTTCTACAATCAGTATATTTATCATTTTTCTCCCCATTCTGCCGCTCCCCCGCGGCGCATCTTATTCCAAAGATAATTATATCGTGGTCACTGAATTCATGCATTGCCGAAGGTTTGCATTCATTAAGTATCCAAATATATATTATACCCGAAAGTTGTATCTTTTTTGTAATCTTATGTATAAATGCCACTGCGATCTTCATGATAAAATACAGGCTGAATATACCGTATTTGCCTGGACTGTTAAAGAACTTGCGATACTTCCGTAATCCGGGCATAGCATGCATCGAAAAACATTTTAAATGCCGGGCAAAAATAATTGGAGTACAGACCGGTTTCGGGATCGAAATCCCGGCATCGCTGACATCCGCCCCGGCATAGTTGGTAATATGGGCATTCTATACACCGGGAATCCAGCTTGCGGGACCGTTGAATAAAGCCGATTTCTATACGTCTCTGATCAATCTGCTCCATTTGATTTTCATTAAAATTTCCCAGTTTGTATGGGTCCAATGCGAAGAAATCGCAGGGGTAGACACTGCCGTCGGCTTCCACCACATTTTGTATGCCGCAGACGCCCCGTTGATCGCAGGACTCTGCCATATAGCCGGCGGCAAGACCTACATAATTCTCAAACTGCCGGATATAAGGCTGTTTTCCGTGCTTATAGTCTTTGTACCAGAGATTGAATAAGTCGATCAAAAACTGACCGTACTGTTCGGGGGATATGGAATAAGGCTGAACGCCGCGCTTTTCGCCAAGGGGATCAAGGCAGGCAATGTATTGCTGATAGTGCCAGCCCTGTTTTTTGTAAAAGGAATAAATATCTGCGATATTATGGGCTACTGCCGGGGTGACGACGGTCAGTATATTGTAGTCCACCTGATATTGATCCATCCGTTTTGCGGAATGGAGTACCTTTTGAAATGTTTTTGTATCATTTTCAGAATGATGCAGAGGGGTGTGAATGTCTTTTGCCGCAGTTTTCCCATGGCGCAGCGAGTTGTGAATATCCTCCGTACCATCGACGGATAAACCGATCAGGAAATGATTTTCTTTGAAAAAGCGGCACCATTCATCGGTCAGTGCATAACCGTTTGTCTGAAGGGCGTTATGTACCGGAATATGGTTTTTGTTATATTGCTTTTGATAAGCGACAGCTTTTTTAAAAAAATCCAAGCCGCGCAGTGTGGGTTCACCGCCCTGAAATGCATACTGAATCATGCCTTCCGCGCGCAGCATGGTTTTTCGTATGGTATTTTTTAAAGTCTGTTCCGTCATAAAGCCGAAAGAGTCACGGGAACGCTTTTGAGCTTCGTCGCAGTAAAAGCAATAGTCGCAGGACATATTACATAAACTGGATGCCGGTTTTATCAAGACGCTGATTGGGGGCATAATAGGTCACCTCAAATGATAGTTTGGGTAAGAATACCGATAAAATGTCAAAAGCTCTATATCCATATAGTATAAATAGTAAACTTTTGGCCTCTTGAGTGAAAACTGTTGTTACGCAGAGAGAAAAGGAATGCGATCTGTACTCTCTCTTAATATGTAAATCTGTAAATATTATAGATGTTGATTCCGATGATGACAAGCATTAACAAGAGAAACAGCCGGTCGACCGTTTTTTCTGACAGCCTTCTGTTCAGACTGCGTCCGCAGATGCCCCCGACAATTCCGCCGGCTATCATTACCACAAGCAGGGGGGCGGGAAAATCCGGTATGCTTTTTGTTACAATGGATGAAATCAGGCTGGTAATCTGCGAGAAGAAAATGATATACAGAGAATTTTCCGCAGCAACTTTTGTGGCCATGGAGAAAAAGAAAAATAAAACCACCAGATTAATGGGACCGCCTCCGATTCCGCAGATAGCACCAAGGATGGAAGCCAGAAAACAAATCAGAAAAAAGATAAAAAATAACATGCCAATACACCTCGTTCTGTAGTTTGACTCCATTTTGGCTAACACAATTCCATAAAACAATTATTATGTTAATATAATATCCATAGTAAAAATATTATGAATATGATAAAATGAAAAAATAAAATCCATGCATGGAGGGCATGGGACTTTTGGTTTTGCCGAGGAATGTTTTGCGGCCGTATTTGGAAGATGGGAGGCTTAAGGAGATACCGATTGGAGGGGTAAATCTGGTACATAATAATCGTTACAGAGAATTGCGCAATAAAATTCGTGCAAAATTGCAGAAATGGATTGAGAATACAGGAGACTGTTTCCGGCTTCCGCCGGAAGACATAGTGGAAAACCAGAAAAGATTTTTAGAAAGTTCCGTATAATACAATACCCCATTAAGAATCAATAGCTGATATTATTGCAACCATTGATTCTTATGGGGCTTTTTAGTTGTGGCGATTTTCAAAATCCTGAGATGCTCAAAGATATTTATTCTGATTTTGGAAGACATCAACCATTGCCAGAATATTTTCCGATGGAATATCATAAGGCATGGCGTGGGTAGGAGCCGCAATATATCCGCCGCCTGGTTTCATAGTGCGCATAATGCGGATGGTTTCCTGCTGTACTTCTTCCGGTGTCATAAAAGGCAGACACCGCTGAGTAGAAATACCGCCCCAGAAGGAAAGATCTTGACCATAGGTCTCTTTTACCTTTTTAATATCATAGATTTCCGGTTGGAAGGTCTGATAGCAATCAAGGCCCATTTCGATCAAATCAGGGAAGATTTCGAGGCAGTCGCCGCAGGAATGCTGAACGATGAATTTCCCGGCGGATTTGACACGGCTGTATAACCGGCTGATATGTGGCTTAATAAAACGGCGCCAGTGGCTCGGCCCCATAATCAGACCTCTTTGCTGGCCCCAGTCATCACCGAAGTAGACGCCATCAATATCATATTCCAGTGCGATATCCAGCATAGACATATAATAATCGCAAAGCTTGTCCAGAAAGGCATCCAGTTCTTTTGGACAGAGAATCATGTTTGCAAGAAGATTTTCCATACTCATAAGGCTCCAGGAACGCTCAAAAAAGAAAAGTCCGAAACCTGCCATGGTAAATTTATCTTTGTTTTGGGACGTGAGAAACTCATATTCCCGGCGAAGTTTTTCCTCGTCCATAGGCGGAAGATGGTAATCGCTTTCTTCCAGATCTTCGATAGTGGGATGGTCAATGACGCCAATGTCTTTGTCAACTCCGCTTCGATTCCAGATGACACCGAACTCGTCCAGAAAGAATCCAGGGTGATCGGCAAGTTCGGTTGGACGCCCCTGATACTGCATGTAATTCATGCAGGTGTTAATTTTTAATTTGCGTTCAATTTCGACATCTTTGGTGTACTCGATCATACGGTCCAGAGCTCTCTGAGTGAAATTGAAATGATAAGGGATTACATCGTGTTCTTTATGTAAAAATGCATCTATGACGGATTGCTTGGGGCTCATAAAAACAGCCTCCTTTTGTGATAGAATTGGTACACAAAGAGTAAAGTGTGTTGCCGGTTATATACAATACTGGTGTATGATTCTAATAGCCGTTACTCAAACGGAAAATGAAATTCAGTCATATCACGAATGACCATGTCCGCGTTTGAACCTGCATCGGTACTTCCGAGATATATACTGAACATACCGGCGGTGTTTGCTGCCTGGATTCCCGCAAGAGAATCTTCAAAAACCATGCATTCTTTGGGAGCACAGCCTAATCTTTGTGCCCCAAGAAGGAAGACTTCGGGATCCGGTTTGGCTTTTGATACGTCATTTCCGTCCACAACTGCGTCAAAATATTGATCCAGCCCGGTCTTTTTCAGAATGAGAGGGGTATTTTTGCTGGCAGATCCGATGGCAGTGCGGATGCCGCATGCGCGAAGATGTTTCAGTGTGTTCTCTACGTTTTTGAGTAATTCGCTCTCATCGATACCTTCCAGATATTCAACGTACCAGGCATTTTTTTTCGTGGCAAGCTGCTTTTTTGTCTCTTCGTCAAAAGTAAGTCCGCCTACGGATAAAAGAATATCCAGAGACTTCATTCTGCTGACACCTTTTAATGCTTCATTGTCTTCCTTTGTAAATTCAAATCCCAGTTCCCGGGCCAGGCGTTTCCAGGCCAAATAATGATATTTTGCGGTGTCAACAAGCACGCCGTCTAAATCGAAAAGTGCTGCTTTGATTTTTTGCATAATGATCTCCTTTTGAATCCATATTTGGGGCTTGATATAGTATTTTGCGAAAAGGTTTTCGAAAATGCGGATTAAAAATTCAGTTCATGCATTTTATCACAGTAATACTGAACATTTTCCCATTTTGCATCTGGCGCAATCCTATGATCCGGACAGGGGATGAATCCGCCCATTTCAATAAACGGCTTCATGCGTTCGATTTCTTTGTCGATGGCAGCATAATCCTGTGCAAATACCTTTTTATTCATGCCTCCTACACCAAGCAGAGATTTTCCGTATTTTTCTCTCCAGGGACCTATGCTTGCGTTCCAGCGGCCGACTTCAATGGGGAACATGGTGTTTACACCGTTCTCCAGCCAGATCGGGACCAATTGGTCAATGCATCCGTCACAGTCCAGGGATACAATATCGATATTGTATTCTTTTAGCAGGTTCGTGATTTTTTTATAATGCGGTCCGGCCACATCCCGAACAACTTCCGGAAGTACCAAGGGCCCATCGTTGCCGCAGACATCTTCCCAGAAATGGGCAAAATCAAATTGCACACCGGTTTCCAGAATATTTTTCGTCTGACGATACATCGTATCGCCGATGGTGTTTACGATGTCTGTAAATAATTCTGGGTCATCATACCACAAGAAGCTGAAATCCATTAGACCCAACCAGTTTCGCAAGCGTCCCAGAAGAGAACCGCAGAAAATGCCCAGAGGTTCTTCGCGTGTCTCATTTTCTTTTTTAAGAGATTCGTACATGTTGAGATCCAGTGCCTCTTTCCCGTAAGAAAGACGTGGAATATAGTGTTCTTCCCAGCTTTTCCGGTCAACCAGTGTATGGCCTACCTCCTTTGGAATAGATACAATATTTGGGGAAACGATAACGATGGAACCTTCTTTGTTGCGGATTTTTTGTTTCCCGTCCGGATATTTTTCCAGTACAGTCTCTTCAAAAACAGGATCCAGAAGTCCCATAGGAAGGCCGATCAGTGAGTGCCAGTTAAAATCGAAGCCCAGAGTCCGGTTGATCTGTTCATATTCTCCATCAGCCATGGGACGGTCATATACCTGATCTTTGGGAATGTGCCCCTCCTGGCACCATTTCTGAAGGGTTTCCGTCCAGAAACCGAAGCTTACAACAGGGATACGGTCATAGCTCTCATAATGTAAAACTGCTTTTAAACGTTGCCGATTCGTCATTCTTTTACGCCTCCTTAAATATAAAATCAGTAGTTTATTTTATTGATAAAAGTTTCTGTTTCTTCCCGGGTCGGGATAGATATCTGAGCCCCCTTTTTGCAGACAGATAGAGCAGCTGCATGGCTTGCAAATGAAATACTGTCTTCTACGCTGTTTCCTTCGCTGAGTGATACGGCAAATGCAGCATTGAAGGTATCTCCGGCTGCGGTGCTGTCCACGGCGTTCACCTTTGGTGAGGGGAAGTGCCGGATCCCTTCGGAATTGACCAGAAGAGATCCATTTGCTCCCATTGTAACCAGTACATTTCCGACTCCTTTTTCCAGCAAAATCTTTGCACCGCGTTTTATGGCCTCTATACTATTGGCAGGTATATTGGTCAAATGTTCCAGTTCTGTTTCATTAGGTGTAAGATAATCCACTGCTTTCAACACTTTGTCTGGTATGGATTCCGGTGCGGGTGCCGGATCCAAAATCGTGATTTTTCCGGCTTTTTTTGCGCGGATGATTGTGCTGTGTACGCATGTTTCCGGTATTTCCATTTGAGTCATGAAGATGTCACAATCGGACAGTGCCTGTTCATGGCGCATGATATAGTCCTCCGTACAGAGGGTATTGGCTCCCGGAATGACGATAATACTATTATTTCCTTCTTTGTTTACCATTAAAAACGTACTTCCACTCGGCAGGAGTCCGGTCACATCCATGTGTGAAGTGTCTACGCCGACATTTTTCAGATTTTCAATGAGAGCTTTTCCGTCGTCATCGGACCCAATCATTCCGAGAAAGATGGCATCACCGCCGAGAATAGCGGCAGCGTATGCCTGATTAGCACCTTTTCCTCCCGGAATCAGAACTTTTGAAGATGCCATAATGGTTTCACCTGCTGAGGGCATGTGATCCACCTCTACAACCACATCCATGTTTGAACTGCCTAGAATCAGTATTTTTCCACTTTTCATGCGATATTCTCCTATTATGTGATGTTGGGGTCAAAAGCATTTGACCCCATGATGCCTTTGGATTTTTCTGCGCTTTGCGCTCCCAAAATCCGAAAAACATTCGAAATCCGCTCATTTTTCTTTGAAAAATGGCTGCTTTCTCATGTTTAGCGGGTCCCAAAGTCATGATTTTTCATGCAAGCATGAAAATCATGACCTTTTGACCCTGGCATCATTATGTTACTTGCCATAATAACTGTAGGTTGCTTTTATTTAGTTATAAATTACAAAAACGTTTTCGTCAAGAGGTATTTAGCGATAATTTTAGTAGAGAGAGGGAGAATAGGACAAATCTGTCCAACCAATGAAAAGTCAGATGTGTTTGCTTATAAATCCATATAAACTTTCACAAATTATCATTTTTCGTCGCTCAGAGACTGATAAAATGATTGAAAACAAATTCATTTTGGTTTATATTTTATTTATAGGGAATAGCTAAATGCAAAACGTTTTCGGTAAAGCGTTTGACGAATTTGTACGTGAAATACTTATTTTAGGAGGAGAGCTATGGCATCAATTAAAGATGTGGCGAAAGCGGCGGGCGTGAGTATCACTACGGTTTCGAGAGCTCTGAATAATTACAGTGATGTGAGTCCGGTGACAAAAGAACGGATTCTGGGAGTGTGCGCGGAGTTAAAATATACACCAAATTCATCGGCCAGAAATTTGGCATTAAAACAGTCAAAGGTGATTGCGCTGCTGTTTTCTGACGTAAAAGAGACGGATATGAACGGCAACATTATTTTCCGCCTGCTCAAAGGTGCACAGTCCTGCTGCGATAAGATGGGATATGAGCTGATGGTGCTCTTTACAAACATGGAAAAGCAAAAACACAAATCGCTGAAGATGCTGTGCAAGGAAAAAAATGTCGGGGGCATCGTCTTATATGGGCTGAAATCCACAGATGAATATTATAGAGAACTTGATACTATGGATATTCCGTGTGTGGGAATCGATGTGGACAAAACACCGGTTACTGTTGCCACAAACAACGACCAGGCAATTGAAGAAATTGTCCGCCTTTTTTACAAAAAAGGGAAACGAAATATCGGCATGATAAACGGTTCTTTTGACTCGGATATCAGCCGTGTGCGTGAGACTGCTTTTATCCGGGCTATGCGGGCAGTTGGTCTGGAACTTCCGCAGAAAAGTGTGCGATATGCGGATTTCTTTGAAGAACGGGCATATGAGGAAACAAAAATTCTGGTGCAGGAACGGAAAGGCCTGGATGCAATTCTTGCAGCATCGGATCTTATGGCAATCGGTGTGATACGGGCTTTGAAAGACATGGGAAAAAAAATACCGCAGGATATAGCGGTTTCCGGCATTGACGGTGTCCAGGTGGGCGCTTATATTAAGCCGACACTCACAACGGTTTGTCAGGATTTTAAAGCGATGGGGTATAAGGCGACCGAGCTTGCCATAAAGATGCAGAACGGAGAAACGGTGAATTACATAGAGTATGTGCCGCACCATCTGATTGAAAGGCAAAGTGTTTAAAAATTTAAAAATATATTTGTGCAAATCTGATAGAAAGTAAAAAAGTGCGAAAAAAGCATTTACAAATTTCAGATTTTCGATTATTATAAAAATATGAAAACGCTTTCGGCGGGTATAAATACAAAGTGAAATACACAGGAATCAATGTCTACAAAAATCAGCGGTTGTGATATTGAAACATGGTTTATTTCATTTTATTTTTTACAAATTATCGAAAACGTTTTGGATATAGGGACTTTATCAAAAGGAGGGTTTTTAATGAAAAAAAGAATTGTAGCAATGATGATGATCGCAGTTATGGCAGTTGTAGCTTTTGCGGGCTGCGGCGAAAAAAAAGAAGATTCTGAATCAAAAAACGATGCAGCAGAGGATAGCGTTGATTCAGAGGGCGACACATCAGAAAGCGGTGCAGCAGATGGTGATGTGGTTGAAATTCAGTTTCTCCATGGACAGCCAGAAGAAGAGCGTGTTCAGGTTATTCAGAGCATTATCGATGACTTTATGGCTGAGAACCCGGGTATCGTAGTTACTCAGATGCCGATACCGGAGGATGGATTCTGGACAAAGATTACTACTTTGATGGGAACCGGCGAACTTCCGGCGATCGTTGAGGGTGGTGTGGATCAGCTGAGACTTATGAATGCTGAAGAAGCAATCGATCTGGAAGCAAATACAGAAGTAATTGAATTGATCGGTAAAGACAGATTTTACAGTGGTGTTCTTGAGATGGTAAAAGCTCCGGGCGTAGATGATTACCTTGGTACCCCGGTTTCTGGTTGGGTATCCGGCATCTGGTATCGCAAATCTTTGTTTGAAGAAAAAGGTCTGGAAGCTCCGACTACATGGGAAAATATTCTGGCAGCAGCAGAAGCTCTGAATGATCCGGCAAACAAACAATATGGTATTATATTTCCGACAGAAGAATCTGACTTTACAGAGCAGATTTTGAATCACTTCACCGGTTCCGTAGGATTTGATCTGTTTGATGCAGATGGTAACCCGCAGTTTAACACTCCGGAAATGAAAGAGATTCTTGAGTTCTATCAGCAGATGTATCAGTACACAATGCCGGGCTCTAACGGTGTTGAGGAAGTGAAAGATGCTTTCGTAGGCGGACATGCTGCTATGGCTATGTATTCCACTTACATCATGGGTGCATTGGTTGAACAGGGTATTGCAGATGATATCGGATTTGCAGTTCCGGAGAAAGATGAGGTAGGAAGCTTTGGTATGACATCTACCATGACTATCTCTAACATGATTTCTGAAGAAGAAAGAGAAGCTGCAATTAAATTCGTAGCATTTATGGGCGAAGCAGAGGAGAACATCAAATGGTGTCATATGTCTGCAGGCGGATCGAATCCGGTATTAAAAGACGTGGCAGATGATCCGGCATATCTTGATAACGAAGTATTAAAAGCCTTTGGTGAAACAGCAGCAACAATTCCGGATGCATTTGAAAATCTTCAGATGCTCGGCGTAAAAGATGGTGAAGTTCATCCGGCTATGGGTAATATCTCCGGTAAGTTTATCATTCCGAGATGTATCAACTCTATTTTAGTACAGGGAGAAGATATTGATGCGGCTATGGCTGCTTGTCAGGCAGAATTGGAAGAGGAAGTAGCTGCAATTGAATAACTGATTCCGAAAAACAGAAAGACTTTAAAAACTGACTAAAGGATGGCGGTATGACTGGTGAAATACCACTCAGACCGCCATTTTTATCAAAAAAGAGACATGTCCGTTTAGAATGGAAAGGAGGAAACGATGAGTAAACAAGGTAAGAAAAAATACGGATCAATACAGAGAAAGGAACGTACGCTCGGTATATTGCTGATATTGCCCACGCTTATTCTGATTGGCGCTGTTATCATTTATCCGATTTTTTACAATATTGTACTCAGTTTTCAAAAAGTAGCATTAAATCCAAACAGGCCAAGCAAGTTTGTTGGATGGAGCAATTATGCGAAGCTGTTCTCGGATGGGGATTTTTATAAGGCTCTTCTTGTGACGGTTGTCTATGTACTGGTGACAGTAGTAGGGTCTACGGTAGTAGGACTTCTGGTAGCCCTTCTTATGAACAAAGAATTTAAAGGGAGAAGAATTGCCCGAAGTCTGATTCTTTTGTCCTACGTAGCTCCGATGGTGGCAACCGTTTATGTATGGAAATATATGTTCAATGGCTTGTATGGAGTCGTAAATTATTTGCTGGTGGATGTTTTGCATATATTTGAAACAGCTCCCATGTGGATGGATCATCCGGTATGGTCAGTGGCATTGGTTGTGATTTATGATATCTGGCGCGTTTTTCCGTATAGTTTTCTGATGATTCTGGCGGCTTTACAGGCAATTGATATGAGCCTTTATGAGGCAGCACAAGTGGACGGCGCTAATGCATGGCAGCGTTTCTGGGCAATTACATTCCCGGAAATTTTACCATCCATTGCGGCGATTGTTTCTCTGAGAACGATTTGGAATTTTTATAAATTTGATGATATATATCTATTTACGAAACAGGTACCCGTACTCGGAGTATATCTGTATCAGACAGCATTTGCAATTCATGATAACGGGGGTGCGGCAGCAATCACAATTGTCTTGTTTGTTATTGTATTCTCGTTTGTTGTACTATTTGGAAGGAAGGCGGTGCGAAAATGAAACAGAAAAAAATTATAAAATCTATACTGCATTATTTGGCAGTAATTCTTGTGCTCGTGATTGCACTGTTTCCTTTTTACATTATGATTACAACTGCATTTAAAACTTCGGAAGCAGCTGTTGCATTTCCTCCTCAGATTATTCCGAAAGACGTAACTTTAAAGCATTTTAAGGATGTGCTGAATCCGCAAATTTTTCCGTTTGGAAGATATTTCCTGAACAGTTTTAAAATTGCTTTTTCAACTGCTACGATTGCGATTGTTGTAGGTGGACTTGCTGCATATAGTTTGGCGAGGCTGACTTTCCCGGGAAGAATCGTTTTTAAAGAGTCTACTCTTGTTGTATATATGTTTTCTGGAATTCTTCTTGTAGTACCGTTGT
Source organism: Lachnospiraceae bacterium (assembly GCA_022767285.1). Classification (GTDB taxonomy): domain Bacteria; phylum Bacillota; class Clostridia; order Lachnospirales; family Lachnospiraceae; genus JALENY01. The sequence goes on along the minus strand of JALENY010000032.1, from coordinate 55,268 downwards.
TTAAGATTATGAGCTCCATTGGATTGAATGATAATATGTGGGCTGTTGTAGTGGCTAATCTGGTTTCTACCTTACCGGCAGCTATTTATATGCTTTCCGGATATTTTGAGACAATTCCGTCTTCACTGGAAGAGGCGGCGATGATTGATGGTTTGAACCGCGTCCAGGTTATTTACAAAATTGTGCTTCCACTTTCCGTTCCAGCCATTTCTTCCGCTTTTATCTATGTGTTTATGATTGCCTGGAATGATTTCCTGTTTTCCTTTACATTCCTGTCATCACAGGAAAAACTGACACTTTCCGTTGGCTTGAAGCAGCTTTTTGGTTCTATGGATTACGTGTGGGGACGTATGATGGCAGCTTCCCTGTTGACAGCGATACCGGTAATTATTACTTTTTCTGCAGTAGAAAAATTTATTTCCGGCGGGCTGACAGCCGGAGGCGAAAAGGGTTGATTTTGTGTGCTTTAACTGTGGACGGTCAGATTTGAAAACTTGAAAGAATCCGTATTTAGATGTTATAAGAGGTGACAGTTTATGGAGAATATTCTGGAACATGTCCGGTTGGCCTATATCAGCCGGAAGAATTACCTGGAAACAGAATTGAGACAGAGCAGAGAAGAGGGAAAACCGGTAGATGAATATGAATCGTTGGTAAAAGAGATTGTAAATCTTTCGGATCCTGTAGAAGGGGAAAAAAGGGCACTGGAACTGTACGAGAAGTTCCGGGCTATGCCGGTACGACCGGATTTCCCTTATGTTGAGCCGGAGACAGAGGAAGAAATTCTTGCATGCTTTCCCCTAAATAAGAAAAGAAAAGCGGAAAATCTGAGAGAAAGGCTGTTGGGTGCGTGGACTGCCCGGGCTGCGGGATGTCTGTTGGGACAGCCGGTGGAAGGCTGGACGCGAGAACGTATTGTCGGTTTTTTGAAAGACACAAACAATTACCCGGTCGGACAATATATGTCCTCAGATGTGCCTCAGGAGATCAAAGAACGGTACAATGTGTCCGACTACCCAGGGGCATATGGAAATGAGAAAAAGAGCTGGATCAATAATGTATCCTGTATGCCGGAAGATGATGATACAAACTATACAGTGATGGGGCTTTCCATTGTGGAGAAGTATGGGCGTGATTTTGTTCCCATGGATGTAGCGGAATTTTTCACAACGAATATTCCGGTTTTTATGGCTTGTACGGCAGAACGCATGGCTTACAAAAACATTGTAAATGGAATTTTGCCGCCCCGAAGTGCGGATTATGGCAATCCTTACCGGGAATGGCTGGGCGGACAGATCCGCGTGGACGGATACGCGTACATAAATCCGGGAGATCCGCATGCCGCTGCTTCTATGGCGGTTCGCGACGCAGTGGTTACACATACGAAAAATGGTATTTATGCATCCGCATTTTGTGCGGCATTGATTTCAGAAAGTGCGGTTTGTGACAGTCCGAAAGATGCCATTATGCATGCTATGGACTATATCCCGAAACAGTCCAGATTGCATGCCGCATTGACCGGATTCCTGGTAAAATGGAATGAGACCAAAGATGTGCAGCAGATGATTGAAGAAATCCATAAACAGTACGATGAGACTAATCTTCACGATTGGTGCCATGTGATTCCGAACGATATGATTATCTGTCTGGCACTTTTGGCCGGAGGAAAAGATTTTGACAGGGTTATGAATGTGGCAATTGAAGCAGGATTTGATACGGACTGCAACGGTGCAACCGCAGGGTCCGCATTCGGTATGATGTATGGAATTGAAGCGGTTCCGGAAAAATGGAAAAAGCCTTTAAACGGAAAATTGATTACCCGGATTGGCTCCGGCGGAATCGTAAGTTTTAAAGAATTGACTGACCGGTGTATCCGGCAGATCATATAATTTTACAAAAGGCAGGAGGCACAAGATTATGAGCAAAATGTTAGTTGCAACAGAACCGAGAGTAGCAGGTTTTAAAGAATATGAGGACAGACCTATTGCTGCGGACGAGGTGCGCTGTAAAGTGCTGTTTGCGGCTCCAAAGCATGGCACTGAGCTGACGGATTTCCGCCAGATGAGTGTTCATGTTAAAGAAAAATATGATGATGAATGGCAGTTGTTTCTTCCGAGAAAGGAAGAGGAGAAAGGAGTTGTTTTCGGCGAGTGGAACCTCGGCAACCAGTGGGTCGGAGAAGTAATCGAAAAAGGTGACCTGGTAACGGAATTCGATCTTGGTGATTATATATGTTCATACGGTGGAATTCGAGAGACTCACATTATCAAAGCTGTGGGTAATTATCGCTGCCGTAAGCTGAACGATTTAAGTCTCTGGAAAAATGCTGTATGTTACGATCCTGCACAGTTTGCGCTTGGCGGTGTGCGAGACGGTCATGTACGTCCGGGTGATGCGGTGGCTATTTACGGAATGGGAGCAATCGGTCAGATTGCCGCACAGATTTGTAAAAAACTGGGTGCATCACCGGTTATCGTTATTGATCCGCTTGAACACAGGCGGGAGATTGCAGTGAAAAATGGTGCAGATTATGGACTGGATCCGGGCATTGTTGATGTAGGATTCAAATTAAAAGAACTGACCGATAAAAGAGGAGTGGATGTGATCATTGAAACCAGTGGCCACGTAACTGCTCTGCAGAGCGGCCTTCGCGGATTGGCTTACGGTGGAACCATTTCCTTCGTGGCATTTGCAAAACCATTCCCCATGCTGGAGCTTGGAAGAGAGGCTCATTTTAACAATGCAAAAATCGTGTTTTCAAGAGCATGTTCCGAGCCGCTTCCGGATTATCCCAGATGGAACAGACACAGAATTGAGGATGTATGCTGGGATATGCTTACAAACGGTTACTTAAACTGCGAAGATATTATCTTTCCGGTTGTTGATTTTGAGGAATCTGACAAAGCATACATGAAATATGTGGATCAGGAACCGCAATCAAGTATCAAGATGGGCGTAAAATTTTAGGAGGTAGATGACATGATTCGTTTAGCAACACAGGATAAACCTTTTTATTCCAGCGATTTTAAGACAAAATTGCTTCAGATTAAGGAAACGGGATTTGATGGATTTGAAGCAGACGGTGCTATGCTGCTGAATCAATTTGATGAATTGAAAGCTGCTGTAAAAGAAACCGGGGTTCCGGTAACCAGCGTATGCGGCGGATACCGGGGATGGATTGGTGACTTTATTGAATACAGAAGACAGACGGCTATTGAGGATATTAAGATTATTCTGGAACGTGCCGGTGAACTTGGGGCAAAAGGTATCGTGGTACCGGCTGCATGGGGGATGTTTTCCCTGCGCTTGCCGCCGATGACCCCACCGAGACCTGTTGAGGCGGACAAGGGCGTACTGATTGATTCCTTGTCGCAGTTTGAGGATGTCTGCAAAAAGTCCGGTACGGTTGTATATTTGGAACCGCTGAATCGTTACGAAGATCATATGCTGAATACTCTTGATGCAGCAGCAACGGTAATTCAGGATGGGCATTTGGAACATGTAAAGATCATGGCTGATTTCTTCCATATGAGTATCGAAGAGCAGGATATCAAGAAGAGTTTGATTAAATGGGCTGATTTGATAGGTCATGTGCACATTGCAGACAGCCATCGTTATCAGCCGGGTGATGGCCATACCGATTTCGTACACGGTTTCGAAGGGTTGAAGGAAATTGGTTTTGACGGAATTATGGCTTTTGAGTGCCGCGTTCTGGGTGAAGACCAGGAAAACCTGTATAAGCAGTCTGTAGGATATATCAGAGACTGTATGAAAAAGGCCCGGCTGTAATAGAAGGAATACAAAAGGTATGCGGAAGCTGAAAGAAAAACAGAAAGTTGGAAGATAAATGAAAGGCCATAGAGCAATAAGAAACAAATATCTCGATATGCTTTACCGGGGGGAGAAAAAGGATCTGGCGATCCGCCTCCTGGATGAATTATATGAAAAATGGATGCCGGAGGCGAATGACCAGGTGAAGGAGCTGTCCCAAAAAGACTGTATCCTGATTGCTTACGGTGACTGTATGTACCGGGATGGGGAGAAACCCCTTCATACGCTGGATGAATTTTTGCGTGAAAACTGTGAAGGAGTTATTACCAATGTGCATCTGCTTCCGGTTTTTCCCTATACATCAGATGACGGTTTTTCTGTTTCCGATTATAACTCCATCAATCCGGTCATGGGAAGCTGGGAAGATGTGGAAAATCTGGGAAGCTGGGTCGGTGTTATGATGGATGGGGTGATCAATCATACCTCAAAATCTCATGAGTGGTTCCGAAAATGCTGTGAAGGTGAAGCTCCCTATACAGGGTATTATATTGAATGCGATAAAGACGCGGATTATTCAACAGTCACCCGACCGCGTGCGCTACCTCTTCTGACGGAATTTGATACAAAAGATGGGAAAAAATGGTTCTGGACTACCTTTTCGGATGATCAGATCGATGTGAATTTTGAGTCTCCATATCTTCTGAAAGAGATCCTGGAAGTCCTGCTCCTGTATGCGTCAAAAGGGGCCAGGTTTATTCGGCTGGATGCTATCGGATTTGCCTGGAAAAAGCTGGGTACAACTTGTATGCATTTGAAGGAGACCCATACACTGATTAAACTTCTGCGCTGTGTGATTCAGGAATTTTATCCGGGAACCATGATTATCACTGAGACAAATGTCCCGCATCTGGAAAATATCAGTTATTTTGGCGACGGAGATGAGGCGCAGCTCGTTTACCAGTTCCCGCTGCCGCCTCTTACGCTATATACCATGTTGTCCGGAAATTCTGGAAAACTGACTGCATGGGCAAAAAGCCTGGATCAAACCCCTCTTCCGAAAGGAACGACATTCTTTAATTTCCTGGCATCCCATGACGGCATCGGTGTGCGGCCGGTGGATGGTATCTTAAATGAGAAAGAAAAGCAGCTGCTCTTTGACTGCGTTTTGGAACATGGAGGCAGGATTAGTTATAAAACGAACTCCGATGGAAGTCAGAGTCCCTACGAATTAAATATCAATTATCTGGAAGCTGTGACGGACATACATGAAAAAGATGAGAAGAAGCGGGCGGATTGTTTCTTGGCTTCTCAGGCGGTCATGCTGTCTCTCCAAGGCATACCGGGTATATATTATCATAGCCTTTTAGGCTCCGGAAATTGGATTCAGGGTGTGGAAGAGTCCGGTATTCCTCGCAGGATCAACCGGGAGAAGCTGGAGGTTACAAAGCTTCTTGGTGAGCTTTCGAAAGAGGGCAGCCTGAGAAAGACAGTATTTGACGGTTATTGCCGCATGCTGAAAATAAGAGGAGAACAAAGTGCTTTCTCACCTTTTGCAGGACAGATAATTCTTGATCTGGGGAGTGAAATTTTTGCATTGGAACGTGAGAATAAAGAGTCGGGACAGAAAATTACAGTTTTGATTAATATTACTGCGAAAGAGGCGTGCCTTGAAAAAACATTTTACGGAAAAGATCTGCTTCAGAACGGAAGAGAGACAGAGATTACCACGTTGAAACCATATCAGATCGTCTGGCTGGTTTAAGGCAAAATTGGATGCAGCATATTGATATAATGTATGATTTCTAATGATAAAGGCGAAACATATTGGTTAGGAGGGAGAGTAGAATGGGGAAATTAAAGATTGGAATTATCGGGGCAGGTCAGGAAGCTCTGCATTCGCATTTCCCGAATTGTATGAAGAACAACCACCTTGCTGAGATTGCAGCAGTGTGCGATGTAAATGGCGAAAGTGCAAGAAATGCGGCGGAACAGTTTGGGGTTCCGGCCTGGTATACAAGCCATCAGGAAATGCTGGAAAAAGAGGACCTGGATTTGGTGACCGTATGTGTTACCAACAAATTTCACGAGAGCCTGACGATCGACGCACTCCGCGCAGGCTGCCATGTACTCTGTGAAAAACCCCCGGCGCTAAATGCGAAACAGGCAAAGCATATGGCAGATGAGGCCAAAAAAGCAGGGAAACTGCTGACTTATAATCTTCATTACCGCTATGCACCAGAAGTGCAGATGGTAAAAACGATGATTGACAACGGTGAGTTTGGGGAACTGTATCAGGCACGGGTACAGGCAGTCAGAAGGCGTGGTATTCCGGGTTGGGGAAATTTTACCAACAAAAATATGCAGGGAGGAGGCCCGCTGGTGGATATCGGCGTTCATATGCTGGATACGGCTCTGTATCTTTTGGGGTATCCCCAACCCCTGTATGCTATGGCCAACAGTTCTGACCGAATTGGAAAACGAGGCGGTGTGGGTCTGATGGGCGTCTGGAATCCGGAACGTTTCACGGTAGAGGATGGACTTTTTGGCTATGTACAGTTTGGCAACGGTCTTTCTTTACAGATTGAGACTGCATTTGCGTTGAACTGCAAAGAAAAGCAGAGAATGAATGTGGAAATATATGGCGACCTGTCGGGTGCGTCTGTTTTTGACGGAGAAGTTTACACGGAAAAGAATGGCAATCTGGTGGATATGAAGCTTCCGTTTGTTCAGGAACTGGATAAACGAAATATCAGTATCAGCAATTTCATCCGATGCTGTGCAGAAAATGATACCCCGCTGATTACGGCAGACCAGGGCGTGACCTTAATGCAGATCATTGATGCCCTGTATGAATCTGCGGCAACACATCAAGTTGTTGAATTTGAAAAATAATAATAGCAGGAGGCAGAAGATGATTACATATGGCAAAGGAACGGGAAAGCTGAGAAACTGGCTGATCGGTGAAGATGAGTTCCTCATGCAGTACCAAGGAAAGGCGGAAAGCATCCTCTACCTTGCGAATGGATATATGGGAATCCGCTCTGCGCTTGAGGAAGTGTACCCTTTCCAGACACGCGGTATGTTTGCCGCAGGCTGTTTTAACAGCTGCCAGGGAGAGACCATCGAACTTCCCAATCTGGCTGATTCCTGTGAAATGAAAATTATTCTAAATGGAGAAATCTTTTCTATGCTGCATGGGAAGCTGTTGAATTATTCAAGATATTTGAATATGTATACGGCGGAACTTCGTAGAGAAGTTTTGTGGGAGTCGCCGATGGGAAAACGGTATCAGCTTGTTTTCCGCAGATGTGTTTCCAGGGCTAAAAGACATCTGTACGGAAGTCGGGTGGAAATCACGCCGCTGGATGAAGAAACCCTGGTGAGTGTCGAGACCGGAATTAATGCAAGAATGACCAACTCCGGTGTACAGCATTTTGTGGATGGAAATAAGAAGGTTCTGAATTACAAATTGCTGTATTTAGACCAGAAAACTACAGACAGCGGGATTACGATGTACCATTGCAGCGGGACTCGTGTGGAACATGTGAAAGAAGACACAAGAAGTTTCGGAATGGAACGCAGAAAACTTCATGAAAAGCGCAGTTTTCGTGTGGAAAAAAGCAAAAGCGCAGTTTATGAAAAACTGGCTGTCTTGTATACCAGCCATGATCTATATCAGATGGACGACGAAATCGCACAGGAAATGGTGGTTAGTGCCGCACAAAACTCACTCGAAAAGGGATATGAAAAACTTTTTGAGGAAAGCGCCGGATCTATGAAAAAATTCTGGGATAAAAATGACATTTTGATTAAGACGGAAAATGAAAAACTTCAGTTGGCAATCCGTTTTGCCCAGTATCATCTGAGTGCTATGGTGCCGACAGACAATCACAGTTCCATCGCAGCAAAAGGATTGAGCGGTGAAGGTTACAAAGGGCACGTATTCTGGGATACAGAGATTTTCATGCTTCCCTATTTCCAGTATACCGATCCCAAAAAAGCCAGAAATCTTTTGGAGTATCGTGTACAACGCATCAAACAGGCAAAAAAGAATGCGAGAAAGAAAGGTTATAAAGGTCTGATGTTTCCATGGGAAAGTGCCATAACCGGCGAGGAGGAAACCCCGCTTTTTGCAAGCATGGATATTATGACCGGAAAGGCTGCGCATGTATGGGCAGGAATTAAGGAGCATCATATCACAGCAGATATTGCATATGCCGTATGGCTATATTATCTGGCAACACTGGATAAGCAGTTTATGGAAAAGGGCGGAAATGATATTATTATTGGAAGCGCTCTGTTCTGGCTCAGTCGAAGTGTGTTCAAAGAAGAGAAAAACCGCTATGAGATTCTGGATATTATTGGGCCTGATGAATATACGGAGCACATCGATAATAATACATATACCAACTACATGGCTTGTTTTGTGGTGAAAAAAGCACTTGAAATTCTGAATGGATGTTCCCCGGAAGAAATTCAGAGGATAAGTGAGAGCTTTGCGGAAGAAAACATCCGTGAAAAACTTGTTCATTATCTTGAATATCTGTATTTGCCGCAGCCACGGGAAGATGGGGTTCTGCCTCAGGACGACACGTTCATGACGAAAGAGATTATTGATGTGCTGAAATACAGGCAGGATGATGTGAAACAGATGATCCTGAAAAAATATAGCAGAAAACAGGTCAATGAAATGCAGGTGCTGAAACAGGCTGATACGGTTATGCTGCTTGCTCTTATGCCGGAGCTGTTTGATAAGGAGATAAAAGAAGCTACCTGGAATTATTACGAGCCGAAGACGATTCATGATTCTTCTTTAAGCCATGCGGTTTATTCGATCGTGGCAAGTGATAATCAGAAAAAAGAAGCGGCTTATGAAAGCTTTCTGGGGGCAATTGATATTGATATGGGGCCAAATCCCTATTCTTCTAACGAAGGAATTCATGCGGCTGCCATGGGCGGTATCTGGATGGCTGTGGTACGTGGTTTTGCCGGATTTCGGATGGATGAAAATGGCGTGCATATTACACCGTGTCTGCCGGATGAAATCAGCGGAGTAGAATTCGGTGTGGTTGTTTGTGAAAAGGAGGTTCGTATCTCGATAGACCACAATAGGGTTTCCCTTGTCAGCAGCCGACCTGATCCGATCAAGGTATGGGTGAAAGACCGGATGTATGAACTGAAAGAAAGTTTGATTGTATGTTATAGTTTTTAAGAAAAACATCAGATTCAGAGTAAATTAAGAAACAAATAAAAAATAGCGTTTTTTCTGATGATGCGATATAGATAAAGGCCTGACTTCTGTCTTCGAACAAAAAATTCTGCTAATTATACAGAAAGTTCGTGGCAGGAGTCAGGTCCTTTATACTCCAAAATACCTTGGACAGAAAAGCGTTCCGGATGAAATGTTTACGTGGATCGTTTATTCAGTGCCTCTCATTCTCATTCCCATACAACTCACAAAACCGACATGCAAAAGACGGTTCCTCTTTTCCGGCATACAGGTGACTCTGATCACCCAGGCGCAGGCCACGGAAATAAGCAATTCCTTTTTCCCGTTCTTCAGTTACCAGTTCGCTTACGGAAGTGGGCAGAAGGCCAAGACTGTGCCATAAAATGAACGGTGACATGTTCCACAGGTGAGAAAGCAGCACGCAGGTAACGCCAAAATGGCAGAAGAGCGTGATGGTCTGGCTGCATCCTTTTTCCACGCGATAATGATCGCCTTCGCGGACGTATCCGTATTTTTCCAAAAGGCGATCCATGCCGGCGATGACTGCATCATAGTCTTCCACAATCCGGCTGTGTTTCGCAACTTCGGAATTGCGCCATGCGAAACGATCGATATATTCCGGGTGCTCGGTAAAGTAGCCCGGAACCATATCCCAGGGAATACGTGTTTTGTAACGCCCATCGATAATCCTGGTGTTCGGGTAACAGCGAAGCAATTCTTCACTTCCATTGATATCGACGGTATCGGAGAATTCACGCAGCCACTCCATGGTTTCTGCAGTTTTTCCCAGCTTTTTTAAACAGTAGGCAGCCGTATCTTTTGCACGGCCAAGAGGCGACACGTAGCAGTCTCCCATATTCAGATCCGGTGCGGTTTCAGCCAGGCAAGCGGCTTCACGGTGGCCTTTTTCTGTTAAAGTGTCGTTTGCGTAGTCGGGGTCTCCGTGACGGACAAATAAGATTCTCATTTTATTGATTCCTCCAGGTAATGTTCTTTATAAATTTTTTTCAAAAAGTAATCCAGGAAAACAGAATGTACGTTCTCTGTGTATGGATACAAACAACTATTGAATGTTATTATAGATAGAAAATAAGAAAATGTAAAGGCTTGAAAAGCAGATGCCTGTCCTGTATCCGGCAGAGAAAGAGAATAGATTTGAAACAAAGACAGGACCTGAAAACATTCGGTCGGGCGCTGGCTGAAAAAACCACTTGCACTTTACCGGGAAGCCAAGTATTGTTAAAAGAAAACACAATACTTTGAAAAATAGCCTCAGGGAACTGGAAAATTACTTCGGTATATCGATGATGATACCGGAAAATAAGAGGCGGAAAAGGATAACCGATGAACATTCAGGAGAATATATTATATGAAGACAATGAATTATTAGTCTGCAGAAAGCCGGCAGGGATTGCAGTTCAGACTGCACGGATCGCGCAGATGGACATGGAAAGCCTGCTGAAAAATTATCTGGCAGAAGAAAAAAGGAAGGAACAAAAAGGTGAAGGCCATGTGACGGGCAGTTTTGTTACGGGACACTCCGCATCAGGCAGGAAAAATATGTCCGCTGTAAAGCCCGGAGAAAACCATAGAAACATTAATCAGCCTTATCTGGCCGTTATTCATCGTCTGGATCAGCCGGTCAGCGGTGTCCTGGTTTTTGCGAAAACTGCTTTTGCAGCAAAAGAACTGAATAAACAGATTACAAACCACACGATGGGGAAATACTACCTGGCAGAGGTGGATGGCGTGATTCCCAAGGAGACGGATACGCTGACGGATTACCTTTTAAAAGATGCCAAAACAAATACTTCCCGGGTGGTGCCGAAAGGAACGCCGGGAGCAAAAGAAGCTACACTTCATTATAGGAAGAAAGATGATACCCATCTGGAAATTGAGCTGGTTACCGGGCGGCATCACCAGATTCGTGTACAGCTTTCTCATGCCGGAATGCCTATTGCAGGAGACGGAAAATACAATCCGAACCCGGGAAAGGAGAGCCGGCTTCAGCTTTGTGCATATCGTCTGGAGTTCCGGCATCCGAAAACGGGCAAAAAAATGACGTTCCTGTATTAGAATTGCAGAACGGAGGAACTTTGTTGATCATGGCCACTTTATAGAAAAAATAGTAGTTTTTTATAATATTTTAATATTTTTTTGTGCAAAAGAACCGGGATTAACTGGACTTTTTTCTGAAAATATTATATTATGATACCAGAGCGCGGATGCCTGACGGACATCTGTTCGCGCCTGCTCATTGTAAAACAGGGATGCAGGAGCATATGCTTTCTGTATTCTGCAGGTATCCTGGATAGGCGGGAAAGGAGAAGCATTTTGAACTATAATAATAGCGTCTGGCGTACCCTGGCACTTGTCACACAGCTGGGAATCGGTATGCTGACGCCTGTTTTTTTATGTGTCTTTATTGGCTGGTTTCTGGATGGTAAATTTGGCTGGCATACATTGATACCGCTGATGGTGCTTGGATTTGTCTCCGGTATTCGAAATGCGTATATTCTGGTAAAAAATGCGATTCCGGAACGTGACAGCGATGACAGAAAATCGGATTTGGAAAAGGAGAAATCACATGATGAAGAGGATTGAGCCGATTATCCGCGAAATCTGGGGGATGCTTCTGATTTACGGGGCACTGGTGCAACTGATCGGCATGTGGTTTGTGATAGACAAAACCGGATTTGCCATTGGCCTTTGGGTAGGAGTTGGCCTGGCATTTTTTATGATCTGGCATATGCATCTGGGACTGTCGAAGGCACTGGATCTGGATCCGAGTGGGGCACAGAAAAAAAGTATGAAGATGTACAGTCTCAGACTGTTGGTTATCTGTGCGGTGATTTTGTTCATGTTATATCTTAAGATTGGAAATATTATTATGACATTTATCGGCATGTTCGGGCTCAAACCGGCAGCATATCTGCAGCCGTCGCTACACAGCTTTCTGATGAAACGTGCCGGGAAAGGAAGGTGAGGCAAAAGTGCCGGGAATGAATATGCTGCTCATTGCCGCCGCTCAGACAGACGAAAAGGAATTTGATTTCATGATAAAGGGGGTTCACAAGTTTACCCTGTTGGGGCAGGAACTGTGGATCACGACAACACATCTGGCCATGTGGATCATCACCGCGTTTATCGTAATTATGGCGCTGGTGATGCGGCGCAGGATCCTGCATCCGAAAGAAGTGCCTGACGGGCTTCAGAATGTGGCGGAGCTGATTGTAGAGATGCTCGACAAAATGGTGAGAGGAACCATGGGAAAACAGGGTTTCAAATTTGTCAACTATGTCGGTTCCATATTTATTTTTATCCTGATATCAAATATTTCGGGATTGTTTGGTCTGCGGCCGCCCACGGCGGATTTTGGCGTGACACTTCCGCTGGGCCTTATGACGTTTTGTATTGTACAGTACAATAACGTCAAGTATAACAAAGCCGGTGCATTTACAGGGCTGTTCCAGCCATTGCCGCTGTTGTTCCCCATTAATTTAATCGGAGAAATTGCCACACCGTTTTCACTGGCGCTGCGTCTCTTCGGTAATATTTTATCGGGAACCGTTATTATGGCATTGATCTATGGACTGGTACCGCTTCTGGTGAAGCTGGGCGTTCCGGCATTCTTACACGCCTATATGGATGTGTTCGCCGGAGCAATACAAACATACGTATTTTGTATGCTGACGATGGTATATACACAGGATAAAATCGGAGATGCATAAAAAGAAAAATTTAAAGATAATTAGGAGGAATGAATTATGAATATTTCAGATCAGGGTTTTGTATTAGGTTTATCCGCACTTGGAGCAGGTATTGCGATGATTGCAGGTATCGGTCCTGGTATTGGACAGGGTATTGCAGCAGGTCACGGTGCGTCTGCGGTAGGTAAGAATCCGGGAGCAAAATCGGATATCACGTCAACGATGCTTTTGGGACAGGCAGTTGCGGAGACGACGGGTCTTTATGGTCTGGCAATTGCGATTATCCTCTTGTTTGCGAATCCACTGATTGGAAAACTTTGATTGACGGAATCGAAAGGCAGGAAATACCCTGCGGGTATACCATTATGCCAAAAGGCATGGCAAGATAGAGGAAAGGAGGCATAACCTTGGAACGATTATTTAATCTGGACGCCCAACTGCTGTTCGACGTGGTAATCAACGCATTTAACATTTTTGTGCTGTTTTTACTGTTGTCCTATCTGCTGTTTGAACCGGTTAAAAAATTGCTGCGTGACCGGCAGGATCGGATCAAAAATCAGCTGGATGAGGCTGCCAGAGATAAGGCTGATGCCGCACAGTTAAAAGCAGAGTATGAGAGCAAGCTGAATGATGTTCAGAAAGAGACGGAAGCACTTCTTTCAGAAGCACGGAAAAAGGCAATGCTTAACGAAAAGCAGATTGTTATGGAGGCCCAGGAAGAGGCAGTCCGCATTCGCCAGAGAGCGGAAGCTGAGATTCAGCTTGAAAAAGACAAAGCTCAGGATGAGATGAAACAGCAGATCATACTGGTGGCAACCCAGATGGCCGGCAAGGTGGTCGGAGCATCGGTAGATGAAAAGAAACAGGATGAACTGATTCAGGAAACCTTAAAGGAAATGGGTGATAACGTATGGCAAAGTTAGCAGCTAAAGTATACGGAGATGCCCTGTTTGAGCTGGCTGTGGAGCATCAGATGACAGATCAGCTGTACGAAGAATCCGGTGCAGTGAAAAAATTGCTGCTGGGAAACGAGAACCTGAATCAGGTTATGGCCCATCCCGGAATCAACCGTCAGGATAAGACTGAAATGATGGTAAAGATTCTGGATGGCAGGGTATCAAAAGAGATGGTGGGCTTTCTGAGAATTATACTGGAGAAAGACCGGTATTCGGAAACGAAAGCCATGCTGGATTATTTTGAGGCCAGAGTAAAAGATTATAAGAAAATTGGAGTGGTCTACATAAGCACTCCGATGAAAGTGAAAGAAATACAAAAAAAGCAAATTGAGGAAAAGATTCTTGCAACCTCTCCCTACGAGACGCTGGAGTGTCATTACAGCGTGGAGCCGGAGTTAATGGGCGGTATGGTGATCCGCATTAAGGATCGGGTGGTGGACAGCAGTCTGAAGACGCAGCTGGAGCACATGTCAAAAGATCTTTTGCATTTGCAATTAGGAAACACCCTACAGGTGTACCATGATGCTGAAAAACAGCAATAATAAGGAAACTTTTAATATGAAAGAAGGTGTGATCTTCCCATGAACTTAAGACCTGAAGAGATTAGTTCAATTATAAAACAGCAGATTGAGCAGTATGCAGGCACTCTGGAAGTATCCGATGTGGGTACGGTCATCCAGGTAGCTGATGGTATTGCCCGTGTCCATGGGCTGGAATCTGCCATGCAGGGAGAACTTCTGGAGTTCCCGGGTGATGTATACGGTATGGTGCTGAATCTGGAAGAAGACAATGTCGGCGTAGTACTTCTCGGTAAAATCGACGATGTCAACGAAGGCGATATCGTGAAAACCACCGGACGTGTTGTTGAGGTTCCGGTTGGTGATGCACTTCTGGGCCGTGTTGTCAATGCGTTGGGTCAGCCCATTGACGGAAAAGGTCCTATACAGACAGACCGCAACCGTCAGATCGAACGCGTAGCTTCCGGAGTTATCTCCAGAAAATCCGTTGATACCCCTCTTCAGACCGGTATCAAGGCAATCGATTCAATGGTTCCCATCGGAAGAGGTCAGCGTGAGCTGATCATCGGTGACCGTCAGACCGGAAAAACGGCTATAGCGGTGGATACGATCATTAACCAGAAGGGCCAGGGAGTAAAATGTATCTACGTGGCCATCGGACAGAAAGCGTCTACGGTGGCTGGTATTGTGAAAACTTTGCAGGAATACGGAGCTATGGATTATACCACCGTTGTGGCTGCGACAGCCAGCGAGCTGGCACCGCTGCAGTATATTGCACCTTATGCAGGCTGTGCCATCGGTGAAGAGTGGATGGAAAAAGGCGAGGACGTACTGGTTGTATACGATGACCTGTCCAAACATGCCGCTGCATATCGTACCCTTTCTCTGCTGTTGAGAAGACCGCCAGGACGTGAGGCTTATCCGGGCGATGTCTTTTACCTGCATTCCAGACTTCTGGAGCGTGCGGCGAGACTGTCCGATGCTCTTGGGGGCGGTTCTTTAACTGCTCTGCCCATTATTGAGACTCAGGCGGGCGATGTATCCGCCTATATTCCGACCAATGTCATTTCCATTACGGACGGTCAGATCTATCTGGAAACAGAGATGTTTAATGCCGGATTCCGTCCGGCGGTAAATGCGGGTCTGTCTGTGTCGCGAGTAGGTGGGGCTGCCCAGATCAAAGCCATGAAAAAGATCGCGGCTCCGATTCGTGTGGAACTGGCACAGTATCGTGAGTTGGCTGCATTCTCTCAGTTCGGTTCCGAACTGGATGCAGATACGAAGGAAAAGCTGGCACAGGGCGAACGTATCCGTGAAGTGCTGAAACAGCCGCAGTATGCACCGATGGCAGTTGAGTATCAGGTAATGATTATTTTTGCAGCTACGAAGAAGTGCCTGTTGGATGTTCCGGTTGAACGAATCTCCGAGTTTGAGCACGGATTCTTTGAATATGTAAAAACTCAGCATCCGGATATTCCTCAGAGTATCCGTGAGACGAAAGCGATTGCTCCTGAACTGGAAGAAAAACTTTTGGCAGTGATCGACAGCTTTAAAAAAGAATTTCTTGCATAGGAAGTGAGGTGAACCGTCATGGCCTCGATGAGAGATATAAAAAGAAGAAAAGGCAGTATTACCAGTACCCAGCAGATTACCAAGGCCATGAAGCTGGTTGCCACGGTAAAACTGCAGAAATCCAAGACTCAGGCGGAAGAAGCGTCCCCTTATTTTCTCACCATGTTTCAGACTGTTCAGTCGATTCTGGAACGGACCGGAAAAATCAACCATCCGTATCTTGATGGCAATCCGCAGGGGAAGAAGGCAGTCGTTTTGATCAGTTCTAACCGCGGACTGGCGGGCGGCTACAACTCCAATGTGGCAAAACTGGTCACGGACGGTGATTTTGACCCGGAGAACACATTGGTTTACTGTATTGGGAAAAAAGGGCGCGAATACGTAGAACGCCGTGGTTATCAGATTATGAAAGAATCTTCCGAAATCATGAACCATCCTCTTTATTCCGATGCGATTTCCGTGTGCAATGAACTTATGGAAAAATTCCAGACAGGCGAAATCGGGGAAATTTATGTAGCATATACATTCTTTAAAAATACGGTTTCTCATCAGCCGACGCTGCTGAAGCTGCTCCCCATCAGCGAGGAGGATGCAGTGGAAAAAAATGCTGCGGAGGATGAAACGGAAGAAGATCCGTATGCAAAGCTGACACCGATGAATTATGAGCCTTCTGAAGAAGAGGCGTTAAATATGATCATTCCGAAATATATAACAAGTATTTTTTATGGTGCGCTGATGCAGGCGGCAGCCAGTGAAAACGGGGCCAGAATGCAGGCTATGGATTCGGCAACCAGCAATGCGCAGGAAATGATCGATAAATTGTCACTTCAGTATAACCGTGCACGTCAGGGCTCTATTACGCAGGAATTGACGGAAATTATAGCGGGGGCTGAGGCGCTGACTTGATAGTTGCGCACGGCAGAATTAAGGAAACACCCTGCGGGTATACCATAATGCCAAAGAGCACGGCAGAATTAAGGAAAGGAGTAAACAGATGGCTGAAGGAAATAAAGGTATCGTGACGCAGATCATCGGTGCGGTTCTGGACATAAAATTCGGAAACGGCAAACTGCCGGAGATCAACGAAGCGATTCGTATAACAAGAAAGGACGGCACAGTATTGACGGTGGAAGTCTCCCAGCAGCTGGGTGACGACGTGGTGCGCTGTATTTCCATGGGACCGACCGATGGTCTGGTACGTGGTATGGAAGCAGTTGCCACAGGCGCTCCGATTACCATTCCGGTAGGAGAAAAGACACTGGGCCGTATTTTTAATGTACTTGGTGAGGTTATCGATGAGCAGGAACCTCCTACAGATACACCGGTGCTCCCGATTCACCGTCCGGCACCGACTTTTGAGGAACAGGCAACTTCTCAGGAAATGCTGGAGACCGGTATCAAAGTCGTAGACCTTCTGTGTCCATATCAGAAAGGTGGTAAAATAGGACTGTTCGGTGGCGCCGGAGTAGGAAAAACCGTTCTGATTCAGGAATTGATCCGTAATATTGCCACAGAGCATGGCGGATATTCTGTATTTACCGGTGTAGGTGAGCGTACCAGAGAGGGAAATGACCTCTATTACGAAATGAAGGAATCCGGTGTTATTAATAAAACAACCATGGTGTTCGGTCAGATGAACGAGCCCCCCGGAGCACGTATGAGAGTAGGCCTTACAGGACTGACCATGGCGGAGTATTTCCGTGACGAAGCAGGAAAAGATGTACTTTTGTTCATTGACAATATTTTCCGTTTCACTCAGGCTGGATCTGAAGTATCGGCTTTGCTTGGCCGCATGCCTTCCGCGGTAGGTTATCAGCCTACCCTGCAGACCGAGATGGGTGCTCTCCAGGAACGCATTACTTCCACAAAAAAAGGTTCCATCACTTCGGTACAGGCAGTATATGTGCCTGCAGATGACCTGACAGACCCGGCACCGGCAACGACATTTGCTCATCTGGATGCCACTACCGTATTGTCACGTTCCATCGTGGAGCTTGGAATTTATCCGGCCGTTGACCCGCTGGAATCTACTTCCAGGATTCTTGATCCGAGAATTGTTGGTGAAGAGCATTATCAGGTGGCACGAGGTGTTCAGGAGATTCTTCAGAAATATAAAGAACTGCAGGATATTATCGCAATTCTGGGTATGGACGAGCTTTCCGAAGATGAAAAGCTGGTTGTTTCCCGGGCTCGTAAGGTACAGAGATTTTTGTCCCAGCCGTTCTTCGTTGCAACACAGTTTACCGGTATGGATGGACGGTATGTGCCTATCAGTGAGACAATTCGCGGATTTAAGGAAATTCTGGAAGGAAAATATGATGATATTCCGGAAAGCTTTTTCTTAAATGCCGGAAGTATCGATGACGTACTGGCCAGGGTAAAATAGAAGGAACCATTGGTCACGAAGCCGGAGAGGCATGCGAAAAAAGAATACGTTATCGCGAAACCGGACAGGTATGCGAAAAGGGAATGCTTTATTATGAGGCCGGAAAGGCATGTGAAAATATAAGAACTGTTTTACATGGAGCCGGTCAGGATAGGCGAGGGATTGTTTCTATAGGAGTTTATTATGGCAGATAACAGGAATTTTCATTTAAAAATCATCAGTCCTACCAGAATCTTTTATGAGCAGGATGCATATATGCTGGAATTCTGCAGCACAGAAGGCGAGATGGGTATTTACGCCCAGCATGTGCCGACAACCGTGGTGCTGGTACCTGGTATCATGCGTATCACAGATGACCAGGGAGAAAAGAAAATAGCAGCGGTTCACGGTGGATTTGTGGAAATCCTGAAAAACCGTGTGACGGTTATGGCGGAGATTGCGGAATGGCCGGAGGAAATCGATTTTAACCGCGCCCATGAGGCACAGATCCGTGCAGAACGCCGGCTGGCTGCCAAGGATTCCACAATCAATCAGGCGCGGGCAGAGTTTGCACTGCGTAAAGCTCTGATCCGTCAGGAATTGTCCGGTAGGGCAAAGAAATAGGGACATTTTTAAGGCTTTTTACATATACTGTTTTAGAATGGTATAGGTAAGGAGCCTTTTATGTATTTTGAGCATCCGGTGCCTTTCTATGTGGCATATCCGTTTACCAGCTTTTATGATGATGAAATGACCGCCCGGAAGGACTTGGAAATGATGAAGTCCTACTATCCGAAAGCCAGTATAAAGATACAGCAGATGGTGGAACGGGAGTGCGATCGTATGGAATATGACGGCAGTATGATGTACGATGAATATCCGGATCATCTTATGGTAACCCAGATTTGCAGACGGATCAGCGACAAAGTGCGAGAGGAGAGCGGGATTGAGCCTGAGCTGCTGGAAATGCAGGAAAATTACCGGGCCCATTCCACACCTATAGACGATCTGGTGCGAATTCTCTTTTGCCACGAGATGTTTGAAAGACGATGCAGGAGAAGAAGGGCGCGGCGGTATTTTTGATGTCGGAACAAAAACCATAAACGGTAAAAATAGAACATTTGCAGCAGGATTGAGAATGAGCAGATGCAGAGCCAACAACTCTCCAAAGGAGTTGGCTCTGTTTTTCCGTGTAACAAGACGAATGTTCCGTGTCAGAAAGAAAAGACAAAGATCACGGAGATGAAAATCCGGTATTAAAATACTCTTGAGGTTTTTACGGAAAACATTTACAATAAAAGAATAATAAATTGGGGGAGAGAATAATCACAGGAAAAGATATATTTTGAGGGAGTATCGCCACAAGAAAAAAGAAGAGCTTTGAAGGGAAATATTTAGACTGAAAATGATGAATATAGAGGAATTATTAACCATTTATATAAATGAGAATTTACATCGCATTATCCTGAGTAATGCGGTTTCTAAGGAAAGAATCTCCAAAGTCCGTATACGGCCGATTCTGTTGAAAAATGAGGTCATGTATCAGTGTACGGAGACTCATGGACCAAAGGAAATCCATAGAAATTATGGAAAAGAGGGGATTATTTCCTATATTTGTGCTGCCCTGAAAGAGGATTTCCGACAGATGCAGCTGGAAGCGGAAGAGGCTGAGGCTACTGTTCTGGTAAGCAAAAAAGGGAAAATGACCGTGAAGTGCAGGAAAAAAACATCGGCTGCAATTGATGAGAAAATCAGCGAGGAAGTCCGGGAGCGGCTGCAGCATAACCGGAAGAAGAAATATATTCTTGAGACCGACCAACCGATACCGTATCTTGTAGATTTAGGTGTCATGAGCAGTTCCGGAAAAATCATTCATGCAAAGTACGATAAATTCCGTCAGATGAACCGATATCTGGAATTTATAGAAGATATTTTACCGAAACTGCCGAAGGATCGGGAGATTACGATCATAGATTTTGGATGCGGCAAATCGTATCTGACCTTTGCCATGTATTATTACCTTTATGAACAGAAAGGCTATGATGTAAATATCATTGGCCTTGATTTGAAAACAGATGTGATTGAGCACTGTAATGAACTGGCAAAACGTTATGGATTTGACAAACTTCATTTTTACCAGGGCGATATCGCATCTTATGAGGGCGTGAATCATGTGGACATGGTGGTGACGCTGCACGCCTGCGATACGGCGACGGACTATGCGCTGGCAAAAGCAGTGTCCTGGGGTGCGGAAGTGATCTTGTCTGTTCCGTGCTGCCAGCATGAGTTAAATCGGCAGATTTCGAACGATATATTAAGACCTGTGATGGAGTATGGTATCCTGAGAGAACGTATGGAGGCAATTCTGACGGATGGACTGCGGGCGGAGATGCTGAAAGATATGGGCTATAAGGTTGATATATTGGAATTCATCGATATGGAGCATACGCCGAAAAATCTTCTTATTCGTGCCATAAAGCGGGAAGAATCGAAATCAGACAAAAAACCGGATGGAAAACGAAATGAAAAGCCGGACAAACTACCGTCGGAATCGATATCGGCATGCATGGAATTTTTCCATGCAAAGCCCACATTAGAAGGATTACTGTATCACCGGGAGGCAAAAGAACATGAAGAGAGCTGTTCTTAAAATAATTGTATTGCTTGCGGTATTTGTGGGTGGTGTTTTTGGATTCAGTGAGTTGATGAATCAGGAGACTATGGAAAGTTCCAGAGAGATGGAAAATCCCACATTGCCTGTTTTATGTATAGATGAAAATGGTTATAAGATAAACCAGATGTTTGGATACACCCAGGAGATGGATCAGACAACCATCCGGGATGGAATCGTACCGTTGACAACGAACCGTGAAATCAGCGTATCCTGCAATGACTTTGGCAATTCCATTGACAGCGTTACCTATGAGGTAACAAATCTGATGAATGGAACGGTTGTGGAGAATGCCAAGGTGGGGAACTTTAAGGAAGACGGCGAGTACAGGACTGCGACATTTTCCCTGCAGGAACCGATTCTGATGGGTCAGGAGTACGGACTGAAGTTTACTGTGAGTATCGGGGAAAAAGAAGTCTACTATTATACTCGTCTGGTCCAAAGAGCTTCTTTGAGTACGGATCAGTATGTGGAATTTGCATATAGTTTTTACGAAAAATGCATGAATCGCGATGGCGCCAACGGATTGAATGCATATCTGGAAACATCCGAGTCTGTGGTAAACAGCAGTTATACGAATATCAGCATTAACTCAACCTTTAATCAGGTGACCTGGGGTGATCTGAAACCTCAGATTTACCGCAAACCGGTTGCCAGGATAAAGGAAATCAATGAAAACACAGGCAGCATTGTTCTGGAGTATATGATTTCTTCTCAGGATGAATCGGGCAATACGGAGCTGTATTACGTAACTGATTTTTTCCGTATGCGCTATTTTCAGTCGGAGGTCATGCTGCTTGATTTTTACCGCAATGCCCAGCAGGTTTTCAGCGGGGATCCGCCGGGAATCAGTGCAAAAGGAATCGAACTTGGGATTGCCAGCAAAACGGTTTCATACAAAACCAATACAAATGCAAATATTGTAGCGTTTGTACAGGCCGGTGAATTGTGGTCCTATAACAACAGTGCGGACAAACTGGTTCAGATTTTTTCCATGCGCAACAAGGGAGACGGTGATGTGCGTGACGATCACCGGGAAAACGACATTAAGATTATCCGTGTGGAAGAATCCGGTGACATTGATTTTGTAGTTTATGGTTATTTTAACCGGGATATTCACGAAGGAAAATCCGGTGTAGCGGTATATCATTACAGCAGTGAGCGAAATACGGTAGAAGAAAAGGTTTTTCTGCCAAGCACCGAATCCTATGAATATCTGAATGAGGATCTGAAGGAACTGTGCTATGTAAATCAGAATGACCACCTGTATTTATATCTGAATTCAACAATTTATATGTTGAATTTGGATGATATGACCTGGGAGACTGTGCTGGATCAGGTCAATCCGGACTGCCTGATCGCATCGAAAAACCAGAATCAGATTGCCTGGATGGATGAGATGAAGGAATATGCTTCCTCCCATATCACATTGATGGATCTGGATAAAGAGGAAACCCGGAAGATAGGGGCAGGTGACGGACAGAAGCTGAAGGTCCTGGGCTTTATCAATGAAGACTTTATTTACGGTATTGCGCGGGATGAAGATATAATCTCAGATGTTGCGGGAAATACGACATTTGCCATATCCCACATGAAAATTGAGAATTTTGCCGGCGAGCTGATCAAAGATTATCAGGTGAACGGCGTTTGGATATCCAATGTCAACATCAAAGAAGGGCTGATCGAACTGGAACGTGTGGCGTGGTCCGGCAGCGAATATGTTGAGACGACGACGGATAATATTATGAACAACCAGCAAAACAATGATGCAGCGGTTGAAATTCGTGCGACTGACAGCAGCCGGAAAGGAACCGTTATTACGCTGGTATTCCCCAAAGCGATCAGCAGCCTGAAACCGCTGTATGCATCTGCGAAAATAAGAATTACCGAGGAGATGCGGACGGTAGAATTAAATCAGCAGGAAACGGAATATAATCCGGAATACTATGTCTATGCAAAAGGCAAGCTGGCCGGCATTTATTCGAAGCCGGCGGAGGCTGTTGTCTATGCTGACAGCCAGGTAGGTGTGGTGCTGAACCGCAGACAGCAATATGTCTGGGAGCGAGGCAACAATGCGACGGAGAAGGATCTGAATAATGCGGATATTCCTGAATTAGTTTTGTCCGGGACCCTGGATGAACAGGCGATTCAGGAAAGTCTGGGTGATTCGGCTGAAGTCATGAATCTGACCGGATGTACGCTGGAAGAGATTTTGTATCAGCTGAGCTCTGACCGGGCTGTAATCGCACGGCAGCCGGATGGCACCGCTGCGGTGATCGTGGGCTATGATCGCTACAATACGCGGTTATATAAGTTTGATACCGGGGAACACTATTATTATGCGATGGATGACAGTACTGCTCTGTTTGAACAGGGGGGGAATGTTTTTATCAGTTATGTGGAAATACCGAAAACAGGAGGAGAATAAAAATGGATGAAAGAATTGCAAAACTGGCCAAAGGTCTTGTGAATTATTCCTGCGATGTGCAGCCAGGTGAAAAAGTATATATTCACTATATCGGTGCAGATACAAAGCAGCTTGCCCGTCAGCTGGTAAAAGAAGTGTATGCGGCAGGAGGCCTTCCTTTTGTACATTATACGGACACCCAGGTACAGCGTGAAGTGCTTTTGCATGCAACAAAAGAGCAGATGGAACTGATGGCAGAAGTTGATTGCCTGGAGATGTCCAATATGGACTGCTATATTGGAATTCGCGGAGCAGAAAATGTTTCTGAATTGTCGGACGTACCCTCGGATCGCATGAGATTGTACGAGCAGTATTATCAGACACCGGTTCATCATGGAATCCGAGTGCCGAAAACAAAATGGGTTGTACTCCGTTACCCGAACGCAGCCATGGCGCAGCTGTCAGGAACCAGTGTGGAGGCTTTTGAAAAGTTCTATTTTGACGTCTGCACCCTGGACTATTCCAAGATGGCAAAAGCTATGGAATCATTGATTGCATATATGAATCGCACAGATAAGGTTCGCATGGTCGGACCGGGTACAGATATTACGTTTTCCATTAAAGATATTCCGGCTGTACCCTGTGCCGGTCATAGAAATATTCCGGACGGAGAAGTCTATACAGCACCGGTACGTGATTCCATAAACGGAACCATCACTTACAATGCGCCGTCCATTCAGCAGGGCTTTACTTTTGAAAATGTCAGCCTGACTTTTGAAAATGGAAAAATTGTCAAAGCTGCGGCAAATGATACGGAACGTATCAACGAGATTTTTGATACCGATGAAGGGGCCAGATACATCGGGGAATTTGCCATCGGTGTCAACCCGTATATCCTGAAACCGATGAAGGATATTCTTTTTGACGAAAAGATTTCCGGTTCCATTCATTTTACACCGGGCAATTGTTATGATGAAGCGCCAAATGGAAATCACTCTTCTCTGCACTGGGATTTGGTGTGGATCCAGAGACCGGAGTACGGAGGGGGAGAGATTTACTTTGACGATGTGCTTGTGCGCAAGGATGGAATATTCGTAGTGCCGGAACTGGAGTGCCTGAATCCGGAGAGCCTGAAGTAATATTGAGGTGCTTTTGTGATGCCTGCCGAAGAGTTTTTAAAATGGCTTGATAAGAGGTAAAACTTTATTTGAATGAATTTTCAGTGCCGGGGATTTCCGGCTCTGTTTTGGTAGCATTCTGCTTGCCGCGGCTATTTGCAGACGTGCTTGCTTAATTAACCAAAGTCAGAGTCTGAAGATGCCCGGCACTTACATTTTTCGGGGAAGAGGAGAATCATTGCTTGCTGTACAAAAGGGGCAAATTCATTTTTGGTTTTTCGCCTATTTTCTCATGTCCAGTGTAAAAATAATTTTCCGTGCAACAAATGCGCCAGGGAAGTGCACTATACATATGAACCGGTTCTTGGAGGTGAAAATGGTATGGAAGGAAAAAATTTGATCGCTCGCGCCCGTCAGGGAGATCGCGACGCATTTGCCGAATTATACGCGCAGATTTATCAGGATTTATACCGATTTGCTCTGTATACGCTGAAAAACCGTCACGATGCGGAAGATGTGGTGGCGGATACGGTTATGGCGGCTTATGAGCAAATCCGAAGGCTGCGCAGCGAAGACGCTTTTCGGGGATGGATTTTTAAAATATGCAGCAATATATGTAAGCGCAAGCTGAAGGAATACATAAATAAGACAGAGGAACTGCCCGATGATCTTTCGGCATCCGCCGGGGATCTTTCTGAGGATACGCAGGTACGCGCTGCATTTGCACGTTTATCCGAAGAAGAGCGGTTTATTATTTCCATGCACATTTTCGCCGGTTATACCAGCAGGGAAATCGGAAAAATCCTTCATATGAATGACAACACGGTGCGCTCGAAAGAAAACCGTGCTTTGAAAAAAATGGAGCAGTTTATGGCAGAATAGGAGGATGATTAAATGAATGAAGAAAAATTATTAGAAAGAATCAGGAATTCTGCCCGAAATGTTGAACCATCTGTAAAATTGGAACCGGAATTTATAAAAGACAGACTGGAAGAAAAGAAAACGGGCAGCAGGTATCGCTATTACATCTTGCGTATGGCTGCAGCGATCTGCCTGGTGATCCTGGGCGGTACGGCGCTGATAAGAAACATCGGATGGGGAAATAAAAGTGCAGGCGTGGAAATGGCTCAGGATACAGCGTCGGCCGAGGCAGCAGAAGAATCAGCAATGGTGACGGAGGACGCTGCGGATTGTGACGATGTTGCAATCGCGGATGCCAAAAGTGATGCCGGTGTCATGGAGGGGGCAGTTAATCTGGACGGCGTCCTTGCAGCTGCAAAATCCTATGATCAGATTATTGAACGGTTGGAAACGTATTATGCAGAGTGTGATACCGGATATGGGGAAGCAGATGACACCGAAGGAACGTGGTCGGCAGGAGGAAGTACAGGCAGTGCTCAGGATAACATTGGGAAAGAGGAAACCGCCGTTGAACATGAAGCCGGTATCGGTGCGGGATACTCCACCACGAATGTTCAGGAACTTGGCGTGGATGAAGGTGATATTGTAAAAACCGACGGGAACTATATTTATATTTTAAAAGAAGATTCTTCTGTTCAGATTTTGGAGGCAAGGGGTTCAACTGTAAGAATAAAAGGGCATATATCCAACCCGCAGACAGGCGCGGAACAGGCAGAAGAAATGTATGTATCCGGTGATCGCCTGATTTTGCTTGCAAGCTTTGCTGCGGCAGAACTGGATATGGTTGCAGAAGATATAAGCTGCGTTGATTATTGCTCCGGAGTAAAAGCTTACATCTATGATATTTCGGATCGAAATAAACCGAAGTGTCTAGGCAGTGTAGAGCAGGAAGGCGATTATAAAGGGTCCCGCCTGGTGGACGGATATCTCTATCTCTATACGGACTGTTACAAATCGGGCATTTGGGATGACAGGGGAGCCGCTCCTGCGGCAGGATATGAAAAAGAGTCCTATTTCCCTTCAGTTGCCGGACAACTGCTCACAGCAGATGAGATCTATATTCCGGAAAAACTGCAGAATACTAATTATATGATATTCAGCTCTGTTGATCTGGAAAACCCAAATAAAGTAAAAGACAAAAAAGCGGTTATGTCCATGTCATATCAGTATTATGTGAGCACGAGCAGTATTTACCTCACACAGCAGGAATGGCGCAGTGAAGGGGATGTCACAGCAATTGTAAAGATGGATTTTAAGAAAGGGGAAATTATACCGAAAGCGGCCGGCATAGTGATGGGCCATATCAATGACAGTTTTTCCATGAATGAGTACGGCGGATATCTGCGGGTAGTTACCACTTCGTGGAATGACAGCACAACGTACAATCATCTGTATGTATTGGATGAACAAATGAATATTACCGGTGTGATTGGAAATCTGGCACAGGGTGAGACCATTCAGTCTGCGCGGTTCATGGGTGACATGGGCTATTTTGTCACATACCGGAACATGGATCCACTGTTCTCAGTTGATCTGTCAGATCCCTATCATCCTGAAATACTGGGTGAATTAAAGATAACAGGTTTTTCCGGCTATCTGCATTTCTACGGCGATAATCTGCTGTTTGGCCTGGGGTATGAGTCCGACCCGTACACGGGAGAGACTTTAGGCATAAAACTTTCCATGTATGACATTTCCGATCCGGCAAATGTACAGGAAATGCATAAGCTGGTGCTGGATCTGGATTATGCTGCAGCTTTATGGAATTACAAATCTCTTTTGATCGATCCGAATAAAAACCTGATTGGATTCCTGGGAGAAGTCCTGGGACCGGACTGTGGTGAGAAGGGAGGAAATCCTACCAGTTATTTCGTATATCAATATGATCCGGAGCTGGGATTTGTGCAACTGTTTTCGGAGCTTGTGGAGGATACGGACAGTGCCAGAGCTTATGGAACAAGAGGTGTTTATATCGGGGATATGTTCTATTTGATAAAGGTGCAGGATAATACATTGGAAATATACGATATGACGCAGGAATATGCCAAAGTCGGCGAGGCAGCATTCTGAATTACAAACACTATATATACTAACACATCGGAAACAAAAAACTGCAGGGAAGGGGCAAGAAAAGAGGCCTCGGCTCTGCGGTTTTCTTTTTTCGAACAGTTTCAGATCAGGAGGATATATGCTATAATATGTGAACACATATTTTTATGTTTTGGGAGAGAGAACAATTATGCTTTTAAATCTGATTTTTGTAGCACTTGGGGGCGGTTTTGGGGCTGTATGCAGATTTCTGATCAGTTTGCTGCCGGTAAAAGGAGATTTTCCATTCCTGACACTCGCAACAAATCTGTTTGGTGCAATATTAATTGGCTTTGTGGTTGGATATGGAAGCGCTCAGGGCTGGTCTCAGAATAAGATGCTGTTCTGGAAAACCGGAGTGTGCGGAGGGTTTACCACCTTTTCCACGTTCTCACTGGAAGCGTGGAAACTTCTGGAACTGGGGAAATACGGAATGGGGGCAATTTACATGGGGCTTAGTGTGCTTCTGTGTATAGCTGGTGTTGTTCTGGGAATGTATCTGAGTAAAGCGATTGTAAAGTAGAGGGAACAAGACATAATGAAATTTATACATATTGCGGATGTCCATCTGGGAGCGGTTCCGGACCGCGATTATCCCTGGGGGGCGGCAAGAGAAAAAGAAATCTGGGAGACATTTGCCGGAATTATTGAAACCGTGAAGCAGGAAAAAACGGATCTGCTGCTGATTGCAGGGGATTTTTTTCACGGCCAGCCGCTGATGCGGGAACTGAAAGAGACTGCCTATTATTTTTCACAGATACCGGATACGCAGATTGTTCTGACGGCAGGAAACCACGATCATCTGAGGAAAGACTCCAACTATCTTGCTTTTCCGTGGCCGGAGAATGTGACGTGCCTGTGGAGCGATCATATACAGTCCTGCTATCTGGAAAAACTGAATACCTATGTCTATGGATTGAGCTACAAGGAAAGGGAGAATCGGGAGCCGGTGTATAATCAGACCTTTCCGGGAAACCGGATTAATTTTCGGACAGAACATCCGGATGCCTTTCATATTCTCCTGGCTCACGGCGGGGACGAAAAACATATTCCTATACATTTTTCACAACTTGCCGGTGCGGATTTTGACTATATTGCACTGGGACATATCCATAAACCGGAGATCCTGGTGCCGGGGAAAATGGCTTATGCCGGTTCACCGGAGCCTATAGATAAAAAAGAAACAGGGCCCCATGGGTATGTGAAAGGCACTATCGGTGAGACGAACCGCAGTGTGAGAGCATACGAAAATAGTATCGGGGAACGCGCAGAGGGTACATGGCAGTTTGATTTTAGCGATTATACCGGAAAAAACAGTACGGAAATCGTTTTTGTACCGGCTTCGAAAAGAGAATATAAAAACCTGGTGCTGCATGTGAATCCGCACAGTACCAGGAGCGGGCTGCTTGATCAGGCAGCAAAGTTTATCCGGGAAAACGGAAACAGTCATATTTATCGGATTTCGCTGGAGGGATTTCGCGATCCTGATATGATCTTTACCAATCTTGACTTTTCGTCTGTGGGAAATGTAATCGAGGTTCTCGACGAAACAGAGCCGGCATATGATCTGGAACAGATGAAGAGAAAATATGCGGGAACGGTGATCGGCGGTTTTCTGGAAAAATTTCCGCTGGATGTGCCGGAACTGATGACAGAAGTGCAGAAAAAGGCGCTTTATTATGGATTGCAGGCGCTGCTGGAAGCGCAGAAGTAAGGAATTTGAGCAGGACAGAAACAGAGAAAAAGTGCAGAACAAAGCGAAGGATGGAGCAGAGAGGAAGCTTAGGCTAAGAAGGAATGCAAATCAAAGAACTATATATTAAAAATTTTGGAAAATTTACCAGCCGGACATTTTCTTTTGAGCCGGGTATCAACCTGATCTATGGAGAAAATGAGAGCGGGAAAACCACACTTCATACGTTTATTAAAAGTGTCTTTTACGGACTGAAGCGCATGCGCGGGCGGGCATCCGGAAAAGATGTTTTCAGCCGTTATGAACCTTGGGACAATCCGGGCTATTATGCGGGAAATATTCGTTTCCGGTGCGGCAATAAAGTATTTCGACTGGAGAGGGATTTTCGGAACCAGAAAAAGGACGGCGAACTGATTTGTGAGACGGACGGCGAACGGATGTCTCTGGAAGATGGTGATCTGGACATGCTTCTGGGAGGCACCGGTGAGGTGGTTTTTGAAAATACCGTTTATATCCGTCAATTACAGAGCAGGACGGATGAGGGCCTTGCTGCGGAATTAAAAAATTATATCGCCAATTATCGGGATGGCGATAGCTCGGTGGATGTGCAGGAAAGCCTGCAGCTTTTGAAAATCCGGAAGAAGGAGCTGGAAAAGAAACGATTGGAGGCTCAGAAGAGCCGGGAAGAGCAAAAAGGAAAACTATATTCCCGTATTCAGTACGCTCAGGAGGAAATCAAAAAAAATCAGGATGAGTGGAAAGGCCTGGAGCTCCGATGCCGTGAATTGGAAAATAAAAAATTCCGGTCCGATGACAAAAAGATAGCGGATCAGGGGAAAAAGGTCGATGAAGACGAAAGACAGAAGACGGATCCTCCGGGCAAGGGTTCCCGGAAAAAGAGGGTGTTGTCTGTGCTGATTCCGGCGGCTGCAGGTGCCGGGGTTTTGTGGTTCAATTTTCAGCGGGAAGCGACCGCCTCAATGTCCCTGTCGGTTGCCGGGATAGTGCTGTTGCTTGCGGCTGCAGGAATTCTGGTGTATCGTTTTTGGGAAAAAAGAGCAGAAAACGGAGATAGGAAGGGCCGATACGGAAAAGAGAAACAAAATACGGCAGACAAGTGCGATGGAAATGTGAAAAAAGAGGAAATTGCCGGCGGAGAGAAAGAACAGGACCAAAACCCGGAATATATCCGATGGAGCATGGGCCGTCTGGAAAAAGAAATTCATGAAAAAGAACTTCAGATTGAGAACCTGCGGGAAGAAATCCGTGCAATAACGGATGGGGATGACCGGAGCATGCAGAAGAATCTGGAAGCCATTGCTCTGGCAGCTGCCTACATTACGGAGACCGTTAAAGATATGCAGGTTTATGTGGGAAAACAGCTGAAAATGCGAACTTCGGAAATCCTGTCTGAATTGACGGAAGGAAAGTACACTTCAGTGGAACTGGATGAGAATTTTCAGCCGGGTGTACACAGCTCAGAGCGATATATTCCGTTGGAACAGCTGAGCCGGGGAACCATGGAGCAGGTATATTTTTCTCTTCGCATGGCTGCGGGCGAGATACTCTGTCAGGAAGAAGATCTGCCGGTGATTCTGGATGATGTCTTTGCCATGTATGACGAGGAGCGACTTGGGCGCAGCCTGAAATGGCTGGATGGGCAGAAACGTCAGGTACTGATTTTTACCTGCCATAAGAGAGAAGAGGAAATTTTGCGAAAGCTTGGGATTCCCTTTCATAGAGTACAGATGTGAAATACCCGGAAAGACAGACTGCGGTGAAAATTCTGCAGAGATAATGCGAAAATTGTGCATTTTTCCCATAAAACATCGAAATGGTTTGACCTTTCTGTAAAATATAGTAAAATAGAGACAGGATAATCAGAAACAAAAGTGCGTAAACCGATAGGGTATGCGGGAAGGAAGGGAGAACGTTATGAAATATTTAATGGGAATTGACAATGGAGGTACTTTTTCAAAAGCAGCGATTTTTGATGAGAACGGAACACAGATTTCCGTGGCAAGCGTACCGACGGTGACCATCACTCCAAAACCCGGTTATACGGAGCGTGACATGACAGAATTGTGGGAAGTAAACGCTCAGGCTATCAAAAAATCCATTGAGAAGAGCGGGATTGATCCCAAAGATATTGCGGGCGTTTCTTTCTCCGGCCATGGAAAGGGACTGTATCTTGTGGGATATGATGGAAAGCCCAGCTATAACGGCATCGTCTCTACCGATGCCAGAGCCTGGGAATACATAGAAAAATGGGAAGCAGACGGCACAAGGGAAAAAATCTATCCCCTGTCTTATCAGAAAATCCTTGCATGTCAGCCGGTGGCACTGCTGGCATGGCTGCGTGACCATGAACCGGAGGTTCTGGATAATACAAAATATATTTTTCATGTAAAAGATTATGTGCGCTATATGCTGACCGGTGAAGCCTATGCGGAATACACGGATTCCACCGGAGGCAATCTGGTAAATCTGAATACCAAACAGTATGACAAAGAACTTTTGGACTGCTTTGGGCTGGGAATGATCATAGATAAACTGCCGCCGCTTAGATACTCCGCGGATATATGCGGTTACGTGACCGAAGAGGCAAGTAAAAAGACAGGACTTCCGGCGGGCATTCCGGCAGCAGCCGGTATGTTTGATGTGGATGCCTGCGGTGTTGCTTCCGGCCTGATTGATGAAGATCAGATGTGCATGATCGCCGGTACCTGGAGCATCAATGAATTTATCGCAAAGGAACCCATTGCAAACGGAACGGTCGATCTGAACTCGATGTTCTGCATGCCGGGGTATTTCCTGGTGGAGGAGAGCAGCCCCACTTCCGCAGGCAATATGGAATGGTTTATTCGGAATCTGATGAATTATGAAAAAGAGGAAGCCAAAGAGCAGGGTGAGTCCGTATATGACATCACAAATACCTGGGTGGAATCCATCGAGCCTCAGGACAGCAATGTCATTTTCCTGCCATTCCTTAACGGATCCAATGAAGATGCACTGGCGAAGGCAACCTTTATTGGTTTGACGGCATATCACAATAAAAAGCATATGCTTCGCGCCGTATATGAAGGCATTGTGTTCTCTCATTTGACTCATGTGAAAAAATTGCTTCGGAACCGTGAGGTACCCAAAAGTATCCGGCTCTCCGGCGGTGCGGCCAATTCGGATGTCTGGGTACAGATTTTCGCAGATGCACTGCAGATTCCCATTGATGTGATTGAGGATAAAGAAATCGGTGCTCAGGGTGCTGCTATTGCGGCCGGTATTGCAGCGGGTATTTACCACGATTATGAAGAGGCGGTAAAAAGGACTGTAAAAATTACAAAGACCATTGATCCGCGGCCGGAATATAAGGAAATTTATGAGGAAAAATACGCAACCTATCGTGCGGTTATTGACGCACTTGGACAGGGCGGTGCATGGAAACACTTTAAAAACTGAAGGGTTTGGCGTCGGAATCTGTACAACTGTTTACGAATAACCATACCGGATCATTTTCAGACAGAATACTTGTGTGATCAATCTGTATACCGGTTTGCGGCATGAGAGAAAGGAATGGAAAACAATGAAAAAGTATGAGATCGGCCTGTATGAAAAAGCAATGCCTTCCAATCTGACTTGGGCAGAAAAATTCGAAACGGCGAAAAGCCTGGGTTACGATTATATTGAAATCAGCGTGGATGAGACAGACGCAAAACTGGCACGTCTGGAATGGACGCAGGAAGAACGAATGGAATTGGTGAATACCATGAAAACAGCCGGCATGAACGTCCGCAGCATGTGCCTGAGCGGTCATCGAAAATATCCCCTCGGAAGCGCGGATCCGGCAACTTGTGCCCGTGGTATGGAAATTATGGAAAAGGCAGTCAAACTGGCATCTGATCTGGGCATTAGAATCATACAGCTTGCGGGATATGATGTTTACTATGAGGAGTCTACGCCGGAAACGGTAAAACGTTTTGGTGAGAATCTGGAAAAAGCGACCCTCATGGCGGCAAAATCCGGTATTATGCTCGGCTTTGAAACCATGGAGACCGAATTCATGAATACCGTGGGAAAAGCCATGAAATATGTGAATCTGGTAAATTCTCCTTATCTTGGCGTTTATCCCGATTCCGGAAATCTGAAGAATGCTTCGGTCACCTATGGAACGGACGTGTATGAAGACCTGAATTCCGGTAAAGGGCACGTGGTTGCTCTGCATCTGAAGGAGACCGTGCCGGGAAAATTCCGCGAGATACCATTCGGAACGGGTCATGTGGATTTCGAAGGGATGATTCAAACTGCATGGGAGATGGGTGTTCGCCTGTATGTGACAGAGATGTGGTATGTGGGTCAGGAAAACTGGAAGGAAGATATTCGGGCGGCCCATGACCGGATGAGCGGAATTCTGGACGGGAAAGAGTGAGAATAATTTCCCCCGGGAGTGAAATTGCGAAGAGATGATCGGAAAGTAAATGAAATATTGTTAAGTATGATGCCAGTTCCTGCAAACTGGCATCATTTATTATCTGGCATGCAAGGTGAGCTGCCGGTGGCAGGACATCTGTATTAAAAGTCAAAATAACGTAATTTAAAATCAAAATATGGAAAGAAAAAAAGCAAAATCCGTAGTATCTTGATAGAAAAAAGGAGGTACAAAAATGGAAAAAGCATGGTGGAAAGAAAGCGTTGTCTATCAGATTTATCCGAGAAGCTTCTGTGACAGCAATGGAGACGGAATTGGCGATTTAAAAGGAATTACAAATAAATTGGAACATATAAAAGAACTGGGCGCGAATGTGATCTGGCTATCTCCGGTGTATGAATCACCCAACGACGATAATGGCTATGACATCAGCAACTATCGCGGCATCATGAAAGAATTCGGGACCATAGAAGATTTTGACCGTATGCTGGAAAAAGCTCATTCTCTGGGCCTTAAGATTATGATGGATCTTGTGGTAAATCACACTTCCGATGAGCATCCATGGTTTGTGGAAAGCCGGAAATCAAAGGACAATCCGTACCGTGACTATTATATCTGGAGAGATGGAAAGGAAGGAAAAGAGCCAAATAATTGGGGCTCCTGTTTCAGCGGCAGCGCATGGAACTACGATGAGTCCACAGATCAGTATTATCTGCACCTTTTCTCCAAAAAGCAGCCGGATCTGAACTGGGACAATCCGAAAGTGCGCAGAGAAGTATTTGATATGATGAACTGGTGGTGTGAAAAAGGTATTGATGGTTTCCGAATGGATGTGATCAGTATGATCTCCAAAGTTCCGGGGCTTCCGGACGGCCCGGTTGGTGCCAGCGGATATGGCTCTTTTGGACCTTATTCCGTGAACGGACCTCATGTTCACGAATATCTTCAGGAAATGAACCGGGAAGTGCTTTCCAGGTATGACCTGATTACAGTCGGTGAATGTTCCGGTGTTACTGTGGATGAAGCGAAAAAATATGCATCTTCCAGTGGAAAAGAACTGAACATGGTATTTCAGTTTGAACATATGGATCTGGATAGCGGCGAAAGCTTCAAGTGGAATCACAATAAGATCAAACTGACCGAGTTAAAAAAGATTATGTCAAAATGGCAGACGGAGCTTGAAGGCAAGGCATGGAACAGTCTCTACTGGTGCAATCACGATCAGCCCAGAATGCTGTCCCGCATGGGAAATGACAGCGACGAATACCGTGAAATTTCTGCAAAAATGCTGGCTACCTGTCTCCACATGATGCAGGGAACTCCTTATGTATATCAGGGAGAAGAACTGGGTATGACGAATTATCCCTTTACTTCCCTGTCCGAATTCCGCGATATTGAGAGTATCAATGCATATAAAGAGCTGACGGAAAAGGGAATCATAGAGCCGGATGCAATGTTTGATTACATCAGTTATAAGGGGCGGGATAACGCCAGAACTCCCATACAATGGGATGACAGCAAAAATGGCGGTTTTACCACAGGGACTCCCTGGATTCCGGTGAATCCGAATTATGTTAAGGTAAACGCAAAAGAACAATACACCCGCGAGGATTCTGTATTTAATTACTATAAAAAGCTGATTTCCCTGCGAAAACAGAATCCGATTATTGTATATGGCACTTATAAACTGCTCCTTCCGGATAGTGAGGAATTGTATGTATACACAAGAACACTGGACGACCGGAAGATTCTTGTAATCTGCAATTATGCGGAAAAAGAAGTTGCGTTTGAACTGCCGGAGGAATTCTCCGGAGAGGAGAGGACCATCTGGATCGGAAACTATAAGCGTGAGAAAGCCGACAAAAAGATGGTGCTGAAGCCATATGAATGTATGGTGATCGGATGAGAAATGAGTGAATACTGGGATATAAAACAGTATCGTAAAAGATCAAAATAAAATTAGAAAATAATAAGCAGAGTCCTGCATATTGGACAGCCTTCCCGTTATACTTATGGTTAAGAAAACAAGTAACTGCGAATGAATCGGAAATAATACCCATAGGGCATACCGCAATGCATGCCCTTCGGGTGGAAATCGTTCGCACCATAATGTATAACGGGAGGGCTTTTTTATGAATCATAAATATCAGACCGTTCGCTGCGTGGAGGCGGTTGTTTACACCGTATTATCTTTTGTTTTAGCGGCAGTAACGATTCATTTTTTCAGGGAACTTATGGGATGGAATCTTTCGGAGTGGAATCAAACCAGTCTGTTCTGCGTATTTGCAGGGACAGCAGCATTGTTCGGATCTTTTTTCTGTAAATTATATGACGGAATTGATCGCATTCTGCGGGCCGTGGACAGGAAGGAAAAAAACAGAAGCAGAAAGGCGGTAATCATCAACTTTCCGACTTTTTAAATTATGAAATTTCCCGGTGATTCTCAGAACTGCATTGTTTCCGCTGCTGATAAAAGGTATAATGATAATATGTGAAACATTGGAGATACTATAGGATAATTATGCTGCTTTTTTAGTGGCGGAGTGGAGAAGACTATGAATATTTTTGACATTTTGGGCCCGATCATGGTCGGTCCTTCCAGTTCCCATACGGCTGGGGCGGTTCGAATCGGCTATACAACCAGAGTCTTGCTGGGAGAACCGGTTCGGGAGGCTGAAATAGGTCTGCACGGATCTTTCGCGGCCACCGGGCAGGGTCATGGAACGGATCGGGCGCTGGTGGCAGGACTTCTTGGAATGAAACCGGATGATATGCGGATTCCGGAGAGTTTTGCCGAGGCCCAAAAACAAGGTATGAAATTCTGTATTCAGGCAACACAGATATCAGGTGCCCATCCCAACACAGCTTATCTGAAAGTAAAAGGAGACAGCGGAAAGACGTTGGAAGTACAGGCCTCTTCTCTGGGCGGCGGACGGATCAACATCAGCAAATTAGATGGAATTACGGTGGACTGCACCGGTGAAAATCCGACACTGATTGTGCGAAATTATGATCAGCCGGGATATGTCTCCGGAGTAACCACAGCATTGGCACAAAATTTCGTGAATATTGCTACGTTGAAGTTGTATCGGGAAAAACGGGGCGGACAGGCAGTTATGGTGATTGAATCGGATCAGGAGATATCCCGGGAGATGATCGATCAGATTGCAGCTATGCCGGGCATTATCAAAGTGACTTATCTGAGAGGAGAACAGATATAATGGCATATCAGTCATTACAGGAAATTATCAATTGCGGAATCGAAGAGGGCGTGCCCTTCTGGAAAGCAGTCCTTCTGGACGATATTCACGAGAGAACCATCCGGGAAGAAGATTCCCTGCGTACCATGCATAAAATGTGGGAGGCGATGGTAAGCGCCAGCGATCATTATGACGGCGCTCTGCGGTCGAGAAGTACACTGGTAGGCGGCATGGGTGCAAAGATGGAAGAATATCGAAAAAGCGGAAAGCCACTGTGTGGTGATTTTGTATCAAAAGTAATTATGCTGGCGATTCAGATGGCGGAATCCAATGCCTGTATGAAACGGATCGTTGCAGCTCCCACAGCCGGAGCCTGCGGTGTTCTGCCGGCAGTTTTGATCGGTTTGTATCAGGAAGAGAATATTCCCGATGAAATAATTGTGGAATCTCTGTATGTGGCAGCCGGCATTGGACAGGTGATCGCAGCAAGGGCGTTTATTGCCGGCGCCGCCGGCGGATGTCAGGCAGAGATCGGAACTGCCTCAGCCATGGCGGCAGGAGCATTGGTTCACCTGAGAAATGGAGACTCCGAACAGATCGTCCATGCTGCGGGCATGGCCCTGAAAAATCTGCTTGGGCTTGTATGCGACCCGGTGGCCGGACTGGTGGAAGTACCCTGTGTCAAAAGAAACGTAGTCGGAGCGGTCAATGCACTTTCGTCTGCGGATATGGCCCTTGCCGGTATCCGGTGCCAGATTCCGCCGGATCAGGTGATCGATGCTATGAAAGAAGTGGGTGAAGCTATGCATGTCTCCCTTCGTGAGACAGGGGAAGGCGGCGTTGCCAATACACCCTGGGCCCGGGAATTTGCAGGAAAATGAAAGAAAGAGAAATAAAAAACAGGGGGCGTTGCAAATTGCGACACTCCCTGTTTGTCTGAGAAAGGATTAAGACATCAAATTTTAACTGCTTCCCGAGTGCATTTTTTTATAAGCCCGTGGTGATGCCCCGTAATGTTTCTTGAAAATCTTTGAAAAGTGATACAAATCCTCATAACCAACGGATGCTGCAGCGATAGAAGGTTTTTCTCCATGGGAAATCATCAGCTCCACTGCTTTTGAGAGACGCAGATTAACCAGATACTCGCAGGGCGATATACCAAGACGCTTAGAAAAAAGCGTGGAAAAATAGCAGCGGTCCAGTCCGAGACGCCGGGCTATTTCTTTGATCGTAATGCCCTGCATATATTCGGAATGTATACAGGCAAGGGCCTGGTCGATATAATCCGGACTGCTTTTTCCCTGCTCCAGTAATATACTCATTAATTTCCAAAGACAGCCGGTAAGAAACGCGCTTCGGCCGTTATCTCTGCTGCTGCAGGAGAGCATTTCGTTAAACAATTCCCCTGCTTCCGGGCAGGAAATGACCGGTTGGGAAAATGCTTCCGGCAGCGGCTCATCGGTGGTAAAACCAATCCAGATATAGTTCCAGGGTCTGATTTTATCCGCCTCATAATAGGTTTCCAGATAGGGCGGTATGACAAAAATCTGTCCGGGACCCAGTTGATGGGTAACCCCTTCCCGGGTGAATTCTCCAAAACCGGAAACAATGTAGTGGAGCAGCCAATGGGTGCGGACTGCCGGGCCAAAGGAGTGAGAGGGATCGCAGCTTTCAGAGCCAAACTGAACCGGATTTAATCCCTTGTAGCGGCAGTCAGTAACAATAGGAACATTTTTCATTTTTACCTCATAATAATGGTTCGAAAACGGACTTTTTTATGGCAATGATGTCTGTTGCAGTCTTCTGAAACAGAATCAAGTAGCTTGTTATAGTATACAACATTATAACAAGTTTGTATAACATTAATCAATTTTATTTTTTCTGTTTATCTGTAAAAATAAAATCAATTGGCAGGAAGAGAATGTAAAACAAAATAACAAAAAAGAAGAAAGCACAGGAAAAAATAAAAAACTGCAGCAAATGAAAAAACTGTAACAAATGTAAATCCGGAAGAAACATAAGCTGAAAAAAAGAGTAAGTCCGGAAAAAAGAGTAAGTCCGGAAAAAGGTAAGTCTGAAAAAATTTAAACAAAAAAATTCAAGTGGGGAAAAGAAAGAAACGGAGGACAGAAATTATGAAAATTACATTTATGGGTGCAGGAAGTACCATATTTGCCCGAAACGTGATCGGTGACTGTATGTGCAGCGAAGTGCTGCGGGACAGTACGTTTGCTTTATATGATATTGATGGGGAACGACTGGAAGAAAGCTGTGTCATTTTGGAAGCCATGCGGCAGACGTTAGGCGGTTATGGGAGCATTGAATGTTACTGCGGCGTCGAAAATCGCAAAGCGGCATTAAAGGGCGCTGCTTTTGTGGTAAATGCCATACAGGTGGGCGGTTATGACCCCTGTACGATCATCGACTTTGAAATTCCGAAAAAATACGGCCTGCGTCAGACCATTGCGGATACCCTTGGAATCGGGGGTATAATGCGGGCTCTGCGGACGATTCCCGTTATGACGGATTTCGCCTGTGACATGGAGGAAGTCTGTCCGGATGCCATCTTTTTAAATTATACCAATCCCATGGCAATGCTTTCCGGGTATATGCAGCGATACACAGGGATCAAGACAGTAGGGCTTTGTCACAGCGTACAGACATGTTCGGAAACCCTTCTGAAGGAACTTGGCATGGACGATAAAATGGAAGGACGAAAAGAGCTGATTGCAGGAATCAATCACATGGCATGGCTTTTGGAAATTCGGGATAAAAACGGTGTGGATCTTTACCCGGAAATAAAAGCCAGAGTTGCGGCAAAAATGGATGATTCGGAATTTTCGGATAAAGTAAGGCTGGATTATATTAACCATTTTGGGTATTACTGTACGGAATCCAGCGAGCACAATGCAGAATATAATATGTTTTACATAAAAAGAAATTATCCGGAGCTTATTGAACGATATAATATTCCTTTGGATGAATATCCGAGACGCTGCCGGAACCAGATCGCTGCGTGGAAGGAAGAATATGCACAGCTTGTGAAAAATGGGGTGAAAAAGCATGAGAGATCCCTGGAATATGCATCCAGAATTATGGAGGCATGTGTTACGGGCGTGCCTTATCAGATTGGCGGAAATGTGTTGAACACCGGTCGTCTTATTTCCAATCTTCCGGAGGAAGCCTGCGTAGAGGTGCCCTGTATGGTCAATGGTCATGGGATCCATCCCTGCTATGTGGGAGCACTCCCGGTTCAATGTGCGGCTATGAATATGACGAACATCAATGTTCAGCTTTTGACCATCGAGGCTGCGCGGACGCTGAAACGTGAACACATTTATCAGGCTGCCATGCTGGATCCGCATACGGGCAGCGAACTGGACATTGATTCCATTAAGAAAATGGTAGATGAATTAATTGAGGCACATGGTGATTACCTGCCGAAATATCGATAAATATTTATATAATTGGGAAGGAAGGCGGAAAGCGTGAGAATTGTATTCTGCCTTCCTTTTTTGATAGTACGAATATTTTATCACGACAAAACACTGGATTGCCGACAGAGGATATGAAAAAACCGCCATGTGTATAGTGGCAAATTCGGTCCCTCTGTGGTAGACTTAAGTATAATAAAATTCACTGTGGATGCGGACTGGTCTTTCAGTATCGATTACGGAATCCGTGTCTTCAAAGTTTGTCACGTTTTTGATCTTAAGGAGAACCATATGTCGCTTCAACTCATTCTGGGAGGTTCGGGTGCGGGCAAATCCCACTATTTGTTTCGGAAAATCATAGAAGACTCAGTAAAATATCCGGAGAAAAGATTTCTGGTCATCGTGCCGGAGCAGTTTACCATGCAGACGCAGAAAGAACTGGTTACCAGACACCCGGACGGCGGTATTCTGAATATCGATGTTCTTAGTTTTGAACGTTTGGCTTACCGTATCTTTGAAGAAGTGGGAGTCGATACCGGAAGCATGCTTGAAGAAATCGGTAAGAGCTTTGTGCTGCAGAAGATTGCCCTTGACAGACAGAAAGAACTGCCGTTTCTTGGAAAAAATCTGGCCAAACCGGGTTATATCTATGAGATGAAATCTCTGATCTCGGAACTGAAACAGTATGATATCGGAATCGAAGTGCTGGATGATATGATTAAGCAGGCAGGAAAACGACCTCAGCTGAATGGGAAGCTTAAGGATATACGGACAATCTGCCGGGCTTTTTCAGAGTATGTTCGGGACAAATATATGACTGCGGAAGATGTCCTGGGAATACTCTGCGATCTGGTTGATCGGTCATTGCTTTTAAAAAACAGTGTTCTTGCTTTTGATGGCTTTACCGGATTTACGCCAGTGCAGAATAAGCTGCTGCGCAGACTTCTGAAGCTGAGTGAACAGATATATGTTACGATAACCATCGATGCAAAAGAAGATGTCTATGTAAAGCCGAAAGAACAGGAACTTTTTGCCATGAGCAAAAAAATGGCCTGGACGCTGTGCAACATGGCATCGGATGCCGGTGTTGCGATACTGCCGGAAGTTCGTCTGGAACATAATCGGAACAGCCGGTTTCGACAGGCACCTGCGCTGGCGTTTCTGGAACAGAATCTGTTCCGTTACCGGTCAGAAAAGTTTGAGCAGGAACAGCAGGAAATACAAATCTGCATGCATAAAAACCCTCTGAGGGAAGTGCAGGCAGCCGCAACGGCGATTCGCCGGCTGGTTCGCCGGGAAGGATATCGCTATCGGGAGATCGCGATTGTGACCGGTGATCTGAAGCTATACGGAAATTATGTCCGTCAGATATGCGGGACGGAGGGGATACCATATTTTATCGATGAAAAACGATGCGTTTTGAACAATCCCTACATTGAATTCCTTCGCGGCGCCATGGCTGTGGAGGCGGAGAATTACAGTTATAATAGCGTGTTCCGCTACTTGCGCAGCGGTATGTCGGATGTATCGGCGGAAAAGGTGAACCGTCTGGAAAACTATGTACTGGCACTGGGAATACGCGGTTTCCGCAAATGGAATGAAAAGTGGATCCGCCATTATGATGGAATAAAGCCGGATGAGGTGGAGGAGTTGGATCAGTTCCGCCAGGAAGTGATGGCGGAGCTGCGGCCGTTTCATGAAGCCATCCGTGGAGGCGCCGACTCTGGAAAATCAGAAGATGTGCCGACCGCACGGGAGAAAACGGATGCGGAGCCCTCTGGAAAAAATCCTTCCGTCCGTCCAACCGTCCGGCAACTGACAAAAGCGATTTATGAACTGGGGCGCTCGAGAAACGCACAGGAAAAACTTAAAGAAAAAGAAAATGCTTTTGCGATGAAAAAGCGACCGGATCTGGTGCGTGAATACGCACAGGTATACGGAAAAGTTATGAGTTTTCTCGATAAACTGGTCGATGTTCTGGGGGATGAGAGTGTTTCATTTTCCGACTATCAGACCATTCTGGAAGCAGGATTTCTGGAGACGAAGATCGGAATCATACCTCCATCCACCGATCAGGTGTTGGTCGGTGACATAGAACGAACCAGGTTAAAAGATGTTAAAGTACTGTTTTTCCTTGGCGTAAATGATGGATTGATACCGAAAGGGGCATCGGGCGGAGGCATCTTGTCGGAGGCTGACCGGGAATTCCTTGAGTCGGAAGCTTTTGAACTGAAACCGTCACCCCGGGAAAGTATGTATATTCAGAAGTTTTATCTGTATCTGAATCTGACGAAACCTTCCCGGAAACTGATTCTGTCCTTTTCCGGCTCGGATTCCCGGGGAGAGGTTGCGGGACCGGCCTATCTGATCGGCAGTGTACGAAAACTGTTTCCGAATCTTTCGGTGGAGGAAGAATCCGAAGAGCTGGAGGAACTTGTGGAAACGCCGGAGTCCGGAATGGAGTATCTGATTGAAGGACTTCGTAAAAATGCGGAAACGGAACCCTCTCCGGAGTGGAAAGAACTCTATCGCTGGTATGCCTCAAATAAGCAGTATGCCGGGCGGCTGTATGCTCTGGTAAATGCTGCTTTTAAAACATGCCCCAAAGATCGGATCGGCCGTGCAGTGGCAAAAGCCCTTTACGGTAATGTGCTGGAAAACAGTGCCACAAGACTGGAACGTTTTGCGGCCTGCGCTTTTGCGCATTTTTTACAGTATGGCCTTTTGCTTAAGGAACGGCAGCAGTATGAATTTACCGGAATGGATATGGGAAATCTGGTTCATGCGGCCCTGGAAAGCTTTTCCGGAAAAGTGGCTGAGAGTCCGTTTGGATGGCATGGGATGGGGGATGATCTGCGGGAGACGCTGATACGGGAGTGCGTGGAGGAAGTAATTCATGATTATGGCAATACCATTCTTCACAGTTCCGCCCGAAATGAATATATGATTGCGCGGGTTCAAAGAATCATGAGCCGAACCGTATGGGCGCTGCAGGAACAAATCCGGCGCAGTGATTTTGTGCCGGAACGCTTTGAGGTGTCCTTCCGTATGGAAGAAAATTTAAAATCGGTGAATGTCGATTTATCGGAAGCGGAGAAGATGAAAATAAGGGGACGGATCGACCGCCTTGACACTTATGATGACGGGAAAAATATTTATGTTAAGGTGATTGATTACAAATCCGGTTCCACAGGTTTTGATCTGGTGGCAGTTTACTACGGCCTTCAGCTTCAGCTTGTACTGTACATGAATGCGGCATTGGAGTACATGAACCACAGAGGGAAAGATGCACAGCCGGCAGGAATTTTTTACTACAATGTGAAAGATCCGGTGGAAGAATGGAAGGACAAGGAGACAGAGGAAGAACTGCGGGAACGCATTTTAAACGATCTGAAGCTGAACGGTCTGGTACAGGCGGACAGAAATATTATTGAACATCTTGATCGTACGCTGAGAAAAAAATCGGATGAACCGAATACTTTGAATGAAAATATAGATGAAAAATCAAAAATGGACGCAAGAACGGGGAAAAAATCAGGTTCAGCCGGGGATGAAGTGCGGGAATCGAAAGTGATTCCGGTTAAATATAATAAGAACGGTTCCCTGTCTGCCAATTCAAGTGTGGCGAACGCAGAACAGTTTGCGGCTTTATCGGTATATGCCGCAAATACGGTGCGCGGAATCGGGAGAGAGATACTAGATGGAAATGTGACCGTCAATCCCTATGAGCGAAAGGGCAGAAGCAGCTGTGATTACTGTTCCTACCGGAATATCTGCGGTTTTGACAGCAGAATACCGGGGTATGAGTTCCGGCAGCTGGATTCTCTGAAAAAA
Organism: Lachnospiraceae bacterium; assembly: GCA_022767285.1. GTDB lineage: Bacteria > Bacillota > Clostridia > Lachnospirales > Lachnospiraceae > JALENY01. The sequence goes on along the minus strand of JALENY010000032.1, from coordinate 11,357 downwards.
GAGGAGATCTGGCAGCTGATGAAAGAAAAAAACCGTGATGGAGAGAATGCATGGAACGATAAAAACCTGTGGGCGAGAGCTGAGAAAGAAGACACGGAATATATATCGGTGAAAACCGGCAGTAAAGAGGATGGAGGAAAAGGAAAGGAGGAAAATAATCATGGGGATGAACTGGACAAGTGAGCAGAAAAAAGTGATCGATGCCCGAAACCGCAATGTCCTGGTCAGTGCAGCGGCCGGCTCCGGTAAAACTGCCGTTCTGGTTGAACGAATCATATCGATAATTTTAGATAAAGAGAATCCTGTGGATATTGACCGCCTTTTGATCGTGACCTTCACCAAGGCTGCGGCCAGCGAGATGCGGGAACGAATCGGGGCTGCGCTGGAAGCACGTCTCCAGGAGGATCCGGACAATCAGCATCTGCAAAGACAGACGACGCTTCTCCACCATGCCCAGATCAGTACCATTGACGGCTTTTGCTCCTTTGTAATTCGAAACTATTTTCACATGATTGATCTGGATCCGGGGTTCCGCATGGCAGATGAGGGGGAACTGAAGCTTTTGAAGGCAGATGTGCTGGAGGAAGTGCTGGAAGCGGAATACGCCGGTAAAAAGGATGGTTTCCTGAATTTTGTTGAGAGTTATTCTACAGGAAAGACCGATGAGGGGATCGGCGAGCTGGTTTTGAGGCTCTACGACTATGCCAGCAGTGCGCCCTGGCCGAACCAGTGGCTGGAAGAGTGCCGGAAAAAATGTATGTTGTCCTGCAGATTGCGGGAGTCTGACCGGGTGCAGGATGCGGCATACACGGAAGGGGATACCAAAGAAACAGATGCCATGCAGGCTTGGGCGATCGTGGAAAACAGTGATTGGATGAAATACCTTTGGAAAGATATTTGTTGTATTTTACAGGAAGTAAAGGAGTTGACAGAGGAAAATCACCGGTTGGCACAGGACATGGCAGGTCCGTACATGTATCTTCCCATGCTGGATGAGGATGCTGCAGGAATCAGCTATATGCTGGAAGCGGAGAACTACAGGGAATTGTATGAACGAATCCGGGTAATCAGCTGGGCGAAGCTGTCCTCAAAAAAGGATCCGGGAGTAGATCCGATTCTTCGGGAAACGGTGAAAGAAAACAGGAACCGGGTGAAGGATCTGGTCAATGATCTGAAAAAGCAGTACTTTTTTGCATCTCCAGAGCAGATACTGAAAACCATACAGCGCTGTGAAAAACCGATATCTGCATTAATTGATCTGACACAACATTTTTCGGATGCTTTTGCTTCAAAAAAGAGAGAAAAAAACCTGTTGGATTTCCCGGATCTGGAACATCTTGCGCTGGACATTCTGATCAAAAAGAAGCGGCGTGCCCCGGAGCCGGACAATGAGGAATGGCATGTTTCGGACAAGACCGAGGGCGATTCCGAACCGGAAGAATACTTCGAACTCACAGATGCTGCCCGGGAATTATCCGGGCGGTTCCATGAAATCCTGATTGATGAATATCAGGACAGCAATATGGTTCAGGAGATTATCCTGAATGCGGTTGCCGGAAATCTTCCGTATAAGAAAACGGAAAGAGATGTTCATGCAGATAATCGCGGCGGAATCCAGGGTAAATATAATGTATTCATGGTAGGCGATGTGAAACAGAGTATTTACCGTTTCCGGCTGGCAAAGCCGGAGCTCTTTATGGAAAAGCTGGATTCCTATACCATAGAAGAGAGTAAGACGCAGCGCATCGGTCTTCACAAAAACTTCCGAAGCCGTTCGGAGGTGCTTCGAAGTGTTAATTTCTTTTTTCAGCAGATCATGCGAAGAGAGTTGGGCGGCGTAGAATATGACAGAGATGCGGCGCTTTACACAGGGGCTTCTTTTGAATCGGGAAATAATCCGGCATTTGCATCAGCGGAGGTGCTTGCGCTGGAACTGGATGGAGACGACCTGATGGAGACAGATGAGAAAAAAAATATGCAGGATCGGGAACTGGAGGCACGTCTGGTGGGCAAACGCATCCGGGAAATCGTAGGAAAGGAACTGGTCTGGGATAATAAGCTTAAGAAATATCGTCCGGCCTGTTATCGGGACTGCGTTATTTTGCTCCGAACCATGGCCGGCTGGTCGGAAGTATTCGGGCAGGTGCTGAACAGTCTGGGAATCCCTGCTTACAGTACTTCAAAGACAGGCTATTTTTCTGCTCAGGAAGTGCAGACAGTACTGAATTTTCTGAAGATATGTGATAATCCCATGCAGGAGATACCCTATACCTCTGTGCTGACTTCGGCTTTTGTGGGATGTACGCCGGAGGATCTGGCCAGAATCAAATGCATCAGTCCGGAGGAACCGATCTATATCTGTGCCGGCCTCTATGCGGAAAATGGTGATTTTAAGCCGCTGAGAGAAAAACTGAATCAGTTTCTGATCTTTTATGAGGACGTGTGTGAGCGTGTGACTTATACCCCGATTCATGAGCTGATCTGGTATCTGGTGCAGACATCCGGATTTGGTGATTATGTTGCCGCACTTCCTTACGGAGAGCAGAGAATTGCAAATGTCCGAATGCTGGTGGAAAAAGCGGTCGATTACGAAGCAACCAGCTATGGCGGTCTGTTTCACTTTATTCGTTATATGGAACACCTCCAGAAATACGATGTGGATTTTGGCGAGGTGAATATTGTGGGGGAAAATGATGACACGGTGCGTATCATGAGCATTCATAAGAGCAAAGGCCTGGAATTCCCAATTGTATTTGTGTCGGGTATGAGCAAGCGGTTCAATCAGCAGGACCTGAATGGCCCGATTTTGATGGACGCCGATTTTGGGGTAGCTTCCGTATTTGTGGACTATGAAAGACGTGTAAAATGTCCGACTTTGATGCGCAGTGTTCTGCGCCAGAAGCTTTTGAAAGAAAATCTGGGTGAAGAGCTCCGGGTGCTGTATGTGGCCATGACACGGGCGAAGGAAAAACTGATTCTTACCGGAACGATTACAGATATTGATAAGAAATTACAGTCTTATGATTACCTGAAGTGTCGGGAAGAAGCAAAACTTCCGTACAGCACTCTGGTGAATGCGGGCAATTACTGGGGATGGATCCTGCCGGCACTGATACGTGCAGAAGGCCGTGCCCCGATTGCCTTGCTGCGGTTTTCACCGGCAGATCTGGTTGCGGATGAGGCGAAAGTGCAGAGTCGGCGCCTGCTGAGACGGGAAGAATTGCTGCATTGGAATCTGGAACAGGTCTATGAACCGAAAGTGGAAAAAATGCTGCGGGAGCGATTTTTCTACGTATATCCATATGGTTCCCAACGCGATATTCCGGTAAAAGTAAGTGTGTCAGAGCTGAAAAAGCACAGTATTGCGGATGAAGAAGCCTATGAACCCTATCATGAGCCGGATGTGGTTCCGCTGGTTCCGCAGTTTATGCAGGAAGAAGAGAAGGAACTGGAAGGGGCGGGCCGCGGCACAGCATACCACGCTCTGATGGAGCGGCTGAATCTGTCTGACTGTGAAAGCGAGCAGGCGGTGGAAAGTCAGATTTTACATGCGGTGGAAAACCATCATCTGACCGGGCCGGAACGGGAGTGTATCTGTATTTCGGATTTTGTGAAATTTGCCGCTTCTCCAATAGGAAAACGCATGGCAGAGGCTCAGAAGCGAGGTAATCTTTATCGGGAGCAGCCGTTTGTGCTCGGCATATCGGCTCAAAAGATGAAGGAACGCTGGGATGCGGATGAAACCATACTGGTCCAGGGTATCATTGACGCGTACTTTTATGAAAAGGATGAGATTATTCTTGTGGATTACAAAACCGACCGGATCGGGCCGGGCGGAGCTGCAGAACTGGTGCGGAAATATAAAGTGCAGCTGGACAATTATGCGGAGGCGCTGGAACGGCTGACGCATAGGAAAGTGAAGGAAAAGATCATTTATTCTTTTTCGTTGGGACGGGAGTTATTGGTGGAAACACAGGATCATGAGCAATTGTCATTTGATTTCAAGTGACTTCTGTCAGGTTCTGTGGTATAATAATTTTCCGGGACTGCTGGGAAACGAAGGAAATCCAATCTGCAGTGGAGATTTTCCCTTGGTCCTCTGTGAATAAAAGAAAGAAGGTGAAGCTATGGTTGAATTGGATCAATTCAAAACAATCCTGAATTCCTACACAGAACCATTAGTGGAAGTGAGGGATTCACTTTAACCTCGCTGACAAGGAAAAGCGAATTCAGGAATTAGAAAGAGAGATGGAGGTTCCAGACTTTTGGGATAGACCGGAACGGGCCCAGGAGATGATGAAGGAACTGAACAGTCTCAAATCGGATAAAGAAACGTATGAAGGCCTCATTACCCAGAAGGAAGATATTGAAACCATGATTGAGATGGGATATGAGGAAAATGATCCGGAACTGATACCGGAGATTCAGGAAATGCTGGATGAGTTCCAGAGCAGTTTTGACAGCATTCGCATCAAAACGCTTCTTTCCGGTGAATACGACCGAAAGAATGCCATTATAAAACTGAATGCAGGTGCGGGCGGCACGGAATCCTGCGACTGGTGTGGTATGCTCTATCGCATGTTTACCCGCTGGGCTGAGAAAAAAGGATATTCCTTGGAAGTGCTGGACTATCTGGACGGAGACGAAGCGGGGATCAAATCGGTCACATTTCAGGTGAATGGTGAAAATGCTTATGGCTACCTGAAATCGGAAAAAGGTGTGCATCGTCTTGTGCGAATTTCACCTTTTAATGCAGCAGGAAAACGCCAGACTTCTTTTGTATCCTGCGATGTTATGCCGGACATTGACGAGGATGTGGATGTAGAGATTAATAATGATGATCTTCGAATCGATACCTATCGATCCTCGGGCGCGGGCGGACAGCATATCAACAAAACATCATCTGCAATCCGTATCACGCATATCCCTACCGGAATCGTGGTGCAGTGCCAGAATGAGCGTTCTCAGTTCCAGAATAAAGATAAAGCCATGCAGATGCTGAAAGCAAAACTTTATATGTTGAAACAGCAGGAAAACATGGAAAAACTCAGTGACATCCGCGGTGAAGTAACAGAGATCGGTTGGGGCAACCAGATCCGTTCCTATGTATTGCAGCCATATACGATGGTAAAAGACCATCGGACCAATGAAGAAACCGGCAACGTGGATGCGGTTCTGGATGGCGGAATTGATATTTTCATCAATGCATATCTGAAATGGATCGCATTGGGAAATAAAAACTGATTCAGAGCAAAGAATCGTTTATGAAAGCATAAAGAAGAGCGGCCTTGTATGAAAATATGATGCCGCTCTTCTTTATGTATCCGCTTCTGAGGTTATTTCGTGTTATCCTCTGCGAACAGATTATCTCTGGTGATATTCTGTGCCCATTTGCCGCTTTTATAATGCCGGATAACCCAGGGCCATTTGACAAATTCATCTGTACACAAAAGAAAATACACCCACATTACCGGCAGTTTAAACACAAAAGCGGCCAGAAAACCCAACGGCACTGCATAGCACCACATGTCGATGGTATCACAGACCAGACCGAACCGTGTGTCGCCTCCTGCACGGAAAACCCCGGCAATCAGCGATGTATTTACCGCAGCCCCCATGATATAGTATGAATTAATATACAGCATGTATTTCAGATAGTGCATGGCTGTATCACTGAGGGAGGCAAATTTCAGCATAAAGGGTGTGATGCACAAAATCAGCACACCGCCGCAAAGTGCCGTAATCACGGTAAGCTTCATCATATGGGAGGCATACTGCTTTGCTTTTTCCAGATTGCCCTCACCCATTACCCTGCCCAGCAGGATTCCTCCGGCACTGGCAACGGCAAAACAGAAAACGGTACTGATATTCCGCACCACAACAACCAGGGAATTGGCGGCTACCGCATCGTTTCCCAGATGGCCGAGGATTACAGAATACATGGAAAAAGCCACACCCCAGATCAAATCATTGGCCAATGCCGGCAAAGCCAGACGCACAAAATCCCGGAACAGCAGCTTGTTGCGCACAAACATCAGAGAAAGCTTGAGTTTAATATCTTTGGAGAAAGCAGAGACAACAAAACAGCCGATCAGTTCCACCACACGAGAGACTGCGGTTGCAATTGCCACACCGGTTGCCCCGAGCTTTGGCATGCCAGACAGGCCGAAAATAAATGCTGCGTTCAGAAGAATATTCAGGCCAAAGGCAAGTACATTCAATGTCATACTGACTGTGACCCGGCCAATGCTGCGAAGGACGGCCAGATAGATTTCGATAACCCCCCAACACAGATAGGTCACTCCCATTATCCGCAGATAACCTGCACCGATCAGGATCAACTGCGCATCGTTGGTAAACAGACGCATCATCAGATTCGGCGCCAAAAAAGCCACACCGGCAACACAGACGGAAATGAGTACAGATATACGCAGGGCAATACCCTCTACCACTTCAATGGCGTGCATATCCTTCTTCCCGAAATACTGTGCACACAGAAGCGTCGCTCCTGTGCCCAGCCCAAAATACACCATAAACAGTACATTGGCATAATTGGAGGCAAGAGATACGACGGAGATGGCCGACTGATCTACGTAATTCAGCATTACAACGTCTGCTGAACCGACCGCTGCACTTAGCAGATTCTGTATTACGATTGGCAGCATCAAACGAAAAAACTGTTTATAAAATCCGGTGTTGTTTATCTTTCCCCTCATTTGTTCATCCTGCTTTCTTTTTCACACTCTGACCACTGTATCATATTTACAGGCGGAAAGAAATCCTTTTTTATGAATTTCTATTATAATTGAGAGGGTGGAATTCCCGGTCAAAATATAGAAAGAACGGTCTTATCGGTGTGAGATCCGTACTTTTAATGTTTTATTCCGGTTAAATAAATAATAAAATGCTTGCAATTGCCTGAATTTCATGTTAGTATCTTCACTGTGAAAACAAATGTATTTTCTGGACGAACAAAAAAGGTGAAGAAATGAGCAAGAAAACGAAGTATTACGTTGTTAAGGAAAAAGCGGTCCCGGAAGTTCTGATCAAGGTGGTCGAAGCAAAGAAGATCCTTGAGCAAAATCAGGGCTGTACGGTTCAGGATGCCATTAATCAGGTGGGAATCAGCAGGAGTTCTTTCTATAAATATAAAGAAGATATTTTTCCTTTTCACGATGATGCAAAGGGAAAAACCGTTACCTTTATTATTCAGATGGAAGATCGGCCGGGCCTTTTGTCGGAGCTTTTGAAAATCATTGCGGAGTATCACGGAAACATTCTGACAATCCACCAGAGCGTGCCCATTAACGGGATTGCAACGCTGACGCTGAGTGTGGATATTTTGCCGGATACAGGTGATGCAGAGGCTATGGTTCATACAATCGAGGAGCGCGCCGGTGTACATTATATTAAAATATTAGGCAGGGAGTGACAGGTAAGATGATTAATATTGCAGTATTAGGTTATGGAACAGTTGGTTCCGGAGTGGTAGAAGTAATCAATAAAAACCATGCAAGCATCAATAAAAAAGCAGGCGACGAGATCAACATTAAGTATGTTCTGGACCTTCGCGATTTCCCGGGAGATCCGGTGGAAAAGGTTCTGGTTCATGATTTTGAGGTCATTATCAATGACCCGGAAGTGGATATTATTGTGGAAGTTATGGGCGGTGTGAACCCGGCTTATACTTTTTCAAAACGTGCACTGGAAGCTGGAAAGAGCGTATGTACCTCCAATAAAGAGCTGGTGGCACAGCATGGAACCGAGCTGCTTGAAATTGCCAAATCAAAAGATATTAACTATCTGTTTGAGGCAAGCTGCGGCGGCGGTATCCCGATCATCCGTCCGCTGAATTCTTCCCTGACGGCTGATGAGATTGATGAAGTTACCGGTATCTTAAACGGAACCACAAACTACATCCTGACCAAGATGGCTCTGGAAGGCTCCGATTTTGATGATGTATTGAAGGACGCCCAGCAGAAAGGATATGCGGAACGCAATCCGGAAGCGGATGTAGAAGGCTATGATGCATGTCGGAAAATTGCAATTTTATCTTCTCTGGCTTATGGCAGTCATATTGATTACAAAGATGTTTATACGGAAGGTATCACGAAGATTTCGGCTACTGATATTAAATACGCAAAACATTTGGGAACTTCCATTAAACTGCTGGCAACCAGCAAAAAGATTGAGGACGGATTCTATGCGATGGTATGTCCGGTTATGATCAATGAGCGAAACCCGCTGTACAGTGTGAATGACGTATTCAATGCGATTTTTGTACATGGAAATGTGCTGGGTGATGCCATGTTCTACGGAAGCGGAGCGGGAAAACTGCCCACAGCCAGTGCGGTTGTTGCTGACGTTGTGGATTGTGCAAAACATCTGCACCGCAATATCATGATGAATTGGAGCAGTCAGCCTCTGGAATTGATGCCGGTGGATCATGTGAAGAATCGTTTCTTCGTTCGTGTGAAAGGCTCTCTGACCGGTGATATCGGTGATGTGGAAAACGTGTTCGGGGAAGTTGAGACGGTATCGCTGCCGGATGCCCCGGATGAATTCGCTTTTATCACACAGGAAATGTGTGAAGCCGATTTTGCAGAGAAAGCCGAAAAACTTGGTACGGTGATCAGCCGGATCCGTGCATGGATTTAATCGAAGGAAACACTGTGAGCACTATTCGGTTATAACAGGGGTGGCCCCTGAATAACCGCTGAATTTTGAAAAGAGGATGAGATTATTATGAAATATATTTTGGTACTTGGGGACGGAATGGCAGACGAACCAATCGAGGAACTGAATGGACAGACGCCGCTTGCCTTCGCGAAAACACCGGTGATGGATGAAATTTCAGCTGTATCGGAAATTGGAATGGTACACACCATTCCCGAAGGCATGAGCCCCGGAAGCGATACGGCCAACCTGTCGGTTCTCGGTTATGATCCGAAAGAGTATTACACTGGCCGTTCCCCGCTGGAAGCTCTTAGCATCGGAGTTCCGATGAAAAGCACGGATGTAGCTTTCCGCTGCAATATTGTGACCCTTTCAGATGGAGATGAACCTTTTGAGGAGAAGGTGATCATCGATCACAGTTCCAGTGAGATCAGTACGAAAGATGCGGAAGTTTTGCTGAGAGCGGTGACAGAAGAACTGGAAAATGAGGAGTTTCGGTTTTATGTGGGAACCAGCTATCGACACTGCCTGATCTGGGCAAACGGAGAGGTGCTTCCCATGACCCAGCCCCATGATATTCTGGGACAGGTGATCGGTCAGTACCTTCCGCCTTATGAAAAATTCCTCTCTATGATGAAACGCAGTTATGAAATCCTTAAAGATCACCCGCTGAACCTGGAGCGGAAAAAGCAGGGCCTGAATCCGGCCAATTGTTTCTGGTTCTGGGGCGTAGGCACAAAACCGGCGCTGTCTTCTTTTGAAGAGAAGTACGGAAAAAAAGGTGTCATGATCTCTGCCGTGGATCTTCTTAAAGGCATTGGTGTCGGTGCAGAGATGGACAACATTATTGTGGAAGGCGCAAACGGCGGTCTGAACACAAATTATGAAGGAAAAGCTAATGCAGCAGTTGACGCGGTGCTGAAAAAAGGTTATGATTTTGCGTATATTCATGTTGAAGCACCGGACGAAATGGGACACCAGGGAAGTGTGGAGCGAAAGATTCAGTCCATTGAGTATCTGGATCAGCGCGTGATCAAAGTAGTAAAAGAAGCCATGGACGCTTCAGGGGAGGAGTATCGCATCCTTGTTCTGCCGGATCACCCCACACCAATCCGTGTGCGCACGCATACAGCTGCTCCGGTACCGTATCTGCTGTATGACAGCACGGATCAAACAGAGCGCGGCTGGAAATATAATGAAAAAGAAGCCTTTGCCAGCGGAAATGATGTTCCAAGAGGCTGTGATCTGTTAAAGCATCTTTTTGAGCGGTAATCCAGGGCTTTGTGGATATATCCAAAGGATATTTTGTATAAACGACATACATGAGGAGGACATTATGTTAATAGTTAAGAAGTTTGGCGGAACCTCAGTAGGCAATGCTGAGCGCATTTTCAATGTGGCCAGAAGATGTATTGAGGATTATAACAAAGGCAATGATGTGGTGGTTGTTTTGTCTGCAATGGGGAAATATACGGATGAACTGATTGACAAGGCAAAAGAAATCAATGAAAAGCCGCCGAAGCGGGAGATGGACATGCTGTTTACCATCGGCGAGCAGATGTCGGTTGCACTGATGGCCATGGCTATGGACAAACTTGGTGTCCGTGCGATCTCTCTGAATGCGTTTCAGGTGGCTATGCACACAACCAGTCAGTATGGTAATGCGCGGCTGAAAAGGATCGACACAGAGCGTATCCGCCATGAGCTGGAAGACAGAAAAATTGTTCTTGTAACCGGCTTCCAGGGCATAAACAAATACGATGATTACACAACACTTGGTCGTGGCGGTTCGGATACCACTGCAGTGGCACTGGCGGCAGCTCTTCATGCAGATGCATGCGAGATTTACACAGACGTTGATGGTGTATATACTGCGGATCCCCGTCTTGTAAAAAATGCAAAAAAGCTGGATGAGATTACTTATGATGAGATGCTGGATCTGGCAACGCTGGGAGCCGGCGTGCTTCATAATCGTTCCGTGGAGATGGCGAAAAAATACGGGGTACAGTTGGTTGTACGTTCAAGTTTGAATAACAATGAAGGAACAGTGGTTAAGGAGGATGTAAACGTGGAGAGAATGTTAATCAGTGGTGTGGCACTGGATCGTGAGGCAGATAGAATTTCCGTAATCGGATTAAAAGATGAGCCGGGTATGGCGTTTAAGCTGTTTGATGTATTGGCTAAGAAGCATATTAATGTGGACGTGATTCTTCAGTCCATCGGTCGTCATAATACAAAGGATATTTCCTTTACCGTTGCGGATACCCAGGCAGATGAAGCCCTGAAAGCATTGCAGGCAAATAAAGCGCGCCTGAATTATCAGGACATTAGTTTGAAAAAAGATGTTGCAAAACTGTCCATCGTTGGTGCCGGTATGATGTCCAACCCGGGTGTTGCGGCAAAAATGTTTGAAAGTCTGTATAATGCAGGTGTAAACATTAACATGATCTCCACTTCTGAGATCCGTGTGACTGTTTTGATTAATGAAGCGGATTCAGAAAAAGCGATACAGGCTGTACATGATGCATTCATGGCAGAAGATTAAGCAATTTGGTAAATAGTCAAGAAGTATTTTGAAATGATTTTCAGATAAAAGGGTAACTTTAATAGACCTACGGCTTATTTCTCAAAAAAAGACGTAAGTTAGGAATTTGATATGGATTACCTACTCTTTTCCGGAG
>JALENY010000007.1 GCA_022767285.1 Lachnospiraceae bacterium | reverse complement strand
TTGTTTGGTGTGTTGAGTTTTCTTACATGACATGATGAGTTCCTCCTCTTGTTATTATACATTTTATTTGTATCAAGGAAATATCTCATTTTTGTTTTGTACTAATTAGATGCTAACATCAATCCTGCAGTGCCATAATTTCAATAGTTCTATTTGTAAGGTCACTGGTTCCAACTGTAATGTCACCAACTAACGTACCAATCAGGACGCCTAGTTCCCAGGAATCTTTCAGCGTAAATGCCTTTGATACAAGGCTGTCCCCTGCATCAACGAAAAAACTTAGCGTCTCATCCTCTGCATATTCCGGTAATTCCTTAATCAGGCCAAACAATATATCTGAGAAAAAGAACTCTTCATAGTTTTCTAAATTTGAAGAGGAAATCTCATCATACGTGGCCATCTTGATCTGGAATGCTTTTTTCATTCCCCGGCGCAATACAGCGGCTGCTTCTTTCAGGTCACCGGATGCATTCTTTTCAATCACCTCAAGAAATTCATCATAGTATGAATAATCCTGGACAATCGCACCAAGATTACTAAAAGCATCTATCCATTGTTCTGTATTATCCGTCAGCACATCCAATCCACTGATGGCTGTTTGATATGCGTTCTCAATTTCACCATTCCCAGACATTACAGAAATTGTTTTCTGTGCTATCTCTGCACAATCCATCGCATAATCTTCCACAGACTTCAGATTATCCATTTTCTTTTGCTCTGCAATTGATTCCGCATTACTCAGATCATACGTTCCTATAATATTGGTCAGAACCTCCAAGTATTTATTCACATCCGGTTCCTTACCGCATCCGGTCAGAAAATCCGCCATTCCAATGAGGTAAAGGCTGGATACACTTTCATTAAAAGAATCAATAAATCTCTCATATGCATAGTTATCGTTCTGAAGGAGTTGTCTTTCATATCCTTCCTGAACGTACTCCATTAACCGCTTTCCTTCCTCCGTTTGAATTTTTGTATCCTGAATTTCTGACGCATAAACCGGAATTACCGTATAGAACAATAATACAAATGTCATAATAATACTGGAAATACGTTTCATGAATCACCACTCCCGCTTTCAACATATTCTGTATTACGCACCGCATCCAACATCAGCTCATAACTGATCTGTTCGAGAAAAACATGTTCAACTTCTTCTCTGTCTTCAGTATTATCTACAGAGAATGTGTATTCCTTTGTTTCGCTCGCATTTTCGGAAACAATACGCTTCAGTTCTTTTTCTGTTATTTGTTTTCCTTCTTCACTCAATTTTACAACGATGCTGCTGAAATCCGGAGCTGTAACTGAAATAAGACTTTTATTGTCTTCCGTCGTACTGACGACCACATAATCTTTTGCAAATTGTAAACAGTACTGTTGAATAACCTCATATTCCAATTTTTCATTATTCACATTCTGTCTATTAACTAACAATATGACCATTACCACAAGGCATACAAAGAGAACAACATCTCCGGCTATAAAATAGGTTAGAAGATTTTTCGTTTTTTTATGGGTGTTTTTCCCGGTTTCACCTCTTTCCGGATGGTTCAAAACAAGTTTATACCCACATATTTCACAATATTCTTTACCTTTTTTGTTGCTATTCTTACAATTCGGACAATACAATTTATTTCATTCTCCTCTCTGTTACAATAAAAAGATGGTTAATAATTCTATTTATCAAACCCTCACTGTGGCCAATTAGGCGTCAGCAATTTAGGAAACATATTCTTATTCAACCATAATTGTCAGTCGATACCGCATCTGGCCGATTTCCACGATATCCCCTGTCGATATTCTCTGACTGCCAATCAGTTTCCGGTTATTTATATATGTACCGTTAGCAGAATTGCAATCTTCAATAAAGAAACCTTCGTTACCTCTTTTTACAATTTTACAATGTCGCGAGGATATGGTCTTGTCATTTCCAATAATAATGTCACATCCCGGTTTTCTGCCAATTATCAACTCAACATCAATTGCTTTGCGGAAAGCTATACCTGGATTATTAATTGCTTCCAGCATGATATAAGTTTTTTTCCGATTAATAACTACCGTCGCATCATTATCAACAAAGTTATTATCCTGTTTTGTCTTCATCAGTACTGTTTCTTCATCTTCACTGTCATAGAGTCCCATCTGCTGATACCTCTGATCATCCTGGTACCTGTATAGTGAAACATTTTCCCGGTACATGTTCATATTTCGTGATTCATAATTGTTTTCCGGTATATTAATCTTTGCGTTATTATCAATGCTCTGCTTTCTTACCATATTATCTTTATTTATTTGTTTTTCAGAAGTATCACTTTTATTTTTTAAAAGCAGTCTGACAACGAAAAGAATCAAAGTTGCAGCTGCTATTGCCAATAAAATATAATCCGTCATTTCCATGTTTTCATCCTCCACATTCTGATTTGTATGAAATTAATTAAGAGACTTCAGTAGAGACAAAAAATAAACTCTTCATCTGATAATCTAATCCTTGATCCATGTTTTAATGAAACCGGAAGTTCACCTGTTATTTGTTCGCCATCAACATATGTATGATTTTTAGAATTATTATCAATGATTTTGTATTCTTGTCCTTGCTTTATTATATCTGCATGATTTCTTCCAACCTTTAGATTATCTTCGATACAGTAGTTGGTATATTTTCTTCCTCTTCCGAGTCGAAATACCTCATATTTTATTTCTATTCTCTCATTATTAGAAACACGGATTAAATAGGGAATTGCATCTCTTCCTCTTCTTCCATCGCATGGGATCAGCTGTCCATCACTATTTATCTCATATCCTTTTAGTATCTCATCATCATTATTTAATTGAAACTGCTGCCTGCTTTCGACTTGATCATTTACCAGTTTATTCTCATTTTTTCCTTCCTGTCTTGTTTTTTTGGAAAATAAAGAAAAACCTTTTTTCGAGTTTTCTGGCTTTAGAGATTCTTCAGTATTCTGAAAATTTTGCTTGTTAACTTCTGGTATACGAAAGCCCATGGATAACCCTGTATCTTGTTTTTTCTGAACCTTATTTTTTATTTCCTTTTCTTTAACCGGATTCTGTTTCTGAATCATACTATCAAGTGAATTACTTATCTTTCCTGTGCTTCGAAATACATACTCATATTGACGATCCGAACCAGATAGTCTTCCTACTGTCATTTCATCCAGAATTTTACCGAATTTTTCTAAAGAAAAAACTTTTTCAACACTCAGGAAATTAATTAATTCCGCAACGCATGTATTGTCTTCGTTTTTCTTATACTTGACATGAAAAAGCAGATCCTTAAAAAAAGCTCCAAGTTTCTGCTCTTTTGCAGCTGATGTAATCGGCACACATACAAGACGTATCTCACACTTTGTAGGATCCACAAAAACAGAATCATAATCCAGCAAAATATATTCCTGCTGCATCATGTACTCTTGCTGCTCTGCAAAAGCTTTTTGAAAACTTTTCAGAAGCGTTAAAAAAGTATTACGGTTAATTTCACTTGCTAGAAAGCGCTGAAGTGAAATAGTTGAAGTAATATTGTATTTAAATTTCCGAATATCATTAATTTCAACATAAACTACCGGAAGGAAACCACTTATAGAGTTATTTTTTATCATCCCATAATCAAATTCGTCAATGATATCATCTTTACCCAATGTTACCGTCAGAAATGTATTTGTATCCCCTGATTCTATCGCTAATTCCATTAACCCTTCACCTCACCATCTACTGATAAATATTTAGTTTTATCATATGCCATTGGTCAACACTTTTTACAGCAGCTGTACCGTCTTTATAAAATTCGGTGGCATCATCAAATTGACACGGTATTACCATTTTATCTTTCGGATCTATATATCCCCAGCAATCCATCAGCTGCACCGGAGCAAATTCAAGTGTGAACGATTTTGCATTTTCATATCTATAATCAATGCAAAGCTCACCATTTTTATTTACAAATCCCCATTTATCTCCATTTTTAACAGCAGCAAGCTGACCATCCTGCATAAAAGGATATGCATCATCAAACTTCAGATCGGATATTACATTCCCTTCCAAATCAATTATCTGATACTTTCCATCCCTTTTTACAAAAATTCTTTCACCTATCGAACAATAGCCAAATTCATCCATAGCTACATTTTCATATTGAAAATCAGTAATAAATTGGAATTTATCATTTATAATAGCCCATTTACCATCCTTCTTAACAGCCGCAACATGATTGAAAAATGAAGATACAGACTCGTATTCAAACTTACACTGCTGCTCAAGCGCATCATCCAGATATCCGTATTTCCCATCCAGACATGCAACAGCCATCCCTTCTGAAAAGGTATCCAGAAATTCATATTTTTCATCAGGTACAAGTTTTTTATGTTCATCTGAATTAACATAGAACCAATTCCCGTTTTTACATAATGGTGCCAGTTCTATTTTTTCTCCAAATACTCCTGCCTTTTCATATACAGTGTTAATCAAGGCAGTACCATCAGAATCTATAATCCCCCATCCATCCTGAGTCCTAACAGCCGCATAACCAGCCTGAATTCTTGTCATTTCCAGATAAGTGGCATAAATTGTAGTATATGTTCCTTTTAGTCCATCCAGCGCTTCATTGATTTTTTGATTATCCGGCTGTTTTTCGTTCTCTTTCCGAAGAATCTGAACAGCTTTTGATACTTTGTCGTTTTTCACATAGTAGTCACAAAGTTCTATTACAGCCTTCTCATTCGTTTCATAAGAATCTATAATACTCTCCATTTTATTAACGTAATCGTTTTCTTCATCCATGGATAAATAATCAGCTGCAATCTTCAAATCAATGTCTATATCCCTATTCTGCAAACATGCCTGTGCTTTTTCATATTCACTAATTGCATCTTCATAAATTTCTTTTTTTTCGTATGCTTCCGCCTGCTCCATATGTTCTTCAAATTCTTTCGGAACGCCATAATAGGTATCAAAAGAAATATACCAGCTCAATGCTAATAAAATCGCAAACACCAACGATAAATTTTTTTTCATTAGCTTTTTCCTTCATTCCAACTATATTTTCTAAAATCCTAACAGCAAAGTAACCATTGTACCGGCTGCAGCAAAAGGTCCAAATGGCATCGTATCTTTCATCTGGATTTTATGCAGAGCAACCATTATAATTCCATAAGCTGCAGAAAATAATGCCGACAGAAACATGACCGGAAACAAAGTACCTGCTCCCACATAAAACCCGATTGTTGCAAATAATTTTACGTCACCAGCTCCAAGTCCATTTCGGGATAGAAAATAGCAAAGAAAAAACAAAGCTCCACCAATAAAAAATCCTAAAAAAGGTGAAATAATAATTTCTTTCAAATACTCCGTGTGCCTATTGGAAATGCCTTCCGCTATAAGAATCAGAGTTCTGATTCCTAAAAGATAAATCAGTGTTTTATTGGAAATAATCTTTTCACGACAATCAACACATGATATCAGCAATATCCCGTTCAGCAATATAAGATAGCGGAGCATCTTAAGCATTCCATAACCATATAGTTGAAACAGACAAAATCCCGCTAATGTTACTAAAATAGTCAAAGCAAAATGCAGGTGGCTCCTCAGCTTCCGGCGCAGATATGTATAATATCCCCATACGCAGCTAATTGCCACACCGGCTATAATTATTATGAAATTCATAAATTCCCTCTCTCATTCTCTACCATATCCGCGTCGAACCACATACCTTAAACTGCGGTAAGTCAACTTCTTTAAACATAGTTTTAATTTTTATTGTATATTTTGCAACTATTACAATGTCCTGTGACCCGCCATCAAACCATTTTGATTCTGAAAAATCAATTCCGTTTAATCCATTCTTCACACCAAGCCTTTTCAGCAATTCATCCGGATCCCACCCGGAAGATGCAAGATGTGTCTTTAAGCGGCTCTTGGTTATCGCACCTATAATTTGTGTCTTCACAGCACTCTGCAGACCATCCTTTGCTACAGCCAGGGCACCGGCAAAAACGTTTTCAGGATTTTCAATATAACTGTCCAATGTACCTGACATATTCTGAGACGCTTCCAGGATTGTATCCATTGAACTTCCTATATCACCTGTGACAGCTCCATCTTCAATTGCATTAGCAATTTGTATAGTATCATTTGCCACACTTTCTACATCATCCTTAAAACCTTTTGCTTTCACATAGGTACGATTAGAGGCTTCTACTACACCTGTCTTTGTAAGAATATAGCTGTATTGTGATAGTTCTTTTGCCGTTTGTGTCACCGCATTCTGAATCAGTACCTGCGCTCGCACTGCATCTGTCAAATTCATTAGGGAAGCAAAAAATACAATAAATAAAGATATAAAAATAGCTGCTTCGACCGTAAGAGAACCTTTTTCGTTCTTTCTAATCATAAGTCACTCTCCTTCATCAGTATGCCATAACACTTTTATAGTGAATGAGATAACGATTCGTTGTGTTCGTTTCTGAAAGATTCGTGATCCGTGAAATACTGTCCATAAAAGTCGTATTGACTGCAACATCCGCAACGATTGACACCATCGTATAAGACTGCGTGAGGTCTAAAGGCGTACTGCTGACTTTTCTCAAGTTGAATTGCATGCAATCTGCCATTCTCGCCAGTACTTTTTTCTGATTTGCATCGGAAAAATTGTATAAGAGCAAAAAAATTCTCAGATATTCTTTGTAGGTTAACGTGTCAAATCCATTTTTCGTTTCACTGACAGAAGTTCTTAAAAAATAATATGCAGACCAGGTTTGCGAGGATTTGAGAATCAACACCGGCTTTCCCTGTATCAGGTCATTCATGTCATACGCCGTTTCCATAAGTGCCGCTGCCAGAAGTAGTGCTGCCTGCAAAAGTGGTGCGCCAAAAGCGGCTCCGGAGGAGAGCTGTGCCGTTTCGGAAATCAGTTTTGAATTTGTAAATGCACAGAGAATATTCAACAAAAATCGAACCGCAAATAAGGAGGTCAGCGTATAGGTAACATTATTTTGCGCTGAGCGATCTCCCCAAAGCAGATATTCTATTTCTGAGCGATACATGGCCGTACTTTTATCTGAAAACTTGAAACCGCTAAGTGACACAATATCATCTGGATTGATATCTGTTCCATCCATGTTTTTATTAACGGTAAAGTAGCTGAACATCTGAACGCCATACTCTGTAATCAGCATGTCCTCCGTCATGCCAGCTAGCAGGGCACTTATATTGCTTAGCAAATCCACTGTTGCATTCATGGATTTTCTTGCGCTGGAAGATATTTTTTTATTGTTTTCCTTATCCAGTGTATCGAAATCAGAAGATCCACTTTCAGCGCCTCCTTGCGACAACCATTCACTTGGAATGGTTCCTGACCAGTCTGCATCCTGCAGATTCAGAAGTCCTCCAAAAAGGGAATCCAGCATATCCGATGCAGCTGAGAGATATCCGTTCTTTTTGTTCTCTGCTTCTTCTGACTCACCATTGGATTCATATAGCTTTTTTAATTCTAAAAAATAGGGGTGTTCGTTCAGATTGTGATACATCATACCAGTCATGGTAGTTGTATAATCCCAATGTTTATATTCATCTAAGAAAAACTGATTTGCTACATTTTCCAATTCTGCATTTGTATATTTTGCAGAAGTATAACGTCCCGCTTTTGTGGTAAACTCTTCTCGCGGTTCGGAAACATGAATAAGAGCAACATCACCAAACTCAATGGATTCCCAAAAAGCTTTGTATTTCTGAAAATACTCCACATTGTCTTCAAGACACTGCTTTATTTCTTTAATAGATGTAGGATCCAAAAGCTTCTCATAAGTTTCATAGAGTTCTTCTTGCTGTATTTTATCTTCACCCTCCAATTCCTCTA
Source organism: Lachnospiraceae bacterium (assembly GCA_022767285.1). Lineage (GTDB taxonomy): Bacteria > Bacillota > Clostridia > Lachnospirales > Lachnospiraceae > JALENY01. The sequence goes on along the minus strand of JALENY010000007.1, from coordinate 106,267 downwards.
TACTTTTTTTCCAATCTTTCATGGTGCTTCTGATACTTCCGTTGCCCTCTGATGTCAGCATTTGAATAATTTCCTCAATAATCGGATATGCCTCTTCCGCGCTGGAAATTACACTATCAGCTAACGGATAATATTTATTCAAAATCTCGGTATATGCCTGATACACATATTGTTTTTTCAGATCGGAAACCTTATTTCTGTATTGATCAATCCATGTGGATTTTTTTTCATAATCCCTGCGAAGCTGTAAAAGATTTTCTTTATCCTCCTCCGATACAGCAGACGAAACCATTTGATCCAACTCATCGGAAGTAATTCGATTAGAATAAGCTAGTGCCGACATAATACTTGAAAAATATCTCTCAGGATTCTCTGAGTCTATATCCACCGATTCCATTATATTAAGAAATCCTTCTACACACTGCTTCGTTGATTTTCCCTCAAGACTGGCATCGTCTACCGAATAGCTGATTGCTGCTTCAATTTTCAGCATCAATGCTACTCTTCCGTATAAATATTCCAGCTGCTGTTCCAGTTCGCTAATTTCTCTATCGGAAGGTTTTTGACTGCAATAACTGTTATGCTTTTCAAGCTGTGTTTTCAGTTTTTCGCATAGCTCATCAACATCTTTCATCTTTTCGCTTACAGCCAGCTGATTGTTAACGGCTTTTGCCACTTTCAGTTTTTTGTTTAATGCTTTCAGCTTATCCAGCATCTCATCGCCAAATGCCAGAGGCGCACGATATTTGGCATATTCCAGAATCTGCTGTTTCATTGGCTCTGTTTCGCATACCTGGGAACCATTTACATAATTCAGGCTAAAGGATTCTGTATCCAGCTGAATCAAGCCGCCGTAACCTCCACCGGACCCATTCAGATTTCCTGCATTCAAAGTATTATTAAAATACTCGGAAACTTCTGCAGCCGACTCCTTCATTCCCAGCAAGCCATATATATCTTTTAATTCTGTATCATAATTTGACAGAGCCGCGTTCATAGACAGATCACCTGCGCCCAATATGATACTTTTAGAACTCAAAATCCGTGTTCCATCAATAATCAGGCACCCAAAGGCGAATACGAGCACCATAATCAGTGACATAAATACAGCAATTGCGCCTTTATTCTTCGTACAAAATCTGATCATTATCTTTTTCCTGTTCCTTTATATGTAAAATGTACTAATCCATTCTCCTGCACTAAAATAGCATATTGATTATCTCTTTTGCCTTCCCTATTATCTGGGAAAGGTTATTTGATAAACCAAGTTTTTCAGCAGCAAATTCTACCAGGTCTACTGCCAAATCTGTATTCCTGATGAAGTCAGAAGGGTTTACTGCATGACAATAGGAAGCACTGCGTATGGTCAATTTATCCTGCAGCCCAAGGTATCTGGTCACACCCGGCATCGGTACAGAATAATCAACCGATGCAATAATTGACGTCCCAAATAAAGATTTTTCCACTTCTATTTTGGGATTCACGGTAAAACGAAACAAAAGCCCATTGTTCACCATTCTTCCAAAGAGATCCTCGTAGTCGTACTCTTCCCCGCAAATGACACCTGCAATACCGCGATACAGCGCACTAATACGATTGTGATAAGCATTATAATATGCTTCCACCTGATCTTTTGACGGCTGATCACCGGAATATTGAAATTCCACATCATTTCCCGATGCCACAGGGAATACGCTATAACCGGGATTTGCGGCATTCTTGGATGCGTAAGTAGTCATTCGCTGGACCTCATAATTCATTGCTGATTCCTGCAAGATAAACAGACCATAATATAACATAGTCACTACAACGCAAATCACCATTGGAAAATAGATGGCTGCTTCTACCATTACGACCCCTTTTTCAGATTTTATGAAGTTCTTCTTTCTCATAATCTTTGAAGTTCCTTTGAAATTTTAAGAAAGATATTCCCAGTTTCAGAGAATATCTTTCTTTTAGCCACACATATGTACACAAGTATCAGTTTGTATTACAGATAATGAGAACTGACTATCAGTCACCATTTACAAAGTTCATCAATTTTTCCATAACCGTGTTTACAGCACCCAATAACTGCGTTCTAAAAATAGCCGCCACTGCAATCACTACTACACAGATTAAGATAATTGCCACAATATCGGAAGCACCCCGCTCCTCCTTTGTAAATTTTTCCAGGCAACCTTTTAGTTTCATCTGCATCATCAGATAATACCTTGTCATTCGATCCATCATCACCATTTTCTCCTTTCCTTATACCTCACTAGAATATATTATCATTCCCAGTTACAGACTCGTAAACATGGGAACCATAATCACAATCAGAATTCCGGCAAATATCATAATCGTCGGGATCAATAGTTTTGAATTGGCAGCCTCTCCCTGCCGTTTAACCATGTTTTTTTTCTCATTCCACATCTCATCGGACATTTCTCTCAAGAATTTTGTAAGTTCAGCATTTCCTTTCACCATATTCTGGATAACACTGGACGTAAAACGTTTGATCTCTTTTACCTCGCAGCGCTCGGCAAAATTCTGGTACGCATCCATTTCAGATACACCCTGATTCATTTCCTCACAGGCCAGAAGCATCTCTTCATAAAGCACACCGTCTCCTTTTTGTGCGACGCTTCTCCATGCTTCTCTAAGTATCATGCCTGAATTAACCAATAACGCCAATTTTGAAAGTACCTGTGGAAAATCATTGAGAATGGCATCCCGACGGTTTACCAGTTTGTCCTTTGTTTTCTCATTCAGATACCATACAATAAGGATAATAACTGCAATACCAAAAAGCAGAGCTTCCGCACTGTTTCCCAATGCCGCCAGCAAAAGTACAGCCGGAAGAATCGTAACTGCATAAGTAATTTTTTCTCCCAGCATTACATAATAATGATATGCTGCATACTTTTTTCCTTTTATTTCAGAAATTCTTTTTATCTGCCGAACTGCATGTTCCGACCCAAGGTCATAACGAATCAGATCCAAAAGACCAAATCCAACACCAAACAGCTCCGGATATCTGTATTCTTCTTCACTGATTGTCCGGATGATACTCTGATATTTTCTGCCGTAATGATAGGCCATATAAATCCATACTATAGCAACCGGTGTGGCAAGTACCGTCATTATAAATTGAAACATATTTCCCATTGATTTGGTCTTCCTTTCCCGCCTACAGCTTGATATCAACAATTTTGCGTCCCATCAGATATGCCGCGGCAAATAAAATCAAGACACCGATTTTTACGATAACATTGACCGGATTATTGGTGACAGCGCTCATAGTTCCCATTCCACTTAGGCAATGCATAATAATAAGAGGCATCACCATCATAATATTAAGCTGATTCTTATTTCCGGCCAGCAGCGTTTCAATATCCATTTCCATTTCAATCTTGTCATTAATAATATCTCGACTGTCATAAATCACTTTTTTTAGATTAGCACCCTGTCTATTACAAACACTGAACACATTTGCAAAGCTTTCAATATCCTCAAGTCCACTTCGTTTTGCGAAATCAAACAACAGCTCTTCCACAATAAAATTATTCTCAATTCCAACATTAATGGTCTGAATCTCTTTAGTAATATCTGCTTTGGTTCCATAAATATTTTCAAGATCCTGATATGCGTCTGCAAATGCAGCTTGTGTGTTCATGCCTGCCGAATATGATGCAGATAATGCTTCCAACATATCTTTAAACTGGAGCAAAAGCGTTCTCTTACGACGCTTGAGCAGATAGTTTTGAAATGGCTTTTGAGCCAGACATCCCGTTATGATGCCGCCGATTGCTGATACATAACTCAGACGGAAGAAAATATAAATTACAGCAAATCCACCTAGGAATCCAATCAGAAAACCTGCTATTCTTTCCTTAATGTCCATATGATAAACATTGTAATCCGTCGCATTTCCCAGGATTCCTTTCATAGGAACATAATGATTTTTTTTCTTTTTATCTTTCAATTTTCGTATTTTCTTTTCTTCCTTATTTTGAGTTTTTATCATTTGAATTTTCACCTAAATCGTTTTATAGTTACCTGATATTTTCAATTTCATATCATTTATTAAAGGATTTTTTGTTCTTTTAAGAGAACCTGATACCCTGTTCAAAGTACTCTTCTCGTCTTCTTCAAATACATACAACGGATTCAATATGATCTCGCCGTTTTCATATCCGACTACTTCTGTGATTTCCATTGTTTTTCTCGTCTTATCCCGCATCCTCGAAAGATGTATGATAATATCTACAGCAGAAGCAATCTGTTGTCGGATTGCTTCAAGGGGAAGACCTTCCGCCCCCTGGAGCACCATAGTTTCAAGTCGGCTCAGCATATCTCTGGTTGAGTTTGCATGGCCTGTACTCAACGAGCCGTCATGTCCTGTATTCATAGCCTGAAGCATATCCAGTGCTTCTCCACCGCGCACTTCACCTACGACAATTCTTTCTGGTCTCATACGCAATGCTGATTTAATCAAATCTCTTATGGTGATTTCTCCGCTTCCAGATGCATTTGCATTACGTGTCTCAAGACTAACCAGATTTTCAATTCCTGAAATTTGCAATTCTGCCGAATCCTCAATTGTAATGATTCGTTCATCTTTCGGAATATAATTGCTGAGCGCATTGAGAAAGGTGGTCTTTCCGGAACCTGTTCCTCCACTGATAAATATGTTATATTTTGACCTCACCAATGTCTGAAGTACATCTGCAATCTCAGGTGTAATCGAGCCATAACGGATAAGCTGTCCCATCGTCATGGGATTTTTTGAAAATTTTCGAATCGTAACTATAGCACCGTTTAATGAAATAGGCGGCAGCACTACATTTACACGGGATCCGTCTGAAAGTCGGGTATCAACAATCGGATTAGCCTGATTGACTTCCCTTCCAGCCATACCAACAATCTTCTGAATGATATCTTCCAACTTTCTCTCATTTTCAAATTTCTGGTCTAACTTCAACAATTTACCATTTTTTTCTATGAAAATGTTATCCGGACCGTTGATCATGACCTCAGTAATGTTGTCATCACGCATTATTGTGTCTAACAACCCAAGTCCGCGAATCGAACTGAAAATTTGCTGGTTAATTAACAGTTTCTGCTGAATCGAAACATATCGGTCACTCAACCGCTCGTCAACGATTTCTTTGATTCTCTTTTCCAGTTCCTCGTCACTTACATTCATCAGTACGATATTGTCCAATACATACTTCTTTATTTCTTGAACCAGCTTCTGTAATTCTTCTGCCTGCATATCCTTGTTTATTTCCTCATCATAAATTACGCAGTATTTTCATTTTTGATAGGCAATGTACAATCTGTTGCATATTTTTATTCTCATATTCCGGGAATCCACCCATCACCTTCCATTTGGGATCCAAAATAATACGCTGTCTCTCATGATATTTATTAAAAATTACTGCTATTTGATCTATCATATCCGTCTGGAATTGATCATCCAAAATCTTGATGGCATCTGTAATGCGAATAAACTTTTTCTGGCTAATATCATTGGCTTCAAGAACAAATGTAACTGCATCTGCCTGTTTCATCACTGCCAAATCACGTGCACTTAAGCCAAAATCTTTATCCACAACAATATACTCAAAATCACAGGATTCTTTTAAAGTAACAAGCAGATTTTCCATATCCTGCTCTGTTATTTCTTCCATGTTTAAAATATTCCTGCACGATTTAATAAAATAAACTCCACTTTTATCTTGTGTCACGCAAGCTAATATTTTCACTACACAATTTCCCGAACCACTCTTTACAGCATAAATTACTTCGCCGAAGTCATTATCACCTTCTGAATAAAATAAATTATCCTGATCAGACACGTGTTCAAGATTTAAATAAAGCACTTTTTTCCTTTGTTCTGCCAAAGCACAGGCATATGCAATTGCCACCGTTGTACAACCGCTTCCGCCGCTTGCATTTTGAAAAAGACTCATTTGGGCATTATCTGATGTAAATTTATACTGACGATCTTCCACCGAATCCGCAAAGTAACCAAATAATTCACCAAAAAATGATTCTGCTTTCTGATACTTGCCGATTGCTTTCATACCATTCAGCGTAGCCAACGAATTTTCATCTACCAGATATGCACATAAATAGTTCCCTTGTATAAATTCTGAATTTTTATATGTTTCGTCCAAAAGGAAAATATCAAGCTTATGTGTCTCAACATATTCTCTGGCCAGATCATAATCGGAAAACATATGTATATCAAATCGTTCTATTTTATCATAATGGTTTTCATAATATTCTAAAATCCGACTAATATGTTTTTCACTATTTAAGCACATAACTACTCTGATTTTCATTCTGATATTCTCCCTGCAGTATTTTTAAAAACGCTTTTTATCCCTTTATCAAAATTGTACAATAACTTTTTGACTATATGATTTGCATCTTTGTTTTCAACCACACGTACAATTAAAGCAGTAATATTATCCCTGCTGCCACGTTCTTCTGCTCTTTGTACCAATTTCACACCGGTATCTCCGGTTTTATTCTTATTATCTAATATGATATTTAGAATCTGTTCATCCGATAAAACTCCATATAATCCATCACTACATACCAGATAAATATCATCGGGAGATACTGAATCGATCGATACAACATATGGATCCAGGCGAAACATTTCAACAGTTATCCCCAGACATTGTGTCAAAGTACTCTTTGCTCTTCGCATGGTTCGTTCATCAAGTATAATTCCTGCATCCACCATATTTTGATATTCATTATGATCTTTGCTCAGCTGGGTGATAATTCCTTCCCGAATCCTATATATTCTGGAATCACCAACATTAACTGCGATTGCATCAAACGGGTTGATACATAATCCGGCAAAAGTTGTTCCCATCTGAATCTGGTGAGATGTCTGATAATTACAAATCATTTCATTTGTCTGATCGATATAATTATGCCATCCATATTTAAACTGTTTTGGTGTATAAGAAATCAGATTCTGTACCGCGATAGCCGCCGCTACTTCACCGGACTCTTCTCCACCCATTCCATCGCAGACTGCAAAAAGCTGATAAGAGTTTTTAGAAGCGCCGGAAAACAAATACTCATCATCTGATATTTTTTTTGTAAAGCCATTTAGATAAAAATTATCTTGATTTTTGGAACGAAACCTGCCGCATATCGATACAATTTCATACTGTGTTTTCATCCACTCTCTCATTTTTCAAATCAGCCCGGAATCATATCAATTATCCGGGCTGATTAAAAAATATCTTTCTTCTTTACATTAAAGTATTTCGTACAGTTGTTACTCAGTGATACCAATGCTCTCCGTCTGAACAATAAATCGGATGCTTCCTCTCGTTTCTTCCTCTATTCCGGTAAAATTCGTATATTCCTTTGCTGCGGTAAAATATGCATTATATCTGTTCAAGAACGCCTTTAAGGTTGCCTGTTTTGCATAATCAGATGCAGTCAGAATGCCCTCTTTATAATACCGTTCCGTTCCATTTGCAAGCTGCTGCGCACCATCGTCCAGTTGTTTAACACCACCCAGAAGTTCTTCGGATCCTTCGTTGGCTTCTAACGCGGCTTCTCTCAGTGTATTAATATACTCATGTGCACCTTTAATTACATCATCCGCAAAATTCAGACCGGAAATAAGTTCAGAGCTTTTGTTCCGAATATCCGACGAATTTTCCTTCACCATAGTAAGGAATTCATTAGCTGAATCGAGAAGACCAGAAATCTCCTCCTGTTTTCCAGCGGCTTCTTCCAAAACAGCAAACTGAGTTTCCATATCCTTCAGGACTTCGATAACCGGATCCAGTTCGATGTTAATCTCGGGTATTTCAATTTCCGGGATGCTGCTTAACAGTTCCTCAACTCTAGCAATTTGACCTTTTATTTCATCCACAACCGGACTCAAATCCACTTTCGACAAAATACGGTTGATAATATCTTCAATCTGTCCATCTGAAATCGGAAGTCCGGCAAACTCTTCTTTTGCTGCTTCGATTGCCTGTGCTTTTGCAAGTTCCATTGCATCTGCCATCATCTGATCCGGATCAATGGAGGAAAGCTCTGCATAAACGGTATTGCCGATCTCTGTGATTTGATCGATGTAACCCTGAGCCTCTTCCGCAAATTCCATTAGTTCTTCCAGCTGTACCTTTAATGCCTCCAGCAATTCAATCAATAATGCGACATCCGCTTTCAGCGTTTCCTGTGCTTGCATAAGTTCCGGTGTAAAAATACTGTCTGCATCCGGAATTTCAAACTCATTTAACTGATTCAGAAGGCTGTCCATGGATTCTAAAAGCTCTCCGGCATCACTCTGAAGTGAGTTTTTCTTTTCTTCCAGATTATACAAATCATTATCAAGCTGAACAGAGCCTTCAGAAATATCATTCAGCCCAGCCTGGAATCCTCGAATAAACTTGTTTACTCCTTCTGAAAGGAGAGATGTCCCGTCCGCTAATTGATCAGAACCATCCACAAGCTCCTCAGTAGCTGCAACCAGTTCCTGAATCTTACGGCTCACATCGTCTGTTGTCTCAATATTAGAAAAGTCAAGTTTATCCGTTACATGTGTCGCAACGTTTGTAACAGTAGAAGGCATCTGGAAATCAGTCACATCTGCAGTAAATCCGAAGCTATCCGGGAAATTGATATATTTATCCAATCCGATAATTTTCAGATTCAGAGCCTCGTTTTCACCCGGTGTTGCAATACCAAGCATATAATACATATCGCCGAACTCCTCTACTACGAGGCCGCCATTCAATGATTCCACATTACTGAATCCATCCATAGGAAGAGCAATACTGGTCACAGCTAAGAATGGAATGCATGTATGATAGATCTCACCATTTACATCAACATCTACAAAAGCATGATTTTCAAAGGAATATTCGACTTTAACTCTTCCGGATTTTCCGGCCAGATCTTCAGGCTTAATTTCCTGATCATTCAGGAAGTATGTTACTTTCATGGAGAATGGAAGTTCCTCATTCACGGTTCCTGTATAACGGATATCATTTCCTTTATTTTCCCAGATGATAATTCCGTCTTCTTCCTGAGTAAAAACCTCATCACCGCTGATGTTTTTGATATCAGTCAGAATTGATTTATCTCTGATGGGATCCTTACTGTTAGCTCCGGTTATGGTAACTTGACCCTTTTTTCCGGTAACATTTCCGGAGGCATCCGTTTGAACCAAAATCTCTTCTTTCTTTTCCATAGCTGCTTTTCCCTCTGGCGCAGCAGAAGCAACATTTACAAACACCATAGAGAATATTACAATCAGACACAGGAATGCACTCAATTTCTTTTTCATGTTTTTTCTCCTTTTCAACCACTTATCTATTATTAAATAATCAGAAATCAAAAACCATTGATATACCATTTATCGCCGTCTTTAGACATTCGAAATGTTATTTTATCTCTATATGGTTCATCCGCGCTATCCATTGTCATAAGGGCATTTACCGTAGCAACATTATCTAATACACGAATCTCTTCAATTTCAATCTCTATTGACGATAAATCAACTGAAATGTCTGAAATACTCAAAACTGCAATAAGCATGGTATCCATAATAACTTCATCGGAATTATCTGATGTAGACATCCAATTAAGAAGAAGCCTTCCTGATTTTAACGACTGTGCGAAACCGGAATCCAGGCAATCTAACATAGCACTTACATCTGATGTCTGGCAGGCATATTCAAATTCGCCTATTGCTGTTTCAATTTCTGCCTTTGATTTTTCTTCCGAATTATCCGGTTCTGTCTCTGTCTCAACTTCCGGTACAATTTCTGTCTTCTCATCTGTTTCTTCTTCAATTACGTTTTCTGTATCCACTGGGTCAGAAGCCTTATCCGCACCACAGGCAGTCACTGACAACATCATGGCGCATACCGTCATTATAGCTATTACTCTTTTCATTCTCATACAATTTCATCCTCTCATTGTTCATTATTTTCGTTGTTTTCTGAATTATTGTTTTCTATATTCTCACTATGTTCTGAATTCAATATATCCGCCAGCGTCACACCTTCCGTTCCTTTATTTCTAAGATCAGCAATAATCTGTTGAGCTATATCATCTTTTTCGCGTTCATAAAACCAGTTAATTGTCTCTCTGTAAAATAATTCATTTCCCGAAATATTATCCGACAACAGTTTCATGACAGCGACCACTCTTTTATATTCCACCTCATCTTTACAAGCTTGAACAAATCTCTGTATTTCCAGATCCAGGTTTTCTCCATTTTCCACTCCGTCCAGAATCAATTTATAAGAAGCTACAAAATCTTTTTTTGCAATCAAATCCTGTAGTTTTTGAGAAGTCGTTTCTTCCTGTATAGTATCGCCCTCTTTTGTCGGAACTTCTTCCTGGTTCAGATTCTCTTCACGCAGATTTTCTGTTTCTATGTCCTGTTCTGCACCCGTATCAATATCTGGCAGTATAGCGCTTATCAGAAAAATAATTATAATAAACAATCCTATTGAAGCTAAAAAACCGATTAGAATTTTTTTAATCAAAAATCCTGGTGCAATTAATACTGTTCTGTCTTCCGAATCATCCAAATTCTCTTTCTGTAAAACCATCTCCAAATGTTCGCGCATCAATTTCGGGCTCTGATATCGATCTTCCGGGCAATAAGCACATGCTTTTAAAACAATATCTGCCAGCTGAGTATTATCTCCCACCGGATAAGGGATAGCTTCACCTTTAAAACGTCTTTGGTTCGCATTGGTAATGTCCCTGTGATTCGGTCGATATGGCGGTAAAGGGACAAACGGGAGTGTATTATTATTCAGCAGCCGATACATAACAATACCAAGGGAATAAAGATCCACATCAAAACTGTAATTCATCCCCTTGTTCACTTCCGGTGCCATGTAATTAATTGTACCTTTATGGGATAACTCTAAAAATGCATCGTGCGCTTCGATTGTTCTGGCAATCCCAAAATCACCCAGTTTAAAATCACCCTGGGCAGATACAAAAATATTTCCAGGTTTTATGTCTCTGTGAATAATACCGAACATCTGACATTTTTCCAAAGCCCTGCATATATCGATTCCCAACTGTATGACATCTTTTCTTGTCATAGGATGGTCTCTGATATAGGATTCAAATGGTGTCAGCAGCTCCATTCGAATCAAAATATCCCATCCGATACCGTCTTTGTGTTTTTGAATCTCATGGTCTTCGTAACTGACAATATTTGATGATGTGCCACGAAGCCGATACATCAATTCAAATTCTTTTACAATATCGGAAGCCACACTTTGATAGTACGCTTCCAGACTGTCTTCGCTTTTCCCTATGTTGTTTTCTATCTCGGACAGATCCTGTTCCGACTGCGGAATGCGGATAACTTTCAGAGCAGCTTTGTAATGATAACCAAAATCTTCTCTCTCAATCTCATACACTGTAGCAAAACTTCCCTGTCCAATTTTCCTGACAATATTCCATCCTTTGTATTCAAAAAATATACTTATTTCTTCCCCCACTACTATCCCGTTCCTTATCGATTCAAATTGTTACAGCGAATGTATAATCATTCAAACTTTTGACCGCAATATCTGCAGAATTTTGCTTTTGTCGATTGTGTTTTCTTTCCGCAATTCGGACAAGAATCAGTCATATGTGAAGGTTCTAATCTTACGGTGCGTTCTTCACCCACTTCTTTTATTACCGATCCGCATTTATGACAAAAATACTCATCCGGGCTAACCTTTTCACCACAGTTATTGCATATGACAGTTTTGGGAGAAATGACTTTCTTTTCCGGCATTTCCCTGCGCAGGTCATCTTCCACAAAGTCCATGCACTTGGCACAGAAAATATCATCAGCATTTAATTCATTGCCGCAATTTTTACACCGCATAATGCGACCTCCATAAAAGACACTTTAATTAAGTACAAAACGTTACTGTTTATTAATAACCTCGATATAAGCCTTTACATATTTTTCTGCCTGCCCTACCATTGAGCCATATATTTTTTCGTTAATAATCACCTTGTCCAAGGCTTTCATAAGCCCGTTACAAGCTTCTCCAGTTTGACGGTTATGTTCAGAGATACTTTTCTTTATCTCATAAGCGTTTTTGTAATCTTTGATATTTAGCAATATACTGGTCAAAAAATGTTCCAGATCAACTTCATCTGATATCGGATTGCTCGTAACGTTTTCATCTTTAATCCAAGATGGTTTTGTGTCATTTATAACCGTATTCTCTGTTGCAGTACACGATTTACCGGTATTTTCCTTTTTTTCATCTTTTATATAAACGCGATTATTCTCTTTCAGGTACCGCAATATTTCCTGATTTAATTCAGCAGTCTTCTGTGAGCTTTCCACAAGTTCGCCGAATGCATATAAAAACAGATTACTGATGAAACTAAGGAAACTACCAACAAGAATGATGCCCAGGTATAATCCTCCTCGTCTTCCTAAAAAATTTGCCGGAGCGACAACTAATATAATCACCTCAACAATATATGCGATCAACGCCAGCGTTTTTATTGTTTTTCCGGGGTTTCCTGACATACCTGTACCTCACAGTTTATAAAATGTTTATAGCAATTATAAACCTTTTTAGTTTTATTATCAACACTTTTAAAGATTTATTTTTATTCTCATATAATTGTTAGAATATTAAGAGAAAAGAGGGGTGATTGTATGAAAAACTTAAGAGAATTGCGAAAAAAACATAACCTTAGCCAACAAAAACTAGCTGATATTTTGCACATAAGTCAGCAATCCGTCTATAAATATGAAAATGATATCACGTCACCGGACATTGAAACCTTGAAAAACATGGCGGATTATTTTGACACTTCCATTGACTATCTCGTCAATTACACGGACATACCTCACAAAATCGAACCGGTTACAGAAAACATGTTAAACTTGGATGAAACTATTTTAATTGAACAGTATCGCGGGCTTACTATCCATCAGAAAGACCTCGTATTACTATTAATGAAGGAATTCATGAACCAGCACCATAAATAATCCCTGGTATGTCTGCGCCTGTTTTTCGTTGCAACATCATTTAAAAAAGGCTTCACGCCGTCTTCCGCGTGAAGCCTAAAATGTATCCTTACTTATAACATTATAATTCTAAATCATTTCATACTGCATCATTTCATATTTCAACTTGCTGCCCTCTTTGATCTCATAGGGCAGAAGCGCTCTCGCAACCAGTTTTAATTCATCCGAATCGATATCCGTACGTTTCAGATTAGCATAGTCACCATCAATACTGACCACTTCATAATACCATGTTTCGAACATTTTGTCGCTCCTTTATCTTTTCGATCAGCATGCAGAATAAAATGCATGTCTGCCTGCTGTCACAAATAAGTCTTATTTTTTTTCGTCCTCGATTTTTTGAATCAGCTCGAGATTTGTCTTCTCATAGTCGTTAAACACACTGGTGTTGAAAGACCCAGCCGGAATGGTACCCACATACCAGGACTTACTGTTAAAATAAGCCTGGAGTTCCGCATCATTAAACAGTCTTCCGCGGCGGGCAAAAATCTCGTTTCGTGCGATACGTAAGTCCTCCGCAGATTTGCTCCGAACTTCATCGGCAGTCAGATACCGTGAGTTACTGTCAGCAAAAATGTAATCACTGGCAGAATTTGCTGTCTGACCATTCGATGTATTTCCGGACGGCGGTACGACAATCGGTGAACCGGATTCTTCTGATGGTTCTATCGGCTGAATCGCATTATTGCTGCTTTCATTACCGCCGTTTCCATTGATACTGCTGCCATTACTGCCGTCTTCAATTCCTACAGACTGGGTCACCTTCGGAGTCAGCTGAGGTACTTTTTCGGAACCTGCATCGCCGGTTGACGAGCTATTATCATCGGCACCTATCAGTGCAGTCTGATTGTCTCCAAATTCGTTTTGATCATCTTTGTCCCTTGATCGCAAAATAAAAAACACTGCTGCTGCGATTGCCCCAATAAGCAATACGATCAAAAGCCAGAACCACCACTTTTTGTACACTGCAACGCGGCGCTGACCACCTCCATATGATCCACCATTATATTGCATTGCCGGATCATTAAAACTCTGAAATCCCATAGTCTCATCCTGGGCAACCGGTGCACCGCAATATGGGCAGGTAACACTTTCATTAGCAATTTTATTTCCACAATTTTCACAAAACATTTCTTTTTCCCTTCATTTGTGTCAGTATTCAAAAGATCGCATATAGTTTCGTTGTACTGACACAATCCCTCATATTTTAAAAGCTTCCTTTTATTCTTGGCACCTCATCTACATGCAGATACTTGGACACACATTTGATAATCAGGTCATGATCTGCTGCATGTTCCAGGCCGGACACCAGAATTGCGCCTATGACACCCACTTCTTCCACGCGGATTGGAAATCCCCCGCCGCATACAGCAAATTCTTTCGGATCCATAAACCAGTCTTCCAGATTATGCCCCTCTGCTTTTAAAAGAGTATATGCACGCAGACTGCTCATTTCTTTTACTTTCACTGTATTATATTTTCTTGTCATCCAGCGTTCATTATCCAGATTCGTACCGTCAGCAGCATACTGAAAGACAGTATATCCGTTGTTCAGTCGTATACTGACCGCCACGTGCAAATTTCTTCTCCGTGCTTCTGCTACAATTGCATTTCCTACTTCCCAGGCATCTTCATTTGTGAAATGCGAAAACTGAAGTACTTCTTCCTGCATTTCCAAAATACTCAATAATTCCTCAATTGTCATACATCATTCCTCCTGTCTTATTCATCATATTTCAAAAATTGAATCTACTGCATATATGTCAGAACAATACTTTACTACGAACGTAAAACACTCAACGAGCTCCAGCCAATACTCAATTCTTCCACTTTTATACATGCAGATCTCCAGCTCTGCTTTCCTTCTATTCACAATTACTACTATATATAATAGCCTTGTTTTCAATTAAATTCAACCTGTATTCTTTTATTAATTCAACCTGTATTCTTTTATTTCTTCCGCAGCAATTTCCCTTTGAAAAATTCTATCTTGTCCCGACCCGTATTCTATACTATAATGAGTTAGATGTAAAAGTCCCGCATTTATATGATACGGTAAAATACCTTTTACATCTGATCCCGATAATAATCCAGAAAAGAGGAATCTATATGAAAAAAATCGCAAGTTTTACCATAGACCACAACAAGCTCCAACCCGGCGTATATGTATCCAGAAAAGATACCATCGGTCGGGAAACCATCACAACCATTGACATCCGCATGACTTCTCCCAATGAAGAGCCGGTCATGAATACAGCAGAACTTCATGCCATTGAGCATCTTGCAGCAACATACCTTCGAAATGATGAAGAATTCAGGGACCATATCGTTTACTGGGGTCCGATGGGCTGCCGAACCGGAAATTACCTGCTGCTTGCCGGTGATTATGAATCAAGAGACGTGATTCCACTGCTTACCCGCACGTTTGAGTTTATCCGCGATTTCGAAGGTGATATTCCCGGTGCTGATGCGGCAAGCTGCGGCAACTATCTGGACATGAATCTTCCTATGGCAAAATACCTTGCGCAGAAATATCTGGAAAATGTTCTTTATGATATTAAACCGGAACAACTGATTTATCCGGAATAAATCCGGAAATAAAAATACTCCCTCCGAACAGACCATGAACCGTCTTCCAATCGTTTGATTTTTTAGGCCTTACTTTTTGGAAGCACTTCACCATCTGATTTAAAAGGGAGTATTTTTATTCTATTTTACCATATCTCAGAATCTAAAATCTCTTTTCCCATGTTCGATTTCTTCCAGATTTCTTCGGCAAATTTCTCTAACCTTATCGCTCTTTACGTTTTCCAGTTCTTTTTCGATCAGTTTTTCACCAATCTCTCTGGTTTCCGGCGAAGCATAATCCATCAGGTATTCTTTCAGGGTCATCAAAGCATTGGGCTGGCAGCAATCTGCAATTTTACCGGATTTGACCAGTTTCATAAAGCGGTCTCCGGTGCGGCCTTCCCGGTAGCATGCGGTACAAAAACTTGGGATATAACCCAGTTCCATAAGCCATTTGACAACTTCGTCCAGGCTTCTCGTATCGCTGACATCAAACTGTGCAGAATTCTCCTCTTCCGGTTCCGGATCAACGTACCCACCCACACTGGTTCTGGAACCGCCGCTGATCTGGGAAACGCCAAGCTCCAGTACTTTTCTTCTGGAAGCAACGGATTCCCTTGTGGAAATAATCATACCGGTGTAGGGCGCCGCAATACGAATAACCGCAACGATTTTCTGAAAAATATCATCGGAGATGGCATTTTCAAAATCATTTGTATCGATATCATCAGCCGGGCAGATTCGCGGCACACTGATGGTATGGGGGCCAACACCGAACGTGGCTTCCAGATGTTCCGCATGCATCAGTATTCCGACAAAATCATAACGGTATGTGTTCAATCCGAACAGGACACCGCATCCCACGTCATCGATTCCGCCTTCCATCGCACGATCCATTGCTTCAGTGTGATAAGCATAATCACTCTTGGGACCTGTAGGATGAAGAGCTTCATACTGCGCTTTGTTATAGGTTTCCTGAAATAGAACATATGTACCGATCCCAGCTTCCTTTAATTTGCGGTAATTCTCCACTGTGGTCGCAGCAATATTCACATTGACTCTTCGAATATCACCGTTTTTATGGTGAATGTCGTAAATGGTTTTAATACTGTCCAGAATATACTCAATGGGATTCATTGTCGGATGTTCGCCGGTCTCCAAAGCCAGACGCTTGTGCCCCATATCCTGAAGAGCAATAGTCTCAGCCTCTATTTCCTCCTGCGTCAGTTTTTTTCTGACAATGTGTTTGTTTTTTGCATGGTACGGACAGTATACACATCCGTTGATGCAGTAATTTGACAGATAAAGCGGAGCAAACATAACAATCCGATTGCCGTAAAATTTCTGTTTAATTTCTTTCGCAACCTGATACATTTTTTCAATCAGATCCGGCTGATCACATTCAAGGAGAAGCGCTGCTTCCCGATGGGTCAGACCCTTGCAGTCTTTTGCCCGCTCGATCAAACCGCTGATCAGTTCCCGGTTGCTTTTGTTTTCCTGTGCATAGGCGATTGAATCCAAAATCTCCTGATGATCAATGAATTCTTCCGCCTTTTTTGATTTTACATTATACATGGTAATCGCCTCGATCCTCTACTAATTGGTAACCTATGGATTCCATACGTCTCTGAAGACAGTGCTGACATTCTGCAGCTTCTTCACCCGTACATATTTTATTGTCGTATAAAAGATATTTTTTCCGCACATCCACCGGTGACAGATTCGGCATCACAACATTTGCCCCTGCCATAATGCCCATCTCTCTTCCTCTCGGATGTATGGTACCGAGAGCCGTTGTGGCCGGGATTAATGCATGCGGAAACATGATCCGGAAAATGGCCAGAAGTTTTAAGGTCTGTTCCAGGGTTCCGTTTTTCTCCCCTGCCAGCGGTGTATCTTTGTGATTGATATAGGGCCCGATTCCAATCATCTCCGGGCAAAGTTTCCGGATAAATGCAATGTCTTCCTGCAGAGCCTCCTCCGTCTGACCCGGGACACCGACCATAAATCCGGTTCCCACCTGATAACCGATGTCTTTTAGATTCCACAAACACTCTTCCCGATTCTCCAGAGACATCTTCTCCGGATGCAGTTTTCGGTAAAGATTCGGATCCGCCGCTTCATGGCGGAGCAGATAACGGTTCGCGCCTGCCTCAAACAGCCGTTTATACGATTCATAGCTTCGCTCACCCAGCGATAATGTGATAGCGCAATCCGGATACTTTTCTCGTATTTCTGATACAATCGGCAGCATACGCTCATCGCTGTAATACGGATCTTCGCCTCCCTGCAGCACAAATGTCCGAAATCCAAGCCGATATCCGCTCTCACAGCAGGATAAAATCTGATCTTTTGTCAGGCGATACCGATCCGCGCTTTGATTGCTCCTGCGAATCCCGCAATAATAGCAGTCATTTTTGCAATAACTGCTGAATTCAATCAACCCTCTTTTGTAGATCCGGTTGCCGAATACCTCCTGTGCAACGTTACGCGCGGTTCTGAATAAAAGCTCATTCATCATGGCACGTCTTTCTCCTTTAATTACTCACCAATAAGTTTACCACTTTTCATCATAATCTACCAGTTCAATTTGAGAATCTGCATCTAAGTAAAAGCAGTCCTTCGGATGCCTGGAAAATACTTGTTTCCCGCCGGTATCACCTGTAAGCGCCAGCAGTTCCTCCCTGTATTTTACATGGAAAATCGTGGGATTTCCCTTATGTCCTTCATAACAGATACATCCCAATGACAAGCCGCTCTGCAAAAAACGGTCAAAAAAACGATCCATTGTATCGATTTTCATATGAGGCTGATCCGCAACAAAAAAGCAGTAATAATCCGTTTCCATCACTTCACCCACACAGGCAATCCCCAGTTTCAGAGAGGAAGTAATTCCCTCATAACTGTGATCATTGCAGATGACCGGAATACCGGCAGAACCCACCTGCTTTCTGATTTCTTCATACTGTGTCACCACACAGAGATCCAGATCGCTGCGCTTATTCATCAACTCTGTCAGTTTATCAAAAACATGACGATACAGCGGTTTTCCCATAAACTCACTTAATAATTTATTTCCTCCGAATCTGCGGCTTTCTCCGGCAGCAAGTAAGATCATATGAATCATAAATAACATGAACCCCCGTATATAAATAAACATATTGCTCGTAAAACTCTATGCCTGCTATGGATTATCATTTTATATACTATTATTCTCAGCTGTAATGTATCTGCCCGAATGCTGTTCAGCAAGGTAAAATTCAGCTGAAATGTCTTAAAATATAAAAGGAACTCTCATATATCACATAAGAAAGAATCCGTAATCAAGGTTTTGACACCTAAATCCTATAATACAAAAATACAGGTTCCCCACCCGGCTCGTCAGCGCAAGTCCGCTTGATAAGATTGGGGAAAGGAACCTGTGTTATCTTTCATTTATTATTTCATTTATTATTTCATTTATTATTTCTTTTTTTCATTCGGAATAGCAACATTCATGATGATCGCAACCACAGCTGCCGGAACGATACCGGAACCTCCGAATATGTAGGTAACCCACTGCGGAAGACTGGACAGGATAGCTGAATTTGCTCCAAGTCCATATCCAAGCCCCAGTGCCACGGATACGATGGTAACCGTTTTTGTTGATACACCGTCTTTTGTAATCAGCTGAATACCGCTTACAACAATTGAGGCAAACATCATAACAGCCGCGCCGCCGAGAACACTCTGGGGCATGATGTTTACAATAGCAGCCAGTTTCGGAAACAGACCGCAGAGGATCAGGAAAAAGGCGCCCATGGAAATTGCAAAAAGATTTACCACTTTTGTCATTCCGACCAGTCCGACATTCTGGCTGAAAGATGTATTTGGAAGGACACCGAACAAAGTTGCAAAAGAGGAGCCCAGGCCATCACATGTAACACTGCCGGAGAGTTCTTTGTCTGTTGCTTCCCTTCCCATACCACCTTCGGTAATACCGGAAGTGTCACCTACAGTCTCAACAGCGGTAACGATAAACATAATCATGAGCGGAATGATTGCTCTTAAATCAAACACATATTTCAGCAGTTCCCCATTTCCGTCACGCAGGTTCACTCCGATAATTTTCGGAACAGAAATCCAGGAAGCATCCGCAACTGCTCCCCAGTTAATTACCCAGGAACAGGTCTGTGTCACGCCATCCGCATCCACATAAGTTGTGGGCAGAATAAAGCCCAGGATGGTGCAGACAATATATCCCACAATAATACCTACCAAAATAGCAGCTGCGCTGGTCGGTCCCTTTGTAAAATGCTTCATAATGACGATAGTCAACAGCACAATAAGACCGACAGCCAGATTTACAAAGGATCCAAAATCACCCTTTCCGCTGCCGCCGCCAAAAGAATTGATTCCCACGGAAATCAATGATAGACCGATTGCCATAACAACGGTACCGGTAACCACCGACGGGAAGAACCGACGGAGAGGTTTCAGGCAAAAGCCAAGTACCGTCTCAAACAGACCGCCAATCAAAGATGCTCCCATGATCGCACCGTAGGCAATTATGCCGCCACCCATAGACTGGGCAATTCCCTGACATACACCGATGAATCCGGAACTGGTACCCATAACGATCGGCAGTTTTGCACCGATCGGACCTATGGTAAAAAGCTGAACCAGGGTCACCAGACCGGCAACCAGCATGGCATTCTGAATGATCGATACACGAATCACATCACTGGCTTCAAAACCACAGGCCCCAAGAATCAGAATAATCGGGGTCAAATTTCCGGCAAACATAGCCAGCACATGCTGAAGACCATATAAAATTGCCTGACCTAACGGCACTTTTCCCTCCAGCACAAAAGGGGATGAATAACCAGATTTATTACTCATAATCTTCTCCTCCAATCATAATAAAAAAGAGGTGTTACAAAATCGTGTTATTCCTCATCTTCTGCAAAATACAGTATATCTATTCTTCGACATACTGCAGTTCACACCATTTCGGCAGGTGCTTCTCGCATGATAAGGCATAATGACTGCAACTCCTCCTTGAGATTTTTATTAGAATAGCACGAAATTACATTTCCCGTCAATATTTTTCAGGATTTTCGATGATTCCAAGTTTATATGTAAGCAATCCACCAGTAATACACCTCTTTTTAACGGAGTGAGTGTGAAAAACAACTTTCTGACTCATACGTCCATCCGTTTGATTTTCCCACAAACTTCAGTTCCACAGGAACCGAAATTCCCATCTGCTCAAATGCAGGAAGATAAGTCATCAAAACGGCTTTTCTCATATCATCTTTCGACAATCGCTCTGTCGGCTGTTTCCCCAGCACCCGACAGATTCTCTCCCAATTATAGCAGCATTCACAAATCGGCCCGTCTGCAGCGGCCAGTCCCGCCATAATCACAATTTTCGTTGTCGCCGGATGAATCACCGGTTCCCAGTGCTTTGGAACTTTAAAGGGAAGCCTTCTGGAACCGTCAGCTTCAATCAGAACCACATCTGCCAGCGAAATCACCGAATCCAGCACTTCACAAGGCACACCGCCCATCTTCCGGATTCCCCTGTGTTCAACCGGTTGTCCCACCAAAGACCATCCTCTTTCTTCCAAATGCTGCCGGATTTCTTCCGGCCGGCTATCACAGGACACATCCGGCCAGGCCATATGAGTTGTGGTTGTGATCAATACTTTCTGCCCATGCTTTACATATTCTTTTGCCTGATTTCGAATAAATGTGGTCTTTCCCCCGGCTCCCACAACGGAAATCACCTGTAGCTTTTTCATGGTAACCATAGCCTCCATCCATTGTTTTTCATTCTTATTCACCGCTCGCCTTGGTTATTTCAATACTGCATCCAGAAGTTAAGATTCCCGGCTTCCTGAGATACGCATCCTTTTTCAATCACATTTCATCTATGTTTCCGTAATCTCCGCTATCGCATCCAGAGCCGTCTGCACCTCTTCCACCGTATTAAAAACAGAAAAGCTGAAACGTACCGCCCCCTGTTCCACCGTTTTCATATATTCGTGCATGAGCGGCGCGCAATGACCGCCTGCTCTGGTCACAATATTGTATTCTGTCATTAACTCATCAGAAAATGACGCAGAGTCATACTCTTCAAAATTCAGCGCAACGATCGGTGCTCTTTCATACGTAGTAAAATCCCCATAGACTTTTATACCGGGTATCTTTGTGACCCCTTCATAAAAAGTCCATGCCAACGTCTGCTCTTTTTGCCGGATGAAATCCAGCCCCACCTGTTCAATATATTCCAGCCCTGCATGCAGCCCTGCCAGACCATGGGCATTTATCGTTCCCGCTTCAAGACGGACCGGCATATCCCCCGGATGTTCACGCTCAAAGGTACGGATTCCGCTGCCGCCGGCAAACAAAGGCCTGATATTCACACCTTTTTTTACACACAATCCACCGGTTCCCTGGGGCCCCATCAGACTCTTATGTCCAGTGAAACATACCACATCAATCTGGTATTCTTCCATGTTAACAGGAAAAACACCTGCACTTTGGGAGACATCCAGAATAAAAAGAAGATTGTGACGCTTTGCGATCGCACCGACGGTTTGAATATCCACAAGATTTCCGGTCAGATTTGAAGCGTGGGTGCATACGATTCCCCTGGTATTTACGCGAATTGCCTGCTCCATGGCATCATAATCCGGAGAACCTTTTCCATCACAGGGTACAACAGTAAGCTCCAGTCCCTCATTTTGAAGGCAATATAGCGGCCGAAGAACACTGTTATGCTCCAGCATGGTGGTTATCACATGATCACCGGGTGAAAACAGTCCCTGTATTGCCAGATTCAGCGCCTCTGTAGAGTTTTTTGTAAATGCTACCTGCTCCGGATGCGGATAATGAAAAAGATTCGCGATCTTTTCCCGTGTTCCGTATATTGTTCTGGAGGCATTCAATGCCGTTTCGCTTCCACCTCTTCCACTGTTTCCCAGCGTTCGCATAGCCTGCACAACTGCCTGTTCCACAGTCTCCGGACGGTGCAGGCTGGTAGCTGCATTATCAAGATAAATGAGTTTTTTCATAATTCACCACCAGTTCCAGCGCACTTCCGGCAATACACCGGGCTTTGTCCGATATGGTAAAACAATTTTTCTTTTCTGACAGCCGTGGATCGATATCTGCCATTTTAAGACCCTTGTAAACCGGAAACTGATCCCTGAGAATCCCCCGCAGGACTCCATCGATGGACGCGCTCACCGGTGTCTCACGGCCGTCTTTTTCAATGACACCCAACAGCTCTTTGCGCTTT
This sequence comes from Lachnospiraceae bacterium, assembly GCA_022767285.1. Taxonomy (GTDB): domain Bacteria; phylum Bacillota; class Clostridia; order Lachnospirales; family Lachnospiraceae; genus JALENY01. The sequence continues at coordinate 83,351 of JALENY010000007.1, read as the reverse complement.
ACCAGGTCCGCAATATGCGCTTTCTTTCGAAAAATGCCGTCTGCAGGAGCATGGATCACGCGCTCAGCTCCAATGCCGGCTATGATTCCCGGAACACCGGTATTAGGCATGGCAGATCCCTCTGCAATAATACGGGCGAGGTCATGTCCGCGCATGGTTTCAATGACATAATCCACATCTTGACCGGCCGTAAAACCGGGTCCGAATCCGATCACCAGATCAGCCATTTCCTTTGTCGTGCCCAGATTTTTTTTGGCCAAAATTCCGTCAATGAGGATATTCGGCTTCAATGTTTCAAGAGAAACTGCTTTTTCATCAACCAGCAGCACCGGATAACGTTCATTCTTTTTCTGCTGTCCGATAAGATCCAGAGCTTCTTTGGCACTGCCTGCCAGTACACAGGGCATGTCCTCCACCATGGTCCGTCCCTCATATACAGCTTCACAAAAAGCCACTTTTCTTCGAATAGCCGTGGGTTGGCTGCTTTCCAGAATCACCACCGCATAACCGCTCTTACACAGCCGGTAAATGGTTCCTGTGGCAATATCTCCGCCCCCACGGACTACGATCGGTCGCATCATGGTTTTATAATCTTTCCGGCCTGGGCCATTGTCTCAACGATCACATACATATTGGTCACAGAACCTACTGCCAGCTTCTCCGTCAAACCGTAATGGTTAAGACAGGTTCCGCAAGTATAGATTGTCACGCCCTGCTCCTCCATGGCATGAAGATCTTCCAGACTGTCAGATCCCTCGCAGGTGAGGTAGGCGCCACTATTATAGAAAATAACAGCGCTGGGCAGTTCATCCAGCTGAGACAGGGCATAAAGAAATCCTTTTATCAGAATTTTACCCAGTGCTTCATCGCCCTCTCCCATCCGGTCGGAGCTGATCACCACGACGGTTGTCTGATTTTCCGGCAAACAGGTTGGGCAGGAAGCCGCTTTATTCTGATCCGCCGTATTGTTTCCTGCTGCACTGTCTGTTTCCCCTTCTTTTGAAACATCTGCAACGGTCATGGTAACTTCATAATGATTAACATCAATCTGACGGGCCTCAACTCCATAACCTTTCTGATTGGCCATTTTCGTCAGATTCTGAACGGCGATCTCATTGTCAACCGCTACTGTAACCACTCCACATCCCATCTCTGAAATCGCTTTTTTCGCCATAACAATTGGTATGGGGCACTGTTTTCCTCTTGCATCTACATAAACACTCATTTTTTCGTTCTCCTTTCGCAAATATAACGCAAGTGTAATCGTATGTTCTAAAAATCACGATTGTTCCTTCGTGTGTGCCTGTGCCATGATCTTGCAGGACTTGCTGTGTACACATGAGCCATAGTCACAGTCGATATAATCCAGAACCTGCCTGCCATCTTTTTTTATATATTCACAAGTCACCATCCGCGAGCTGTCGATGTTCCTACAATATCCCTGGTAAATCTCTTCTATGATTTCCGCTGTTGTATCTTCTATCGTTTTTTCAGTGATTTCATCCATATACATATACCTTCTTCTCCGCTCGTGCCCCGATGGTTCCCACCAGCCCGCAGGGAAGTCCCAGTTTTTTTATTTCTTCCAGCGCCTTTATCCCATCCGCCGGATTTATGGCAGCCAGCAGTCCACCGGAAGTCTGAGGATCAAATAGAATTTCCTCCATCGGGAACGGAACCTGATTAAAAAATACCTGTTCCCCCACATGGTTACGGTTTCTCTGTCCTGCGGCTGTAATGTAAAATTCCTCCGCATAACCATATGCCTCAGGTATATATGGAATCTGCTCCAGATCAATATAAGCAGTGTATCGTTCCCCCAGCATTTCACACAGATGAGCCAGAAAACCAAACCCGGTCACATCCGTACAGCCGTGTATGTCATATTTTCCGATTATTTCGGCGGCATACTTGTTCAGTGTTGTCATGGATGAAACTGCCTGTTGATAGGATGCATTACTGGCCTCACCGATGCGGTTTGCCGCGCACACAATCCCCACACCCAGAGGTTTCGTCAGGAGCAATACATCCCCTTCCCGGCATCCGTTATTCGGGAGTATCCGATCCGGATGAATGGTTCCCATGACTGACAGGCCATACTTTACTTCCTGATCGGCAATGGAATGTCCACCGGCCAGAGTTCCGCCTGCTTCCTCCACTTTCTCATTGCCGCCCTGCAGAATTTTCCCAAGGATATTCAGATCCATTTTTTCCGGAAAGCATACGATATTCAATGCTGTTTTTACCTGACCGCCCATGGCATAGATGTCACTTAATGCGTTTGCCGCCGCAATCTGGCCAAAGACATAGGGATCTTCCACCATCGGCGGAAAAAAATCGAGAGTCTGTACAACAGCAAGATCGTCCGTCAGGCGGAATACCGCAGCATCATCTGCATGGTCAAACCCGATCAGAAGATCAGGATTTTTTCGTTTTTCTATTTTACTTAAAACACGTTCAAGGGCGGCCGGGCCCAGTTTTGCCGTACACCCGCCGCCTCTGCAGAATTCAATTTCTTTCATGGTTTTTCGTTCTCTTTCCGACTTTTAGAGCTCAAGCTGCGGTGCGCCCCGTTTTATAAATTGACCGGTTTTCTCTTTCAATATTTTATCATTATGGACTACCAGTTGTCCACGCAAATAAACAGAATCGACACAACCTTTCACAGCGAGACCCTCAAAGGGCGAATAATCTGTATTTTGTTCCTGACCTGCTGCAGTGATTACTTTTTCCTTCCGGGGATCGATCACTACGAGATCCGCATCACTTCCGGGTGCAATGCAGCCTTTGTTCGGATACAGGCCATAGAGTTTTGCAGGATTTTCCGACAGCACACGGCAAGCCTGTTCTGCAGTCAGCTTTCCTTTTCCCACTCCCTCAGAAAACAGGATATCCACACGGGTTTCCAGCCCCGGCATTCCATTGGGAATTTTCGTAAAATCATCACGTCCCATGGCTTTCTGTTCGAGGGTAAAGCTGCAGTGATCCGTTGCGACAGTCTGAATCTGCCCACCTGCCAGTGCATCCCACAGTACCTGCTGATTTTCTTTGGCACGTATGGGCGGGGAACAGACATATTTCGCACTTTCGAAGCCATCCAAATCATAGACCTTCTCATCCAGAACCAGATATTGAGGGCAGGTTTCCGCAAACACCCTCTGCCCTTTTTCCCGTGCATCCCTTATTTCATCCAGCGCTTTTTTGTTGGTCAGATGCACCACCATCACCGGCGCATCTGCCTCCCCGGCAATCGTCATCAGGCGATGTACCGCCTCCGCTTCCAGAGTGTCCGGCCTGACCTTCGGGTGAGAAGACGGACCAAGGAGTCCGGCTGCTTTTCGTTCCCGGATGTGGGCATCAATCACAGAAGCATTTTCGCAGTGTACACCCGCAAAACTGCCCACTTCTTTCAGGCGGCGGAGCACCTCATAGATTTCACCGTCGGAGAGAATCATAGCCGGATAAGTCATATACAATTTAAAGGTGGTCACACCGGCACGCATCATATCATCGATTTCTTTCGATATATTTTCGTTCCATTCTGAGATTGCCATGTGGAAGGCATAATCGCAGGAACACTTCCCGTCTGCCTTTTTATGCCAGTTTTCCAGAGCTTCTGCTAAGGTTTCTCCATGATTCTGGGTAGCAAAATCAATCACCAGGGTGGTACCTCCCCGGATTGCAGCCTTCGTACCTGTATAGAAATCATCGGCTGTCACCGTATCAGACACTTCCAAATCCAAATGAGTATGAGCATCGATGGCACCCGGGAAAAGCATTTTACCGCTCAAATCCCGAACAACCGCATCATCACAGGTCAGATTTGGTGCCACAGCAGTGATTTTTTCATTTTCAATCAGGACATCTGCGGTGCGGGTACCTGTTCCGGACACGACAACACCATTTTTTAATATTATCTTCATACCGATCCGCCTTTCCTTTCTTTTTCTTTATTCAGGTCGGTAAAAAGTACCTTCCAGCGGCAGTTTCGTCCGGTTCTTCCCGTCCAGCCGGTAATAAGCATGTGCGATTGCCGGTGCAGTGGGAACCGATGAGATTTCACCCACACCTTTTGCCCCAAAGGCTTCCTCCAGCACCTGTGGTGAGGTTATCAGAATCGCTTCCACCTCCGGAGCCTTAGGAGCACGAATCAGACCGAGGTGTGCATAATCCAGTTTCGGATAACCGCCCCGGACCGGAAAATCCTCCGTCAATGCGTATCCCATTCCCATGACGGCACCGCCTTCGATCTGGCCTTTTGCCGACTGTATATTAATAACCGTGCCCACATCGTGAGCAGCCACGATCTTTTTTACCTGTCCCTTTTTATCCAGAACTGCCACCTGAGTTGCATAACCGTACGCAATGTGACTGACCGGATATTGTTTGTCACACCCCATCGGATCCGTCTTTCCGCTGTACTCGGCAGTATATAGGCGCCCCTCCAGATTTTCCAGAGTCAGTCCTTTATCAAGGTCTTCTTTTACCTTTCTGGCACATCGCCTTGTTGCTTCACCCGTAAAGAGCGTCTGCCTCGATGCAGTGGTGGTTCCGGAATTCGGCGTGATCTCCGTATTTGGCCGTTCATGTATCATGCGATCCGCAGGTATTCCGGTTACTTCACCGGCTATCTGCGTACAAACGGTTGCCATTCCCTGACCGATACAGGCTGCAGAAGTCTGAATATGTAATTTCCCGTTTTCAATGAGTATATTACATCTTCCAATATCCGGATTGCCCACACCGATCCCGCTGTTTTTCATGGCACAGGCGATACCTGCATAGGGTTCTGATTCATAGACTTCCCTCACGGCTTCCAGGGTCTGCTTCAGCGCGCAGTCCGGTGTAACGATCTGACCGTTTGGCAGCACATCACCCGGTTCCACTGCATTTTTATATCGCATTTCCCAGGGCGAAATTCCAACCATATCGGCCAGCAGATTAATATTATTTTCTGTGGCAAAGCAGCTCTGCGTAACGCCGAAACCGCGAAAAGCACCGGCCGGAACATTATTTGTGTAAACTGCATATCCGTCAATCGCCACATCCTGATATTTATATGGGCCGGCCGCATGAGTACAGGCTCTCTGAAGCACTGGTCCGCCCAGGGATGCATAGGCTCCCGTATCGGAATAAAGAACTGCCTTCATGGCAGTCAGCATACCGTTTTCATCGCACGCAGTGGTAAAATCCATCTCCATGGCATGGCGTTTCACATGATACTTTACACTTTCCGCCCGTGAAAACCGGACTTTAACCGGCCGTTTCAAAAGCCATGCACACAGCGCCGCATGATGCTGCACCGACATATCCTCTTTTCCCCCGAAACCGCCGCCCACCAGGCAGGATTCCACACGCACCTTTTCCGCAGGAATATTCAGCATTCGGGAAATTTCACGCTTCTCGTCGTAAACAGACTGACTGGCTGTGTACATTTTTACACCGCCGTCCTTCGTTGGAAGGGCAACCGCGCATTCCGGTTCCATAAATGCGTGGTCCGTGAAAGGAACACTGTAGTGGCAGGTTACTTTATATCTGGAATTGGCGATTACCGCATCGGGATCGCCGCGATGTAAAACCACATGTTTCAGAAGGTTACCGTCTTTATGAATCTTTGGTGCGTCTTCTGCAAGGCCTTCTACCGGAGAACATACCGGTTTCCGCTCCTCATAATCCACTTGGATCAGGTTCAGGATTTCATCCAGTTTTTCTCTTTTTTCCGATACCACCAGCGCAATGGCATCTCCGATATAGCGCGTCTCACACCCTTCTGCGATCATCACATCCCAGTCGGGAACAATATGTCCGCAGTAATTCACCGGCACATCCGCCGCAGTATAAACTGCAAGGCAATCCGGGTGGGATTTTGCACGATCCGCATGGATCTTTCTGATAAATGCCCGGGGAGACGGTGCGCGAAGTGCCTTTGCATAAACCATCCCCGGAAGGACGATATCATCCACATAAATACCGGTTCCCCGCACTTTTTCCTCCACATCAACACGACGAAATGCCCTTGTGATCTCTGCTTTTTCAGGTTGGGAAGGGATCTGTTTCCCTTCGCGGAAATATTCCGCTGCCATTAATATGGCATTTTCTATCCGAACATACCCGGTACACCGACAGATATTCCCGATCAGAGCCTGTTTTACCTGCTCTCTTGTGGGATTTTTATTCATGTCCAGAAGAGCCTTTGAAGAAATCACCATCCCCGGTATGCAAAAGCCGCACTGGACAGCACCTGCTTCCCCGAAGCAGTAGGTATACACTTTCATCTCTTCTTCCGGAATTCCCTCGACAGTTGTGACGTGCCTGCCCTGAATTTTGTCCAGTCTAAACACACAGGCTTTTGCCTTTTTCCCATCTACCAGGACGGTACAGGTGCCGCAGGCCCCTGTACCGCATCCTTCTTTTACCGATGTCAGACGAAGTACATCGCGGAGGTAATCCAAAAGACGCATATTTTCATTGCAGACGCATGGTTTGCCGTTTACTGTAAACTGATACCTCCCCGCCAGCATGCAGTTCTGATGTTCCGAATAATCTTTAACCGAATCTTTTTGTTTTTCCACGAAGTCACGCTCCGGAGAAAATGTGTTTGTGGTACACATAGGCCATCACTCCTTCTGTTACATGAGCAGATAAGAATATTCATCCACAACTGCATCCATGATGCTCTTAATACCTGAAAATACCTGATCACCGCTCATCACATTGCCCAGGAAGCGGACTTTATATCGTTTTGCAGCCGGATCAAGAACCACAAAACCGTCATTCTTGCTGTCCAGCATATCTTCTTCCGTCGCAAACAGCGTGAACTTGCTCTTGTAGGGCGCGGTGGAATAAGGGCAGAAGCTGTTGCAGTTACCGCATTCGTTGCACATATAATCCACATGAATGATCTGTGCCATATCAAATCCAGGTACTTTCACAGAACTATTGGCACGATTGGGACATACATCCACACAGTTTTCACAAATGGAAGAGCAGCTTAAGCAGCGCTTTCCTTCACATCCGGCCTCATTCGGTTCCAGAAGAATACCTTTTTTCGCAAAAATCCTCTCTGGATCTGCTTTTTCAGAAACATCGGAAGATACACAAGTACCGATGATTGCCTCCGCTGCCTGTTTAGCCTGAGCCATGGCTTTTACCACCACGGACGGTCCGTACAGACCATCACCGACTATATAAATACCAGAAACCGAAGATTCCAGTTTGGCTGATACTTTCGGTCTGCCTTTTTCATCCACATGGATTCCGTTCGCTTCATAGAAATCACCGGGTACCTTTTCCCCCACAGCTGCGATAACCGTGTCAGCAGGTACAGACACGTATTCATCCGCAGCCACAACACCGGCACGACCGGAGGCATCTTTCTGCCCCAGAACCATCTTCTGGCAGATCAGCTGACCGTCTTCCCATCTAACCGGTGCAAGAAGCTCAGCAAATTCCACACCATCGTTAATGGCCAGCAGCAGCTCCTCCTCGTCTGCCGGCATATACCGTTTGGTTCTCCGATACACCAGAGAAACCTTTTGAACACCTGCATTCCGTTTCGCTGCACGAGCCGTATCCATGGCAGTATTTCCGCCGCCGATCACGACCACATTTTTACCCAGTTCCAAAGTGCCCTTCGTTTTATTAAATGCTTCCAGGAACTCAAGCGCATTCATGGTTTCACACCCGTCAACGCTCAGATTCCCCCGTTTATATGCGCCAACAGCAAGAATGATCGCGTCAAAACCCTGTGCTTTCAATTCTTCCAGAGAAGTAATCTCGGTATTGAACCGTATATGAACACCCAGTTTCTTAAGAAAGGCAGCATCTTTTGCTATGGTTTCACCGTCAATACGGAAATCCGGAATAACAAACTGAACAATGCCCCCAAGTGCTTCCCGCTTTTCAAAAAGCGTCACCTGAACACCGGCTCTTGCCAGATAATAAGCGGCCGCCATACCAGCCGGTCCGCCTCCCACTACAGCTGCTTTCTTTCCACAGCATTCTGCCGGTCGGATTTCTTTAAGGATTGTCTCGAAAGTCTCACTTGCAATCGCAAGCTTGGTATCGCGGATGCACACAGGAGACTCATAAAAATTTCGCGTACATTTACTCATGCATGGATGTGCACAAATAGTACCGGTCATAAAGGGAAGTGCATTTTTATCGAGTATAACCTTCATGGCTTCTTCCAGCCTGCCCTCTTCCCACAGCTTCATATAAGTCGATACATCCTGATGAATCGGACATTCCTCCTCACAGGGTGCCATAAAGCAGTTCATCAGAGGAACCGGCTGATCGGATTTTCTGGATTGCGGAAGCTTCGCTGCTTTTACATGATGAACGTCCGTAACGGCTGACAGCGCCAGCACATTCAGTTTTTCAACATCAATACCGGCAAATTTCGTTCCGGCCAGAGGTTTCAGTTTCTGTGCCAGCTGCTCCAGTCTCTGATAACCGCCGGGTTTTAAAATAGTCGTTGCAACCGTCACAGGCCATACACCGCATCCAACGATGCGGTCGATATTAAAGGCATCGGCGCCGCCGGAATAAGCGATGCGCAGCCTGCCGCCAAATTCCGCGGACAACTTGGCTGCCAGAGCAATGGACAGCGGATACAGCGATTTTCCGGACATGTACATCTCTTCACTGGGAAGCTCGCCCGCTTTCACATCCACAGGGAATGTGTTGGTGATCTTCACCCCAAACTGCAGTCCCAGACCATCGGCTTTTTCCATCAGACGGGTCAGCATAGGCACTGCATCTTCGTACTGAAGGTCATCCTCAAAATGAAAACGCCCGAACACCAGATAATCATATCCCATCTGATCCATGGTTTCTCTTGCAAATTCATATCCAAGCAGCGTCGGATTGCATTTTATGAATGTATGGAACCCTTTTACATCCAGCAGATAGTTTGCAATGCTCTCAATCTCCTGGGGCGGACAGCCATGAAGTGTGGAGATGGTTGCCGAGTTGCATACGGAAGAAGGAATGGCATCCAGATCTTCTTTCGTAAAATTCTTAAAATCACCGATGTGCGCTTCCAGATATGCTTTGCACGTCTTCCAGGTTTCCGTATCTTTCGCATCTTTCATGCTTTCGATAAACAGATCGATCTTCGGTGATTTGATTCCAGCAAGGTCATATCCAACGCTGATGTTAAACTGGAATCCATCCTGACTGCCCAGGCCAAATTCCTTTGCTATCACATGAAGGATAAACCAGGCTTTTATGTATTCGTCCTGTGCTTCCGGAACATACAGTTCCGTAGACCACTCACAGTTGTAGCCTTCGTCATCCGCTTTGATACACGGTTTGTTTACACAGGCAGCCAATTCGGCACCATCCATGATCTGTACGGTTTTCAGTTCAAAAAATCTGGCCCCTGCATAATAAGATGCGATAATATTCTGTGCCAACTGGCTGTTTGGTCCCGCTGCAGGTCCGATGGGAGTCTCCAGACCTCTGCCAAAAATCTTCCAGTCTCTTTCTGAATCTGCCCGGTATGGACGGCGTACTCCGAAAACAGTTCCCTTTGAATCATGTTCCTGCATCACCCAGTTCATCAGCTGTTCAAAAGACATGCATGTCATTTTATCACTCATAGGCCCGGCCTCCTTTATCCATTAATACTTTTCCATAGTTTTGCCGCTTCTTCTCTGGTCTTTGCCATAGCCTCTTCCACATCCGCAACCAGCACTTCGCGATCCTTCATCAGGACTTTGCCGTTGGCAATGGTAGTAACCACATCATGCCCCTGCATGCCAAACAGAATGTGTCCATTTAAGTTTTCCGGTCCCAGATAGGTAGGAGGAATGTAGTCCATCACAATGATATCCGCCGCAGCGCCTTCTTTGATCACCCCAAGGGGGGCCTTAAAGTAACGATTTGCAATCTTCGCATTGTTTTCAAACAGCATGGTGGGCACTTCGCTCCAGGCTGCATTGGGATCGCAGAGATGATGTTTGTGGAGAATATTTGCCACTTTGAAAGACTCCGTCATATCGTGGGTATATCCATCGGTGCCAAGGCCGGTGAGAATGCCCCGATGCACCAGTTCCATAGTAGGCGGACAGCCACAGGCATTTCCCATGTTCGATTCCGGGTTGTGTACCACCATGGTATCCGTCTCCTTGATCAGCTCCATCTCATGCGGATTGATATAGATACAGTGTCCCAGCAGAGTCTTTTCCCCCAGTATGCCGCAGTCATAAAGGCGGTCAACAATGCGTTTTCCGTATGTTTTCAGGCAGTGGTGGAGATCCTCGATGCCCTCTGCCACATGAATATGATAGCCAACCCCGTCCGGCTTGTTTGCCGCAGCCAGTTCCATGGTCTCATCGGAAATAGTAAACTGCGCGTGCATTCCCATCATGCCGGCGATCATATCGCTGTCATCCTTCTGGGCATAGCGGATGAAAGATGCATTTTCCATCACGGCTTCTTTTGCTTTATCCATACCGTCGCGGTCCGACACCTCATAACACAGGCAGGCACGAACACCAAGCTCCTCTGCCACATCCGCTATAGTAAAAAGGCTGTCGGTAATCTGACCGAAGCTTGCATGATGGTCAAAGACTGTGGTCACACCGTTGCGGATACAGGAAATCAATGTCTCCATCGCACTGTATTTGGTCTGAGACAGAGTCAGATGTCGGTCAATGGTCCACCACTGGCCATCCAGAATATCAAGGAATCCTTTCGGGTTGTAGCCGTTGATGGAGAAGCCTCTGGCCATGGCACTGTAAATATGTTCATGAGTATTAATAAAGGCGGGCATAATGATGCCTCCCTTCGCATCAACATACTCCGCCTTTGGATATTTTTCCCGCATGAATTCCATGGCACCGATTTCTTTGATTTTCGTGCCGTCAATTACCGCCGCTCCATCTATGATACATGGATTGTTCGGGTCTCTCGTAAATAAGGTTCCGTTTCCAACTAACAACATAAGCGTTACCTCCTTTTATTTTAACTGATGAATGAATATACCACTTCTCAGTTTTGGCTCAAACCAGGTTGATTTCGGCGGCATTATACTTCCGCCGTCCGCAATCTCCATTAAATCATCGATACCGGTGGGATACATGGCAAATGCCGCACTCATACCTTCCTCATCCACCAGGCGCACTAACTCCTCAAGGCCGCGGATACCTCCGATAAACAGGATCCGATCATCGGTTCGCGGATCTTCAATACCAAAAACAGGAGTCAGCACCTGCTTTTGCAAAATAGAGACATCCAGACGATCCACCGGATGTTCCGAATCAAAAGTTCCTTCCTTTGCCTTCAGCAGATACCACTGTTTATCCATATACAGGCCAAAGGTATGTCTCTCTTTCGGTTTGCACATGCCTTTTTCCCATTTGCGAACGTCAAAACAGTTAGAGAGTTCTGCAAGCAGTGTCTCCGGCGTATGTCCATTCCATTCCTTCAACACACGGTTGTAATCCCAGATTGAAAGTTCTTCATCGGGGAACAGCACGGATAAGAAATAATTGAATTCCTCTTCTCCGGTGTAATCCGGATTCTCCTTCCTGCGCTTCTCACCCACACGCACTGCGGATGCAGCCCGGTGATGGCCATCTGCTATGTAAAAAGCCGGAATCCTTTCAAAAAGGGCCTTCAGTTCCTCGTTAATCGTTTCATCGTCCATCCGCCACACCGTATGGCGGATGCCATCATCTGTCGTGAAATCATACAGAGCTTCATGGAATCGGATCCACTTTTTCGTTATATCGGTAATTGCCGATTTGTTTCGGTAGGTAAGAAAGATGGGACCCGTGTTGGCATCACAGACATCCACGTGATGTACACGGTCTTCTTCTTTGTCAGCTCTGGTCAATTCATGCTTTTTGATTACATTGTTTCGATAATCATCAATGGATGCGCAGCCGACGATACCGGTCTGGCTGCGTCCATCCATAATCTGACGATAAATATAAAAGCAGGGTTTTTCTTCTTTTAAATAGACACCATCTTCTATCATCCGTTTTAAATTGGATGCAGCTTTCTCATAGACACAGGGATCATACAGATCCACGGACGGATCAAGATCGATCTCCGCCTTATCCACATGCAGAAAGGAATAAGGATTATCCTTTGCCATTTTCCTTGCTTCCTCACTGCTCATTACATCATAGGGAAGCGCTGCCACCTCTGATACCAGCTCCTTTACCGGACGCACTGCCGGAAACGGTCTGAATGTTGCCATAATAACCTCCTGCTTTTCTTCCGTATTTCTTATGCATTCTCTTCAGCAAATTTTTTCATGAAAGCCACCAGTGTCTCTACGCCTTCTTTGGGCATAGCATTATAAATAGACGCTCTCATACCGCCTACCAGACGATGTCCTTTTAAGTTTGACATGCCGGCTGCGATGGATTCTTTTACAAATTTAGCATCCAGCTCATCATTTCCTGTCCGGAACGTAACATTCATCATAGAGCGGCTGTTCTTATCCGCAGCTGCTTTGTAAAAATCATTGTTGTCAAGGTAATTATAGAGAATGGCCGCCTTTTCCTCGTTCCGTTTTTTCATAGCTTCCAGACCGCCCAGGCTCTCGATCCACTCAAGAACCAGCTTGCACACATAAATCTGGAAGGTAGGCGGTGTATTCAACATAGATCCCTTGTCTGCCTGTTTTGTGAAATCCCATACATTTGGCGTAGTGGGAGCAGCTTTGCCCAGCAGGTCATCGCGGATGATCACGATAGACAGACCGGCCGGAGCGATATTTTTCTGAGCACCGGCATAGATGATACCGAACTTGCTGACATCCACCGGCTCTGACAAAATGCAGGATGACAAATCAGCAACCAGCGGTACATCTCCGGTTTCCGGAATATACGGGAATTTTGTACCAAAAATGGTATTGTTAAAGCAGATATGTACATAGTCTGCATCCGGATTCAGTTTCAGTTCTTCCTGTGTGGGGACTCTGGAAAAATTCTCATCTTTTGTGGTTGCAGCGACTCTTGCATCTTTCAGGTATTTCGCGCCTTCTTTATAAGCATTTCCGGAGAAATTACCGCTGATCACGTAATCAGCTGCACCTTTTACGCCCAGATTCTGAGCGATTGCCGCAAACATACCGGTTGCTCCGCCCTGAAGAAACAGCACTTTGTAGTTATCCGGAATATTCATAACACTGCGGAATTTCGCTTCCGCTGCCACAATGATATCATCATATACTTTTGAACGGTGGCTCATCTCCAGAACAGACATGCCGCTTCCCTGATAATTCAAAAGCTCATCCTTGATTTTAAGCAGTACTTCATCCGCAAGCATGGATGGTCCTGCAGAAAAGTTAAAAATTCTTCCTTCCATCATAATAATTGTTCTCCTCCTTTGTGATGTGATTATTTGAGATTCATTTTCTCAAATGCCTCAAGCAGAAGGTTCATATCCGGAGCGATCGCAATGGGTTCTCCTGCTGCTTTTATGGCATTGGCCACATCCTTCAACCCGCTTCCTGTCACAAGGCTGACTACCGTCGCATCCTTCGGGATAAGACCCTGCAGGACTGCTTTTTTCACACCTGCTGTGCCTGTCGCACCAGCCGGTTCCGCAAATACGCCGCTGGTTCTCCCCAAAAGGCGCATGCTCTCATAGATTTCTTCATCTGATACGTTCACAACAATTCCGTTGGATTCCCGGATGGCATTCAGTGCTTTGTCCGGATTGCGGGGAACACCAACCGCTATGCTGTCGGCAATGGTATTTTCTTCCATCGGTTCCCAGTCTTTTCCCTCCGCAATGGAACGGTTCAGCGGACAGCATCCCTCTGCCTGCACGCTGACCAGTCTGGGCAGTTTGTCGATAAAGCCTGCCGCATACAGATCTTTGAATCCTTTCCAGACACCGCTAATGGTACATCCGTCACCGACGGATACTGCTACATAATCGGTCATTTTAAAATCAAGCTGTTCTGCAATCTCAAAAGAGACGGTTTTCTTGCCTTCCATCAGGTATGGATTGATGGCTGCATTACGATTATACCACCCCCAGCGTGAAATTGCATCAGCAGAAAGACGAAAAGTTTCTTCATATGTGCCTTTTACACTGATAACAGTAGCACCAAACATCATCAGCTGGGCAACTTTGCCCTTCGGAGCCCGCTCCGGCACAAAAATAACGGTCTTAAAACCGGCAGCGGCAGCATTTCCTGCCAGTGAGGAGGCGGCATTACCGGTGGATGAACAGGCGATGGTGTCCACACCGGCCTCCTCGGCTTTTACAACAGCCATAGCGGAAGCACGATCTTTGAGGCTCCCGGTTGGATTGATGCCGTCATCTTTTATATATAGTTTTTTAATTCCGATCATCTCAGCCAGACGGTCGGCCTCATAAAAAGGAGACCACCCGACTCTCAGTTTCGGTACCTTGCTGGCGCCCTCCACAGGAAGGAATTCGCGATAACGCCACATAGAATGATCCGATCGGGCTTTCAGCTGTTCCGGCGTAAGTTGAGATCTTATATATTCATAATCATATTGAATATCCAGAATGCCGCCGCATTTGGGACAGGTGGTGATATTGGGCGTTGCCTCATATTCTGCACCGCAGGCAATGCAGACTGCTGATTTTACATTTTTCATATTGATAATCCTCGATTTCTAAGAGTCATTCTGACAGACTGTCTGTTTTTCTTCCCGATCAATTGAAGCTCTTTCTATTTACAGATTTTTCAGCAGACCGGTGCGCTCATTGAACTCATTGATCAGTGCATCGATCTCTGCTGCCTGTTTGCGAACGGCACCCCAGGTTCCCGTTTCATCATACCACAGAGCATCCAGTTCCTCTGATGTGCGGCCCTGCTGTTCCACCCAGGTATAATATTTCAGGTTGTGTACACGTTTTCGGTCACGGTAGGTCAGTTCCTGCATGTAATCCGTCTTGATGGAATCAATGTGTTTTGCATAATCCACTGCAGCCATCATCGGCGTGTACTCGCCATCCTGATCCCTAAGTTCCTGAATTCTGGAGCCGTACATAACAGCTGAATCCGTCATAACTGTAGCAACTACATCATGCTCGGTCAGTTCATAGTATTTTGCGAATTTGATGGCACAGAGCATATTGGCGATACCCGAAATACCGAAGTAATCCAGACAGTCCACAAAATCCGCATCCACTCCACACTCTTTTACAAGGAATTCTCTTCCCAGCGGTTCATTAAAGAAACGAATCAGTTTCTGAGAGTCTTCGTCATCGATGTCAATGACCAGATCCGTGTTTTTTACATTATGGATCCACGGTACATGTTTGTCGCCGATTCCCTCGATCCGGTGCCCGCCAAAACCATTATCCAAAAGTGTGGAACACTGAAGAGCCTCTCCTACACCCAGTTTTGAGCCCGGATACCGTTCTTTCAGATAATCACCGGAGGCCAGTGTTCCGGCAGAACCGGACGTGAATACTGCGCCTGCAAAGCGGTCACCTTCTTCTCTCATTTCTTCAAAAGCATCTGCGATAGCACTTCCGGTCACGTTGTAATGCCACAGGTAGTTGCCCATTTCCTCAAACTGGTTAAAGATCAGTACGTCCTCTCTTGTTGTGCGAAGTTCCCAGGTTTTGTCAAAAATCTCTTTTACATTGCTCTCACATCCCGGTGTAGCGATTACTTCACCGGCAATCTTGCTAAGCCATTCAAAGCGCTCCCGACTCATTTCCGCCGGAAGGATTGCAATGGACTGCGCGCCCAGAAGTTTTGAGTTAAAAGCTCCGCCACGGCAGTAATTTCCGGTGGATGGCCAAACAGCTTTATGGTATGTCACATCAAACTGTCCCGTGATCAGACGCGGAGCCAGGCAGCCGAAAGACGCACCCACTTTATGGCAGCCGGTGGGGAACCATTTTCCAATCATGCAGATAATTTTTGCCTTAACACCGGTCAGTTCGGAGGGGAGTACAATATAGTTGGTACTTCCGTAGAGACCGCCGCTTTCTTTCTGCTCGTTTTTCCATGAAATACGGAACAGATTGAGCGGATTCACGTCCCAGAGCCCCACTTGTTTCAAACGTTCTTTTATAGCTTCCGGTATTTTATCCGGATCTTTCATCTGCGCGATGGTCGGGATAATAATCTGCTGTTCTTTTGCTTTCTGAATGTTGCGCGCAAGCGCTTCCTGATGCACAGTTAAATCAATCATGACTCATCCTCCTTAACCTCTTTCGGTTTGTTATAGTGCAAAAATACTTTTGGCATTTTATTTCCATTTATATACATTAATTTAATATCATTCTACCATTGATAATAGTAAAAATCAACCGGATTCCAAAAATCTTTTAGGCACACAAAATTTTTTTGTTTTCTCTATTGCATTCTCAAAAAATTATTGCTATGATGAATTTGAAAACAAGATTCAGCCCTTTAAAAGGAGGTGTTCCACATTTCCGAAATTTATTTAACAATATTAAAACAGCTTGCCCGGGGCCTGGCGGCTCAGTTCGGCAGCGACTGTGAAATCGTGATTCACGATCTTGCATCCGAAGATCTGGACAAATCCATCGTTCATATCGAAAACGGTCATATCAGCGGTCGTTCCCTGAACGGAGGGCCTTCTGCCGTAGTTCTGGACACGATCAAACATCAGGGTAAAAAAGCAGATGACAGGCTCGCCTATCTGACCCGTACGGAAAACGGACGTATTTTAAAATCCAGCACACTGTTTATCCGGGACGAAAACGAAAAACCCCGCTATGTTTTTGCAATTAATTATGATATCACCAATCTGATGGCACTCGACAGCAGCATTCAGGCCCTGATCTCCTGCCGGGAGAGTGAAAACAGGAACGAGAACACGCCGCGTAAGATTCCCCAGGATGTGAATCAGCTTTTGGATGAACTGATTCAGCAGTCAGTGGATCTGGTGGGGGTGCCGGTTCCGCTTATGACAAAGGAAGATAAAATAAAGGCCATTAATTATCTGAACGAAGCCGGCGCATTTCTGATTACCCGATCCGGAGACAAAGTTTCAAAATATTTTGGAATATCAAAATATACGTTATATAGTTATGTTGATATTAACAAATAAATGAAAGGAGCGGCTATGAAACCAAGCAAAGATGAGATGAAATTTACGCTTAATGAAGTCGCAAAATCGGAGGATCTTTTTCTTTCTCTCATGAGCGAAGAAAATGTACACAAGGCCCTTACCTTCCATCGCAGCTTCCCGCAATACAGCGTGACTCCTCTGGCACAGTTAAACAAAATGGCTCACTATCTTGGTCTGAAAAACCTTTTTGTCAAGGATGAATCCTACCGGTTCGGACTGAATGCGTTCAAGGTTCTGGGCGGTTCTTATGCAATGGCCCGCTACATAGCCAAACAGACGAAACGTGATGTCTGTGAACTTCCATACAGTGTCCTGACTTCCGAAGAGCTGAAGGAGGAATTTGGCCAGGCAACTTTTTTCACTGCAACGGACGGAAACCACGGACGCGGTGTTGCCTGGGCTGCAAACAAGCTGCATCAGAAAGCCGTTGTCCGAATGCCGATGGGAACGACAGAAACAAGGAAGCGAAACATTGAAAAAGAGGGGGCCGAGGTCACCATTGAAAACATGAATTATGATGACTGCGTTCGTCTGGCAAATGAACAGGCTATGTCCACAAAAAACGGTGTCATGATCCAGGATACTGCCTGGGAGGGATATGAAGAAATTCCCGGCTGGATCATGCAGGGATACGGTTCGCTGGCTCTTGAAGCGGACCGCCAGATGCTTGCCAACGGCTGTGAACGCCCGACCCACATTTTTATTCAGGCAGGGGTCGGATCTCTGGCCGGTGCCGTGGTGGGCTATTTTGCCAACAAATACAAAGAGAATCCGCCGATCATGGTCGTTGTGGAATCCGGTGCTGCTGACTGTCTATACCGCTCTGCCATGGAAAAGACCGGAAAAACCGTCAATGTAACCGGTGACCTGGATACGATCATGGCTGGCCTGGCCTGTGGGGAACCAAACACCATCGGTTGGGATATTTTGAGGAATCATGCTGCCGGATTTGCATCCTGCCCGGACTGGATGAGCGCCAAAGGCACACGTATGTACGGAGTTCCATTAAATGGAGATCCGGTCATCATCTCCGGCGAATCCGGCTCTGTCACTATGGGTTTTCTTGCTTCCGTTATGATGTACCCGCGCTATGAAGATGTGAAGGATGCATTAAAACTGGACAAAACTTCGGAAGTCCTTCTGATCTCTACCGAGGGCAACACAGATCCCATCCGATTCCGTGAAGTTGTGTGGGACGGACTTTACGGTATCCGCCATCGCGGGCAGGAATTCGTAAAATAATAACGGAACCAAAATATTTTTCAGCATTTTGCGCTATAATGGTATATCCATCCGGGTATATTGCAATTATCATCATAATAAAGGAGAATTATCATGGATCTTAACAAAATTAAAGAAGCTGCTCAAAGCTATGAAAAAGACATGACTGCATTTCTTCGGGCTATCGTAAAGAACCCGGGAGAAAGCTGCGATGAAAAAGCACATATTGAGACAATTTCTGCTGAGATGAAAAAAGTCGGTTTCGATGAGGTTTTCGTCGATCCCCAGGGAAACGTTATCGGATATATGGGAACCGGTGATAAAGTAATCGCTTTCGACGCACATATAGATACGGTTGGTATCGGAAATACAGCAAACTGGAATTTTGACCCCTATGAAGGTTTTGAGACTGAAACCGAAATCGGCGGGCGCGGAACCTCCGACCAGTGCGGCGGTATTGTATCTTCCGTGTATGGTGCCAAAATCATGAAAGAGATGGATCTGATCCCGGAAGGCTACAAAATCATGGTTGTGGGAACCGTTCAGGAAGAAGACTGTGACGGCCTCTGCTGGCAGTATATCATTAATGAAGATAAAATCCGTCCTGAATTTGTGGTTTCCACAGAGCCCACCGACGGGGGTATCTATCGCGGCCAGCGCGGACGTATGGAAATCCGTGTCGATGTAAAAGGTATTTCCTGCCACGGTTCCGCTCCGGAGCGAGGCGACAACGCAATCTACAAAATGTCCGATATTATTCAGGATATCCGCGCACTGAATGAAAACGACGCGGAAGAAGGAACCCCAATCAAAGGTCTTGTAAAAATGCTGGATCCGAAATACAATCCTGACTGGGAGGAAGCCCGTTTCCTCGGCCGCGGTACTGTTACCGTATCTCAGATTTTCTACACCTCTCCCAGCCGCTGTGCCGTCGCCGATTCCTGCGCGATCTCTTTAGACCGCCGCATGACATTCGGGGAAACCTGGGAAAGCTGTCTGGATGAGATCCGCGCACTTCCGAGTGTTCAGAAATACGGTGATGATGTGGTGGTTTCCATGTATCAATATGACCGTCCATCCTACACCGGCTGTGTATATGAAATTGAATGCTACTTCCCGACCTGGGCCATTCCAAAGGATCACAAAGTGACAAAAGCCCTTGAGGCAGCCTACACCAGTCTCTACGGCGACAAACGAATCGGTGCAGAAGAGACCCTGCCCATGAGACAGGCCCGTCCTCTGACGGATAAGTGGACCTTCTCCACCAACGGCGTGTCCATCATGGGGCGTAACGGTATCCCATGTATCGGTTTTGGTCCCGGTGCAGAGGCTCAGGCACATGCACCAAACGAAAAGACCTGGAAACAGGATCTGGTAACGTGCGCTGCAACTTATGCCGTGCTTCCGACTATGTATACAAAATAAGCAAAAGACACCGACGTATTCGGACAAGTTCCGTGTTTTCAGAAAAAATGGATTTAATCCATCTGCAGTTACGTTCGTGTTTTGTAAAATGCTAAAGGGAAAAATGAATATCAAGTAAAAGGAGGATTTTTATTATGAAAACCTTACAGGATTATATCGATAAACTTAATTCTTTGAATTTCAAGGATATGTACAATGGTGACTTCTTCCTTACATGGGAAAAGACAGATGACGAAATCGAAGCCGTTTTCACACTGGCCGATGCCTTCCGTTTTATGCGGGAAAATAACATTTCCACAAAAGTATTTGAGAGCGGTCTTGGTATTTCACTGTTCCGCGATAACTCTACCCGTACACGCTTCTCTTTTGCTTCCGCCTGCAACATGCTTGGTCTGGAAGTGCAGGATCTGGATGAGGGAAAATCTCAGATCGCACACGGTGAAACCGTTCGCGAAACTGCCAATATGATTTCTTTTATGGCAGATGTTATCGGTATCCGCGACGATATGTACATCGGAAAAGGCAACCAATATATGCACGATGTGGTTAACGCTGTGACCGAAGGACACAAAGCCGGTATCCTGGAACAGAAACCGACACTTGTAAACCTTCAGTGTGATATCGACCATCCCACACAGGTTATGGCAGATATGCTTCACATTATCCACGAATTCGGCGGTGTTGAAAACCTGAAAGGCAAAAAGATCGCAATGACATGGGCTTACTCTCCCTCTTACGGAAAACCTCTCTCCGTTCCTCAGGGTGTCATCGGACTCATGACACGTTTCGGAATGGATGTAGTGCTGGCTCATCCGGAAGGATATGAAGTATTCGAAGAAGTAGAAGAAGTTGCGAAGAAAAACGCAGAGAAGTCCGGAGGAAGCTTTACCAAGACAAACAGTATGGCCGAAGCGTTCAAAGATGCAGATATTGTGTATCCGAAGAGCTGGGCTCCTTTTGCAGCCATGGAAAAACGTACCGAGTTGTACGGAAACGGTGATTTTGACGGAATCAAAGCACTGGAAAAAGAACTGCTCGCACAAAATGCAGAACACAAAGACTGGACCTGCAGCGAAGAGCTTATGGCGACTACAAAGGACGGAAAAGCTCTTTATCTGCATTGTCTGCCGGCTGATATCAGCGGTGTGAGCTGCGAACAGGGTGAAGTGGACGGTTCTGTTTTTGACCGCTACCGCGACCCGCTTTATAAAGAAGCCAGCTACAAGCCATATATTATCGCAGCTATGATTTTCCTGGCAAAATTTGCCGACCCGGCAGATATTCTGAAAAAGCTTGAAGAAAGAGGAACCCCCAGAATATTCAAGTAACTTTCAAAAATCCTGATATAAAATCAGGATTTCTGACACTTGAAACTGATTTAATCAGCAAAATCGAAATCCTCCGAAAGGAGAAGGTAACATGCATTATAAGAGAAAACGAATCGTTGTAGCCCTGGGCGGAAATGCCCTGGGCGATACATTGCCGGAACAGATGGCTGCCGTAAAAATAACAGCCCAGTCTCTCTGTGATCTTATTGAAGAAGGTCACCAGGTGGTTGTAGTCCACGGAAATGGCCCACAGGTCGGTATGATCAACAATGCCATGTCGGCACTGAGCCGCGAAGATCCGCGCCAACCAAACACCCCTCTGTCCGTCTGTGTGGCCATGAGTCAAGCCTACATCGGCTATGACCTTCAGAATGCACTTCGCGAGGAACTCAGAAACCGCGGTTTTGTCCGCACGCCTGTGGTTACTGTCGTCACCCAGGTGAGAGTAGACGAACAGGACCCTGCTTTTCTGAATCCCAGTAAGCCCATCGGCCGTTTTCTTACAAAAGAAGAAGCCGACGAACAGGCCATAAAGTATGGTCATATCATGCGTGAAGACGCAGGTCGGGGATATCGACGTGTGGTGGCTTCACCGAAACCGGTGGAAATCGTCGAGCTGGATGCTATTCGAAGCCTGGTAGATGCCGGGAAAATCGTCATCACCTGCGGGGGAGGCGGTATTCCGGTTGTCTTAAGAGACAATCATTTAAAAGGTGCCAGTGCCGTGATCGACAAAGATTTCGCCAGCTGCCTTCTGGCAAAAGAGCTGGATGCGGACATGCTCATCATCCTTACTGCGGTAGAAAAAGTCGCAATAAACTTTGGCAAAGAAAACATGCAGTGGTTGTCTGAATTAAAACTGGATGATGCACGCAGATATATCGACGAGAACCAGTTTGCCGCAGGCTCCATGCTGCCGAAAGTACAGGCAGCCATGGATTTTGTATCCTCCGGCAGGGAACGTACTGCACTGATCACAGAGCTGACAAAAGCTAATGACGCGTTGAACGGAAAAACAGGTACTTTAATCACGCCGTAATTTTTTGATCTATGGCAGCATTAAAATAATACACACAATACAAAATGGGGATGTCTATTTCTGACAATCCCCTTTTGTTTTGCATTCTGTTAAACGACAATCTTTGTATCAGCGTCTGGTTACTATATATAAACAGCGCAAAAGGAGGACTCTCCCAATCGATTTCCTCCTTTTGCTCTGCCTGCGTCGTTGCCTTACTCCTGTATCAGTCTGTCCAGATATTCCTCATAATTGAGGAACTTATCGTAAAAAGCCTCAGTCGCTGCCTTTGTCAGAAGTCTGCACTCTTCTTCCAGCCCCAGTGCCCGCGGAACCTTATATCCAACTGCATAAACTTCACCGGCTACTTTTGCCACGAATGACTCTTTCTTCATTTTACCGAGCCCCAGGATAATACTGCCATACCCCCTGTCTTCCGAGCACAGTTCAAGATACAGACCAGACATATGATACAATTCATCATACAGCACTGCCTCTCCTGCATCGCCAAATTCGCGAACCACTTCAGGTCCCATAATGCTAAGTTCTTTTTTCAGCTCTTTTAAAAGACCATTGCGCGCAAATCTGGACTTGACCCGATCCGATGCGAAACTGAATGTCATCCATGCTCTTAAAAAAGTATCCTGCAATCCGTTGTTTTTATCATTAGATTTTCCTTCAATTTCCGGATAGCGTATTTCCCAGAGCACACGTCTGATTTTATCCTTTTCCGGATCCAGTCCCCTTTCCAGAGACATTTCCAGCAGACGGCGTCTCTCCCATGCATCTCTCGTCTCATAATATGCAGCAGGCCAATTTTGCAACATGCTCTCATAATCTTTTTCTCTGGCCATTTTGTTTCTCCTCCTAAAATAGTTTTCTACCGTTTACATATTTTGAAATGACATTTCGATCGTCCGAGAAATAAATCAGACGCTCCAGTCTCTGTTTCGTATTTAATTCAAGAGTAGTTGGAATATTTGTGTCATCCAGAACAACCGCATCAAACTCATATCCCGGTGCAAAACTGCCCACATTTCCAAAAAAGGCTCCGCCGCCAAGCGTTCCGAGATAAAAGGCCTCCTCCACAGTCAGCTGCTCCAGGCTGTCATCCACACAGCAAGCACGCAGTTTTGATACCTGTATGGCATCCGCCATAGCACGGAAAATAGATGTTTCCCCACCGCCGGCCACATCACTTCCCAAACCGACCTTTATTCCTTCATTCAGATATTGCCGAACAGGTGCCATACCGGAGCTGACATTTGTATTGGACTGCGGACAGTGAACCACGTATACACCGTTTTCTTTCATCAAATGAATCTCCTCCTCAGAGGAATACACACAATGTGCCATCAGCGTGGGAGTTTTCATACCGCCGAATAATCCCAGCTTATCATATGCATCACCATAGAATCTGCTGTAAGGACACAATTCCTGAACCCAGGCTATTTCTTTACGGTTCTCCGACAAATGGGACTGAACCGGTATCTCATATTCTCTCTGAATCTCAGATAGCATCTTCATGAGTTCATCCGTACAGCTTGGAATAAAACGTGGTGTCAGAATCGGTTTTGTATGATCATATTTATGAATTGTTCCCTCGATCCATTTTTTAGTATCAGCAGCCGATACTGACGCATCCTTTTCACGAAGATATTCCGGACAGTTCCGGTCCATGTTGACTTTTCCAACATATGTATTCAGTCCGGAATCCTCCAGCTTATCCATTAAAAGCTCAGTAGCTGGAACATGAACCGTAGCAAAAATGCAGGCCCTTGTGTTTGGCCCTTTTAGAACATCCTGCACAAACAGATCATAGGCACGGTTCGCATAATCCAGATCTGCATACTTCGATTCTTCCGGAAAGGTATTGGTCTCGAGCCATTCCAAAAGCTCCATGTCCATTCCAAGGCCACGAAACGGGAACTGAGGGGCATGGACATGAAGATCCACCAATCCGGGAATGATCAACTGATTTCCGCAGTCTTTGATCGGCAAATTACTGTATTTCTCCGGCATTTCAGGAAAAACTCCTTTTGAAATGCCGTCCACACAGACTGCATACCCTCCGTCAATGATATAAAGTTCCTTCTGATTTTTGCTGTAACAGATGTTTCCTTTCAGGACAAAGGACTTTTTCAAATTAACAGCCTCCTGTTTTCATAGATTTCATTATTTACAGATTACTTTATATTGATCAGTTCAGAATCTCTTCTGCTTTCTCAAGAGCAGCTTCGATTACCTTATCCATATCATAATATTTATAAGCGCCAAGTCTTCCGCCAAAAATAACATTTTTCTGCTGTTCTGCCAATTCCTTATACTCGGCATACAGGCTGTTATTTCTCTCATTGTTGATTGGATAATAAGGTTCGTCTCCTTTTTTCCACTCACTTGGATATTCCCGGGAAATAACCGTAGTTGGCTGTTTTCCAAAGTCAAAATGTTTATGTTCAATGATTCTTGTATAGGGCACTTCACGCTCCGTATAATTCACCACTGCATTTCCCTGATAATTATCTATATCCAGCTTTTCTTCTTCAAAACGCACGGACCGATATTCCAGGACCCCAAGCTTATAGTCAAAAAACTCATCGATCATACCCGTAAAGACAGTTGTTTCAGCAATTCCCTCGTAATCTTTTATAAATGCATAGTAATCCGTATTCAATAGCACTTCCGTATTCCCAAGCATATTGGCCACCATCCGGGTATAGCCGCCCTTTGGAATTCCCTGATAGGGATCATTAAAATAGTTGTTGTCATATACAAACCTGAGCGGAAGCCTGCGAATAATAAATGCCGGAAGCTCTTTGCAGTCTCTTCCCCACTGCTTTTCCGTATAGCCTTTTACCAGCTTTTTATATACATCCGTGCCAACCAGCGACAAAGCCTGCTCTTCCAGATTTTTCGGTTCCGAAATATTCAGCTCGGCAATTTGCTCCTGTATCTTCTCCTTTGCCTCAGCCGGAGTCCGTATGCCCCACATTTTACTGAACGTGTTCATATTAAAGGGAAGATTGTAAAGCTCATCTTTATATACTGCAATCGGGCTGTTAATATAATGATTAAATTCTGCAAACTGCTGAACATACTCCCATACTTTTTTATTGGATGTATGGAAAATATGAGCGCCATATTTATGCACTGCAATTCCATCCACATCCTCCGTATAAATATTTCCGGCAATATGCGATCTTTTATCAATCACAAGGCAGGTCTTTCCTCTTTTTTCGGCTTCATGCGCAAAAACGGCCCCATAGAGACCTGCCCCCACAATCAGAAAATCATATTTTTTCATGTAAATCTCCGTTTCTCCGCCAAGTTGACGGCATAAATAAGTATATATCAGTGATGTACAAAAGAATATTGATCTCCTTACGTCACTGATAACAGACGGCATAAATAGTAACCACAATCAGCATCAAAGTCTGTTTATTCATACGATAATTCTTACACTGACTATATTATTTTAACATGAATGAAAGATGAATACAACGAAAAAGGGGGTTTTTGCAAATCTCGAAAAAGGGTCCCAATTGTCGTAGATCATACCTGAATTTGACAGGTTTATTTCGAATTGTTATAATATTTTTGACTGCAGCATATGACATGATTCCGTTGGATATCAGGTCAGTAATATTTCGTTTGATGCGCCTGTGACAGAAAATTTATTTTAAATAAAACGAGGTACTTATGGAGTTATTATTAGAATTGGACAGTAACCTTCTATTATGGATTCAAGAATATATCAGACAGGATTTTATGGACTGGTTCTGGATAAACATTACAAAACTCGGAGATAAGGGGCTGTTCTGGATCGGTGTATCCATTCTCCTCATCTGTTTTAAAAAGACAAGGCCGGCAGGGATTGCCGCACTGGGTTCGATTCTGCTCTGTTTCCTCATCACCAATGTTTCCCTGAAGCCTCTGGTGGATCGACCGCGCCCTTACAGCATGCTCCCCGAATTAAATCTTATGATTCCCCGTGAAAGTGACCGTTCCTTTCCTTCGGGTCACACAACGGTTTCTTTCGCTGCCGCACTGATTTATTATCGAATGCTGCCAAAAAAGCTGGGTATTCCGGCTGTGATTCTTGCCGTGCTGATTGCGCTGTCCCGGCTCTATGTGGGGGTACATTACCCAACTGATGTGATCGGAGGTTTTCTTTCAGCTATGATCGGAAGCATGATCGTATATCATATATATCTCACATGGAAACAAACCCGTGTATATTGATTTCAATATCGGAGCAAAGCTGAAATGTCTTTGCTCCGATTTTGTATATCAAGAACAGATTAAAAAGCAGCGAAAACACCCAGATGCTCCAGAAGAATTTTTGTTCCCATCAGAATCAGCACCACACCGCCAAATAATTCTGACTTTGACTTATATTTCAGACCAAATACATTACCGATCTTTACTCCTGCAGCAGAAAGCAGAAAAGTTATGGTACCGATAAACAGAACAGCCGACACAATCTGCACCTGGAGAAATGCAAATGTCACACCTACTGCAAGAGCATCAATACTTGTTGCAACGGCCAGAGGAATCATCACCTTAAATCCAAAATCAGCATCCATTTCTCTGCAGTCGCAGGATTCCCGGGATTCTTTTATCATATTGGCACCGATAATTACTAATAACACAAATGCGATCCAATGATCCACGCTGGTAATCAGATGCTGAAATCTGGTACCGAGCAAATATCCGATGGTAGGCATAAGCGCCTGAAAGCCGCCAAAATAGATACCAGCTGTCAGCAGATGTTTTATTTTTATCTTACCTACAGAAAGTCCTTTGCATATTGATACAGCAAAAGCATCCATTGACAAACCAACTGCGATCACAAATAATTCCCATAAACCCATTTTTCATTCTCCTTATGTATATTACATGTCTTGCCTCATCCAACCTGCCAGAGGACTTATAAGATTTTCTCTTACGATGCGAAAGGAAGCTTGCAGGACTCACCGCCCACGACAAGTCTTTTTGGGGATATCTTTCCCTTCCGCTGCAAAGCAATCCAGGCGAAGCATTATCTGCTTCATAGAACACCACTCCTATAAAACAAAAAAAACGGGACTTATCCATCTTACGACAGATAAGTCTCGTCATTTAATACAAAGCCAGGATTCCTGAATATCCAGTGTGTTGACTTCGTCACGCGCTGCGCTGACTACTCCCTTATTGAAAATAATTTATCATTTATCGTGTAGTTTGTCAAGACTGTTTTCTTAGGCAAAAACTTTCTTGAAAATCTTTCTCGCAAATTCGTATTTCGGAAATTTCCTGATCCGCAGATTTTAGCCTAACTTGTATCAATGCTGTAAATAGAATCCTGCGATCCTCTACATACCCTTCGCCTTCGCGGTACAGGCTTTCATAGCTTCCATGATGCTTGAGCGGAACCCCTTTTCTTCCAACACGCGCACCGCTTCAATGGTAGTTCCGGCAGGGGAACAGACCATATCTTTCAGTTCACCCGGATGTTTTCCCGTCTCAAGAACCATCTTTGCACTTCCCATGACTGCCTGAGCGGCAAACTGATAAGCCTGCGGTCTCGGCATACCGTCCGCAACGGCAGCATCTGCCATAGCTTCAATCATCATGTACACATAAGCCGGAGAACTGCCGCTTACAGACACTACCGCATCCATCAGATGCTCGCCAATAACTTCTGTTTTGCCAAAAGCATTTAAGATACTACATACGGTCTTCCGTTCTTCTTCTGTCACCTGTTCATTTGGTGTTGCTGCCGTCATACCGGCACCGACCATCGCCGGCGTGTTTGGCATACAACGAACAATTTTAACCGGCTTTTCAAATTTTTCTCCAAGCCATGCCAGAGTTTTTCCGGGTGCGATCGTCACAATAATCTGCTTTTCCGTAATCAAATCTTTTATTTCCGCAATTACTGTCTCATAATACTGCGGCTTGACGGACAGAAACAAAACATCTGATTTTGCTGCTGTTACCCTGTTGTCCGATGTCACTTCAATACCAAGATTCTTTCTGGCTTTTTCCAAACTCGATGCATATGCATCCGAAGCAAGGATATCTTCTTTTTCCGCAATCCGATTCTTCAAAATTCCACCAATGATGGCAGAAGCCATATTTCCACATCCGATAAACCCGATTTTCATAATACCGTCTCCTTACGCTAGCATGTCATAATACATTTGTTGTTTCTGCTATTACAGGCAAAACCGGTATACACCGATTTTGCCTGCTATGTAATACATAATATTGATCAGCCCACATTTCCGTTTTTCACGTCATCAAATTCTTTCAGCATCTCAGATGACGGAGCTTTTGTACAAAGACTTACAATCACAATCAGTAAAATACTTATAATAAAGCCAACCAGAAGAGAATAAATTCCGGTTGCAGAGCCCAGAGTCTGTCCACCCACGAATGGAATGTAATCCCAGATGATTACTGTAAGACCACCGGAAATAATACCGGCCAATGCTCCGGCAAAGTTTGTCCGTTTCCAGAACAGAGACATCAGGACGATGGGACCGAACGCTGAGCCTAAACCTGCCCAGGCGTTGGACACAAGACCCATAATGCTGCTGTTTGGATCCCAGGCAATCAGAAATGCCAGTACAGCAACTACGATAACCGTAAGTCTGCTGATCCGGAGTACTTTTGCATCGCTGGCATCCTTCTTTGCAACACCCTTATAAATATCCTTGGAAACAGCCGATGCAGTTACCAGAAGCTGAGAGTCCGCAGTGGACATGATGGCAGCAAGAATACCGCAGAGGAAAAGTCCGCCGATGAACGCCAGATGTGTATGTTCAGTGAATACTTTTGTGATCATGACAATAAATACGTTTTCCGTGCTGGTAGCTCCTTCGGTGCCCAAAATAGTCGGGAACAGATAAGCTCTGCCGAGTATACCGATTATGACTGCCATGCCGAGGGAAATCAATACCCATACAATTGCAATTACTCTGGATTTTTTCAGTTCTTTTTCATCCTTTACTGCCATGAAGCGCACAAGGATATGGGGCATGCCGCAGTATCCGAGACCCCATGCCAGCTGAGACAGAATGCTCACAAAACTTAACGGCTGACCGCCGTCATGCATAATATTCATATAGGAATCAGCGCCGCCGGCAACGCCGCTCTGCTCGATCAGCGGAAGAACGTTTTCACCGCCCATCATAAAGTAAGCAACGATCGGCACGATCAGAAGTCCACAGAGCATCAGCATGCCCTGAATGAAATCTGTTACGCAGACAGCCATAAAACCACCCATAAATGTATAGGCCAGAATGACCACTGCTCCTATGGCCAGCGCAATCCGATAGTCCACACCAAAGACAGAATTAAACAGTTTTCCGCCGGCAGCCAGTGCTGACGCTGTGTAAACCAGGAAAAAGATTGCGATCACAATGGATGAAACAAGGAGCAGAACTTTTTTCTCATCATGAAAACGATTGACAAAATACTCCGGAAGTGTCAGTGAATTGTTCGCACGAATGGTGTATCTTCTCAATCTGCCGGAAATAACAACCCAGTTAAATACCGTTCCAATAAACAGACCGATGGCGATCCATGCCTCGCCGGTTCCCAATGCATATACCGCACCCGGCAGACCCATAAGCAGCCATCCGCTCATATCCGAAGCCTGCGCAGAGAGCGCCGCAACCCATCCGCTCAATCCTCGACCGCCCAGGAAGTAATCTTCCGTATTATTGGTCTTTTTCATGTAGATACCGCCGATTACAATCATCATTGCCAGATAGCATACGAAAGCCACAAGAATGGCAATAATATCACTACTGTTCATAATAATCCTCCTCATATTAACAATATTATCTTATTATCCTTGAAACTCCTTTATTTGTCAAGGGAAACGATAGTTTTGCAAAAAAGCAGAAAATTTTCACACATGAAATGACAGTTTAACAGATATTTTTTTTGAAACACGCCGGCTTTTTTTGCGTAAAACAACCATTTTTCGGAAAATGAAATGTTTTATAGGCAATGTTCAAGGTTTTGTGGTACAATAGAACACAGGAAGAAGGAGGATACTTATGAATAAAAAAATTCTGACCGGCACGGATCTTTATGTCTCACCTATGGGACTGGGATGCGTGAATGCCGGATTAAAATGGGATGGGGAAGAAGTGTATAACCTTTTTGACGCATTTTGTGATCTGGGCGGCAATCTTTTTGATACTGCAAGAGTCTATTCTGACTGGGTCGGTCCGGAAATCGGACGCAGCGAGCGTGTTCTGGGAGACTGGTTCTCAGAGAGAGGCAGACGCCATGAAGTAGTCCTGATCACAAAAGGCGGTCATCCGGATATGGTACATCGCCCTGTGAATCTCCACAAAAACCGTGTCGGCCGCGAACATATGATTTATGACCTGGATCAGTCCCTTCGGACGCTCAGGACTGATTACATTGATCTGTATTTTTATCATCGCGATGACCCTTCAATCCCGGTGGAGGAACTGATCGAAACCATGGAGTCCTTCGTAAAAATGGGTAAGATACGCTACTATGGCTGTTCCAACTGGTCTCTGCACCGCATGAAAGAAGCCGAAGCCTATTGTCGAAAGATGGGGTATCATGGTTTTGTTGCAAATCAGGTTCTGTATAATCTGGGCTATGCAAATATGAATCCACTGGAGGATGATACTCTCGTTTATCTGGACCCTGATATGCAGACATATCACAGAGAAACTGCTTCGAATACGGTAATGCCATATATGGGCATCTGTGAAGGATTTTTCCATAAATTTCTGGAACAGGGAGAAGAATCGGTAAAGAATACTGCTTATTATACAGAGGGAAATATCCGGATCGCTCGTAACCTTCCGAAATTGACAGAAAAATACGGCTGCACTGTTACTCAGGCAGTCCTTGGATTTTTTGCTGTTCAGGATTTCACCTGCATTCCGCTGTACGGACCAAGAAACATAGAAAATCTGCGAGATGCAGCTCACACATTCGATCTCACATTCTCAAAAGAAGATTATGATGCGATGACCAAATAATGTGGTCGGTAATTCTCAAAGCTCTATCGTATAAAAGAAAAGTTATTAAAACGGATGAGAAACATTTTAATTGCTCCTCATCCGTTTTTTTTGCTCTTATAAAAAGCCAGACATGTCTGCTGACACAGCCTTTATCATAAAAGAACTTCAATCCTTCCGGATGAAAATTGTTTAATCTTCCGGAGGTTCAGCCGGTATAAATACTCTTGAATTCTCATCGCAATTTCTTGGTTTTGCCTTTTCAGCCGCTTCCTGAACAAACTGATCCTGAGAGCTGATCAACACTTTTCCGCGTTTGTCCACCTTCTCATAGGTACCGTCTGCCATAAGCAGATGGGCTTTGACTGTATCGTGGAACAATACGTCCAGAATATGCATGATTTCCTTTTTGATTCCCGCATCTTCCACCGGGAATACAATTTCCACACGTTTGTCCAGATTTCGGGGCATCCAGTCTGCACTTCCCATGTATATCACATCATCTCCGCCGTTGCAGAAATTAAAAATTCTGGAATGTTCCAGGAAATTTCCAACGATTGAACGCACATGGATATTTTCGCTGACACCCGGTATTCCGGTTTTCAGACAGCAGATACCCCGCACAAGCAGATCAATCTGCACACCTGCAGAAGATGCTGCATATAATGCCGCAATAATATCCCGGTCACACAAAGAATTCATTTTTGCACGAATGTAAGCCGGCTTTTCAAGCTTTGCATTCTCGATTTCCATCTCGATCAGATGAAGGAAAGAATCTCGCATCCAAAGAGGTGCCAGTATCAGCTTGTTCCAGCTGTCCGGTTCGGAATAACCGGATAACATATTGAATACTGCAGTGGCATCCGCGCCGATTTTTGCATCGCAGGTTAAAAGTCCACAGTCGGTGTACAGTTTCGCAGTGGAATCATTGTAGTTTCCGGTTCCAAGGTGAACGTAACGGCGGATACCGTCTTCCTCCGAGCGGACCACCAAAGTAATCTTACTGTGAGTCTTCAGGCCCAGAAGTCCGTATATGACATGACATCCGGCTTTTTCCAGCATTTTTGCCCAGACAATATTATTTTCCTCATCAAAACGTGCCTTCAGTTCCACCAGTACGGACACCTGTTTTCCGTTTTCCGCAGCCTGGGCAAGAGCTGCGATAATGGGCGAATTTCCGCTGACACGATAAAGCGTCTGCTTGATAGCCAGAACCTTCGGATCTCTGGAGGCCTGACGAATAAAGTCGACCACAGGATCAAAACTCTGGAACGGATGATGTAAAAATACATCTCCCTGACGGATTCTTGCAAAAATATCCGGTTCTTCAACAAATTCCGGCACAGGAGCCGGCACATGTTTCGGATTTTTCAGATGATCAAACCCATCCAGACCATACATTTTCATCAAGAAAGTCAGATCCAACGGCCCGCTGATATAATAGATTTCCTCATCCCGGATATCAAATTCGGTCTTCAGTATTTTTAAAAGGCGCTTGTCAATTTTATCTTCCACTTCCAGACGGATCACTTCGCCCCACTGACGCTTTTTCAACTGTTTCTGAATCTCTTTTAAAAGATCTGCCGCCTCATCTTCATCGATGGTCAGATCTGCATTTCGCATAATCCGGTACGGGTACGCGCAGACCACATCATAGCTCTGGAACAGCTTTGCAATATAAAATTCCACAACTTCTTCCAGAAGAATCACGTTTTTGATGCCATCTTCTCCTTCCGGGAGGTGAATAATACGCGGAAGCACGGAAGGCACCTGCACAGTTGCAAATTCCAGTTCCTCTTTTCCCTTTTTTTGTTCTTTTTTCTTGATCAGTGCACCGATATTCAGCGATTTGTTCCGAATCAGAGGAAACGGTCTGGATGAGTCCATGGCCATAGGCGTCAGAACCGGATAAATATTTTCTTCAAAATACGCATCCAGATATTCTATCTGCTCTTTTGTAAGATCTTCATGACTCTCTACCACGTGAAGACCGTTTTTATTCATCAGCGGGAGCAGGGAACGATTATAAGTATTGTACTGTACCTGCACAAGCTCGTGCGTGCGCTGATTTATCTCTTTCAGCTGCTCTTTCGGTGTCATCCCGGCAATATCCGGTTTTGTGTAATCCGCATGAACCATGTCTTTGAGAGAAGCGACACGAATCATGAAAAATTCATCCAGATTGGACGCGGTTATGCTTAAGAACTTTAACCGCTCAAACAACGGAATCGATTTATCTCTCGCTTCGCTCAGTACACGCTCATCAAAACTGATCCAGCTCAGTTCACGGTTCCTAAAATATTCCGGTTTTGTATATGGTTTCAAATCCATCCATTTCACCCCCTAATTACATTTCTTTAATTTCAACACAGGTTTCACACTGAAGACATCCTCAAACAGTTCCGCCTTTTCATAGAACAATCCTTTTTCCAGTGTGAAATCACCGGTATGTTCAATGTTCAGAATCAACTGACTGTCTTTTAATGCCGCTTTAAGGCTCTGCACTTTCTGCATATGACTGCGGTCAAGAGCATTGGCCAGTTTCAGGATTGCGGTCAGTTTCGATACAGTGCGGTACTCCTCTAAAGTAAGCGAATCAACCGTCTGATTTTCTGAGTAATAGTCAAAGCCTTCGGTATTATATTTCACTACATTGGCAATGATCTTACGCTCCGAATGTGACAGACCGATAATCTCCGTAGACATAATGATATTGTAAGAACATTCCGCCACATTCACAAGACTGATATATTTGCCGCAGTCATGGAGCAATACCGCAATTTTTAAAAGTAGTTTCTGCCGCGGGCTTAGATTGTAGGCTTTTTTCATACTGTCAAAAATCGTATCGGCCAGCACGGTCAGAGCCTGCGTATGCTGTTTTCCGCTTCCGTAGCGTTTTGCCATATTCTTTGCAGCCATAACGATATCATTTTCAAAATCATGTGTAGTCTGGATGATTTTATTCTTTTCGCCGAAGTCGTAGGCCATGCCATCGGTAAGCTGGATTCCCGGAAGCCAGATGGTATCTGCACCCAACTCATCGATCAGCCGTCGATAGATCACAGCTGCAGGCATAATAACAGAGGCAAACTCCATGGGGACATTCATAGAAATGGCAAGATCCATAGTGGAACTGCTCACGATCTGCTGATACCACTCCATAAAAGTTTCCTTGGTGATCATCTTATTTACGTCCGACTTATTATGGAAGATCAGATTGGTGAAATAGTCTCCCACCAGAATAATATTCTGTATTTTCCGGTCTTTTAAATACAGACGTCGGAAGTTCTGCACTTCCTTTCGGATCAGTTCCTCCACCAACTGTTCCGAATGGGTGGTTTCCCTTCCCAGCACGGACAGACGCTCCCGAATCCTCAGACTTCCGATCCGAAGATTCTGAGTCGTCACCAGGGCATCTTTGTCAAAAAGTGAGATCTGTACACTTCCTCCACCCATATCCACGATTGCGGTTCCTTTTTGGATCATCTTATTGAAGTCCACTTCTTTCGATGCAATTGCCTTGTATCCCAGGAACCGCTGTTCCGAGTTGCTCAGAACATCAATGCGGATGCCGGTTCGCTGATAAATCAGCTCCAGTGCCAACACTTCATTTTTTGCTTCCCTGAATGCACTTTTTGCACACGCACGATAGTCACTGACCTTGTATTCATCCATGATCCGTTTAAAATCATGAAGAATATGAGCCAGTTTATCCAGTTTTTCTCTGGAAAGCTTATGCTCCGTGTAAGTGTCATGTCCGATTTCCAGACGCTGGCGCACTCGGTTTACACTTTTTAAACCGTACTTCCTGGAAAGTTCGAAAATTTCCATACTGACGTTGTAAGAGCCAACATCAATCGCGGCAAATCTTGTAACCGCCATACAAAAACCCCCTTTGGGCCATCCCTTGGCCCCCTGTTTCTTTTTTACAGTATCTCAAAACAGTTACTTTTTCTGTCCCAATAAGTAATCAATAAACTGCTGAGCCGTTCTTCCTGACAGGCCGCCGTGGGAAAGTTCCCATTTATTTGCTTCCAGAAGCAGCTCTTCCTCAGGCATCTCGATCTCGTGACGCTGGGCAAGTGTTTTTACAATAGTCTGAAACTCTTTTTTATCCGGAGAACAGAAGAAAATCGTCACCCCGAACCGGGCCACCAAAGACAGTTTTTCCTGTACCGTATCGGATGCGTGAAGCTGATCTCTTCTTCCTTCTTTATCCTTAAAATCTTCTTTGATCAGATGACGCCGGTTGGAAGTAGCATAGATCAGCACATTGTCCGGTTTGCGCTCCAGACCGCCTTCAATCACTGCCTTCAGGTATTTGTATTCAATCTCAAACTCTTCAAAAGAAAGATCATCCATATAAATGATGAACTTGTAATTCCGGTTCTTAATCTGGGCAATCACTTCATTGAGATCCTGAAACTGATGTTTGTATACCTCGATGATACGAAGTCCCCTGTCATAGTATTCGTTCAGGATGCCTTTGATGCTGGAAGATTTTCCGGTGCCAGCATCCCCGAACAACAGACAGTTATTTGCTCTTCGGCCTTCCACAAAAGCTTCCGTATTGTCGATCAGCTTCTTTTTTGCGATTTCATATCCAACCAGATCATCCAAATGCACGTGGGCGATGTTGGTTATCGGAACAATTTCCACTTCATCACGCTCATTGTGTGCTACACGAAAAGCTTTGTGCAGTCCCAGTTTTCCTACTCCAAAGTCCCTGTAAAACTGTACCACCTCATCGCGGAAGTCCTCCACACCGGAAGCTTCTTCCAGCTTCACACTGAGGTTGCAGATTCGGTCACGGATCCGTTTATTGAATAATTTACTTCTGTCATTGATATTTTTGTAATTGCAGATAATGCTGCACTGTGTAGATCCCAACTCCCTGCCGAGAATCTGAAGATCATAGTCATACAGTTCTTTAAATCTGCGGAAGTCATGCAGTGCTGCCTCGTTGATACTGCCTTCCACGGGTCCGACGATCTCACAGGCTGTGGAAAAAGCATTTTCATGATTGACCAGGAGATACGTCAGATAGTTATGCCACAGATTTCCCTCAAAGCCGTAATTGCCGGCCAGTTCAATCAGACCGTTTATACAGTCATAAAAGATTTCCCGATTGGCCTCCCGGTTTTCCAGCACCTTCTGCTCGGACTGCTCCATCAGCCCAGTCATTTCTTCCAGAATTTTTCCTTCTGTAAAATTGCGGTATAATATACATTCCGATATCTTTTTCATTGTAATCAACCCTCTCTTTTGTAATTCCCGATCACCCGAAGCCAGCTTGCCTCCTGACTGATACCGCCCAGTGCGTTTTTCACTGCACTGTCGTTGAGATTTCCTTCAAAATCAATGAAGAAACGATATTCCCAGTCTTTTTCCGGAATCGGTCGTGATTCGATCCTGGTCATGTTCAGATCGTTGTAGATAAAATGTGACAATATGTTGTACAGACTTCCGCTTTCATGGGGCAGTTCAAGGCAGATACTGATTTTATCCGCATTCCTCACAAAAACTTTCTTTTTTGCCACAATGATAAATCTGGTTGAATTTCCCAATTTGTCATTAATCCCTTCTTCCAGCACATCGAGGCCGAAAACTTCCGCCGCATGGCGGCTGCCAATGGCCGCCTGAGCGGAATCCGCGTCCTGACTGACTTTTTTTGCAGCCAACGCAGTATTGCTATATTCAAGCTGTCTCCATTCTTCATGCTGTTTCAGATATTCCCGACACTGCATCAGCGCCTGAGGATGGGAATAAACATACTTTATGTCGCTTACATGCGATCCCGGCACTCCCATCAGTACATGCTGGCACTGAATCAGCTGTTCTCCCACAATTTGATGATCATATTCATTAAGCAGATCGTAATTATCGTAGACACTTCCCGCCGTTGAATTTTCAATCGGCAAGACACCGTAGGCAGCCTCCTCATTTTTGATTGCTTCCATGGCATCCCGCCAGGTATTTACATGAAAACAATCTACATTTTTACCGAAAAACTGCCGGGTAGCCGCATGGCTGTAAGCACCTTCCACCCCCTGATAAACTACTTTCATTCCTCTTGTTTCCAGAGCTTCAATCTCCTCAAAGTCAATCGGATCCAAAATGCCCTGCTCTGCCAGCAGCCGATACTGAAATTTTCGGCTCATACCCATAATCTGCTGGAACAGTTCCTGAATCCCATGGGCATTAAAATCATTATTTGCCCTCTCCCGAAAGACTTTCAGCTTCTGAAGTTCTCTCTCTTTGTCAAATACCGGCATTCCTGTCCGGATTTTGTATTCCGCCACAGATTTCGCCAGATCCATTCTTTTTTCAAAAAGCTTTTGAATCTGCTCATCAATCGCATCTATTTCAACACGTATATCTTTTAAATCAATCATTCCGTTCCTCCTGGTATTTCTTAACAATCTCGGTGAGTTCACCGATAAAAGACAGCGAACCAAAAGCGGCTATCACATCGTCTTTTTTCGATTTGGAAAAAGCCAGTTCCACAGCTTCTTCCAGACTTTCTGCAGCCTGAACATGTTCCGTATAATTTCGCACCACAGCAGCCAGTTCTTCTGCCGGCAGTGCACGGGGATTATCAGGGGTCTGAATCGTAATGATCTCTGACCCATAAGGAATGGTGATACGCACAATTTCATCATATGCTTTGTCACGGAATATACCTATTATATAAATTATTCTCCGCCCTGTAAAACTATTTAACAAAGATTTAACGAATTTTCTTGCAGCGTCCGGATTATGGGCACCATCCACCAGAAAGACCGGTTCTTTTGAAAGGATCGTAAAACGCCCGTTCCATCTGGCCGCATCCATCCCATCCATCATCTGCTTTGTGGTGATGGGATATCCGTTCCGGTTCAGCAGCTTTAATACTTCAATGGCAGTCACTGCGTTCTCAATCTGATAAATTCCGCCCATATGAATGGTCCATAAATTTCCCTCATAAAGGAATATCTGCTCCTGCAGGGAAGAGGAAAGCACCCGGGCGCTGTGATAATCCGCACGGATCAATTCACTGCCCTTATCACTGCATGCCTGCAACAGCACCTCCATTGCTTCCGATTTCTGCAAAGAAGTCACAACAGGTGTACCTTTTTTGATAATGCCGGACTTTGAGCGCGCGATTTTTCCCAGCGTATCTCCTAGATATTGCATGTGATCCATACTGATCGATGCAAAAACGGCTGCAACGGTATTCTGTATCACATTCGTTGCGTCTTCCGCGCCGCCAAGTCCGCACTCCAGCACAACAAGGTCACATTTTTCCTCACGAAAATACAAAAAGGACAGCACGGTCTCCAGTTCAAATGCAGAGGGACGAATATATCCATTATTTTCGATTTGTTCCACTGCTTCTGCTATTTGTTCCATCAGACAGACAAACCGTTCCTTTGTGATGGGTTTTCCATCGATCTGGAATCGTTCTTCATAAGAGTATAAGGTCGGTGAGATGTATCTGCCGGTGCGATAACCTGCCAACGAAAGGGTAGTTGAGACATAAGAAAGGATGGAACCTTTTCCATTGGTTCCCGCTATATGTACAAAAGACAAATCTTGCTCCGGGTGCCCCAGGTAATCCAGAAGGTGACTGATCCGATCCAGTCCCTGTGCTCCTCCGTATCGATTTGATTCGTCTAAATAAGATCTGGCTTCTTCGTAATTCATATTTCCTCCGGTTTTCTTCCAAATTTCTGCATTTATTATAGTACAGCGGAAATAATAAAACAAGGATTGAACCGGGAAAAAAGGAGGACAATTTCATATGAAACGCAATTTTATACGGTGCGGCGCGCTGGGATGGTGTCTCGAGATATTCTGGACCGGACTGCATACTCTGCAGACTCAGGACTATCGCCTGATGGGACATTCCTCCCTCTGGATGTTTCCCATCTACGGCATGGCAGCCTGCATTTCTCCTATATCAAAGCTACTTCTGGAGAAAAAAATGCCCCTGTTTGCCCGGGGAATCATCTATACAGCCGGAATATTTCTCGCAGAATACGGCACCGGCTTCATCCTGAAAAAATTCAACATCTGTCCATGGGACTACACCGGCTGTCCCGGAAACATCCAGGGGCTTATTCGTCTGGATTATGCACCAGTCTGGTTTTTCACCGGAATCCTCTATGAAAAACTTCTTTCTGCAAATCCTTCCTCCGATAAAGCCCCGCAGGTATCCAAGCCTTAAATCGTCGTATGTATGCATGAAAACTTTCCATTTTGCTTGAAATTGCCGTCGTTTTATTATATCATATTTAGAAATGAACGCACAAAGGAGGTTCCTATGAGACATTTGATGAGCCCACTGGATTTTTCTGTGGAAGAATTAGATAAACTCTTGGATTTAGCAAACGATATTGAAAAATACCCTGATAAATATGCCCATGTATGCGATGGGAAACGGATTGCCACCCTGTTCTATGAGCCCAGCACAAGAACACGTCTCAGTTTTGAAGCTGCTATGATGAACTTAGGTGGTAAAGTTTTGGGCTTTTCCAGCGCATCTTCCTCCTCTGCAGCCAAGGGAGAAAGCGTGGCTGATACCATCCGCATGGCTTCCTGCTATGCAGATATTGCCGCAATACGCCATCCGAAGGAGGGCGCTCCGCTGGTTGCTTCCATGGTTTCCAGTATTCCGGTCATCAATGCCGGTGACGGCGGACATCAACATCCCACTCAGACCCTGACCGATCTGTTGACCATCCGTTCCCTCAAAGGCCGCTTAGACCACCTGGTAATCGGTCTGTGCGGAGACTTAAAATTCGGCCGCACCGTTCACTCACTGATTGAGGCGCTGAGCCGTTACGCGGGAGTCTATTTTGTACTGATTTCCCCGGAGGAACTTCGTGTACCCAGCTACATAACCGAAGGTATGCGTCAGGATAACATCCCATATAAAGAAGTGGAACGACTGGAAGACGCTATTCCGGAACTCGATCTTCTGTACATGACACGTGTTCAGAAAGAGCGTTTCTTCAATGAAGAAGATTACGTTCGTATGAAAGATTTCTATATCCTGGATAAAGTAAAAATGGAACTTGCCGGACCGGATATGCTGGTTCTTCACCCGTTGCCGCGTGTAAATGAGATTGCTGTTGAAGTGGACTCCGATCCCCGCGCCGTATATTTCAAGCAGGTTCAGTACGGGGTATATGTAAGAATGGCATTGATTTTAACGTTACTGGAATTGGAGGTGTAACCCATGTTGAATGTAGGAGCTATCACAGAAGGATTTGTACTGGATCACATCAAAGCAGGAAAAAGTATGACCATATACCATGACCTGAAACTGGACAAACTGGACTGCACCGTTGCAATCATAAAAAATGCAAGAAGCAATAAGATGGGAAAGAAAGACATCATCAAAGTCGAATGCCCTATTGAAATGCTGGATCTTGATATTCTAGGTTTTATCGATCATAATATTACCGTAAATATCATTAAGGACGAGAAAATCGTTGAAAAAAAGGAACTGAAGCTTCCGGAGCGGATTGTCAATGTCATCAAATGCAAGAATCCCCGCTGCATCACATCTATCGAACAGGGATTGGATCATGTATTCGTTTTGACAGACCCGAAAAAAGAGATTTACCGCTGCATGTACTGTGAGCAGAAACATCGGAACAGCAAGTAGAATCAGAAGAACCGGCACCATCTTATGGTCCGGTTCTTTTTTATTTCATAGGAAATTCCTTTCCTATGAATGAAATAAAAACACTCCGTGAGGATGCACAGAAACGCATTTGGAAAATTGTCACTTCGTGACATGCGTTTCGCGCCAAAGTGCACAAGACCCTCATGAGTGAGGGATATAGGGCGTTGAAGTGGACTTGTCCACTTTGTTCTGGTTTTGGATACAAGCAAGGCGATAAGCCGGGTTATGTCGTGAATGGTCATCTATCTAGGCCGACTGTCGCCAGCCGGCTCAAGCGACCTACCTGAAAACGCGACGGGCCGCCGCATGGTTTTCTATTCGGTCTTGCTTCGAATGGGGTTTACATATGCCCCCGCTGTTACCAGCAGGGCGGTAGTCTCTTACACTGCCCTTCCACCCTTACCAGCTGCGCTGGCGGTTCATTTCTGTTGCACTATCCTTGGAGTCGCCTCCACCGGACGTTATCCGGCATCCTGCCCTGTGAAGCCCGGACTTTCCTCGTCTGGTACCTTTCGGTCTGCCAGCCGCGACCATTTGCCTTACTTGCATTTGATATTAGAACATATTTAAGCAAAAAATGCAAGGGGTTTGCGCATTTTGGCACTTAAAAATCCGGACAGGTTTTATTCATTAAGGTTTATCCCGCAGATTCCTTTATCCTACAGTTTAAAGCATCCTCCCCCAATAAACTCCCTCAAAATCGAGTTATTCGGTACATCCTCACTGGGTATTCCCACAAAGTAATCCAGGAATTTCAGAAGTCTCTTAGCCTCCGGATAGCAGGGATCATCCTTCGGGATCTGAAACAGTGCCGGCTCTGCATACTGCTTCAATACGGCCAGTTCATAGATCAACGCAGAATTAAACATTACGTCCGCTGATTCCTGATATGGGAAAATATTCTCATTTTCACCCCGCCGCACGGAATTCCACATGGACAGTGTCCTCGCTGCGCTGGTTCCCCGGGTTCTCGCATCCCGCACCATCCGGCGGATCAGACGTCCGTCTGTAGTAGGAATACGGTTGTGCTCATCAATGTTCAGCTGAGTCAGCGCACTGATGTAGATCTTATACTTACTTTCTTTCGGAAGACTGTAGCTGAGTTTATCATTGAGGCAGTGGATTCCTTCAATAACCAGAATGTCCTCCGGGCCAAGCTGCAGATAATTCCCCTTGTATTCACGTTTTCCATCTACAAAATTGAATACGGGAATATCAACTAACTCACCCGCAAGAAGACGGCCCATATCCCTGTTAAATCCATCCACATCAATGGCTTCCAAGCATTCATAATTTTTCTCTCCCTTTTCGTCCAACGGCGTATCTTCCCGGTTCAGGAAATAATTGTCCACACCGATGTAATGGGGCCGCAGGCCATGAGCCCACAACTGGACAGACAGTCTCTGGGAAAAGGTAGTCTTTCCGGAAGAAGAAGGACCCGCGATCATGACAAATTTGACATTACTCCGGGCAGCGATTTCTCCGGCTATCTGAGAGATTTTCCCTTCCTGCAGTGCCTCAGAAATCAAAATCATCTGTCTGGTGTCCTGATTCGTCACTTTCTGATTCAGATCGCCAACCGTTTCGATTTCCATCCGTTCGGCCCACCGTTCCGCCTCCTGCTGTACTTTAAAGATCTTCGGTGAAGGTTTAAAAGGCGGAAGTTCCGTCGGTTTTTCCACAGTTGGAAGATGCAGTACAATACCCTCATCATAGAGGAACAGATCAAAATATTTCAAATATCCCGTATGCCAGGTCATAAAACCATAATAATAGTCTTCAAAGTCTCCCAGACGATATATATTAACTTTCGAGACACGGCGGTATTTGAATAATTTTTCCTTATCGTACATGCCGTATTCATGGAAGCGTTCAATAGCCTCATCTGTCGTGATACTGCTCTTCATAATTGGCAGTTCCGCATCGACGATCTCATGCATATACGATTTTACCTGCTCAAGCAGTTCCTGGGTAAGCTGCACATCACCTTTTACTGTGTAATAGAATCCGGATCCTATCGAAAAATGAAGAATGATCTGCTTCAGTTTTTCACGGCCGACCACATGATACATTGCCTTCAGAAACAGCAGAGATGCGCTTCTTTTATAAGTTTTATGACCAATGCTCTCTGCCGTAGTAACAAAAGAAATATTGGCATCCTGTTTCAGCTTCTTGTGCAGTTCCCGAAGTCGTCCGTTTACAACCACCAATACGATCGGATATTTTTCCTGATTCTGAAAATTCTTAACGATTTCTCCGTAAACGGTTCCCTCGGGATATTCTTTCGTGACGTCATTTACTGTAACTTTATATCTGTTCATAGGACAACAACCCTCTCTTTCATGAAGCAAAACTACGAACGCTACTCGGAGACAAGTCAGCAAGAGCATCGGAAAGCTTATATAGAAAGCAGCTCAAATGCCGTTGCAGACAACGAACGGGGCCGGCAATCACTGCAGCGACCCCATTCACATTACACCAACTGAAAAGGCTGCTCGATCTCAGCAGCAGTCACCGGTATCCCCGGAAACAACTCTTTCAGCTTTTTCTCCATATACTCAATAAAAATCAT
Source organism: Lachnospiraceae bacterium (assembly GCA_022767285.1). Taxonomy (GTDB): domain Bacteria; phylum Bacillota; class Clostridia; order Lachnospirales; family Lachnospiraceae; genus JALENY01. Next base: position 40,049 of record JALENY010000007.1, on the reverse strand, counting down.
CTCAGTACCGTAATGACCGGCATCCACCAGCATCAATCCCTGAGCCACTGCATCAATTCCCGTGTGGTAATCAATATCACCGGTGACCAGCACCTCGGCACCAGCCGCAATCGCAGCACCGATCATACTTTTTCCGGATCCGGAAGAGATAGCCACCTTTTGGATCTTTTTCCCGCTGTCTCCATATACCCGGACCATGGAGAGGCCCAGACATTTTTTTGCATATGCGCCAAACTGATCCAGCCGCACAGGTTCGTGCAGCAGACCTACACGGCCAATGCCCTCCTCTTTTCCGCACTCATCCGAATAAGTGACATCCAGCACGGACGGTGATTCCAGTGCAAGACATTCTGCATTCAGATTCGCCATGCCGGCCACATCGAAATTAGTGTGCATGGCATAATAGGAAATATTGTTCTTAATCATGGTGATGATGCGTTTCCCAATAAAATCCGATGCCACCACCCTCTTTTTCGGCGAAAAGAGCAGCGGATGATGGGTAATGATCAGATCCGCACCGCAGCCAATCGCCTGAGCCAGTGTATCGTCGGTCACATCAAGCGCCACAAATATATGGTGCACCTCCTGATCCTCATCGCCCACAAGCAGCCCCACGTTATCCCAGTCAAGGGCCAGATGTTCCGGCCATCTATTCTTCAGTTCCACCATAATATCTTTACACTTCATAATATTTTCGTGCAGAAGAAATATTCTGCATCTCCTCTTTTAATTCTGTCACTCTTGCGTCTGAATCATCCCTGCCATTTTCATACAAACGCTTCAGGATTGCCTGACAGGTTTTTTCAGACTTTTCCAGATACATCCGTAGTACCGGATTTTTATCTTTCAGAAGTAACTCTCCGTATTCCTGATAAATCGGATCTGTCATTTCCATTTTTCCACGCACCACACGCATCATGGGATAGAACTTGCCGTCCTCAAAGATCATATCTTCCTGTTGGATAGCATAGTTCCGGTCCCCGAGGAAACGCCGGAATCTTCCGATTTCGGACTGGGGCTGAAGAATCAATTCTTTTACTCCGGACAGCACCGCTTCTCCCTCAGTCATTATCTTTTGCATCAGACCGCCGCCCATGCCGGCAATCACCACGCAGTCCGCCTCTCCGGGTTCAAGCGCAGAAACACCGTCACAGCATCTGGTCTCTATGTAAGCCTCAAGTCCATGCCCTGCAATATGACTTGCTGCCCGCCAAAGAGGCCCCTGGTTAATATCCATGGCAATAGCTTTTTTTGCAATCTGCTGTTCCACTGCATAGATGGGGATATATCCGTGATCCGTTCCCACATCGGCCAGAACCGCACAGGGACGAATCATATCAGCAATCGCCTGCAATCGTTTTGATAACTGCATCGGGTAGCTCCTAATCCAGATAGTCTTTCAGCTTACGGCTGCGGCTGGGATGACGGAGCTTGCGCAGCGCTTTTGCCTCAATCTGACGAATACGCTCTCTGGTTACATTAAATTCTTTTCCCACCTCTTCCAGGGTTCTCGCCCTTCCGTCATCCAGACCAAAACGGAGGCGAAGTACCTTCTGTTCACGGTCTGTCAGCGTTTCAAGCACTTCTCCCAGCTGTTCTTTCAGGAGGGTAAAAGCCGCCGCATCGGCAGGTACCGGAACATTATCATCCTGGATGAAATCGCCCAAATGGCTGTCTTCTTCCTCACCAATGGGGGTTTCCAGAGATACCGGCTCCTGAGAGATTTTCAGGATCTCACGGACACGTTCTACCGACATGTTCATTTCTTCGGCGATTTCTTCCGGGGTAGGTTCCCGGCCCAGTTCCTGAAGCAGCTGACGGGAAACGCGGATCAGTTTGTTGATGGTCTCCACCATGTGAACCGGAATACGAATGGTTCTGGCCTGATCGGCAATAGCGCGGGTGATGGCCTGACGGATCCACCATGTTGCATAGGTACTGAACTTAAAGCCCTTACGGAAGTCAAATTTCTCAACTGCTTTGATCAGACCGAGATTTCCTTCCTGAATCAGGTCGAGGAACAGCATACCGCGGCCTACATATCGTTTTGCAATGCTTACAACCAGACGAAGGTTGGCCTCAGCCAACCGTTTTTTGGCATCCTCATCGCCGTTTTCCATACGTTTTGCCAGCTCAATTTCTTCCTCAGCAGAAAGAAGCGGAACTTTTCCGATTTCTTTCAGATACATACGCACCGGATCCTCGATGCTGACTCCTTCCGGAACGGAGAGATCGATTTTTTCCATATCGATTTCTTCTTCCACATCCAGATTAATATCATCGTCATCTCCGAGAAGCAATGCGTCTTCATGTGCGTCATCCGTAAAACGGAGCACATCCACGCCGCTTGCCTCCAGAAAGTCAAATGTTTTTTCCATCTGCTCGGGATCCAGAGGCGTGTCCTTAAAATAGTCATTGATCTCCTGGTACTCCAGCACATTTTTTTTCTTTTTTGCAAGTTCCAGCAAACCCATTAGTTTTTCGCTGAATTGTGCCATGGTCATTTCCATATTTTTTCCATCCTTCCATAACTTGTATATATTTTATCCTCAATTAGTAGAAATATGCAGTTGTATCCGGCCGCTTTCAAATGCCTCCAGTTCTTTCTGTCTGGCAATGGTTTTCTGAAGGCCGGCAAGATCTGCAGGATCAAGATGAGCCGCATGATAGGCATTGCTGTTCTTCTTCATTCGTCCGACGATCTCGGTCAGCGCCAGATCCATCTCTTTTTGCCCTTCCAGCGGAATCCGTGCATTAAAAACAGCCGCCACTTTCCTCTGCTCTTCGCTGTCGGTAAACTGGTTCAGAAGCTTTGCCGGATTTACCTCTCCCTGATGGTACTGCTCATAAAGCAGATCTGCCACCGTATGGTAAAGCGGTGTGGTGAAATCATCCGGTCCGATGTATGGTTCGGTCACCCGAAACGTATCGGGATAAGAAACCAGCCAGGTCAGCATCAGACGCTGCGCTTTGTCAATGCCGCTCTCTCCCTCTTTCGATCCGCTACCGGACTTCGGACGTACATAAGCCTGTGCCGGTGTGCCTTTCATGGCCAGCCGGTTCACCAGTTTCTGCAGATTGTCAAAACGGACACCGTATTTTCGTGAAACCGCTTCCATATAATTGTTCCGCTCCAGTTCCTCCGGGAAATTCAGCAGTTTTCCCGCCACTTCGTGGTAAAAACGGGTTTTCGACTGGGGATCGGACATATCATACTGCTTTTCCAGAACCTGCACTTCGAAGAGGAAACTGTTCATGGCATCATCCAGACGTTTCTGAAAAGCTTCCGATCCCAGATTTTTTATAAACTCATCGGGATCTTTATAGGGATTCAAATTCACGACTTTCGATGTGAGTCCGGCAGCCTTCAGGATCGGTATGGCCCGAAGTGCCGCTTTAACACCGGCCTCATCGCTGTCATAAAGCAGCAAGACTTCATCGGTGTATCGCTTCAGCAGGTTCGCCTGCTGGGCAGTAAATGCCGTTCCCAGGGAAGCCACAGCATTGGTAAATCCTGCCTGATGCATGGCGATCACATCCATATACCCCTCACACAGGATCATCTGTTTTCTCCGTGATGTCCTGGCCGTATTCAATCCGTAAAGATTGCGGCTCTTATCAAATACTTTTGTTTCGGGTGAATTCAGATATTTCGGTTTTCCTTCTCCCATCACGCGGCCGCCAAATCCAATGACTCGATTGTTCACATCCATGATCGGGAATATGACACGATTCCAGAATTTGTCGTACATACCACGCTTTTCATCCACATTAAAAAGCCCCGATTCCCGCAGTATCTCATCCGAATACTTTTTCCCTTTCAGATATTGATACAGATCATTGCTATACCGGTCTGAATAGCCCAGGCCGAATTTTTGGATCGTATCCTTTGTAAGCCCACGACCGGTCAGATACTCATAGGCATGTCTGCCTGTATCCTGCCTCAGTTTGTAATAAAAATAAGATGCAGCCACTTTGTTGATTTCCAGAAGTGTTGCCTTTAAGTCAGCCTGTTCCTTTGCTTCTCTGGAATACTCCAGTTCCGGCAGCCGCACACCGGCCCGGTCTGCAAGGAATTTTACTGCCTCCATAAAAGTAAAATTCTCATATTCCATAATGAAAGTAATCACATTGCCCCCTGCTCCGCACCCGAAACAATAATACATCTGTTTTCCGGGACTGACCGAAAAGGAAGGTGATTTTTCATTATGAAAGGGACACAGCCCAAAATAAGAACTACCTTTTTTCTGGAGTTTTACATATCCGGAAATCACATCCACGATATCATTTTTCATGCGGATCTCTTCTATGAGATCATCCGAATATCGCATGTAAATCCTCCTTAATATATCTCCCAGGATCTGGGAACAAATATCTCTTTGAATTTCGCCATGGAATACTGATCCGTCATACCGGAAATATAATCACATACTGCGCGCTCCGGTGTCTGACCGCGCACGGTGATCAGTTCATAATATTCCCGTGACATCTGATCCGGATGTTCAATGTAATATTCATACAGCTTGATCAGCATCATCTTTGCTTTGCCCTCTTCTTTTTTGGCAACCGCACTTTTATAAACATTTTTGAACATCCACTGACGCAGCTCGCCCATTGCAGCCTCCACATCTTCCGACATGGTGATCCGGTTCATCCCCCTGGAGTTCTGAACAATGTCATGAATCAGGGTATTAAGCCGCTCTCTTGTGGATTCTCCCAGCAGTTTTCGCAAATGTGCCGGGATATCCTGCTCATATACGATTCCCGCACGCTGTGCATCATCCATGTCATGGTGGATATAGGATATTTTGTCGCAGAGACGAACCACATTTCCCTCCAGAGTGGACGGACTGCCGGACGTTCTGTGATTCAGGATCCCGTCCCGCACTTCCCAGGTGAGATTCAGTCCCCGGCCGCCTTTTTCCAGCAGCTCAACCACTCGAACGCTCTGCTTATAGTGGGCAAATCCATCCGGGCAGACGCTGTCAAGTGCTGCTTCCCCCGCATGACCGAAAGGAGTATGTCCCAAATCATGTCCCAGAGCGATAGCTTCCACCAGATCCTCATTAAGCTGAAGCGCTTTGGCAATGGTTCTGGCTGTCTGGGACACCTCAAGGGTATGGGTGAGACGCGTCCGGTAATGATCGCCCTGAGGCGCCAGAAATACCTGAGTCTTGTCCTTCAGCCGTCGAAATGCCTTGGAATGGACAATCCGGTCCCGGTCTCTCTGATAAACCGTCCGAATATCACATTCGGTTTCCGGAAAATCTCTGCCCCTGGAATTCCGGCTGCAGGCAGCAAAAGGACTCAAGATCCGAAGTTCCTGCTCTTCAATGTTCTCCCGAATCATCATTCCTGCTTCCTCCATAACGACAAAAAGTTCCTGTCTTTAAATATATTCCGTATCACGTCGACATTTCCTTTTTTTAAATTTACTATAACCCCAAAAAATTTCAAAAAAAATATAAATTTCATCACTTTAATTCGTTAAAAAGTATTGCATCAAAAAAAGAATGGTTGTATAATCTACGAGTAGTTTTTTTCACAGGTGCATAAAGATGCCCTGAAACGAGATAAGGGAGGACAAAAACATGTCATACGTAGATGAAGTCATCGAGTCTGTGATCAAGAAAAATCCGGCTGAACCGGAGTTTCATCAGGCTGTAAAGGAAGTATTGGAGTCTCTCCGTGTAGTAGTAGAGGCAAATGAGGAAAAATTCCGTAAAGAAGCATTGTTAGAGCGTCTGGTTGAACCGGAAAGACAGTTTAAATTCCGTGTTCCGTGGGTTGATGATAAGGGTCAGGTACAGGTTAACACCGGTTACCGCGTTCAGTTCAACAGCGCAATCGGTCCATACAAGGGCGGTATCCGTCTCCATCCTTCCGTAAACCTTGGTATTATCAAATTCCTCGGTTTTGAGCAGATTTTCAAAAACTCCTTAACCGGTCTGCCCATCGGCGGCGGCAAAGGCGGTTCCGATTTTGACCCCAAGGGAAAATCCGATCGCGAAGTTATGGCATTCTGCCAGAGCTTTATGACAGAGCTTTGCAAATATATTGGTGCTGATACAGATGTACCGGCCGGTGATATCGGAACCGGTGCGAGAGAAATCGGCTATATGTTCGGACAGTACAAGAGAATCCGCGGTGTATACGAAGGTGTTCTGACCGGTAAAGGTCTCTCCTACGGCGGTTCCCTGGCACGTACCGAAGCCACCGGTTACGGTCTTCTTTACTTAACACAGGAAATCCTGAAGCTGAACGGAAAAGAACTGGCCGGTAAGACAGTTGTTATTTCCGGTTCCGGTAACGTAGCCATCTATGCAGCACAGAAAGCAACTCAGCTCGGTGCAAAAGTAGTTACCATGAGCGATTCCACCGGATGGGTTTATGATCCGGAAGGCATTGATCTTGCTGCAGTAAAAGAAATCAAAGAGGTTAACCGCGGACGTCTGAGCGAGTACAAGAATTATCGTCCGGATTCCGAGTACCATGAGGGCCGCGGCGTATGGAGCATCAAATGCGATATTGCTCTTCCGTGTGCAACCCAGAATGAACTGCTTCTGGATGACGCAAAACAGCTTGTTGCAAACGGCTGTATCGCTGTATGTGAAGGTGCTAATATGCCTACTACTCTGGAAGCAACTGAGTATCTTCAGGCAAACGGCGTAATCTTCGCACCGGGCAAAGCAGCAAATGCCGGCGGCGTTGCTACATCCGCTCTGGAAATGACTCAGAACAGCGAACGTCTCAGCTGGTCTTTCGAAGAAGTTGATGCGAAACTGAAAAACATCATGGTTAATATTGCTCACAACATTGACAACGCTGCAAGAAAATACGGTTTTGAAGGCAACTACGTAGTAGGTGCTAACATTGCCGGATTTGAGAAAGTCGTTGATGCAATGACCGCACAGGGTATTGTATAATCCTTTACATGAACACATTGCAGGGTCGGTTATTACCGACCCTGTATTTTTTATCCAAATAACAGAATTCCAGTATTTATACGTTATTTTCCGGCAAAAAAATTCGCTCCTAAACAATTTTCTTAAGGAGCGAATTCGTTTTTCATTCTTATTCTTTTTACTACTGTCTGTAATAGGAAAGGAAATCTCTCAGTTTCTCCATTGCCTCATCCAGCACTTCGATTCTGGGCAGATAAACGATGCGAAAATGATCCGGTTCTTTCCAATTGAAGCCGCCGCCGTGTACCAGGAGTACCTTCTTCTGTCTCAGGAAATCCAATGCGAACTTTTCATCATTGTAAATATTGAACCGCTTTGTATCAATTTTGGGGAAAATGTAAAAAGCTGCTTTCGGTTTTACCGCAGTGATACCCGGAATGTCACAGAGGGCATTATAAATAAAATCTCTCTGTTTTGTCACGCGGCCGTTTGGCTTAACATACTCATTTACACTCTGATAACCGCCCAGCGCCGTCTGAATGATGGACTGAGCCGGTACATTGGAACACAGACGCATGGATGAGAGCATCTTGATTCCCTCGATCAGATCACTGGCATGATCTTTCGGACCGCTTAAGCACATCCAACCCACACGGTAACCCGCAATCATATGCGACTTGGAAAGCCCGCTGAACGTGACACAGAACAGATCCGGTGCCAGAGAGGCAATGGAAATATGCTGATGTCCGTCCATCACCAGCCTGTCATATATCTCATCGGAAAAAATAATCAGTTCATGTCTTCTGGCAATATCAACGATTTTTTCCAGTATTTCTTTCGGATACACAGCGCCTGTAGGGTTGTTCGGATTGATAATTACGATTGCTTTTGTCTTGTCCGTTATCTTGGATTCCATATCTTCCAGATCCGGATACCACTCTGACTGCTCGTCGCAGATATAGTGAACCGCTTTCCCGCCGGCCAGCGTGGCACTCGCCGTCCAAAGAGGATAGTCCGGTGCCGGGATCAGAATCTCGTCCCCATTGTCCAGCAGCGCATTCATACAGAGTGTGATCAGCTCGCTGACTCCGTTTCCTGTGTAAATATCGCTCATATTTACATTGGGCAGATTACGGTTCTGCGCATACTGCATGATTGCCTTTCTGGCAGCCCAGAGTCCTTTTGAATCGGAATATCCCTCGCACTCTCGCAGGTTCAGGATCATGTCCTGAATCACTTCTTCCGGTGCAGAAAAGCCAAAAGGCGCCGGATTGCCGATATTCAGTTTCAGAATACGTTTTCCGTTTGCTATCATACGGTCTGCTTCTTCCACAACCGGTCCTCTCACGTCGTATAGTACATTATCCAGTTTTCTGGATTTCGAAAACTCTCTCATAATATTAATACCTTCCCGTGTCAAAACTTTATGAAAATATTATCACTCTTTCCCTGATAATGCAAGGAAAGAGTGATAACATCTTTTAAATTGAGAATATCTCATCTTCTTTTCAGTTCTTTGAAAAAGCTTGCTACAATCAAAATCATAATGATTCCCAGAGGCAATGCCGCTATGATAGAAATGGTCTGCAGGTTGCTTAAGGTACTCTCTGAGAAAAGCAGAGCAATGGGGAGAAGGAGAAATACCACCGCCCAAAAAGCGCGAAGTTTTTTCCTCGGTTCTTTTCCTTCCACCAGATCCCGCTCCGAATAGCTGGCTACCACAAGAGTAATGGCATCAAAGGTACTTGCATAGAATGCTACCATGGCCAGGACCAGTACAACCAACGCAATTTCTGTAACCGGAAGCTGATCAAATACCGTAAGGATCACGTCGGACGGTGCTGCCCCCTCTGCCAGCATTCCCGCCAGATCTGCCACACCGGTGGTCTGCATATGAAGGCCAAATCCACCAAACACGATAAACGAGGTGTAAGTGCCCAGAAGCCCACAGGAAAGCCCGCCCAGAATCGTCTGTTTGATGGTTCTTCCCTCAGAAATCTTAGCGATAAAGAACGGGGTCGCCACAAACCAGGCAATCCAGTAAGCCCAGTAGAAAATCGTCCAGTCCTGCGGAAATCCGCTTCCGCCAGTGGAGGAAAGACGCAGTGGATCCATCCAGGTACTCATATGGAAAAAGTTGTTGACTACAGTTCCAATGGCGGTAATCCCCGTCTCAATCAGATATATTTTCGGCCCACAAATAATAAAAATACCAACCAGCACACAGAAGATAACCACACAGATCGTAGCAAGATGCGAAATCGCTTTCATTCCTTTCATAACTGCAAAAATAAATACAGCTCCAATAAAGCACAGTACCAGTATGGAAGTGATCTCATTGGTCTCAATCCCAAAAACACGGCCCAGCGCAGCCGTTAAAAGCGGTGTAGCAAGAGAAAATGTGGTAGCAGTTCCGGCCAGGAGCCCCACAATGGCAAACACATCGATGATGCGGCCGGGTGCTTTATCTGTTTTTTCCTTTAAGATCGGACGGCATGCCTCTGACAAGGTCTGGCGCTTTCTGTGTTTTACGAACATCATATAGGCATAAGCACAGGCCGGCAGTATGTAAAAGGCCCAGGGAATAGGGCCCCAGTGAAACAGCGGGTAAGAAGAGGCCATATCCTGTTTCTGTGCCAGAGTCATATTATCCATAGCAAAAGGTGTTGCAGTATAATAATAAGCCCATTCGATCAGCGACCAGTACAAAATATCAGCTGCCATTGTTGAGGTAAAGATCATAGCACCCCAATTAAAAGTACTGTATTTCGGTTTTTCCGTATTGCCCAGACGGATCTGTCCGTATTTCGAAAAAGCCAGCCCGATTGCAATAAGTAATATGCCCAACCCAAGCATAATATAAAAGAATCCCAGATCATTTACAAAAATATTTCGCATAAATGCCACAACGTCCGAAGACTTTTCCGGAAAGCACATCAAAAGAGCTGACAAAACCGCAATAATCAAAAGCGGTACAATCGTGATCATCCAGTCAATGGATCCGTCTTTACTGATTTTTTTCATATTTTTCTTTATACTCCTTTATATATCTTAATCCCCGGTTCAGCCGGTCTGCACCATAAGTTCCAAAATCTTCCCCCTGTGTTTCCTTAAGAATGGTCCAGGCGCTCCATAAAATGTCCTGACAGATCTTAAAGATCATGATTTTTTCCTCCGAAACCGGATCAGCCGCTCCGCCAAAATAATAGCGCAGGAATAATTCTTCCTCATCTTTTGTAAACTCACATTCCAGAAGATGGGCGGCCAGATCCCACATGGGATCGTTGTAGCCGGAATATTCCCAGTCAATGAGATAAAGCTTCCCTTTCTTATCTTTAATCAGATTTTCAGGCACAAGATCGTTATGACAGGGCTTATGCTCGGGTCCCAGAATGTTCAGGCGGTCCATCAGATGATAGAAAAATGCATCTGCCTCCCAGAATCCTTCATAATAGGTAACATTTCCCGCCTTCAACATCTTCTTATATTTTTCATATTCCCGCAAAACAGAAAAATCATTATACATCTTCATATCCGATTGATGGAGCATGCGAAGAAGTGCTGTCGTCTTTTTTATATTTTTTTCCAGCCGAGCTGTTTTCCGGCTTAAAGTCTCCGCATCCGGAATATATTCCGTTATTTTTACACCGGTTTCCGGATTAAAATAAATGCTGTTGGGATTGATCCCCACGATCGAAGCAAGCGCGGAATTATGCTGCTCGCTTTTCCGATCGACCATCTGATCCGTACAGGCACCCGGTATCCGAAGTATGTACTCCCGGTCATGAATCTTTACATAAAAATTGGTATTTGTCATACCGCCGCTGATACGGAAGTTCTGAATGTCATCGTCCGAAATCTGAAGACACTCTTTTAAAGTCTCTCTGGCCCTGTTTTCCCTTGCCAGAATCATTTTTTTCTTCATTTTCGGATAAAGAATGGATTTTGCTCTATGGTAAAGTTCCTCATTTTCCACCACACACCAGATCAGATCATCTGTATGACACCCAAAGATCTGGTAAATACGGCCAATATTTTCCAGAACATACTCGTAATTGATAAAAGGGTTGGTGTTATCCCCGAAAATATCCAGCATCTTCTGAAAGAGAGAGTAAGAAATTTTCGTGATACCCACCAGTTCCGCGTCAATATGATTCATTTGGCGAATATCTTTGGAAATCCGAAACAGGCTGCCGTCCCGATCCAGTTCCACATAAGCTTCATCATGAGAACCGCTGGGACTGGTTAAAAGGACACAATTTCCGTGTTCTGACTCCAATACCGTGCGAATCGCTGCCTCCTCAAAAATCTGATTCCCATCGATCAGAAGGAAATCCCCTGTAATAAACTCTTTTGCGCAGGCAAGAGATGCCATGGTTCCGGTCCATTTAAACCGGTCATTTTCAACCAGCGTAACATTCCGATTCTGAAAATAGGACTCATAATACTCTTTCTGGCTGCCAATCACCACACAGATTTCGGAAATGCCAAACTGCACCAGGCAGCGTATCATATGTTCAATCAGCGGAAGTTCCTCTATTTTCAGCAGCCCTACCGGGATATCAAAATTTTTATTCTGCCCCGCCGCCAGGATAACGGCCTGTTTCACACTGCCCTTCTTATCATCCAGAGACAGTTTTTCATCCTGGGATTGTTCCAGTGCCGTTTCAAGGTAGACTCTGCCGCTTCGGGTAATCTCATATGACCGTTTGCGCCCCTGTTCCTTCAGATCCAGATAGCCCTGCTCCACCATCTCTTTCAACAGAGTATTGATCAGGCCCAGTGACAGACCGGTTTCTCTTGCCAGTTCACGTTGGTTCTTAAAACCGTATTTATTCATGTGATATAATATTTTATAGTATTTATTCATGAATTTCACCTCATTATGTTCATTATTTGAACACTATGAGTGTAGCATTTGCAACAATCAATGTCAATACTTAATTCATTTTCAAATGCAAATGACAAATATCCAGTTGTGCAATTTCTTGTTTCTATTCTTGACATCACCGGATATCTAACATAAAATTGCTCTTGAATAATGTAACCGGAGGTTTTTATGACCAGAGAAGAATTTGATTTCTTATATGAAAAAAAAGATTTTGAGGCACTTAAGCCTTTTAAAGCAGATAACGCAATTATCCTGTCAGCCGGATTTGCCTCCCGCTTCCGTCCCTTATCCGAGTATTGCCCCAAGGCTCTTCTTAAAGTCAGGGGAGAAGTTCTGATCGAGCGTCAGATCCGTCAGTTAAAAGAAGCCGGCATTGAAACCATCTACGTCATTGTAGGATATAAAAAAGAAATGTATGAGTATCTGACGGAAAAGTATGGAGTTGTTCTGATTGAGAATAAAGAATATCAGATCCGGAACAATCATTCTTCTATTTATGCTGCCCGGGATGTGATGGGCAACAGTTATGTGTGCTGCTCGGACAACTATTTTCCGGTAAATGTATTTACTCCCTATGTCTATGACTCCTACTATTCCGCCCTCTATGCAGAGGGTGAAACCAGCGAATTCTGTATGACTGCCGATAAAACCGGCCGTATCACCAGGGTCACAATCGGAGGAAACGATTCTTATTATATGTTAGGGCATACGTACTGGAGCAAATCTTTTACCGAAAAATATTTGCATTATCTCAGTGATGCATACGCGAAACCGGAGACCGCCGATCTATATTGGGAAAATATCTATATGGATCATTTGGATGAGCTGACCATGTATCTGAATCCATATAAAGATGGTGCGATTCTGGAATTTGACAATCTGGAGGAACTGTGCCGGTTCGATCCGGCTTATATAAAATACAGCCGGACTTTTGATCCGGCAGATATCCCGCAATGATCCCTTTCTTATCGCGGATTCCATATGGCAGAATACCTTTCAGAAATATAGTAAATATGATCTTTTTCAGTTGCCTTTTATATAAAAAGATGGCACAATATGTGTATTACTATTTTGAAAGGGAGTACACATGAAACAACACAAACAATCTGGATTCACGTCAAAGCTGGGATTTATCCTGGCAACCGCCGGTTCTGCCGTCGGTCTCGGAAATCTGTGGCGATTTCCCTACCTCGCAGCGAAACATGGCGGCGGTATTTTTCTGCTGGTCTACCTGATTATTGCAGTCTCTTTCGGATTCACCCTAATGGTGACCGAACTGGCAATCGGCAAAAAGACCGGGCTGAGCGCAATGGGTGCCTACAAAGCCCTGGATCATCGTTTTGGCTGGATCGGTGTTCTGACCAGCGCGGTCCCGCTTCTGATTCTTCCGTATTACAGCCTCATCGGCGGATGGGTCTGCAAGTATGCAGCGGTCTTTCTTTCCGGTCAAATGGAAGCTGCCACTTCCGATTCTTATTTTAATGCTTATATATCAAGCCCGGCAGCACCGATTCTGTTTTTCGTTTTTTTCGTCTTATGTACGACCGCTATCGTTTTTCTCGGAGTGGATAAAGGGATTGAAAAGGCAAGCAAGATCATGATGCCGCTTCTGGTGGTACTGACTCTTATCATCTGTATCTTCACCGTCACCCGCCCGGGTGCACTGGAAGGCGTAATTTATTATCTGAAACCGGACTTCAGCCATTTTTCCATCACGACCGTTCTTGCGGCGCTGGGCCAGCTGTTTTATTCCATGTCTCTGGCTATGGGTATTCTGATTACCTACGGTTCCTATATGCAGAAAGAGACCGATATTGTTTCGGCTACTCATCAAGTGGAAGTATTTGATACGGCTATTGCCTTTATGGCAGGTTTAATGATTATTCCATCGGTGTTCGTCTATTCCGGCGGAGATCAGTCGCAGCTTGGCCAGGGTCCCGGCCTTATGTTTGTCACTCTGCCAAAAGTGTTCAACGAGATGACCGGTGGCCGCTTCATCGGAATCATATTCTTTATTCTGGTGTTTTTTGCCGCACTGACCTCTGCAATCGCATTGATGGAAGCATGCGTGTCCATCTTGCAGGATAGGCTGAAAGCTTCCAGAAAAGCCATTATTGTCGCAGTGGCTGTTTTCGTATTATTGCTTGGAAGTCTGGTATCACTTGGTTTCGGACCGCTGGATATGATCCGGATCTTCGGTTTTGGGCTGCTGGATTTCTTTGATTTTATCAGCAATTCCATTCTTATGCCTATAGTGGCTATCAGCACCTGTATTTTCGTCGGATTCGTCATTAAGCCGAAGACAATCATAGAAGAGGTTGAAAAAACAGGAGAATTTAAACAAAAAGGTTTTTATTCTCTTATGGTAAAATACGTTGCACCAATCTTAATCATTGCCATCCTGGTCTTTTCACTGTTCAGTGCGTTTGGCTTTATCCGAGTATAGAAGATAATCTGATTTTGTCACAGCAAAATCCGCAAAAAAGAGCGATACCCAATTGCGTGGTCAGGTATCGCTCTTTTTTATCCTGTTTTCATATTCCTATTCTTTCACAACATAATCTTTATAGAAATAGCCGGTTTTTGTACCATAATTTATTTTCAGCCATCCGTTTTCATTTCCAAGGATAACAACGGTCTTTCCTTCTTTCAGCAGGCCAATGATCTCATAGGTAGTACCCGGGCCAGAGCGCACATAAACGTCTGCTGCGATGATTGCCTGGTTCCCTTCCCCCGGAGATGCGGGTTCTGACGCTTCCGACACCGGTCCACTGGCATATCCCACCTGATCATCCGGCAGGTCATCGGTGTAATCGTCCGCAAAAATATGGGTATTATCTGCTGTTTCCGCATTGTTTCCGCCGTTTCCGGATGTTCCGCTGCCATTTCCAGTATAGCCGCCGTTATTTTCATATCCGTTATCCGTATCCCATTCATCCGAACCGTACGCATCACTGTCCTCATCTTCCACCTCGACCGGATTTACAATGGTTTCCGGTACAGAAGGTGTCACCGTAGGTTTAGGAGTCTCCGTGGGGGTAGCTGTTGCTTCCGGAGCCTCTGTGGGCGTCGGCGTTTCCACAGTCGCCGTGGTATTATCCGTCTTTTTTTTCACACATCCTGCCGCAAAAAAGACAAATGTAATTACAGTCACTAAAAAAATCAGTTCCATACCCTTTTTTTTCACAATACTACCTCCTTATTCCATCTCTTCCAGTATAACCGCCCGGTTTCCGCGGGAAGCAAATACTTTTTCAAACTGTTCTCTGGAATACTCCACAATTCCGTTAATGGGGTCTGCAATGGTAACCGTGGTCTCCGTATACCCAATCAGAACCGCTCCATGATCGCTTCTGCTGTACTCAACATAGTCTCCATCTTCCGTATACCAGCCTCTCTCCACCTGGCGATCTACCATTCCGATGGTCACCCAGACAACCGCCGGCTGATTCTGACTGATACAAGTGTACAAATCATCGAAGGTTACCCCTGAAATATCAATGGCTGTCAGATTGCTTCCCTGGTCTTTCAGGTAGGCGTTCGCCTCCAGCATGATCGGTTTTGTCATGCAGATGATTCCATTGGAAGTGGTGGGATCCCCCACAAAAGTTTCCTCAAGATCAGGCCCGATCTCCCTCCCGGTTTCATCGATTCGTGATCGGAAAGGAGCCTGGGGCAGATATTTTGTGGCCATCTCCACTTTATCCGCCGGATATCCGTAATAATTCAGTACCATAGTTAATGCTGTACTCTCGCAGCCGGTAGGCAATTCCGGATTCTGCAGAATCTGAGGAAAGTTTTCAATCAGATATGAAGCAGGGCGCTCAACAGCCTTTTCTTCGTTCGCCTCAGCCCCCTGGGCTTTTTTCTCCAGGATTACCTCATCTTCATCCGATATGGTCAGTGCATATTCCTGCTCCTTCTGTCTTGCCGCCTCTGCAGCCCTGTCACTGGGATATAGGAAAAACGTTTTTACAACTGCTTTCATTTCATCCCAAACCATAAAATCTCTGTAACTGCATCCGGAAAACAGGAGCATTGTCAACAGCAGAATCACCGTCAGACGGACCGGTCGCTCTCCCGTTTTTCTCTGATTTCTCATAATTATTTTCTAATCCTCTCCCATTTCACAAAAAAGAGCCCTACTATGCACTTAATCATCTAATACTAAGTACCACTCGGGCTCCCTTATGTTAATTTATCATAATCTTTCGCTTTCGTCAAGTTAAAGTGGCTGTTATTTCCTCCTTGACTTGTAATAAAGTGGAAATAAAAGCATTAGCATGCTGAGAAAAGGAGTAATCCGCCCGTGAAATCAGAACATCTTTAAAACAAATGTCACTGTCGCTGCATTTTCTCTGGATCAGATTATTCGCATTCAGGATTCTGGCCGGAAGCGGTGAAACCCACATATAAGTAGTCGGGACATTTCGCAGAAGATCAAACTGGCTGCCCCTTTCATACAGGTAGATTCGTTTGTTGATGTCCCCTTTTGGATTTGTCTTGTGGTAATTTTCATCTCCATGGACAAGTTCCGTATATTCCTGAAGATCCGCCAGGTGTATGTCTTCCTTTTTTGCAATGGGATGGCTGGCGGACATGAGAATCAAATATTGAGATTCCCATATTTCACTGGAAACCAGGTTTTTCCGGATCAGAGACTGCTGGAAATCCACTTCGTAGGGTTGTGTATAACGGATAATCCCCAGATCAAATCCATTATAGAGGATGTTATCTACCGCTTCCACATTGTTCGTCTCACGATAATTTATTTTAATTTCCGGCGTGCTCTGAATATCTTTAATAAATTCTGTAAATGCATAGGTAATATAAGTTGCACGGGGCAGAGAAATATTAAATGAAGCATTGTTCTCTCTACGCTTTTTCAAACGTTTTTCCAGATCCTCCAGATTCTGAAAGACCGTTTCCGCACATTCCAAAAGCATCTTCCCTTCATTTGTCAGAATAACACCTTTTGGAGTTCTCACAAAAACAGTAAAACCAATGGTATTTTCCAGATCTCGGATCGCCTTACTCAGATTTGGCTGATTCATATACAGATTCTTCGCCGCCTGAGATATCGAGCCTGCTTTATTGATTTCCATTGCATATTTCATCTGCTGTAAACTAATCTCTAACATAAGGATTCCTCTGAACAGTTTGCTCTGTTTTTCCGGTCTCTTTACTTATAATTCAGAAAAAACAATCTGTCAAGTCTTGAGCACACAAAAAAAGGAAACGCAAATCATCACGCTTCCTTTTTTCCCCTGATTTTCTTATATGCGCAAGTGAATCGGGTTGAATCTGATATAACTCTTTTGATTTATAATCTCGATTACTGGGTACATTCTATCATTATTTATCCTTTTCATAACAATCTAAATTGAATATACCCCCATATCAATTTTCACATAGCTTACATGCCGATATCACGCTGCTGCAGTAAGAAACTGATTAGTTTTTTGTTTCCTATTTGTTTTTTATTTTTTACTCATCTATTATTACTTAACGTTCTCTGATTTACTCTTTTTAGCTTTATGCCGTTTTTTTAATCTGATTGAGTTTTTTATTCAAGTCCAAAAGCTGCTCTTTCGTGAAAGTGACATTAGCCGAACCCATCAGAGAGGTCAGACGGAGAATCGTAAAACTGCCCAACATTTGCATCATCGATCCCATGGAATCTGCTCCGCCTGCGCCCTGTCCCAGACTCTCCAGAGCCAGTTTGATAAACTGCAGAAGAATACTCCTGCTCTCTTCGGATTTCATAATTTCTTCCAGTTTATCATTTAAAGAGTAGAATCCTTCCGGGGCAGTAATATCAAACCAGTTCAGAATAGCACCTTTTTCGACCAGACGGTAGGCATCATTAAATTTATTCACTTTACGGATACGGCTCGTGTCACTACAGCCACCAGCCACTGCCAGAAGTTCCGTTTCGCCCTCATTCGGCACAGTAAAATAGAAGAAATGTTCCGGTGAAGCCTGTTTTCCGAGACTTATGCCGTCGGCAAACAATTCCACCTCAGGCTGATTGGAGTATACGGTCACTTTTGTGGCATCTTCCACACGGTCCACGTATCGTTTCCCACAGATATGAACAAAAGGTTCATCCGATAACCATGCCTTATATGCATAGAAGGCATCTTTTTTGTATTTTCGGTCGAAGGTAACAAGACCTTTGTGATTCTGTCCGTTCTCTCCGCCTTCGTTGCGGGCATCCGCTCCAAAGTCAAACATATTCCACACATGAGTTGCCCACATATATTTTCTCGTATACAGCTGTTTGATCAGTTCTTCATGATAATAAGCCTGATATTCCTCCGAATAATCGCCCTGCTGCGGATCCGAGTTATGCCAGTTCAGAGCCTCACATCCATATTCACTGCATCCAATGGGAATACTCGGATATTTTGCATGGAAACGGTCAAACCAGGGGCCATTCATGGAAGTATCACCGCCATACCAGCCGAAGTAATGATTGTAGGATACCGTATCCGGTATCTGTACATATGGGTCATCCATACTGCACATGGAAACACATGCCATAGTAGTCAGACGGGTTTTGTCCATTTCATGAGCGAGGTCATTCAAAATGTGATGATTTTCAATCAGATCCTCGTCGGAAGCACCCGTCATGGTAATTTCATTGGATAACCCCCAGACTACGATGGAGGGATGATTATAATTCTGTGTAATCAGTTCTTTCATCTGAGAAACGGTGTTTGCTCGACCATTGGGCATATGACTGGATATATAGGGAATCTCTGCCCAGATCACTAAACCTCTCTCATCGCAAAGATCATAGAAATACTGGTCATGCTGGTAATGTGCCAGACGAATGGTCGTGGCACCCAACTCACAGATCAGATCCATATCCTCCCTGTGATGCTCCGGAAGCAGGGCGTTACCGATGCCCCATCTGTCCTGGTGCCTGGAAACACCGCGAAGCGGATATGCTTCACCATTTAAGATAAATCCATTGTCCGGGTCGATCTTAAAGGTTCGGCATCCAAAGCGAGCTGACACACGATCCACAATATCCGTCCCCGCAACAAGAGATGCATCCACAGAATAGAGATAAGGATCTTTCTTTCCATTCCAGAGATGAACGTTCTCAATGTCAAAAACAACTTTTGTATCCGGGCTGAATTTTTCCGCAATTGCTTTTCCCTCAGCATCCCGCAGTGTATAAGCGAACATCTGATAATCTTTCCGATTGGTCACGTATACTTCCACTTCTGCTTTCGCATTTTTGCCCTTCACTTCAGACGTCACTTTAATCCCAGGGCCTCCGTAATAGTCCAGATCAAAGTGTGACTCATTTACTGCAATAATGCTTACATCCCGATAAAGTCCGCCGTAAAAAGTGAAGTCTGCATTCTGCGGATAGACACGGTCGCTCATACCGTTGTCCACTTCAACTACGACTAGATTTCTGTTATCCAGATAATCGGTAATGTTTACCCTCCAGGTGGAATATCCGCCATCATGGCTTCCTGCTTTTTTTCCATTCACATAAACCACAGCAGAAGCATTGGCACCACGAAATTCCAGATAATACTGGTCTGCTTTTGGCAGATCAATTTTTTCAAACTCTTTCGCATAATATGCGGTTCCACGATAATAATCGTTTCCACCGTCCTGACCGTCAATGGCATTCCAGGTGTGCGGAAGATTCACCCAGTACCATTTTTCCGGCATAGTTTGAGGAACTTCTGCCGCTTCTTTCGAAAATGCCCACTTGGTATTAAAGTTTATCACTGTTCTCATTTCATTTCCTCCTGCTCATCGCAATAGCAGCTCTGCTTAAAGTAAAGTTTGCTCCAATCTGCAGGGAACCATTCGTCCCCTGTGCATCAATGTTGGCAAAAGCCGATTTCATTTTTCTTCTTTCGTCAAAATGTCTATAAGGTTATTTTAACAGAAATGGAAAGGAACTATGAGCAGAAAATTTGTGAATATTCGTATTATTTTCATATAACACAAGTTCCTATTACAAAATTCGGAATATGAATGAAATTAATGCAGCAGAGAGCCGGAATGTATAAAAAAGATTACAGGCTGTCTGCACCGTTACGATCACCGACTGCCCAATGTATCTCCATTAGGCCCATAGAAGATAATTGATCAATATCCGCTCGTGCTTCAAGCTGCGCCTGTGCCTCCGAATTATTATAAATCGTACCATATTCATTAATATAACGTATACACGTTCCCGATTTATCCAGATATATCCTGTGTTCTTCCCCATTTCCAAAAATAAATACAAAACGAATCAGATATTTACCATCTATGATCTGGTAATAGAATTCTGCTGCATATATCTGTGAACACTCAACGCCGGAATAAGCTCCCTTTTGCGCACTGATTTTTCTGATATATCCATTTTCATCAATGTATCGTGTAGTGGAACCGCCTCCGTCCTGAACCTCAAAAGAATCCAGGTTATTCTGAATCGTGTAATAAATGTCTCTAATCTCCTGAATCTGGGTTTCCAGGTCAGCTTCATCTGAGGATCCGCCGTTTTCCGCTGATGAAACATCACCTTCCCCCACCGATGATCCTGCGCCAGTGGATCCGTTACTGCCATCTGTCCCATCCGATTCCGGAATTAAGCCATTATCGCCAGTTATCTCATCAAGCGGTCCCGGGGTGCCTGTTAGTTCCGGCAAATTAGATCCTTGATCTTTTGGTGTCAGCATTGCAATATCATTATCCGACGTTTTACTGTCATTGTAATCTTTCGTTTCATACAAATGAGCCTCTGAAGATTGGCTGTCCTCCGTTTTTGTAAACCAGTGTATTTTTGCCCAGAATATGCCTCCTGCTGCACAGCAAATACAAAGTATTGCGATTGGAATCCAGAGTTTGCTGTGTTTCGGTTTCTTATTATTTGTGTTTGTTCCTTTTTCCAAAGTTTCAAATTGTTGTGTTAAGCCCATTGTCTGATCATCTTCATCTATATTCGGGGCACCGCATTCGGGGCAGAACTGCATATCCTCTTCTAATTTCTCACCACAATTTTGACAATACATATGTATCTTCTCCATATTTCCTCTTTATTTCCCTTTTTCGGAGGGATATTTTAATAACTATTCTATCAGAAGCAGCCGGAAACTGCGAGCAAAAAGGCAGTAAATTTGAGAAAATTCCAAAATTACTGCCTGATTTTATCCTGTTATATTAAAATGATAACCAAAAGCTCTTACGCTTCCATAACCTCTGCCAGAACACTCAAGCCGTACTCAGCTGCCTCATGATCCTGTTCTGATGTTCCGCCGCTGACACCAAGGCCACCGATGATGCGGCCTTTGTAAGTGAGCGGAATACCACCGCCGATGATCGTGATTCTTCCGTGATCTACGCCGTCAACACCATAGAATGTCTCACCGGGTTGTGCGATTTTCGCCAGTTCAATCGTAGGCATCTTAACCGCTACGGATGTATATGCCTTGCGCATAGCCACATCAAAACTCACCAAAAAAGCATCGTCCATAACGTGAATGCCGATTACATTTCCCTCCGGACCGCATACACAGATCACAGCATTCAGACCTTTTTCTTTGCAGTGCGCCTCAACCTTTTCCATCAACTTTTTAGTCGAATCAAGATCGATACGCATGGACTTTTTTATTTTCTGCATGATAGCATCAACAATCATCTGCTCGTTCATATTTAATCCTCCGATATGCGGCGAAGAAAACTCCGCAAACTGTCTCTCATACTGTCTCTATTTTACCAAAACCACAGAAATACGTCAATAGTTCTCGCGCAAATCAAAAAAACGCCACACAGTATACCGCAATAATCAACATGAATCAACATGCCGGTTAACTGTACTCACCATTTAGCCAATCATAACTTCCTGCTGACTACAAACAGTCATGGTCACTTAATTCCAGCTTACAGCAAAGTGTCAAATTCTTTCAAAAACTCATGTTCAACCGTCTCGATTTCTCCAAGATCACACAGACGAGCCACATTGGGATTAATCGGCAAAGTCACAGTTTTCTCAATGCCATGCTTCTCTGCAATCTCTTCAATATGGCCTTCTCCAAAGACAGAAATCTTTTTGCCGCAGTCCGGACATAACACATAACTCATGTTCTCCACAAGACCCATAACCGGAATCTGCATCTTTTCAGCCATACGAACCGCTTTTTCCACAACCATAGAAACCAGTTCCTGCGGAGATGTGACGATCATGATTCCGTCAAGAGGTATGGACTGAAATACAGTAAGCGGCACATCCCCGGTTCCGGGCGGCATATCAACAAACAGATAATCCAGTTCCTCCCAGAGTACATCCGTCCAGAACTGTTTTACCACCCCTGCGATAACCGGACCACGCCAGATGACCGGATCGCCTTCGTTTTCCAAAAGCAGGTTGACCGACATAATCTTGATGCCGTTTTGCGTGCGCGCCGGCACAATTCCCAGTTCGTTTCCGGCTGCCTTATCATGTATTCCGAAAGCCATTGGTATGGACGGACCGGTAATATCCGCATCCAATATACCCACGCGATATCCTTTTCGGCTCATGGCTACTGCCAGCATGGAAGTAACCATGGATTTTCCTACACCGCCTTTTCCGCTGACAACACCGATGATTTTACCAATTTTTGTTGTTTCATGAGGTTGCACCAGAAAAGCAGTACGATCTACTTTTCTATCACCGCAATTTGCTTTGCAGTCGTTGCAATTGTGATTACAATTTTCGCTCATAGCAAGATCTCCCTTATTTGCATCGATTCATTTTATGATACCTGAAGATTCCTCTGTGTTTTTATTCCTGAAATCCCGATATCATTTCCTAGTTAATATGATGCCAGGGTCAAAAGGTCATGATTTTCATGCTTGCATGAAAATTCATGACTTTGGGACCCGCTAAACATGAGAAAGTAGCCATTTTTCAAAGAAAAATGAGCGGATTTCGAATGTTTTTCGGATTTTGGGAGCGCAAAGCGCGGAAAAATCCAAAGGCATCATGGGGTCAAATGCTTTTGACCCCTACATCAATAATATAGCAGAAATGATTTTTATTATCAAGTCCGGCGACATTATTATATAGATTATACGAATTCTATGTAATGATTCCGTCATTGGCTGAACGAGTATTAATAAATGTTAAAGGGCATGATTATTTCTCAATATGTTATTGAATCGAAAGTTATTTTTTCAGATCCGCACCTGATCTTTCTTCTTACCAAGAAGAATAATTTCTTTTCCGGATCGAGGTATGAGAAGTTACTTTATGAATATCCATAATATTCTCATGCGGCCATATTACTCAGGAAATATTTCCGTGTGTGCATTGCCGTTCTCATCCATATATGTGATGCCATCTGATGTCATTTCCTGAATGGAGGTAACCTTAAGTTCACCGATGACAGTCTCCGATTCGCTCCCATCCGGCAGACAACGCTTAACGGTAATGCTTACCGGCATGGAAAAAATATCCGGTTCACCAATGTATTCAATATAATAAATGTGCGTTTCTGCATTTTCTACCGGTCCGACCAGGCAGAAGTTGTCACTGATAACAGACGTTGTACCTTTCTCTGTATCGTATACTCTCAGCGTTCCCGGATACCACGCGGAACCGGAATATGACGTCAGATAAAAATACTGATTTTTCCGCATGGCATGTGTTGTGTTTTCAACCAGCTGCTGATGCTCCTCCGTCACAAGATCATAGGAATAAAATGTTCCCGGATCAATTTCCTTTATGTAATAAAGTTTCCCGTTATAATAACCGGAAAGACAGAAATGAATATCAATATTCGTATGAAACAGTTCCTGCTCCCCGTCATTCCCCCCTTCCGCTGTGATCGTTGTCCGGTATACCGTCCCTTCATTGCCGGAATCACTGGTGGAATAGAACACATCCGATCCATTTGTTACAATATAGGCGTCCAATTTACTTTTTGTGACAAAAAGAGTCGTCCGCCCGTCCTGAGTAATTGAAATACTTCCATATGCTCCAGTCTGACTGTCATAACCGGAATCCCAGGAAAACGTAATATCACCGATGGTCCTCTCTTCCGGATCCAGATCGGAAGTCAGTATCAGTTTGTATTCATCTTCCAGCAAAACAGGTACAAAATATGTCTTTTCATCATTAATGATAATACTTGTCGTTGTATCCGGATAATTTTCCGCCCGTGCTTTTATGATGTATTCCCCTTTATCCAGGAAAAGTGAGAATGTTTTATCCGGCTCCAGTTCCACAATCTGCTGTGTACCGTCTACCTTGCTGATAATCGTTATTTCAGCATCAATCAGCTCAATACCGAACTCTCCGTCTTCTTTTTCCAGGATATAGGCATATCCAAGCAAAAGCGCACGCTGTTCTGTCCGGTTCACGGCTTGTGCCTTCGACTCCCGTGCTTTCAGAACTGCCGCATATGCATTCAGGAAGGAATAATGATCTCCGCCCTGCAGCCGGTCTTCTGCGGATGAGAGCATGATCTGACGCACCTGTGTTGCTGACAGTGACGGGTTTATTCCCCAGATCAGCGCAGCTGTCCCCGCTGCCATCGGCGCCGCCTGTGAGGTTCCCTGCATGTAGCCGGTTTCCTCCGCCGGATAAGTACTTAATATCTGAACCCCGGTTGTTTCCCCGTTTTGTTTGATAGATCCCCCAGGCGCATAGAGATCAACACGACTCCCGGTATTGCTAAAATCCGTAATCCCGAATTCATACCACTGTGAACGACGGGAAGATCCATTGTCGACAGTCGTATCCGTCACCGCATTGGACGGCATTGATCCGACGGTATCGGTCGGTGCCGAAGATTCCGTGTACGTGTTCCGCTCCAGGTCTACAGCTCCAACCATCAGGATATGTTCCGCAACTTCCGCACCCGTAATTGCTCCGAAAATATCATATTTTGCATCACATCTTTCTTTTATCCGGTTTTCCTGCGGATCGGAGCTGATCGCTGATCGGTAGCCATAAGGATATTCTTCATCGGGTTCAACCTGTACATAATCATAACCGCTGGTATTTCCCGCCGATTTCGTGATAAGAAAGTCGTATTTTTCCAGGCATCGTTTCAGGAAGGATTCCATGGAACGGCTTTCTATCTGCAATGTTTCCAACGCCGCCTGCGTTCTGCTGTCATTCCCGGAAGCTTCCTGCTGAGATGCGAAAATGAGCATCTCATCGCCCATGGATATATTGATGACCTTCACATCCTTTTCCAGCAGAACTGCGATCCCGTACTTCAGGCTCATAACGGAGATATTCCACATTTCTGAATTTCCATACAGAGAAACCCCATATAATACCGCATTCTGACTGATGCCGCAGATTCCGGACCCATTGTTTCTCGCGGCGATAATGCCGGCATCTACAGTTCCATGAGCTACTGTGCCGGATGAATATTCCTTCTTCTGTCCTTCCTGCTCTGCCTGTTTTGCATTCGCATAGAGACTGCTCACGTTGATACCGTCCTGCCCGATGATTCCATCTGCCGCAAAAGCTGAAGCCAGATCCTGATTTCCGCTGTCAAAATAGGCATCAATCAATCCCACATGGACAGGCGCAAATTCCTGATCCATACTCCATACTTTCGGCATCAGAATAGCTTCCGCCCACCAATTTGCCCCATCCGGATCATATATATTCCATTTTCCACCGGATTTATCTTTCGGTTCCGAAGACGGCACCCAGGGGTCTGTGGTGTAAGCCACGGAACTTCCTTTTGCCTGTATCACATATTCCGGAATCGCTACCACAGCTTTTCCGGAAGCAGTCAGTTCCTGGGCAGCCTGAAGAAGTTCCCTATAACTCTTCTTCTCGTTAAAAAGTATCTGATAATCCCCGGTCAGCGGTATGTATCCGATGATTTCCGCATTTATTTCTTTTATCAGCTTTTCGACTTCGGTATAAGGAGTATCATCGGCTGCCGTAAGAAGCAGACGGGAATCAACAAAACGCATTTCCTCTTCGTATTCGATTTCGTCCTCCGAAAAACCACGATAAAATGCCTCCCGTGATTGCTCTTTCTCACTGTTTCCGAATAATAAACTCTTCATCAGGAAAAGTCCGCCCACAGCGGCACAGCAGAGAAAAAGCATGCAGAGTACGATAATTACAGCCTTCCCGCGGGGCTTTTTCTTTTTTCTAATATTCTTTTTTTCTATCGTATTTTCCCTGCTGTTCTCAAATGTCTGAGTTTCCCGGGTCTGCAGCATCCTTCCGCACCCGGGACACCGCTTTGAACCGAAGTGTAATACTGACCGTTTTCGTCGATGATTCCGCCTGTCATTACGCTCACCATTTTCTCAGATCCGCACCTGATCTTTCTTCTTATTTTCCAGTCGAAAAGCTCTCGGTGTCATGTGATACCGATCTTTGAAAATTCGATGGAAGTAACTGTTATTTTCATATCCCACCGCCGCTATGATATCATTAACCGGCAGGTCTGTATCGCAGATGAGCTCCACTGCCTTGCTAAGGCGTTTTCTCTGCAGCAGTTCTTTAAACGTACAGCCGGTATTGTTCTTAAGCAACTTGCTCAGGGTATGGATGGGCTGGTGAATTTCATCACAGAGATGGGTTAATGTTGCAGTGCGATACTGCTGTTCAATATATTTCAAGGCAGTC
This sequence comes from Lachnospiraceae bacterium, assembly GCA_022767285.1. Classification (GTDB taxonomy): domain Bacteria; phylum Bacillota; class Clostridia; order Lachnospirales; family Lachnospiraceae; genus JALENY01. Next base: position 13,639 of record JALENY010000007.1, on the reverse strand, counting down.
ATAACTACCATATTTTCATACTGATTTGGTATTCGGGTCTCCGCATATGGAACCGAATCCAATAAATACAAAAAGACCAGTCCCATGGTGGTCTGGTTGATAATCCGATCATATTCCTGATCGTGCACAAGAGAATAAATCATATTTTCCAGAAGATTCTGCACCTGAAGTACATCTGATACCTTAAAATGCAGGTATTCTCCCTGTTCCTGATTCCGCCGCAAAATATTTACCAGAAAATCTGCCAGCACGTTATCTTTACCGATCATCTCTGATGCAACATCGAAAAATTCCGGAAGGATAATAAAATTCACTACAATATCCGATTCCCCGGCAGGTAGAATCGCATGCTTTGTATATTGATTCAGGAACAGCAATTCCCCTTTTTTCACCACTACTTCTTTCCCACCTATTATATTGGTGACAGAGCCATTCAGCACATAAATCACTTCTACATAATTATGTCGATGTTCAGGGAAATAAATAAACCGCGTGTGAGTTCGTATGGTGATCAACTGTTCTTCCGCCAGCATCTTTTTGCTGTCTACAGTAAATTCCCGTTCGGAGGTATAAAGATTTTTTTCCACTTCTGCATTTCCATCCAGGATCCGCTGTTCTTCATCGGTTATTTTTCGTAAAGTATTGAGCAATTCCGCATTCATAGATTCTCCGTTCTGCACTATTACAAAAAAACTTATACATTAATACACTGACACTGTCATTACATCAGCAGCTGCTCTCCCAAATCCTGTCGCGGCAGGTTATGCAGTCTAAAGAATGCGGGAGATAATCCCTCATAAAGAATTATCTCCCGCTTTTTCACCGAATCATTTTAACAAATGCAATCCGTCTTGTATACGACATATTTGTCAATACTACAGTACCGGAATCCATTCAGCCATATTGCCTTTGTAGAAGATGTACGGAGTACCGGCAAGTACTGCAGTACCATCGCCACTCTGGTAAGCTTCGTATGTTTCAGGTTCATAATCACGGAATGCATCCATTTCGAAGGATGTTCCTACTTCACCTGTAAATCCATCATTAACTGCTGCATATGTAGCTGCGCCAGCAGTTGCTCCAAGATGGATAACATCCCACAGCATCATGTACGGGCATACAGAAGCAAAAGCATCATCATCAGCTGTTCCAGGCATGAAGGACTGCATCTCGGACGGAAGGCCAAGACCTGTCAGTCTGATTTCGCTGCCTGAAGATTTCAGAGCCTGACCAGCTGCTGCAATACCAACAGTAGTCGGGGAAATAATACAGTCAACTTTGTTCTCAGCGATGAATGCCTGAGCCTGAGTTGTGGACTCTGTTAAGTCATCATTTCCATATTTTTTGTCAAGATTCGGGCTTACTTTGCCTGCATAGAAATCTTTTGCAAGCTCAACTTCCATAGCTGCAATCCAGCTGTTCTGAACCGGTGTATCGATTGAAGCAGAAAGGACACCTAATACGATCTCATCGCCAGAGTAGTTAGCCAGTTCAGCTTTAACAGCATCTTCCATAGTTCCTTCTTCCGGATAATCAACGCCAAGTGTGATCAGAACAGCAGCCTGTACCAGGTAAGAACCGATATCCTGAGTTTCAGCCTGATTGATATGGCAGATTCGATATTCCGGGTTAGCTTCGGAGTCTACAGATACAATCGGGATTCCAGCATCTTTTGCTTTCTTGAAAACTTCATCATAACCAGCATCGCCGTTTGTGGAAATTGTGATAGAAGCAACTTTCTGAGTAATCAGCTCGTCAAGCATCTGAACCTGTGCAGCTACTGTTGTCTCAGCCGGGGATTTGTAAGCGGTTTTCTCGCCTTTACCTTCCATGTACTCTGAGAAACCTTCATACATAAGGTCACCAAAGGAGTTACCTGTGGATTTGAACATGAATACATGTGTGCCTTCCAGTGAATCGCTTGATGCGGGAGCATCAGATGCATCGCTTTCAGCTGCATCTCCCTCGGTAGCTGCGTCCTCTGCAGGAGCCTCTGTTTTGCTGCATCCGATCATGGATACGAGCATTACTGCACTAATTCCAAGTGCAACCAGTTTTTTCCAGTTTTTCATTTCTTTTTCCTCCTTTTTTTATATATAAACAGTTTTCACTGTTTACATTCTTTAAAACTATTTTTTGTTGAAGCGCTCTTTTGCTCTCTTCTCATCTTCTGCCTGCTCTTTCAGCCAGATCTGTGTCTGTTCTTTACACTTTTTCTGAAGAGAAGCAATCTTTTCTTCTGCTTTCTTAACTTTTGCATCTTTGTCTGCTGCAGACAGTTTTCCGTCTTTCTTCACATCATCGATTTCTGTTTTCAGTGCCTTTACTTCTGCAGCGGTCTTAATATTAAGAGCTTCTACGTTCTTATTGCCTTTGTAAATAAATTTCAGTTTCAGGTTCGCAAGAAGCTGTCTGTTTATACTCGGAATCAGAACTGCAATGATCAGAATAAAACCTGTAACGATTTTTCTGCTGTTTGCATCCACTTCCAGAAGACCCAGAGTATAGGTAAGGAATGCCATGATCAGGGTTGCGATAACCGGACCATACACTTTTCCTTTACCACCGTTGGTGGAAACACCACCCAATACGCAGATAGCAATTGCGGTCATCTCATAACCGGTACCCATCGTAGAAGATACGGAGCCTCCCATACGTCCTACAAAGAAGATGGAAGCCACACCTGCCATCGCACCCATGATAATGAAAACAGTTAATTTTGTTTTCTTAACATTGATACCGGAATACTGTGCGCAGGTCGGATTATTACCGATAATATACAGAGAACGTCCAAACTTGGATTTCTGTAAAAGGAATACAAATCCGGCAGCCATAACCAGGAAAACGAGCAAAGCAACAGGTATTCCCAAGAAGTTCATCCAGGCGATGGATACATAGAAGGACGGGAAGTTCTTCAGTACGTTTACATCAAGAATAATTTTAACAATACCGCGGAATAACATCTGTGTTGCGATTGTAACAATAACCGCAGGCATTTCTACATATGCAACGAAAAATCCGTTAAACGCTCCACAGAGTGCGCCTGCCAGAATACCTGCCAGTACTGCTATGATCACCGGCATTCCCGTATCACAGCACAAGCCGGTTACCATAGAAGCAAAAATCATAGTTGATGCTGCAGAAACATCGATATCGCCCAGCATCAGGATCAGAATCATACCGAGTACAAGCGGACATACATCCATACCGGACTGAATGATCGACTGAATGGTTCCGTTTGAAAAGTAAAGATTCGGTTTTGCAACGATCAATACCACGTTGATCAGAAGCAGGATATAGACCAGCACCATTTCCCAGGATACTAAAAATTTAGAAAGTTTGAATCCCTGTTTGATTGTAAGATCTCTAACAGGTACATTTGATTTATTCTCTCCCATTAGATTAAAGCACCCCTTTCCTTCAGTGCTCTCTTGGCAGCAGAGCGTTCTGTAAAGATGTTAAGAACTACAGCAGCAATAATGATTGCACCCTGAATTGCATCTGACCATACACTTAAGCCCGGAAGCAAACTGATGAAATATGTAATGAAAGACATCATGATAAATCCGATAAATACACCGTCTACTTTACCACGGCCACCATTGATGCTGACACCGCCCAGGATACAGATAGCGATTGCAGTCATCTCATAAGATTCGCCGATGGAGTAGCTGCATGTTGCATAGTTTGCGGTGTAAAGCATACCGGCAAGACCGGCAAGCATACCGCAGATCAGCATAGCAAGAAATACAACTCTTGCTTCTTTGATACCGGCGATTTTGGATGATTCTTTGTTTGTACCGATGGCATAGATTCTGCGGCCTTTGGATGTATAACCAAGAAACAGAGCTGCAAGGATAAACACTATAAGAACGATCCAGAGGATTGCCGGGATTTTTAAAATCCGAAGCGTCGCAAATGCCTGATATCCTTCTGTAAACTGATGCGGGAACCACCACTGTCCACCGGAGAACAGGAAGGAAAAGCCACGGAATATATACATGGTACCAAGTGTTGCAATCATCGGAACCATCTTAAAGTAACCAACGATAAGTCCGTTGAAAGCTCCACAGACTGCACCGATCAAAAGTGCCAGCAGTACCCAAACGATTGCCGGTACATTCGGATTCTCAGCCATCAGACGGCAGCATACAACACCGGTCAGGGACAATGTTGATCCGATTGAAATATCTATACCACCTGTGAGAATGATCATCATTTCACCGATTGCAAGCAGACCGAATACCGCGTTGTTCTGCAGCATGCTCACAATTGAATTGAATGAATACAGAGATGGTGTAAGAATTTTTGCCATAATGAGAAGTACAATCAGACCCAGAATCAGGCCAAAATTTCTACTCTCAGTCATTTTGGAAATAAAGGATTTATTTTTTGTTTCCATTCTCAATTTTCCCTCCCGTCAGCAGACTGTAACGAATATTCGAGAATCATCTCCTGAGTAATGTTCTTGTTTTCCATAATAGTGGCAACACGACCATTTCTCATGACAACAATCCGGTCGGCCATACCAAGAACTTCCGGCATTTCCGAAGAAACCATAATAATGGCATAACCGTTGGAGGCCAATTCGTTCATAATTTCATAGATTGAGTATTTTGCACCTACGTCAATACCTTTCGTAGGCTCATCAAGAATGAGGACTTTCAGGTCACGGTTCAGCAGTTTTGCAAATACAACTTTCTGCTGGTTACCACCGGACAGAGAGGAAGGAGGAGCTGCAATATCATTTGCCTTCAACTGAATTTTCTGGCAAAGCTCGATTGCTGTATCAATCTCATCTTTTTCGCTTAAGGCGCCTCCCTTAACAAACTTTTTCATATTGGCAGATGATACGTTCTGATAAATCGGCAGTTCGTTGATAAGACCCTGTTTCTGTCTGTCCTCCGGAAGAAGGCCGATACCTGCGTTCAGCGCCACTCCTGGATTCTTGATATTGATCTTCTGCCCTTCCAGTTCAAAATAACCGCTGTCAGGGTTCAGAACACCAAACAGATTCTGGCAGACTTCCGTACGTCCGGCACCTACAAGACCGGTCAGTGCAAGGATTTCTCCTTTTCTTACATCGAATGATACGTTTTTAAACAGACCCTCCTTGGAGATGTCATTAACCTTAAATACCACATCACCGATCTTGGCTGTTTTTTCCGGATACATGGCAGTAAGTTCACGTCCTACCATATGTTTGATCAGTTCCTCATTGGAAATCTTGTCTACATCCCAGCAGCCTACATATCTGGAATCACGGAATACCGTAACTCTGGTCGCAAGGCGATACATATCTTCAAATCTGTGTGTAATAAGTATAATAGAAACACCCTCATCTCTCAGATGCTCTGCAATCTGATACAGTTCTTCACATTCTTTTTTCGAAAGAGATGCGGTCGGTTCGTCCATGATAAGAATGCGTGCATCACGGGAGAGCGCTTTTGCAATCTCAACCAGCTGCTGCTGTGCAACGGACAGGGAACTCATAGGTTTGTTGACATCGATGTTCTTGCTCAAGGGTTCAATCAGCTCTTTCGCACGCTGGTTCATCAGTTTCCAGTTATAAAGCCCAAATTTATTCTTAATCTCCTGCCCCATAAAAATATTTTCGGTTACAGACAGATCCGGAAAAGCAGTAACATGCTGATAAATGGCAGCGATACCTAATTTGGCGGAATCCTCGGTTGAACGAGGAGTAACTTTCTCACCTTCCAGCAGCATCAAACCGCTGTCCGGCTGATGAACTCCTGTAATAACCTTAATGAATGTAGACTTACCGGCACCGTTCTCACCCATGAGGGCATGAATCTCGCCTTTTTTCAACTGAAAATGTACGCCGCCCAAAGCAGTAACACCGCCAAAAGTCTTAACGACATCTTTCAGCTCCAAGATATAATCACTCATCTTGTGTCCCCTTTCTTTTCGTTTTTTTCGAAACACACCGTTCCTACGTCATTTATTAAAATTAGTATCCTTGTTTTTTATGTAATATTCAATATCATTTTTTGCTGTTTAACTATATAATTTTGTTATTTTAATCCAATTGCCTTTTGATGTCAAAAATGGTATAATGTTTTTGTGCAATTTATACAATCCATAAAATTATCCACCGGAGGTACCTTTATGCGCAAGCCAAATCGCCCACTGCCGACCCTTTTTTCAGCCAGAACGACCAATAAAAATCACGTTGCAGAGTCATTTCCATTTTACATAAAGGAATACGGATACTCTTCCGAGAAGAAATTTGTGCTCGGAACAAATAATTCATATAATGATTATCTTCTCCTGTACTCGGTTGAAGGGACTGCCCGCTACACAAAAGCACAGTCAACCTACTATGTACAGCAAAACATGATCGTTATTTCCGCTTGTAATACTCCTCTGATCTTTACAACTGTTTCGAAGGAATGGCGATACTATTATTTTATTATCGGTGGCAGTCACGCAAAGCTTTTTTATAACTATGTTCGTACAAAAAATGATATCATTCTGAATAATCCATTTACAAAAATTCTTGACAGTTTCATTGATTTGTACGATCTGATCAGCGACAACCGTCCCAGTCCAAATGATATCTGGAAATATATGAATATTTCTCAGCTGATCCATAATATTTTTACATCTATCTATGACCTGAACACAAATATCAGTCAGGTCAAAGAACTGACTCCGGCCCAGGAGACCCATGTAAATCTTGCCCTGAAATACATTAGCGACCATTATCCGGATGACCTGAGCATTGACACAATTTGTGCGAAAATCGGTTTTTCAAAATATTATTTCTGCAAACTATTCAAACAGCAGCAGGGAGTGACTATCCATCAGTATGTGACGAATTTTCGCATCAATAAAGCCAAAGAAATGCTGGCCTACTCAAAACTATCCGTCAATACCATTTCGGCCAAAGTAGGGTTTAAAAATTCTCTGACATTCATCCGCGCATTTGAACGGGCAGAAAAAATGACTCCCAGCGAATACCGTTCTTATTATCAATAAGCGATTTTCGCGGAAGCCATACCTAATATCATTTTCATCATAATATCAGCGTCTATGCAAAACTCCATGCACAGACGCTGATGCGCATACTGATAGAATTACATCACATTCTTCCAGTGATCAATATTATTTTTGTTGATTCTGAGGAGCATCCCTGCCACAATTTCAGCTCCGCCATCTTCATTTTCCTGAACGGTAAACTTGCCGAGGTCACCTGCAGTAAAGGAATGGCCTTCCATCCCAACCAGTTCATCCTTCATTAAAGCAAGCGTCGCATATGCTGCCAGTTCACCAACCTGTTCTGAATCCCATATATACATGTACGGGCAGGGACCTTCATCCGCAATATAGTCATCCATCTCCGAGGGGAGTCCCAATCCGGTCACAAGGCATTTTGTTTCCGTATCCGCCACAACTTCTGCAGCCGCACGGCATCCAACCGTAGTAGGCGCACAGATAACTTTCAAATCCTGATAAGTCTGCAAAATTGCAGTAGCCTGATTCTTGGACAGCTGATCCAGGTCATCACCATAAGCGATTTCCACCAGATCCAGCTTCTTATATTTTTCATCTTCTTTCATCAAATCTTTCATCTGTTTGATCCAGGCGGTCTGATTGGGGGCCATGGAAGAAGCAGATAAGATCGCCCATTGCCCTGAACCACCGGAAATATCATAAACCGCATCCAGCAGTGTCTGTGCAAGGGTTTTGGTATCAACCTGATTTATAAAGAGACTGGTATAATCCGGATTTACATTTGAGTCTACCGTGGTAATCAAAATGCCCTCTTCCTGTGCTTTTTTCAACACATCATCCAGAGCATCCGCATCATTAGCTGCAACTGTAATGGCATCCACATCCTCTTCAATCAATTTCTCAATCAGTCGAACCTGCTCCATAGCGGTGGTGGATTTCGGATGCGCAACAATGCATGTAGCTCCGAATTCCTCTATCACTTTTTGGTATCCCTCGGCCTCAAGTTCATTGTATCGGTTTCCCTCCGACTTTGTTACAATGGCATAGACCATCTCTTCCGGCTTTTTTACTGTCGCTACCGAAGTTTCAGTCTCAATGCTCTCCGATTTTGTCTCCTGTTTTTTGCTGCACCCGGTAAGCAAAAAAGAGAACGCAATCAAAAATACTAATATACAGACAACTTTTTTCATAAGATGCCTCCTGAAATAGAATACAAGATTATTATATCTGCAAATTTTGCTTCCCGCAAGCTTAAACAGCCAAAAATACACAAATGCTTCTATTTTTTCAGACTCTTTCAGCATTCCTCCATCACTGAAAAAGGCCGGCATCACCGGATGCCAGCCCTCATTTCTACTTAAGCTCTCTTACTGAGAACCTCTGCTTCATATTTCTCGACTTCTTCAAGCCAGCCGGTTGCAGCTACGCCGCACTCAGCACAATACTGTTCCCAAACATCTCCAAACGGAAGATCTTTTACTTCTTCCTGCATAACCATCTTCTTCGTCATCTCATTCTTGTCCTGAAGCTCTTTCAGCATTTCATTCGGTGTGCACAGTGCCTGAAGAAGTGCTTTCTGGAAGCTTCTGAAACCGGTTACCCATGCAGAAATACGGTTAATGGAAGCGTCAAAATAATCAAGTGCAATATATGTACGCTCCAGACCGCCTTCGCAGCGAACGATCTCTTTTGCGATCTCTTTCGTCTCATCATCAAGAAGAACTACATGGTCAGAGTCCCAACGGATCGGACGGGTTACATGAAGTGCGATCTCAGGGAAGAAACACAGCAAAGCCGGAATCTTATCCGATACTACTTCAGTCGGATGATAATGACCGTTATCCATCAGAGGAAGGCATTTGTCAATGTTTGCAGCTGCATAGCTCAGTGAAAATTCAGCAGATCCAACGGTATAAGCTTCAACGCCGATACCAAATACTTTAGACTCAACGCACGGTTTTACCATTTTCGGATCGTACGGTTCCGATAAGATCTCGTCAATCGATTCTTTATAACGCATTCTCGGGCCCATGCGGTCAGCAGGAATATCTTTGTATCCGTCGCCGGTCCAGATATTCATAACGCACGGAATACCGGTCTGCTCAGCGAAGTAACTGGAAATGCGGATACAAGCCTTTCCGTGCTCAATCCAGAACTTTCTCGTTTCTTCATCCGGGCTGGAAAGTGTGAGACCATCTTTTACCTTCGGATGGGAAAAGAATGTGGGATTAAAGTCAAGACCCATTCCTCTTTCTTTTGCGAAATCAACCCATTTCTGGAAGTGTTTCGGTTCAAGTTTGTCACGGTCAGCAAACTCGCCGTCTTCAAAGATTGCATAGCATGCATGAACATTGATTTTCTTTGCTCCGGGCATGAGGCTCATAGCTTTATCCATATCAGCCAGCAGTTCTTCCGGATTTCTTGCTTTACCCGGATAATTTCCTGTTGTCTGAATACCGCCGGTCAGAGGGCCGTCATGATCAAAACCAGTTACATCGTCGCCCTGCCAGCAGTGCAGAGAAACCGGAACAGATTTACATTTTGCAATGGCTTCATCTGTATCCACACCATACTTAGCAAAAATTTCTTTTGCAGACTCGTATCTTGTCATTTTGTTACCTCCTGTTAATTATGCATTGTAAATTTTTATATCAAAGGACTTATGTATCGTATCCCTTGCCTCTTCTTTACTTGCAAACTCTCCTGCTTTGAGCATCTGAGCGGTGATATTGCCGATGGCAGTTGCCTCACCAGGACCTGCATGCACTTCTTTTCCGGTTGCCTGAGCAGTCAGTTCATTTAAGTATCCTGCATTGGAACCGCCGCCGACTACATGAATACGGCTATAGGTTCTGCCTGTGGACTCTTCGATTCCTTTTATGGTACGTGCATAGCACTCTGCAAGAGAAGCGTATACAACTGTAGCAATCTCACCAAGAGTTTCCGGAACCGGCTGATCTGTTCTGCGGCAGTAGTCCTTAATTGCCTCTATCATGTTATCCGGTGCCATAAAGCAGTCATCATTCACATCGATACGTGACGGGAAATCTTTATTTTTTGCAGCTTCAGAACAAATCTCAGCGAAGCCGTATTTGTCATCCAGGTTGTGTCGTACAGACTGAATGATCCAGAGACCCATGATGTTTCTCAGATAACGGAACTTATAATCATATCCGCCTTCATTGGTAAAGTTATTCTCATAACTTACTTCACTGGAATCCGGTATGGAACGTTCGATACCAAGCAGTGACCAGGTACCGGAACTAATATAAATAAAATCGTCGTCATTTGCAGGAACCGCCAAAACAGCAGAACCTGTGTCATGAGTACACGGAACCACCAGTTCCAGATCATAGCCGACTTCTTCTGCTACTTCCGGTCTTAAATGACCAAGTGAAGTACCGGGGGTAACAACTTTCTGGAAAATTTCTTTCTTATAGCCAAGTTTTTCAATCAGTTCAAAATCCCAATCTTTTGTCTCAAGACTGATCAACTGACCTGTTGTGGCTTCCGTATATTCATTTGCCAGAGTACCTGTCAGCATAAAATTGAAGTAATCCGGTACGAAAAGAAGTGCTTTTGCTTTCTCAACCACTTCCGGACGCTGCAATTTATCTGCCATACACTGATAAATGGTATTAAACATAGCTTTCTGAATACCGGTTCTTGCATAGAGTTCTTTTTCCGGAATGATTTTATATACTTCATCGTCCATTCCGTCTGTACGGCTGTCGCGATAACCATACATTTTATCAATCAAATCGCCGTTTTCATCCACAAGTGCATAGTCAACACCCCATGTATCAATACCCATGGAAACCGGAATTTTGCCGATTTCTTTTGCTTTTTTCATACCTGCTTTGATGTTTTCAAACAACCGTTTGTGATCCCAACAGAGATGTCCATCGACCTTTTTCATACCGTTTTCAAAACGATAGATTTCTTCCAGAACGATCTTTCCGTCCTCGATGCTTCCCAGAATATGACGTCCGCTTGAAGCTCCGATGTCAACTGCCAAATAATACTTGCCCATTGTGAAATCCTCCTTCGTTGTCTCCCATTGATTAAATGATAATATATCAACATTTAAAATGGAAGAACCATATTTGTTTAAAAAAGTGTCTTTATTTGCATTATACAGAAAAAAGGGCCGCCACACAAGTGGCAGCCCCTTTTATCTGTCTAAAGCTTTTCAGCCTTACGAATGCCGATTAGTCGTACAGGTTCTGTGCGATTTCTTCGTCATTCATGTTTTCAGCTGTATACCACTGGCATCCTGTATCTGTATCAGCAACTTCTTTTCCGCTAGCTGCATCATACAGTAACTGAACCAGGGTTTCACCCATAGCTACCGGAGCCTGAGTAATAGCACCTGCTAAAGTACCATCAGCAACAGCACCTTTGATAACGGAACCGGAGTCAAATGCAACACCGATAATTTTGCCTTCGCCAGTACCGAATTTCTGAAGAGTTTCATTTGCACTTACCATAGCTTCGCCAGAATGCTGGTTAGAACCATAGATAGCGATTGTGTCATCTTTGTTCAGAAGGGTTTCACAGTCTGTCTTGGACAGAGAAGCATCTACAGTTGCAGGAACTGCTACTTCGATAACAACGTCAGCGCCTTCTGTTTTCTCGAACTGAGCATCAGCAACATATTTGTCATTACCTTCAATATTTACTGTTTTTCCATCAGCAATAGCCAGTTCAGCAATTTTGTCAATGAAACCAAGACCACGGTTGATAATAGATTCAGCAGTTGCATCCTGAGCCAGAACACCAATTCTTACAGGAGCAGTTGCATTTGCAATTGTATCTTTGATCAGTTTGTAGGTTTCTTCTGCTGCCATAGCACCTGCTGCATAGTTATCTGTGGAAGCGTTAGCTAATACCGCGCCTTCCGGAGCACCGGATACACCAGAGTCAAAACCGATGATCGGGATACCAGCATCCATAGCTGCTGTAATGGCATCCAAAGAAGCACTTGTGTCAAGAGCTGCAAAACCGATTGCATTCGGCTGTGCATTGATTGCGTTGTTCAGCATCTGTACCTGGTCAGCGATATCAGACTCGGTATTCGGGCCAACAAAATTGATGGTTGCGCCAAGTTCTTTTGCTTTGTTTTCAGCACCTTTTAATACTGCCTGCCAGTAAGCATGCTGGAAACCTTTTGATACGATTTCGAAATGCATGTCGCCTGTAGCTGCTGCTTCGCCATCACCGCTGTCCTCAGATGCAGACGCATCAGAAGAAGTGCTTTCGCTCTTGCTGCCACATCCGATAACCATTGTTGCTACCATTGCTACGCACAGTAACACACTTAAAACTTTTTTCTTCATTTCTCATATCCTCCTTAAATTTTTATATGTAATACGCCTGTGGCGTTACATAACATGAAACATATAATATGATAATTAATTATGCTTTTTTGCTGTTTTTCACTACGTCGATAAATACAGCCAGAATCAATACGAGACCAGTGATGATCTGCTGCATATTAGCCTGGAATCCTACGAACGGAAGACCAATCTTCAACAGAGCCATAACAAATACACCGAGAATTGTTCCGATAACTGTTCCTGATCCACCACTCATGGAAGTACCGCCGATGATTGCTGCACAAACTGCATCCATCTCAAGACCTGCACCTGCACCAGGGGCAACAGAGGATGAAAGAACACCTGCATATGCAATCGCTGCGAAACCGGTAAAGAGACCGGAGATGATGTATGCAAGCCACTGCCACTTCACTACGTTTACACCAGAAAGTCTCAGAGCTTCTTTGTTACTTCCAATTGCAATGATATAACGTCCGGGTCTTGTCTTATTTAATACTGTGGACATAACAATTGTTGCAACAATAACCAGGATAAATCCTACCGGAATAATAACACTTCCCGTGTTGAACTTGAACAGGTTACGGTATGCGCCCTGTGCGCTGTTGGATGCCGGCCATGCAACAGAAAGACCGCCTGTTACAAGAGAACCGAGGCCTCGGGTAATCATCATCGTACATAATGTTGCGATGAATGGAGGCAGGTTCAGAGCTGCAACAAGGAATCCGTTCCAAACACCCATGATAACACCGCAAAGTAAGGAAATCAGGATACCAACCCCAATCGGCATACCTAATTTAACAACACAGAATGCACCGATCAGAGAGTAACAGATCATACCAGTACCAATGGAGAGATCTACACCACCGGTTATCAAACAAAATGTTACGCCGATTGCCATAAATGCAATGTAATAAACCGTATCCAATAAGCTCAGTAAAGTCGTATACTGTCTGAAAGATTTACTTGCAATACCGAAAACTAAGAATAATACAACTACTGCTAACAAAACTACAATCTGCTGGGAACCAACTGCTTTTACCAAAGGATTGTTTGAAAAAGCATTACCTTTTTTCTCATTATTTGCCATCTCTTCCATCTCCTCCTAATCTCTAAGTGTTGCCGCATGCATAATGTTCTCCTGGGTTGCCTCTGAGATATCGATCTCTCCGGTCTTCTTGCCTTCGCACATTACCACGATTCGGTCACTCATTCTCAATACTTCTGTCATCTCAGAGGAAATCATGATGATTGACTTTCCTTCTGCTACCAGTTCATTCATTAATTGATAGATTTCACTCTTCGCTCCGATGTCGATGCCTCGG
>JALENY010000017.1 GCA_022767285.1 Lachnospiraceae bacterium | reverse complement strand
CGCCGCCAAGAAGGACAAGCCAAGGAGGTGATGAACGGGCTGTCCTGAGCGATCAACGCAAGCCTGAAGCCCGGAGGTGGCACTTCGGGGCGCGGTGACTGCATGGGGGCTTAAAGATACTTCCTCACGGCCCGCCAAAGACTTGGGGGGAACCCTGCGGCGCACGAGTAAAACGACGCTGCGGAGTTATGACAGCCGCGCCAGCGGAGACCAGGAATGTCCCCATCGTCAGGGGTGCGTGGCAAATGTGGCGAATAGAAATCAAATCATAATATAGCAGCCGTACCGATTTACAGGTTAGCATATACCTTCAGCTTTATCGGTGCGGCTGCTTTTCTGTTTTGACATTCTCCGCGCTGAGGAGGTGTTGAGTATGAGTGTGTCAATATCTCAAAAAGACGCTTATGGCATGGTTTTTTCAAACTACCCTGATATTGTCGGCGTCGCACAAATGAGCAAAATGTTGGGGATCAGTGAAAAATCCGCCTACCGATTGTTGCAGGAAAATAGCATTGAGCATTTTCGGGTAGGCCGAACCTACAAAATCCCCAAACTTCACATATTGAATTATCTGCACATCATCAGACGAAGCTAATTCATATCCTTGCTGCATTTATAGGTTGATGGTACGATGATACCGTCAACAACGGGTGAATATAGCTGCTTCAAAAAGGAGGAATGATGATGGTAGCAGGCCACCTGAGAGAACAAAATGGATATTTCCAGATGATATTGAGCTGGAAAGGTGCTGACGGTAAGCGGAAAAGTAAATCCATCAGCACAGGACTTACCGTAAAGGGCAACAAGAAGCGGGCTGAAGCCATGCTGCTTAAAACCCGCAAAGAGTTTAATCCCGAAAATCTGCTGGAAAACGCAGATGTGCCGTTTCATGTTTTTTTGAATAAGTGGCTGAAAGAAAATGCCTTTTCCTTTAGCCCGAGTACATACGCGGAATATGCCTACGATGTCAAAAGTCAGATTGAGCCATTCTTTGAGAAACATTCTGTCGGATTACTCAAAATGACTGGACGCGATCTGGAAGCATTTTATCGCTATGAGAGACAAGAACGAGAGGCTTCTTCACAGGAATTGCTGCAATACCACGAAATAATCGTGGCGGCGTTTCAATATGCCATTGAGCTGACATGGCTGAAAGAAAATCCTGTGGCGCATATCAACCCGTGTGCAGATGAAGCTCCCATACTCTTTACCGATTTTCTTCTGGAATGGCTGGAAATGATGAAAAGCAGCGTTGAATTAACCACCTATTCATCCTATGCCAATTCCATCAAGGGAAGCATAGTTCCGTACTTCAAAGACAAAATGCTCACATTGCAGGACCTGGAGAAGCACCCCAAGTACATCCAGGACTACTATCAATTTGAGCTTGGAAAAGGACTTACGGCTAATACCGTAATCCACCGCCACGCCAATATCCGTAAGTGCTTACAGTATGCGTTCCAGATCGGACTAATCAAGTCAAATCCCGCTGACCGTGTGGAGCGGCCCCGGAAGGACAAATACCTTGCGACGATTTACAACCAGCAAGAGTTGGAAATCCTTTTCAAGACTGTAAAGGGCGACCCCATTGAGCTTGGCGTTATTCTTGCCGCATTCTACGGGCTGCGGCGGAGTGAGGTGGTCGGACTGAAATGGGATGCGATTGACTTTGAAAAAAAGACAATCAGCATAAAGCACACAGTTACGCAAGTCAATGTGGATGGCAAGAACATCACCGTACAGAAGGACCGAACGAAAACAAAGTCCAGCTATCGGACCTTGCCTTTGGTCCCGCCCTTTGAACAACTGCTGCGGCGCTTGAAGCAAGAGCAGCTTGTCAATCAAAAGGTGTGCGGTGCGGCCTACTGCAAAAAATATCTGGATTATATCTATGTAAATGCGATGGGCGAACTTGTCAAACCAAACTTCATCACACAGCACTTTGAGATTGTACTGAAAAACAACGGATTGAAAAAAATCCGTTTCCACGATCTCCGACATAGCTGCGCCAGCCTTCTCTACGCCAACGGTGTCAGTCTGAGGGACATCCAGGAGTGGCTGGGACATAGCGACATCGGAACGACATCGAATATTTACACTCACCTTGATTATAGCAACAAGGTTTCGTCGGCAAATGCGATCCTCGCATTTTACCCGCAAAACACCAGAGTACAGGCTATCGGGCAATAAAAAAGCCCTGAACTCTGTAAGCTCAGGGCTGAAAATTCTGGTGCCGGTGGCCGGACTCGAACCGGCACGGATTGCTCCGCCGCATTTTGAGTGCGGTGCGTCTGCCAATTCCGCCACACCGGCATTTATATTTTAATTCCCTGTGTCCCGCATATCTCTGATTTTGGAGGGATATGCGGGAGGGATATTAAAACCAAATGCTGTTATTCAGTTGAAAATATGCTGTAATACCAAGGGTCCTACAAAAACACCTGTGAATGGACGAACAAGATTTTGAGTCTGCCTCGTCTGCCATTCCGACACGCCGGCATATATTTCAGTCCTTCACGAACCGAAATATATCTTATCACAGATTTCTGCCATAAGCAAGCTCTTTTTCCATCTTTTATTCAAAGATTTTGTTGAAAATCGGATATTCATCAAATGTAGCAAAATAATCCCTTGCTGTCTCTGCACGACGGATTTTCTGGAAGGAACCGTCTTCTTTCAGAAGAACCTCAGCAGATTTCAGCTTGCCGTTGTAATTGTATCCCATTGCAAATCCGTGCGCGCCGGTGTCATGAATGATCAGCAGATCGCCTTTTTCAATCTCCGGGAGCATGCGATCGATGGCAAACTTATCATTATTCTCACAAAGGGAACCGGTCACATCATACATGTGATCGCACACAGCATCTTCTTTTCCTGCCACTGTAATATGATGGTATGCACCATACATGGCCGGGCGCATCAGATTAACTGCACAGGCGTCACAGCCTATATACTCTTTGTGCGTGTGCTTTTCGTGAATAGCCGTAGTAACGAGACAACCAAAGGGGCCTGTCATATAGCGGCCCATTTCCGTATAAATAGCCACATCGCCCATTCCTGCCGGAACCAGCACTTCCTCATATACTTTGCGGACACCCTCACCGATCGCATATATATCATTTGGTTCCTGATCCGGACGATATGGAATGCCTACACCACCGGAAAGGTTGATAAAAGTAATCTTCGCACCGGTCTCTTTTTCCAGCTTCACTGCTACTTCAAAAAGGACTTTTGCCAACATCGGATAATACTCGTTTGTTACGGTATTGCTGGCCAAAAATGCATGAATACCAAAGTTTTCCACACCCTTTTCTTTCAGCATGCGGAAAGCCTCAAACATCTGGTCTGTGGTCATGCCGTATTTTGCATCGCCGGGATTGTCCATAATACTGTTGCTGATTTTGAACAGTCCGCCAGGATTGTAACGGCAGCTCATGGTTTTCGGAAACACACCTACTTTTTCCTCATAAAACGGAATGTGCGTGATATCATCAAAATTAATGATCGCGCCCATATCATACGCATACTGAAACTCTTCTGCCGGTGTATCATTTGAGGAAAACATGGTCAGTTCTCCGGTACATCCAAGGGCTTTTGCCAGCATCAGTTCGGTCATGGAGGAGCAGTCGCATCCGCATCCATACTCATTTAAAATGCTGATAAGAAATGGGTTTGGATTCGCTTTTACAGCAAAATATTCCCGGAATCCTTTATTCCATGAAAACGCCTCTTTCAGCGCTTTCGCATTGGCACGGATTCCTTTCTCATCGTACAAATGGAACGGTGTCGGTACTTCTCTGATGATTTCTTCCAGTTTTTCCTTTGTCACAAATGTCTCTTTTTTCATAATATTCATCCTCTTGTAATTTATTTTGCCTCAACTACGTACAGCATATTGGTCATAGGGCCCTCACCGGAAATAATGTTGGTTGACGGGTCTCCGGCTGTGATCACCATCAGGTCTTTTGATTCCACCAGACCTGCATTCTGCACAACACGGATCGCATGATTTACAATATCTTCCGTAGTATCTTCCACGTAGCCTCGAAGGGGAAGTACACCCCAATACAGCTGCATTCTTCTCTGCGCTGCAGCGGTGGGTGTTACCGCATAAATCGGAACCATAGGGCGGAAATTGGAAATCAGACGCGCGGTCTGTCCGCCAATGGTCGGTGTTACAATACATTTTGCATGTACATTTCTGGAAGTACGCACCGCTGCCAGACCTACGGCACTGGAGACATTGCGGTTCTCCTCCATAGTACGATGCTCAATATAGCGTCTTTCATCCAGAAATCTTTCTGCTGTGACAGCAGTCTGAACCATCATTTTCAATGCTTCCACCGGATATTTACCCACAGCAGTCTCTCCGGAAAGCATCAGAGCATCTGTACCATCGTACACGGCGTTGGCCACATCGGCGATCTCAGCCCTGGTAGGACGCGGATTACGCATCATAGAATCCAGCATCTGCGTGGCGGTGATAACCGGTTTATAAGCACGATTGCATTCATCAATCATCACTTTCTGCGCATGGGGCACATCATAGGCGGGAATCTCCACTCCCAGGTCACCTCTGGCAACCATGACGCCGTCTGCCACAGCATTGATTTCATCAAAATTATTCAGGCCTTCCGCATTCTCTATTTTTGCAATAACATGAATGCGTTCACCTCCATGGGCTTTTAACAGTTCCTTAATTTCCAGAACTGCCTCCGCGTTGCGGATAAAAGAGGCCGCTACATAATCAAACCCCTGGCCGATACCCCAGATGATATCTTCCTTATCTTTTTCTGTTATGGCCGGAAGCTTCACTGAAATATTGGGCAGATTAACACCTTTTTGCTGGCCCAGCTCGCCGCCGTTGACGATACGACAGGTCACTTCTGTCCCCTCTGTTTTTTCAACATGCAGTTCAATCAGTCCGTCATCCACAAGAATACGGCTGCCTTCTTTTACATCATTCGGAAGATTTTCATAAGTTACGGATACACGTTTTTCATCTCCCACAATCTGCTCGGTAGTGAGGATAATCGTATCCTGCTCCTTTAACAGCACTTTTTTGCCGTCTTTCAGTTTCCCGGTACGAATCTCCGGCCCTTTGGTATCCAGCAGCATGGCGATGGGAAGATCATATTCTTCCCTGACTTTTTTCAGGATTTTTATACGTGCGCTTTGCTCCTCATAGGTCCCGTGTGAAAAATTGAATCTGGCCACATCCATACCGTTTTCCACCAGCGCACGCATAATCTCGATATTATCGGTATTTGGTCCCATGGTGCAGACAATTTTTGTTTTTTTGCTGACTCTTACATTCTTACTTTTCTCTGTCATATTCATCTCCATTATTTTACATGTTCATGAGTAAACAAATGCTCCTGGCAATACTCGAAACTTCCGTTACATTTTGAACAATATCGGAATTCCAGATTAGGATCATCAAGCTCTGTCCTTCCGCAGACCGCGCATTTGTGCCTCGTCTGCCCCGGTTTCACAACTGTCTGCTGAACCGCTCTTTGAAAGTCTTTTTTTCGCTTTATCTCCCGAAGCGATACTCTCTGATAATTCCGCGTCATGAAGAAAAAGATGATAAAGTTAAAGAGTGATACGATCACCGCAACTCTTCCGACCCAACTCATATAAATGCAGTCATAGATGATAAATGCCGCATAAATAACACCAAGCCATTTTACCCGAATCGGAAGTACAAAGAGCAAAAGTACCTGCATGTTCGGATAAGTCAGTGCAAATGCCAGGAAAATCGACATACTGATATAATAGGTACTGAACGCCCCTCCGATCAGCGGTATCGTTCCTGCGGGCATACCGGCTTTTGCAATGGCATAGCAGATAAACGCTCCGATGACCGTAATGATCAATCCGCCGAATATATATACATTGTAACGAAAATCGCCCCATGTGCGTTCCAGATTTGTTCCGATTGAAAAATAAAAGAACAGCATTACAATCGTAAAAATATCCAGGGACTGAGGAGGCACCAGCAGCCAGGAAAACAATCTCCATACCTGACCGTGCAGGATCAGTCCCGGTTCCAGTCTGATATAGGAAATCCAACCGGGTGTCATCAGCAATAAAATGTATCCGATCACATAGGTCAGAATAATGTAGCGTGTCAGTCCTTTTATGGCATAGCGGCCATATTTTCGTTCCATTTTTTGCAGAAAACTCATAATACTCCTTATCTTTCTCTCATGAATTTAAAACCCGATTAAAACAGATCCTTCTTCGAAAAAATCAGTGCAATGATGCAGCTGATCAGAAGGGCAATCACAATGACGATCAAAAAGCCATATGGTGAAGTGGCAAAAGGCATTCCCATCTCATTCACATTCATGCCATAAGCACTGAATATCATGGTCGGAATGGATAGTACAATGGTCACCGTTGCCAGGAACTTCATGACAATATTCAGGTTGTTTGAGATAACCGAGGCAAACGCATCCATCATTCCGCTTAAGATACCGCTGTAAATATTTGCCATCTCAATGGCCTGCTTATTCTCGATAATAACATCTTCCAAAAGTTCCTCATCTTCCGGATATTGTTTGATGTTTTCAATCTTCATCAGTTTTTCCAGCACCACCTCGTTGGAACGGAGTGACGTGGTAATATAAACCAGTGATTTTTCCAGCTCCAGCAGTTCGATCAGCTCCTGATTTCTGGTAGAAGCATGAAGTTTTTTCTCCACAAACTCACTCTTTTTATCAATAATACGAAGATAATGCAGATACATGGTTGAATTTTTGTAGAGGATCTGCAGAATAAAACGTGTCTTCATATACGTATAGAAATTCCGCACGCGGCCATCCATAAATGCGGTTAAAATCGGCGTGTCTTCCAAACAAACGGTAAAAATCATTTCCTTCGCTACAATAATCGCAAGAGGAATGGTCCCGTACCACTCCTTCTCATTTCGTTCTTCAATGATCGGTATATCGACCAATATCAATGTGTAGTTATCTTCCACTTCAATACGCGAACGTTCTTCTTCATCCAAAGGCGCCCGCAGATGATCTACTTCTATCCCAAATTTTTCAGACATTTCAAATACTTCTGTTACGGTCGGATTTGTCAGAGCGATCCAGCAGCCCTCTTTCGGCTCGTCAATCTGCTGAATATTGCCTTCTACTGTTTTAAAAATCCGAATCATTTTGAACCCCTCCTCTCCTGTATGTAACGACTAAAAAATCATTTTACATTATAAATTGATTCCCGGTTTGTGTCAATCTTCAACCGAAATATTTACAAACCTTTCACCTTTCGATATAATAATGATGCCAGAGTCAAAAGGGATTTTGGGAGCGCAAAGCGCGGAAAAATCCAAAGGCATCATGGGGTCAAATGCTTTTGACCCAAACATCATAATAATAAAATGTCAAAAACCTGCTGTATCTTTTGATATTATTGATAAACTATACAAAAAACAGAAAGGATAACATATTATGGCCGGATCAACATTTGGCAATTTAATTAATATTATGACCTGGGGAGAATCCCACGGAAATGGGATGGGTGTGGTTGTGGTTGGCTGTCCCGCAGGTATTGAACTTAATGAAACGGATATTCAAAAATATCTGAATCGGAGGAAACCGGGACAGAGCCGCTTCACCACAGCCCGGGCCGAAAGCGACCGGGTAGAAATACTCTCCGGTGTATTTGAAGGAAAAACCACCGGAACACCCATTTCTATGGTTGTTATGAATTATGACCAACGTTCCCGGGATTATTCGGAAATCGCTTCCTACTATCGTCCGGGACACGCCGATTATACGTTTGATCAAAAATTCGGTTTTCGTGATTACCGGGGCGGCGGACGTTCTTCCGGCCGTGAGACCATTGCACGGGTTGCTGCCGGAGCCATCGCATCGAAAATATTAAATCAGATGGGTATTTCCATCACTGCATACACCAAATCAATCGGTCCGGTCAGCATCGATACCTTTGACCCGGAACAGATTGAAAACAACCAGGTCCGCATGCCCGATGCCATAGCAGCAGAAAAAGCAATTGCATATCTGGAAGAGTGTATGAAAAAACAGGATTCCAGCGGTGGTGTCATCGCCTGTCGGGTAACCGGCGTACCTGCCGGTTTGGGCAATCCGGCGCTGGAAAAGCTGGATGCCAATCTGGCAAAGGCTATTTTTTCCATCGGCGCCGTAAAGTCTTTTGAGATCGGATCCGGAAAAAATGCTGCAAGTTCCACCGGAAGTCAGAATAATGACCCCATCCGTATGCTGGAGGGAAATGTCACGTTTGATACAAACAACGCCGGCGGTATTCTGGGCGGCATCAGCAACGGCGACACCATTTATATGGAAGCAGGTTTCAAACCGACCCCTTCCATTTCCTCGGAACAGAAGACAGTTACACGAGGAGGAGAAAACATTCATATTTCCATCAAAGGCCGTCATGATCCGGTTATTGTACCCCGGGCTGTTGTAGTTGTAGAATGCATGACTGCCCTTGTTCTGGTGGATGCCCTTCTTGAAAACATGGCTGCTCGGTTGGATCGAATCGTGGATTTTTACAATCCTGAAAAAAGGTAACTGCACCGAACAGGTTCTGTATAATAATATAGTTCCGTATCATCGTTGACAGGTTCATTGCAGTAAATGCACTTGTTTCTGTTCGATAAAAACAGGTTCTGTGTCCGATATTTTTTGAGAATTATTTCGGACAAGAACCTGTTTCTGCATACTGTACTCAGAATGATGTTGCGGTCAAAAGCATTTGACCCTGGCATCATCAGAATTCTATAAAGACAATTTATTCTCTTTTATATGCGCTTTCAAGAATTTATAAATTTCTGTCTCCGTAGGCGGACATCCTCTCAGGCAGTATTTAAATTTCGCTGTACAATTTCCGATGCCCAATATTCCGCTCCGGTCACGATATCCCTGGCCGATGCAGATTTTATCCTCCAGTTTTTCAAGCAATCCCTCCTCCTTCAGTTGATTCAGAGCCGGGATCAGGTAACCGTAGCAGGCACTGCAGGAATCCACTTCCTCCACCGCATCTTTCAATTCCAGTATTTTCTTTGTTTCCGGTGTTTTTATTTCCATACTGCTCTGATTTAGTGCGATCACATCCAATCTGCCCAGATCCGCCGAACCGACACCCATCTGCTCCGCCATCCGCACATAGGGCACATCGTCCACTGCATAACCCATCAGATCACAGACATATGCATCACACAGAACCGGATCAGTCACCGCCATAATACGATTCATGATCACCGGATTACCTCCATCCTCAAAATCCCAGTCTCCGCAGATATTATCCACAACAACAAAATCCTGATGGAGTTTTGTATTCAGATGAGCAATGGGTTTATGGAGCCCCATAGTATGAAAATGGCGTTTTTCCTTATTGGGTATCAATCCTTTCATGTTTTTAAGTGCGCAGGTGATTTTTGTCTGACAGTGACCTTTCATAACCGGTACATTGATCAGAAAATCCAGTTCCAGAGCACTTCGGCAGATATTCAGTTCCATTCCCCGACAGTCGCAGGCTACAGCCGTATCTTTCTGGGTATCAATAAAGGGCACCCCCGTTTCCTGCGAGAGACGGTCATAACCGCAGACATAGACTGCTTCCGAAGTGCGGTCCCCGACCCAGGACCCTTCCAGCATCACCAGATTTTTAAAGCCGTATTTCTGCAGATAGGCAATAATACCGGCAACCACTTCCGGATGTGTCGTCGCTCCCCAGGATGCCTCGGAAGGGGAGACCAGATTCGGCTTGATGCCGATCCGACACTGAGCGCCAGGAATCCGTTCTTTCAGATTCACCGCTTCCAGCAGATCTATCGTCATCGATTTGTAATCCGTCCCATAGATCATATAAATCTCATTGTTTTTCATATTTTTTACGCTCCCTGAAAAAAATAATTTCGAAACAAAGTGGACAAGTCCACTTCAACTCCCGATATTCCTCACTCATGAGGGACTTGTACACTTTGGCGCGAAACGCATGTCACGAAGTGACAATTTCCCATATGCGTTTCTGTTCATCCTCACGGAGTGTTTTTCTTTCATAGGAAAGGAATTTCCTATGAAAGAAAAATAAAAGGGGCTGTTCTTCACAGCCTCTTTTATGATATTTACCTCATCTGTTTTTCACTCATTACCCTTCAATCTTGCGGAACAGGATGCAGTTCGGGCGATCCACCGTCTGGGGTCTCCCCTTCATGATCAAGAGGTTCTTTTCATAATCAACCGAGAATGTGGTGATGGTATTGGAGGAATTGTTTGCCACCGCAAGGTGTCTTCCATCCGGAAATGGGACAACGCTTTTCGGATACTCTCCGCTGATGGGAAGTACAAACCGTTTTTCGAGAAGGCCTGTATTCTCATCAATCTTATACATGCTTACTGTATTATCGCCGGCTGTAGCACAGAACAGATAATGCTCATCCGGAGAAAGCACCATGGCAACAGCCGCATCAAAGGCATCCTCCTCGTTATGGTTGGATAACGTGGTAATCTCCTGAATTTTTTCAAAAACAGGGCCTTTGGCAGTATCCGTATAGGTATAAACAATGATCTCATTTTCCAGTTCACAGAGAACATACATATATCTGCCGTCTTTACTGAAACGGACCACACGCGGACCGGAATCCCGGCGCATACGAAGGATTTCCACCTGTTTCAGTTTATCTCTCTGATCATCGATCTTGTAAATGATAACCTGATCAATACCATTGTCAACCGCACAGAGATATTTGTTATCCGGTGTAGGCCGAACACAGCACACATGCGGACGGAAGTTGCGCTCGGCCACAGTACCGGTTCCTTTGTGGAATACGCCATCCATTACACTGCCAAGCCGCCCATCCCGATGGGTATGTACAACGGTTACTTTTCCGTCATGATATCCGGCAACAAACAGATATTTCCCCAGATGATCCGTTGCCAGATGGGTTCCGCGCATTCCCTTGATATCCACCTGGTTGATTGGTTTTAAATCTCCATCCGGTAGGATTTCAAATACTTCAACGCCCTCATCTGCAATGGAATATAGATACTTTCCGTTTTTTGACAGCGTCACATGCGAACAGTTATTGACTTTTACAACTTTGCGGAAAGTGAATTCTCCCGATTCTATGTCGACATCATAAAGATGGATTCCCTCGCTGGCTCCATCCGTATAGGTTCCCACATAAGCAACATATTTTTTCTTGTCCATTCCGGGTCACGTCCTTTCAAACTTAGTCATTAGCCGCCTGAACACAATGGCCCTGCGACATGTATCATTTTATCACACTTTTTCTGATTCTACAATAACATGAACCGAATGATTTTTCCCAGTTTCAGAAAATAGTTTTGTAAAATCTTCATCAAACCTATTGCAATCCTGCCATTTCTATGTATAATGTATTTGTTCGCTAATTTTTAAAAAAAAGTTTAGTATTGGAAAACAGGAGGTGTAATTTTGGATATCGGCAAAAAGCTGAAAGAACTTCGGCTTCAGAATGACCTTACGCTGGGCGATCTGGCTTCTCGAAGCGAACTAACAAAGGGCTTTTTATCACAGGTGGAACGCAATCTCACAACTCCCAGTATTGCTACGCTGGAAGACATTCTCGAAGCGCTCGGAACAAACCTGTCCGAGTTTTTCCACGAGGAAGAAGAAAAACAGATTGTATTCTCCACTCAGGACTTTTTTGTAGACGAGCAGGAAGATTACACCATCGAATGGGTTATCCCAAACGCCCAGAAAAATGAGATGGAACCCCTTCTCCTGACACTCCACCCCCATAAAAAAAGTCATATGATGGAAGCGCATCACGGCGAAGAGTTCGGCTATGTACTGAAAGGCACTGTCACTCTGGTCCGCGGAAACAGGAAGTATAAACTGAAAGCTCAGGAAACCTTCTATCTGGATGGTTCCAAAGGTCATTATTTATATAATCACGGAAACAGTGATGCAAAAGTGTTGTGGATAACAACACCACCAATGTTTTAACCAGAGAGGAGACGTGAGATGGAAAAAAAGAAACTGATTGAGTTTCGAAACATCGTTAAAAACTTTGACGGCCAGATTGTACTGAAAGGCGTCAATCTGGATATTTATGAAAATGAATTTGTTACGCTGCTCGGACCCAGCGGATGCGGAAAAACCACACTGCTTCGCATTCTGGGCGGATTTCTTGATGCAGATGAAGGAAAAGTAATCTTTGACGGCGAGGAGATCAGCGAAAAACCGCCCTATGAGCGGGAACTGAATACTGTTTTCCAGAAATATGCCCTTTTTCCTCATTTAAGTGTCTATGAGAACATCGCATTCGGTCTGAAAATCAAAAAAATGAGCAAAGATATCATTGACCAGAAGGTTATGAAAATGCTGAAGCTGATCGGTCTGGAAGGATATGAAAACAAAAACACCACCCTGCTGTCCGGTGGTCAGCAGCAGCGTGTTGCCATTGCCCGTGCTCTGGTAAATGAGCCGAAAGTCCTTCTTCTGGATGAACCTCTGGCAGCCCTGGATCTGAAGCTTCGAAAGGAAATGCAGTACGAGCTGAAACGGATCCAGCAGGAAGTAGGTATTACTTTCATTTTCGTAACCCATGACCAGGAGGAGGCCCTGACCATGTCTGACAAGATCGTGGTCATGAAGAACGGTGAAATTCAGCAGGTGGGAACACCGGAAGAAATCTATAATGAGCCGGCTAACCGTTATGTCGCCAACTTTATAGGCGAGAGCAACATCATAAACGGTGTCATGCTGGAAGATTATAAAGTCCGTTTTGACGATGTCACTTTCGACTGTGTGGACTTCGGTTTTAAAGAAAATGAGCCCGTGGATGTGGTGCTTCGCCCGGAAGATATTGATATTGTGGATGTAAAAGCCGGAAAACTGACCGGTGAGGTCTTGAGCGTCCTGTTCAAGGGCGTCCATTATGAAATCATCGTGGAAACAGTTCCCGGTACAAGCGTCACCGTGGATATGCGTGTCATCCGCAATCAGGATGTTACCAGCGAAAACGGAAAAGAAAAGATCAGTGCCAACGACTTCTATGTGGACCTGGAGGACGTAAAAGCTCTGGATGACAAAGAAATCATTGCACGTTCCAATGCGCAGGCATGGGATCCCGAAAGCGATGATTATATTTCCATCCCCTACATTGAATACGAGCTGAAAGAAGAAATCGGCCAGTATCCGGTTACCTTCTCCACGGCTGCCGGAACCGGTATTTCCCGCAATATTTTTGTGGTAAATCAGCCCTTCGTAAAAAATGAAAAAGCCAACGAAGCAATCATGGCATTTAACTTTTTCAAAACTGTGGATGAGATTGTGGAATCTCAGGCTCTGGATACCGATATCAAGACCTGGGCCAGTGCACAGGGGTGGAAATTGAGCAATGAAGATGAGAGCATCGACATCAGCGTTGATTATGATTTTGAACCGGAAGATGTAAAAGAAGGTATTTATAAGATCACATTTTCCACCACAGGCCGTGAGTTTAAGATTCATACCACGGACTACACGGAAGTTGGTCAGGAGGTCGGCCTGACATTCTTCCCGGAAGATATCCATGTTATGTCAAGGATGGAATTCTAAATGAAGAGATTTTCACAGTTAGCGCTTCCATACATTGTCTGGGCGGCTCTGATGCTGGTTCTTCCCATGGCTCTGATCGCATTTTATTCGATTACACAGCAGGGAAACAGCATTATTTCCTTCACCCTGACCCTGGAGCATTACGCCAAATTTTTTACCGACCCGGATTTCCTGTTAATTCTTTGGCGTTCGCTTGTTATTGCATTTAAGACAACGGTCATCTGTCTTCTGCTCGGTTATCCCGCGGCCTATTTTATTTCCCGCTGCGGTGAGCGGAACCAGAACCTCCTTGTTCTTTGCGTTACGATCCCCATGTGGATCAATATGCTGGTTCGTACCTATGCCTGGATCGGTCTCTTGAGCGAGGGAGGCCTGTTTCAGCATATCTTAAGCTTTTTCGGCCTCGGAGACGTGGAACTTTTATACACGGAAGGTGCCGTTTTGCTTGGCATGGTCTACAACTTTTTGCCGTTTATGATTCTCCAGATCAACACATCCCTCTGCAAGATGGATCACTCCCTTCTGGAGGCGGGAGCTGATCTGGGTGCAAATCCGGTTCAGATATTTCGCAGAATCACACTTCCGTTGTCTCTGCCCGGTGTCATCAATGGCATCACACTGGTGTTCCTGCCAGCCGTAAGTTCTTTTTTCATACCGAAACTCTTAGGCGGCGGCCAGTATTTCCTGATCGGTAATCTGATCGAAAACCAGTTTATTACCGTGGGAGAATGGAATTTCGGAAGTGCTATTTCCATGATTATGGCAGTTGTTATGATGCTGCTCATGGTAGTCGTTCGAAAAGTTGAGATCCGAAATCAGGGCGGAAAGGAGGAATAAGTCATTATGAAAAAAGGAAAACGTCCCATTGGGAAGATATTAATGATTCTGATGATTGTATTCTTTTATCTGCCGATTCTTTACATGATCATCTTTTCCTTCAACGAAGGAAAATCATTGACCAGTTTTACCGGATTTTCTCTTCGCTGGTATAAACACATGCTGGAATCCCGGGATATGGTAGAATCTCTATATACGACTTTCAGCATTGCGCTGATTGCCACCGCTATATCTACCATTGTAGGTACCATCTCGGCCATAGGTTTGAGCAAATCGAGAAAAATCGTTCGGGATGTGATGGAACAGGTGGATAACCTGCCTATTATGAATCCGGAGATCGTCACTGCGATCGGTTTCATGCTTTTGTTTATTACGTTTCGAATCAGCAAGGGTTACGTTACCATGCTGCTGGCCCACATAGCATTTTGTATTCCGTACGTGATTTTATCGGTTATGCCAAAGATCCGGGCACTGGATCCCAATCTGGCTGATGCCGCTATGGATCTGGGTGCAACCCCCTTCCAGGCTCTGACAAAAGTCATTGTACCGCAGATTACACCGGGTATTGTATCCGGCGCCCTGATTGCTTTTACCATGTCGGTAGATGATTTTATCATATCCTATTTTGTAACAGGAAGCGGCATTAAAAACTTAAGTATCATGGTCTATACCATGAGCAAACGTGTCAACCCCAGTATCAATGCCCTGTCAACTCTCGTGGTCGTGATCATAACCGTTGTACTGGTTATCATCAATGTTGCTCCGATCGTGCTCTCCAAACGTGAGAAAAAAGCAGAAATCGGCAAACATCGATTCGTTGTACGTGCAATTCTTGCTGCAGGGCTGCTGGCAATCGTTATTTTAGCAGTCAATCTGCGTGAAAAAGCAACTGCACGCCCCTTCGAAGGTCAGACACTCTATATATATAACTGGGGTGAATATACCGGAGAAAATGTCATTCCTGATTTTGAGGAAGCTACCGGTGCGACTGTTGTTATGGAAAACTTTGATTCTAATGAGCAGATGTACATCAAGGTTGCAAATGGAGAAGCCTACGATATCCTGGTTCCCAGCGATTATATGATCCAGCGTCTCATTGAGGAAGATTATCTGCAAAAACTGGATCAGTCCAAACTGGATGGTATGGATAATCTGGTTGATGCGGTAAAAGGCCTTCCCTATGATCCAAAGAATGAATATTCCGTACCCTATTTCTGGGGAACCGCCGGAATTGTCTATGATAAGACAAAAGTGGACGAGGAAGACCTGGAACAGCAAGGTTTCAATATTTTCCTGAATGAAAAATACAAAGGTGATATTTACCTTTATGATTCTGAGCGCGATTCATTTATGATGGCCCTGAAGGCACTCGGCTATTCCATGAATACCGAAAATGAACAGGAGCTGCAGGAAGCCTATGAATGGCTGGTGCAGTGTGTCCAGACCATGGATCCGGAAATTGTAACCGATGAAATCATCGACAACATGGCACAGGGCCGCAAGGCACTGGGATTGATTTACTCCGGTGATGCCGCATATGTTATGTGCGAAAATGAAGATATGGGATTTTATCTACCGGAATCCGGTACAAACGTCTGGTCAGATGCCATGGTAATTCCGGCAAATGCCAAGAACCCGGATCTGGCCCACGAATTTATCAATTACATCTGCAGCTACGAGGGAGCCTACGACAATTCCAGTTATGTGGGGTATACATCTGCAAACCAGGAAGTTATGGATGAGCTCTCCGGTGAGGGCGGCGATTACGAGGGAATTAATGCTTATATTCCCCGCACAGGTTACGAAAAAGATGAGGTTTTCGTCTACAATGCAGATACGAAAAAGATTCTGGGAAATCTGTGGAGCAAAGTCAAGATTGCTGCAAGCAATGCGAAATAAAATTAAAGAAAAATCCCAAGCAGCAAAAAACAGAGAGAAGCCTCCTTTTAAATGGAAGTTTCCCTCTGTTTTCGTCATCTCTGGTTTATAAACTATCTTTTTCTATTTACGGTCAAAATATGGTGATTTTCCGCTGACTGACAGCGGTATTCCGATCACATTCGTAACTTTTTCATCAAAAATGCCCATACTCAGAGCAGCCCTTCCGACAGAGAACATGACACGGTTGTCAATTCTTGCATCTTCTGCCACACTGACCGCAGAACCGACAGCAATGCCAAGATCCAGTGGACCAAAAGCGCAGGCACCGCCTGCCGCCTCACAGGCACTGCAGTCTTTATGACCACAATATCCGCATCCCGCACCCAGTCCGCGTCTTACATTTTCCACTCCCAGCAGGACAACTGCTTTGCTGACACGTACATTTGCCGCATCACGGCTGAAAAAGCCATAGCCCAACACGGTACTCAGTTCTTCCATTTTAGCAGCCAACGCCTCTTTATCAGCATCGGTCAGAATGCAGGTGTGAATATAATCCTGACCTTTCGTTTTCGGGGCAGTTCTCGCTGCCGCACACATCTGCTGCGCTGTATTTAAAACTACTGCCATTTCTGCCTTGTTTGAATCGATTATCATAAATATGACCTCCTGTTCTGATTTTCGCTTTTTCTTATTGTAACATTTTCCGGTTCAAAACAAAAGATTTCATGCAGGAATCTTCAAAACTTTTCTCTCAATCATAGCGCTCTGGTTTTCGCAGAGCAATTTATCCTCAATAATAATAACACAAACGGTTTCTTTCGTAGTAAAATACAGATAGTATCAGTATACGAAAAACTGTACAACAAGCAAAAAGATATGGAGGTTTTTATGAAAGAATTTTTATTTCTGGGTGACAGCATTACAGACTGCTATCACTCTTTTGATACGGATAATCTCGGAGAAGGATATGTGCGCATGATTGCCGAAACACTGGGCTACGGTTTCGGAAAAGCCATCGTGAAAAATCTGGGGTATGACGGTTTTACTATGCCTGCCCTGAAGCGGCTGTGGAACCGGATTTCCGTTAAGATCCGACACCCATACCCGAATTCTGTCAACAATTCCGGCTCTATTTTACAGGCAGCTTCCGGTTCCGGACTGAATTCGAGCGGCCCTTCCGCATACTCTCCCGATTTCATCACAATCTTAATTGGAATCAATGATATCGGCATAATAAAAAATACCGGCACAGACCCGGTATTTGCCCTGGAAGAATTCAAAATCGGTTATAAAACACTGATCGAGCAGATCAGGGAAACCTGTTCCTGCCCAATTTTGCTGATGGAGCCCTTTATTTTCCCTCATCCGGCTGAATATTCTGCCTGGGAACCGGAACTTCACAAAATGAACGATATTATAAAAGTTATAGCAGAAACTTATCGCATTGGCTATCTCCCCTTATGGGACAGGTTAAGCGATGCCGCACAGAAACATGGATTTCATGCCATCACCATCGACGGTATTCATTTAACCACTCAGGGTCATCGCATCCTTGCTGATGCCTGGTTAAATTACTATAATCGATTATAATGATGCCAGGGTCAAAAGGTCATGATTTTCATGCTTGCATGAATAATCATGACTTTGGGACCCGCTAAATATGAGAAAGTAGTCATTTTTCAAAGAAAAATGAGCGGATTTCGAATGTTTAGCGGATTTTAAACGCACAAAAAACCGCCGGCTGAGCGATTTGTTTCCGTTTATCGGAAAGCGCTCCCGAAAAAGGTAATCGCTCCATACGGAAAACACACACAACCGGCGGTCTCATAATCTTTTCATGCAAAGGCACGGCAAAAAGCCGAATGCCGTACTGATTTAGAAGAGCATTTTCTCTTCCATTCTTTCAATCACCAAAACAGACCGGAAAACCTGATTCTGCCTCTTATCCGGAACAGATCGACGCCTGCAGTTCTTTCCATCCAAAAACCTTAGTAGCGAAGCTGAATACCCTGCTCCTCAATCCAGTCAGCAAGATCATCCGTAGACTTCTCATCCACTTCAAATTCTTTTTCTTCCTGTTCTGATTTTTCCTGCTCCTGATTTTTCAATTCTTCCATAATAAGCCCTCCTTTTATGCATCCATGCTGTTATCATCTAATGTACAAACACATTCGCATTTCGGCAAAATATCAAATCGCAGCCAAAATAATTTTCAGTATCTGAACGGAGCGGATCATGTCCGTACATTGATTTCATTTTTATTTCTGATCCGGTAAAAATTTCTTGGTTGTCGTTGTTGATTCGCTGTCATAGCAGACAAAAATACCATCAACAGTCTCTTTTTTCATCTTCGGAGTCAGAAGGCTGACAACCGGTACTACAATCAGTCCTGCGATCATGGCAATCGCTCCTGCATTAATCGGAGATGCAATGTATTTCAGGAACATATTGGACACAGTAATACCCACACCAACGATAAAGGATGCCCAGACAGCGGTCTTTGTTGTGCGCTTCCAATACAGACCATACAGGAACGGAGCAAGGAATGCGCCTGCCAGTGCGCCCCAGGAAATACCCATGAGTTGTGCGATAAAGGCCGGCGGATCCAGGGCCAGGAAAACAGACACCAGAATAAACACAACGATCAAAGCGCGCATGATAATAAGCTGTACCTTCTCAGACATATTTTTGATCAGATTCCCTTTCAGGAAATCTAACGTAAAAGTGGAACTGGATGTCAGTACCAGAGAAGACAGCGTTGACATGGATGCGGAAAGCACCATGACCACCAGAACTCCCATCAGGATATTGGGGAGACCAGCCAGCATACTCGGTACAATACCGTCATAAATGATACTTCCGTCTGCTTTGTAAATGGCCGGGCTGTCAAAAAGGCGTCCGAAACCACCAAGGAAGTAGGAACCACCTGCGATCACTATGGCAAATATTGTAGAAATAATCGTTCCTGTTGAGATTGCCTTTTCACTTTTGATGGAATAAAACTTCTGTACCATCTGCGGAAGTCCCCAGGTTCCCAGAGAAGTCAGAATAACAACGCCAAGAAGATTCAGCGGATCCGGGCCAAAGAAGGAAGTAAAGGCACCGGGCTGTCCCAGAGTGATTTCCACATCACTGGGAATCTCCGCAAGTTTACCTACCGCTTCCATAAAACCACCCTGTCCATTTAAAACAGAAGCAATGACACAGCAGATACCGATCAGCATTATGATTCCCTGTATGAAGTCATTGATTGCAGTAGCCATATATCCGCCGAGAATAACATATACACCCGTCAGAATTGCCATACCGATTACACACACCTCATAGGGGATATCAAAAGCAAGCCCGAAAAGCCGGGACAGACCATTGTAAATAGACGCGGTATACGGTACAAGAAAAACAAATACGATTACGGATGCTACTATTTTCAGGCTGGTACTGTCATAGCGCTTTCCGAAAAAGTCCGGCATAGTCGCTGCCGACAGATGTTTTGTCATGACACGCGTTCTTCTTCCCAGAATAACCCAGGCCAGAAGGCTGCCTATTAATGCGTTGCCGATGCCTACCCAGGTAGCGGACATACCGTATTTCCATCCGAACTGTCCTGCATAACCCACAAATACAACTGCGGAAAAGTATGATGTACCGTAGGCAAAAGCAGTAAGCCATGGTCCAACGGACCGGCCTCCCAATACAAATCCATTTACGTCAGTGGCATGTCTTCTGGCATAAACACCCACTGCGATTGTAATAATAAAAAATATGCATAGAATAATTATTTTTGCTGCCATTGTGTTTCCCCCTCAAAGTTAATCGACTGTTGTCTGTTTGTTATGCAATATGATAAGCTTCCTCCGGAGAGTAGAGTTCAAATCCGCCCTCCTTCAAGGCTTTTGCCGCATGTACCGGATCAGATGACTTAAGGATCATCGAATCATTGCCACCTCCGGTGGCGAGAATATACATATACTCAATACTCTGTTCTTTCTCCGTGATTACCTGAAGCATTTCCTGAAGTTTTCCGATACCGTTGGGCAGGCGAACCGCCAGTACATCCGTCAGCATGGCTGAGAATCCGTTTTCCATCAGCACGAGCCTTGCTCCTTCCGGATCCGATACGATCAGGCGAAGCAAACCGTATTCACTGGTGTCTGACAGACTAATGGATACGATATTAATTCCGTTGTCAGTAAGAACCTTTGTAATGGCGAGCAGTCTGCCCGGCTTGTTTTCAATAAAAACCGATACCTGTTTGATAAGCATTGGCATGTCTCCTCTCTTATTTATTACCATAGCCCACTTCAAAGGCTTTTTTGTTGATCTCAACGGTTTTCGGCGGAACGGTCTTTTCTATTACCTGCATCCAGTCCTCTTTCGAAAAATCCATATGTCTTGCAGCCATGCCGAGAACAATAATATTAAACACTTTGGAATTGCCCAGTTTCAGTGCCTCTTCCATAGCATTGATGCGGTATACTTTATGATCTTTCTCAATCTCTTCCAGGATATTTTCCGGATACTCTGCCACGCCGGTGACAACCGTGATGGGGTCAATTCTCCAGTCATTTGCAATGAGCACGCCGTCTTTTTTCAGGTAATGGATATAGCGCATCGCTTCCAGACGCTCAAATGCGATCAGCACATCTGCTTGTCCAACCTCAACGATCGGTTCCGCAACCTTGTCACCGTAACGAACGAAAGTAACTACACTTCCGCCTCGCTGAGCCATACCGTGAACTTCGGAGAGTTTTACATCATATCCGCCGTGAATGGCAATGCCGCCGAGGATACGGCTGGTCAGCAGAGTTCCCTGTCCGCCGACACCTACGATCATGATATTTTTCGTTTCCATTATGCATCCACCTCCTCAATAGCATTGAATTTGCACAGCTGTCTGCAGAGGCCGCATCCATTGCACATGGTTGCATCGATGGAAATAGATCCATCCTCATTTTTTGTGAGGGCCGGACATCCCGGTCTTAAGCAGGCACCGCATTTCTTACATTTATCATAATTCGGAACACATTTCTTCGTGAACTTATTGCTCTTTAAAAGAACACATGGAGTCTTAGTGATGATAACGGAAATATCGTCTCGCTCTACTTCCTCTTTCACACGCTTTGTCAATTCTTCCAGATCAAAAGCATTTACCTCATATACATGCTCAATGCCGATTGATTTGCAGAACAGAGGAATATTGATTGCTTTTGTAATATCGCCCTGGAGGGTTTTTCCGGTTGCTGCATGATCCTGATGTCCGGTCATACCGGTTGTGGAGTTATCCAGGATCAAAACCGTACCGGTTCCCTGATTGTAAACCATGTTCATAAGAGAATTTACACCGGTGTGCATGAATGTGGAATCACCGATCACTGCAACCCAGTTCTTCATATACTCTTTTCCCTTACCCTTTTCCATACCGTGTAGTGTACTGATACTGGATCCCATGCAGATTGTGGTATCCACAACACTCAAAGGAGCCACTGCTCCAAGGGTATAGCATCCGATATCGCCCGCTGCATGCAGTTTAAGCTTTTTCAGGACTGTATAGACACTTCTGTGAGGGCAGCCGGGACAGAGGATCGGGGGTCTTGCTGGAACCTGCGCCGGTGCTTTCGCCTGGATTTCCTCTTTCAGAAGAGCTTTGCGAAGCATGTTTGCGCTGTATTCTCCCTGAATGGTAAAGATTTCCTTTCCGACTGCTTCTATTCCCCAGGATTTTACCTGTTCCTCAATTACCGGCTCCAGTTCTTCAAAAATAACTACTTTATCCACTTTGGAAGCAAATTCTTCGATTAATTTTCTCGGAAGGGGATGAACCAGTCCAAGCTTTAATACAGAAGCATTCGGCATGGCTTCTTTTACATATGTATAGGGAATACCGCTGGTGATGATACCAATGGAGGTATCGTTGTATTCCGCACGGTTGATTTCAAATCCGCAGGCATCCTCGGCCATTCGCTTCATGCGGTCTTCCACAAAGGGATGACGGCGGATGGCGTTGCCCGGCATCATAACGTATTTTGCAATATTCTTTTCATATACTCTGTCTTCCGGCACTACACGGTCACACAATTCCACCAGTCCCTGCGAATGTGCCAGACGAGTGGTGGTCCGAAGGATGATCGGTGTGTCATAAGTCTCGCTCAGTTCAAAAGCAAGTTTTGTAAAATCCTTCGCTTCTGCACTGTCGGAAGGCTCAAGTACCGGAATGTTTGCCGCACGGGCAATCTGTCTTGTATCCTGCTCATTCTGAGAGCTGTACATTCCGGGATCATCTGCCACTACGATCATCATACCTCCATTGATTCCGGTATAAGCCGCTGTGTAGACCGGATCGGCTGCCACATTAAAACCGACATGTTTCATGGAAGCCATGGCACGCACACCGCTGATAGCAGCGCCAAGGGCAACTTCTGTGGCCACTTTCTCGTTTGGTGCCCATTCACAATAAACATCATCTTTATATTTCACAAGATTTTCACTGATCTCAGTACTGGGAGTACCAGGATATGCGGATGATACTTTCACACCCGCTTCATAAGCGCCTCTGGCAATGGCTTCATTGCCCAGCATAATAACTTTTTCGCCCATATTACTGTTCTTCCCCTCTCTTATCGATAATTCTCTTTGCTTTTCCTTCAAAACGCTGAATGGAATTCGGTGATACCAGATTTACCTTCGCAGCCAAACCAAGTACTGTACGGAGTTTTTCTTTGATTTCCTGCTCTGAATTTTTCAGTTCCTGGTAAGAATCTGTCATCTTATCAGGTGCCACTTCCACATTGATCTCAATGGCATCGGTATGATTCTTGCGGGTCAGCACGATCTCATAGTGGGGTCCGCAGATGTCCGTGTTCAGAAGAACCTCTTCAATCTGACCCGGGAATACATTGACACCGCGAATCTTCATCATATCGTCTGTACGACCGGAGATATTATCCATACGTGCGGTGGTTCTTCCGCATTTGCATGGTTCGTAATGGAGGGCACTGATATCACGGGTACGATAACGAATCAGCGGAATGGCTTCTTTTGTCAATGTGGTAATAACCACTTCTCCCTTTTCACCTGGCGGAAGCACTTCCCCGGTCTTCGGGTCGATGATCTCAACCAGAAAATGATCTTCATTGATATGCATACCATTTAATTCCAGGCATTCGCCGGACACACCCGGTCCCATCACTTCACTGAGGCCATAATTCTGGGTTACTCTCAGGTCATCACCCCAGGCATTTCTCATTTCCTGGCGCATGCCCTCTGTCATCAGTTCGCTGCCCAGCACAGCAGTTTTTATTTTCAGATCCTTTTTCGGATCCAGGCCGATTTCCTGTGCTACCTCTGCTATGCGCAAAGCGTAGGAAGGTGTTGCTACCAGCAGCGTACTCTCAAAATCATGCATGTATAAAAGCTGTTTCTTTGTGTTGCCCGAAGAAGACGGAATAATCGCAGAACCGATTTTTTCCAGTCCTTTGTGCAGTCCAAGGGCACCAGTAAACATACCGTACCCGAAGCAGATCTGCGAAGTATCCTCCGCAGTCGCGCCTCCTGCGACAGCCAGTCTGGCCACACATTCTGCCCAGGTATCCAGATCCTTCTGGGTATATCCCACGACAGTCGGCTTTCCTGTGGTTCCGCTTGATGCATGAATGCGCAATAAATCCTTTTTGGGTACACAAAACAGATCAAAGGGATAATTGTCTCTCATGTCCTGTTTGGTTGTAAAAGGCAGTTTACGAATATCATCCAGAGTCTGTACATCTTCCGGTTTTATTCCTGTCTCATCCATTTTTTTCCGGTAGGGGGCACATTTTTCGTAAACATATTTTACAATGTTCTTCAACCGTTCCAGCTGAACTTCCTCTATCTGTTCTCTGGACCAGGTTTCGACTTCTGACCAAATCATATGTATTCTCCTTTTTTCTCAATCATTGGTTCTTTTAGTATAGCAAAAAACCTCTTCTATAGGAAGAGATTTTTGCTTTAAAGTGATAAAGTTATAAATTTTTTGTATTTGCCGAAGGATACGTATCGTCAAACTCCTTTGATACCGCTATACCAGATGAAGCATTCGGGCAACACGGAGGATTTTCGTGCCCATAGGCAGTTTTTTGATCTCTTCCGGAGGCATTTTCGATATTTTCAAATAAAGAATCATGTACACGAGAACACCGACAATGACCGCTGCTGCCGTAATTGCCGCGCTGATCACATACCGACCCATTACATCCGGAAGTAAAAGGGACGGAATCCAGTAAATCGCTGCCACCAGAACACCCATTCCGGCGGCTGACAGAACCGGATAGAGATATCCTTTCCTGAGTTTCATTCGGTAATTCAGCAGATTTCGGAGGGACATCGCATTCAGAATACAGACGATCAGAGTATAGAGTACAGTGACAATCATCACACCGTAAACCCCCAGGCCAAGCCACATGAACAGGAACATAAAAATCACATCAAACACAAGTGCGATGGCTGAATGAATCACCGGGAGTTTCGGTTTTCCGATGCCCTGCAGAATTCCATTTGTTACGGAGGCAAAACAGGAAAATACGACCGAAATTGCGCCGATGCTCATGACACTTCCTGCAAAAGATGCATCTGCCGAAGGATAGAGAAGGTGGATCACCGGACGGGACAAGACCGCCAGACCGATCGTAGCCGGAATTGCAATAAACATGGTAAATTTGATACACTCATCGATTCGGTTCACTACTTCCTTTTTTTCACCCAGCGCATAGTGGGTGGATACAGCAGGTATAATTGCCGTAGCCATCGCACTTCCCATGGCGATCGGAATGTTCAAAATGGGGTTACAATAATAGCTGAATGCAGAATATGCCTCTGCTGCCGCTTTCTCCGTCAATCCATTGCGTATGGACATGCTGGTGTAAATCGACTGATTGATAACAACACTCACATTATATACACAGGTACTGATAATAATCGGAGTCACCATCAGCAGAATGACCTTAAAGATATCTTTATAGGAGTCTTCCTTATATGATACATCCCGCAGCATCCGTTTTTGTATTTTTTTTCGATTGATGGCATAGACGAAGCACATAAAAACAAGTGCTGTAACTACACCGGCACCGGTGCCGAGCGTTCCGCCGGCTGCCCCCATCTGCCCGATCAGATCTTCACCAGTTACGGATCTTGTGAAAAAGTATGCCGCTGTAATACTCACGATCGCATTGATGATCTGCTCTCCAATCTGAGAAATTGCCGTGGGCAGCATAGTATTCTGGGCCTGAAAATATCCTCTCATAACGCCCAGAAGACCGGACAGCAGAATTGTGGGAGCAAGCACCCGCAGAGCAAGAACCGCTCCTGTGGCGTTTTTCAGCAAAAACGGAGCAAGCACATAACATAATATTGACGTAACACCGCCCACCAACAGCACATAGATGAGCGATGCCCGGAAAACCTTCTGCGCGTCCCGATATCGCTTTAACGCCAGTCGTTCTGACATAACCTTAGACACTGCTGTTGGTATGCTGTATGCCGAGATTAAAAGCAAAATACTATACCAGTCATTTGCATAGGAATAATAACCGCTTCCGGCTTCACCGATAATACCATTTAATGGGCTGCGATACAACAGTCCGATCACCCTGCACAACAGTCCCGCCGCCATCAAAAAAGAAGCCTGTTTGATGACCGCACCTTTTTTACTACTCATATCTATCCTTTCCAGACATACACTTCAGAGAATACATTTTGCATCTCTTTCGTCTGACGCCTTATCTAATATCTGTATCCGGACTATTTTACAGATTCTCAATCTGCCAGTCAATCGGTTCCAGTCCATTTTTTACCAGAAAAGCATTCGCCTGACTAAAATGCCGGCACCCGAAAAAGCCGCGGTAAGCGGACAATGGACTGGGATGCGGCGCCTCCAGAATCAGATGCTTCGGATTATGAAGCAGAGATTTTTTCATCTGTGCGGGTCTTCCCCACAAAAGAAACACCATTGGCCGATCCTGCTCATTCAAAACACGGATCGCTGCATTGGTAAACTCTTCCCAGCCGATTCCGCGATGAGAGTTGGCCTGATGCGCCCGGACGGTTAAAACCGTGTTGAGAAGCATAACACCTTGTCTCGCCCATTTTTCCAGATATCCGTTATTGGGGATATAGCAACCGAGGTCATCCTGCAGTTCTTTATAAATATTCACCAGAGACGGCGGTATTTCCACCTGCGGTTTCACTGAAAAACACAAACCATGGGCCTGACCGTCCCCATGATAGGGATCCTGCCCTAAAATCACTGCTTTTACCTGGTCAAGGGGCGTGAATTCAAACGCATTGAAGACATCCTCGCTGGCAGGAAAAATCTGTCTGGCGGCATATTCCTGCACGACGGTTTTATACAGTTTTCCATAATAGGGTTTTCGAAATTCTCCGGATAACGCCTGCTGCCAGGCTCCTGTCAGAGCTGCCATTTTATCCACTCCTCTTCTTCTGCATTTCGTTTTATCACAGCCGAACCGGTACCTCACGGCTTCTCAGATACTCTTTCACTTGTCGGATCTCCAGTTCTTTAAAATGGAACAGAGACGCTGCCAGAGCTGCATCTGCTTTTCCCTGCGTCAGTGCGTCATAAAAATGCTCCAGCGTACCTGCCCCGCCGGAGGCAATGACCGGAATGGATACGGATTCTGCGATTGCCCTGGTCAGTTCGATGTCGTAACCGGCCTTTGTACCGTCGCAGTCCATGCTGGTCAGGAGAATCTCACCAGCCCCCAGCTCTTCCACTTTTTTCGCCCATGCAACCGCATCAATCCCCATGTCGATACGACCACCGTTTTTATAAATATTCCATCCGCTTCCGTCCGCTCTTTTCTTTGCATCAATGGCAACCACCACACACTGGCTTCCGAATTTTGCCGCAGCATCCGCCACAAGCTGCGGATTGTTGATCGCGGCAGAATTTACGGATACTTTGTCTGCTCCCTCACGAAGAATTCGTTTAAAATCATCCACAGTGCGGATCCCGCCTCCTACGGTAAAGGGAATAAAAACCTGTTTTGCCACCTCGCGTACCATATCCACCACCGTCTCACGGTCATCGGAAGATGCGGTTATATCGAGGAAAACCAATTCATCTGCTCCGGCCTTATCATAAGCTTTGGCAATCTCCACCGGATCACCGGCATCTCTCAGATCGACGAAATTCACACCTTTTACAACCCGGCCACGATTTACATCCAGGCAGGGAATTATTCGCTTTGTAAACATGTCAGCCTTCCTCCTTTCGGATGGAAACGAAGTTTTTCAGGATCTGCAGGCCAACCTCACTGCTCTTTTCCGGATGGAACTGGCAGGCAAATACGTTATCCTGCTCCACCGAAGCATGGATCCGGTTGGCATAATCAGAGGAAGCCTTCACGATCTGTTCCTCTTCTGCCTTCAGGTAATAGGAATGGACAAAATATACATAAGCCTGGTCCGGAATCCCGCGAAACAGCCTTCCCTCATTCTGCAGATGAAGGGAATTCCATCCCATGTGGGGAATCTTATAACCTTCCCGCTCGTCAAAACGAACGATTTTCCCTTTTAATATGCCAAGACCCGGAATGCCCGGACTTTCTTCACTGCTTTCAAACAGAAGCTGCAGGCCAAGACAGATACCGAGAAAAGGAATCCTTTTTTCAACAACTTCCCGAATCACCGATGTCAGGCCATAGCGATTCAGTTTTTCCATGGCATCGCCGAAATTACCCACGCCCGGCAAAATCACATGATCCGCAGCAAGAATTGTTTTGGCATCTCTGGTGAGCCGCACATCCTGCCCCAGATGCTCCATAGCTTTTTCCACACTCTTTATGTTGCCCGCATCATAATCAATAATCGCAATCATACTAACTTTCCCTCCTGAAATACCAGATAATTTTACCACAGTATGGCAAAAATAACAAACTATAATTATTTCAGGAATACTGTTAAAACAGGAAAACAGATTAAAATAACAGAGCATCCCCGCAATACTTCTGCGGAGAAACTCTGCTATTATTAATCTGCTTGCAATCTATTCTTCCACTCTTTTTTCTATTATTCGCCCAAGCCGCTTTCAATTGCTTTTACCAGCATTTCCAGCTCTTCCTTCTCATTTTCACCGTCACACTGAACGGTAATCTCAGTTCCGCATCTCATGGCCGCTGCCATTATGTTTAAAACACTTTTCGGATTGATCACACGCTCACCCACAAGAAGCACTGTTTCCGATTTACAGTTTTTACAGATTTTTGCCAGTTCTCCTGCCGGCCGTGCATGAATTCCCTGTTTGTTTACTACTATAACTTTTTTGCTTACCATATTTATATTCTCCTGTCAATTTATTCTTTTGCTTCTATTTGTTTCTCATGATTTACGCTTCTACACCAAAATGCTCAAAGAGGAATTTTTCTGCTTCCAGGCTCCAGAGTCCCTTATGTGCTTTGCAGATTTCATCCAGTTTTGCATAGAACGGGTCCTTCTCACCAAGTTTTGCAAAATCTTCGATGGCGGTCATCGGCATATAGATCTGCGTATATGCCAGTTTCTTTCCGCCCGGAATATTCGGAAGATTCCGGGTAGTCTCTGCCACGGAATCAAGTCCGCCCACGTGAGTTACCATAACTGCAGGCTCGATGAGACCTTTGCCTGCCAGATCAATGGCTTCGATCAGGTCATCTGTATTTCCGCCTGTGGTTCCGAGTATATGGGCACTGGTATAATGGGCATTATAAAGATTGATGGAAGCAGAAAACTGATTGTCCGTCGGTCCGGCAAAGAAATTCATACACCCGTCAAAAGCCATAATCTTATCGCCCAGTTCTGCCACTGCTTTATTCGGAATATACACATATACATCGTCATATCCATGTCCATCGGTCAGATCCATCAGGTATTTGACCGGGTCTTCCACCTTGCCCGTATTAGCATAAATCAGTTCTACTCCAGCCTCTTTTGCTTTTTCCACTGAGATCACTTCATTTGCCCGGGTAATACGTTCTTCACTGATATCGGTTACCACCACTCGTTTCGGTTTATTTTCCATGCAGAGAGCATAACTTACAGCTCCGAGTCCCATAGGTCCACAGCCACCAAGGATGGCGATATTTCCATCTTTTTTCGTCCCCATTGCATGATTATAATTTATTTTATTCGTGTGATAGTTTGCATGATAGCCGCCAATAATGCAGCTCATCGGTTCACCGAGCGAAGCCTCAAAGAACGCCTCGCCGTCATAATTCAGCAGACAGCCCAGTTCCATAACCTCATGAGGGATTACACAGTACGTGCAGTCACCCCCGAAAAACTCATAAGAATAACCCGGTGAATCCAGTTTGCCCTGATAATTCAGCGCAGGCTGGAGTGCAAATTTCTGACCCGGTTTAAACTGATCCTGCCATTTTGCTCCGACTTCCACGATCACACCGGCAAACTCATGGCCCACGATAATCGGGTTGGTATCCATATTCTGAGGTGCTCTTTTATGCTTTTTTCCCTGCTTTACCAGTTTATAAGTGGACATACAGATACTGTCGCTCATCACTTTGACCAAAATCTCGTCTTCTTTGATCGCCGGAAGATCAAATTCTTCCAGCCTCAAATCATCTGCTCCATACATTCTGACTGCTCTTGTCTTCATCGTTCTTCTCCTTCTGTTCTCTCATTAATCTTCCAATAAACAAATATTTTCTATCTCGACCAATGCCATCAAACGATCTACAGTTTCTCTTGCAGGCGGTTTGGTACCTTCTGTCATGACAGCACCTGCAGATGCCGCAACACCAAGACGGATGCAGGTTTTCAGATCATATTTCTGTTCCATGCCATAAGTAAGTGCTGCAACCATAGCATCGCCAGCCCCCACGGTAGATCTGGCCTCCACAGACAGCCCCGGTACACGATAGATCTGATCTTTTGTCACGAACATGGCACCTTCGTTTCCCATGGAAATGACTGTCATCTGCACGCCCTTGTCCATTAATTTCTTCCCCATGTAGATCAGATCTAATTCGTTGGCATCAGAA
Organism: Lachnospiraceae bacterium; assembly: GCA_022767285.1. Lineage (GTDB taxonomy): Bacteria > Bacillota > Clostridia > Lachnospirales > Lachnospiraceae > JALENY01. Next base: position 39,429 of record JALENY010000017.1, on the reverse strand, counting down.
ACGCCAAAATATTGTTCCAGTTCAAATTTATTCGGTTTGATCAGATTCGGACCTGCTTCCAGAGCCCGACGGAACAGTTCTCCGTCCGCATCCAGAAATACGCTGGCACCTTTTTCTTTAACAGCCCGGATAATTCTTTCATAAATATCCGGTTTCACACCTGCCGGTATGCTTCCTGCCAGTACAAACCAGATATCCGGTCCGGCCAGCTCAACAAGATCATTTAAGAGTGTTTCCACCTGTTCTTTCCCGATGATCGGTCCCGGCTCGTTCAGCTCGGTCAGCACTCCACCCGGCTCGACCAATTTCATATTGGTCCTGGTCTCACCGTCCACCTGAATAAAATGCTCCGGAATAGACAGTTTTTTCAGGACGCTGGCAATAACCGCTCCGCCGCTGCCCCCGAGAAACCCTGTGGCCAGTGTTGTCCCGCCAAGTTCACGAATGGTCTTTGATACATTGATTCCTTTCCCGCCTGCATCAATTTCCACTTTTGTCAACCGGTTCAGTTCACCGTGCAAAAAGGTATTAACTTCTGCCGTTTTATCAATTGCAGGATTCATCGTTACTGTTATAATCATTTGTTACACACCCTTTCCGGTTAAGATCCGATAAATGCCTTCCGGCTGCATGGAAACTGCTTTTTCCACCGCTTCTTCATCACAGAATGTCTCGGCAATATTTCCTAAAATATCCAGATGCTGCTCACCATTCGCTGCAATGCCGATGACGATTTTGACATCCTCCCCGTTCCAGTCCGTTCCCTCAGGAAATGTCATAACTGCCATTCCGGTATATTTGATGTTTTCTTTTGCGCTTTCCACACCGTGAGGAAGGGCGATCCCATTACCCATATTGGTGGAAAAAGTAAGTTCCCGAGCAAGCATTCCCTCGACATACGCGTCACTTACGTATCCGCTCTTTACCAGCATATCACCCAAACTCCGGATTACCTGTTCCTTCTCCATACGCTGACATCCGGTTATAATATTTTTCATTTCCAGTAATGCCGGTTCTTCTGTTTCTATCTCTTTCTTTTTAAAAAATAACATATTTACTCCTCCGCACATTTCGCTGAACTATCGGTCACTTTACTGCTTAATTAAGAACGTTCTTGTTTTCTATGGCTTAATTATATAGCACCTGTAATATGAATTTCAATTTAAACAAAAAGAGCTTTGGCACCATCTGATAGTGCCAAAGCTGTAACGAATGGTGCCAAAACTGCGTCGTTCAAAACTGATCCAGATATCGATTAAAATATCGCTTCAATACTTTTGACAGGCTGTCACGGACCAATTCCTCTGAGCCCGACCGTATCACGTCAAGAAAGTCCTCATCTTCAACAAGCGATTCACTGATATAGCCAACAATCCGGCCGTTTTCCTCCTGGTCTTCATCCCGCGGCACTAACAGAATCAGTGCACAGGATATCTTCTGAAAATACACATTTTCAAAGATCGTGCCACCTGTCGGCCGGCAGGCATAAACGCCAACTTTCTGCACACCTTCTGTTCTTGCATGGAAAAGTGCAATTCCCAGTTCCGGAATTACCTGCGTGGCGATTTCTTCTCTTTTCGTCAATGCCTCCGCAATCATTCGCCGACTTCCTTCCGACAAAGTGATCTGCTGCAGAATTTCCCCAAGGAATCCGCGAAAATTCAAATATCTGTCCACCTCTATGAGATGAAATTCCCGCAGAATCTCCCGTATTCTGGAAGACAGACGATTGATTTTTTCCAACTGCATCTCAAAGTCGTTGTTTTCACTGCGTTTTCCCGGCTGTGTTTCATAAGCGGCAACACGTTCCTCAAGGCGTTTCATATCCGATTCCGGCAGAAGCGGGCTGACATTCAGCACTTCACCTTCCATTTCCTGTATATGCATGCTGGACACAAAAAAGTCATTTCGGCCTAATACATACGGTGTCAGGTCTTCTCTTCCATAGGTATTGATATGTACCCGATTTCCAAAATACTTCTGTACTCTGGATGCCATAAGCCGTGAAATACCGATTCCGCTTGCACAGACCAAACCCACCTCAACCACACGTTTTTTATTTCGTTCATTCTCAAGACGAACAATGGCCGCGCCAAAATGAATGGCAAGAAATCCAATCTCCGTGTCCGGATATTCATATCCGGTCATTGCACGTAAATATCTTCGGATGTTTTCACACTTTTCATAAATCAGAGGATACTCTTCCCGTATTTCATCAAGATGCGGATTTTCAATCGGAAGATGATTGCGCATCCGCACCAGAGTAGGCCGGATGTGAGTCAGAAGCCCCTGCACAAATTCCGTGTCCGCTTCCAGTATTTCCGCCATGGATTCGTCATATGCCACGATCATACCGTGAACCAGTTCCTCCAGTTCCTGCTGCGTTTCCGGCGTCATATCCTCCATATCATTCCATCCGCTTTTCTGCATTTTTGCACCTTTAATGTGCAGACAGACATACAGATATTCCAAATCCGGTATCTCGATTTCAAATTCATCTTCCAGCGTGGAAACCAGTGTTCTGGCCAGTTCATAATCACTGTCACCATACGATATTTTATCTGCCAGTTTCAGTTTATCATCGATGATCTCACCCATTTTTACGCGTTCTACCGCAATAGCAGCATGCAGAATCAGACTGGTATACGACTCCTGAGTCAGATTGCGGATCCTGTCATCCCGAATGCTGTCAAATGATCTGCACACCCGTCGCAGAATCTCCAGGTTCAGCAATTGAAAAGCGTCTTTGATTTTTTCTGCACTGACCTCGTCATGAGCCGTCTCATATTGTTTATCATAGATTCTGTCAACAGCAGGTGTATTCATATTCCCGGCGATAAATTCACGGATAGCTGCCCGGTAGTCCATCTCACTGCCCTCCAGCGTCACACCATAACCCGGTTTGCGTACCAGCGTGAGCTGAAACCGATGAAACCAAGGTTCGATCTTTTCCATGTCTTTACTGATGGTAGCCTCGCTGACGCCAAACAGGTTACTATAATAATACAATTTTTTCGGTTCCTGATCTTTCAGCAGTTCCAGAATCAGCCGGTTGCGCCTCGTCTCTTTATCGGCCAAATCCAGAATATCCCTTCCTTCCAGTTCGGAAAGAAGGGCTCTGCGGCTGGTCTCATCTCCCTGAATCCAAATCCCCGTTCCGGTTTTTGATCCCAATTCCAGTTTTCGCTTCTTCAGAAGATAATTGATATAATCCAGTTCTCTCTGAACCGTCCGTTTACTGACAGTAATCTGTTCTGCCAGATTTTTTACCGATATTGGTTCCTGCTGTTTCAAAAGAACCAGCAGAATCTGCCGGACACGGGGTGTGTATTCCATATCTTACCAGACCTTTCTTTTATTTATCCTTCAGTTCTGATGCCAGTTCATTGTACTGCGGTGCTGCCATAAAGTTTGTGATCAGGATCAGACGTGCCGTCGGGCAGCTGTGCTGTGCGCGCTCTTTCAGTGATTCATGCGTTACAACGATCTGTGCATCTGCCGGGATGGAAGAAACGGATGCATGTTCCACCACGATATCTTCTCTTCCCACTTCTTTTAGCTTTTTCTTTAATACCGTTGCACCCATGGCGGAAGATCCCATGCCTGCGTCACAGGCAAACACGATTTTTCTGATTTTTTCCGATGGAGCTGCTGAAGCTTCTTCCGGGGTTTTCGTTTCTTTGATTCCCTTTGACTGGGCTTTCATCGAATCTTTTTCTGCCACTGCTTCTTCCAGCGATTTCTTTTTTCCGAAAATTCGGATCAGCGGGATCGCTGTCACCAGTGCCACTGCGGCCGAAACCAGCACACCGGCCAGAATACCCAGATACTGTCCCTTTGGTGTCATGGCAAGTATCGCCAGGATACTTCCCGGTGAAGCCGGCGATACCAGACCTGCTCCAAAAAGATTAAACGTGAAGATGCCCGCTGCACCCCCCAGAACTGCTGAAGCCAAAAGTACCGGATTCATCAGAATATATGGAAAATAGATCTCGTGAATGCCGCCAAAGAAATGGATAATAACAGCACCAGGAGCCGTGGTTTTTGCGCTTCCCTTTCCTGCGATACAGTATGCCAGCAGGATTCCAAGTCCCGGTCCCGGATTCGCCTCCATCAGGAAAAATACCGACTGACCCAGCTCTTTTGCCTGATCAATTCCCATCGGAGATAAAATTCCGTGGTTGATTGCATTATTCAGAAACAACACTTTTGCCGGTTCAATAAACAGACTGGCAATGGGCAGCAAACCGTGTGTTACAAAAAATGCAACACCTGCCGCCATGGCATTCGTAAGTCCGGTCACAACCGGCGCAAATCCATAGTACGCTAGAATTGCCAGTAATCCACCGATAATTCCAATAGAGAAATTGTTTACGAGCATTTCAAATCCTGCTTTTACATGACCGCTTACGAGTTTATCAAACTTTTTGATGACCCAACCGGCCAACGGTCCCATAACCATTGCTCCGAGAAACATAGGCACATCTGTCGCAGCAATAACGCCAAAGGTTGCAATGCTTCCAATTACACCGCCTCTTACATCTGCAATCATTTTACCACCGGTATAGGCAATCAGCAACGGTAAAAGATAGGTCGACATCGGTCCTACCATTGATGCAAGCTGCTCATTGGGCCACCATCCCTTTTCAATGAACAAAGCGGTAATCAGCCCCCAGGCTATAAAAGCGCCAATATTTGGCATAACCATACTGCTCAAAAATCTTCCGAATGACTGAACTTTTTCTTTCATCATTATCCTCCAACTCAAACTATGATTTTTCGCTTTTATAACGGAATGGCCAATTCGTTATCTGATGATCTTATTATAAGGGAGGAACCGTGCAATACGCAATTTAAACAAAAAATAGTTTGGCACCATAAACTAGTGCCAAACTTTTATTATTTAGACTCGAGCGTAAACCAGAATTCTACACCGTTTTCATAGTTTTTCACACCGCATTGCTGATTCATGGAGTCCATGACAGCCTTTACGATGGACAGCCCTATGCCGCTGCCGCCGTATTCTCTGGTTCTGGCCTTGTCCACTTTATAAAATTTGATCCAGATCTTATCAATATCCTCCTCAGGTATGGGATCTCCGGTATTAAATACGGAAGTCCGCAAAATTCCATCGTTTTCCTGAATACGTATTTCAATCTTCTTCTCATATTTCAGATGATTCAATGCATTGGTCAGATAGTTGGTAATGACTTCCTCAACTTTATATTCATCGCCCCAGGCATATATGGGAGTGTTGTATTCAAACAAAATATCTGCCGATTTCTGCTGAATCAGGATGTCCGATGACTGCAATATTCCGCGAATCAGTGCTGTCAGATTAAAATGCTCCATCTGCACCTGATCATTTCCGAACTCAAGCTGATTCAGCGTCAGGAGTTTTTTCACCATCGCATTCATTTTTGCCGATTCATCTATGATCACATCACAGTAAAATTCTCTGCTCTCCTCATCTTCATTAATATTATCCTTAAGGCCTTCCGCATAACCCTGGATAAATGCAATCGGTGTTTTGAGCTCATGAGAAACATTATTCAGAAAATCCTTTCGCATTTCGTCAATCTGTGTTTTCTTTTCAATGTCTTTTTGAAGTTCCACATTGGCTGTCTTCAATTCGGAAATCGTCTTTTCCAGTTCCTCTGACATAAGGTTAAAATTGTCACCCAATATATCGATTTCATTTTTGCTTTTTCCCTTATACTTCGCCTCAAAATCCAGATTAGTCATACGGCGGGATATTTCCGTCAGTTCCGTAACCGGCTGTGTGAATTTTTTTGCAAACAACCAGATCCCACCGGCCGATAAAATCACCACAAGCAGTCCCACAACGATAAAAAAAAGATTGGACAACCGAACGCTTTCCTGAATACTCTCCAGTGGTGTCCGTATCAGAAAACAGTTTCCGCTGTCCAGTATTCCCCACATTTCAAGATACTCCAGATTTACCGCTTTATCAAAGCTCTGCTGAACTACATAATGATCGTTTTTTTCCAACACCATCAGTTTATCCTGATACCACCCCGTATAATAGCCAAGAAGACGGATCGCCATGTTTCTGCCGTCACGGGATGTGGATGTGATCACAGCAAAGCTCGGATCTGTCACGGCTACGGACAGATTGCCGGTGGATGTCATCTTCAGTACAGTACTGGAAAATCCCTCCTCAAAACTATCCGCCCGATTCAGTTCTTCGTATGCATCCTCCAGAATATTCTGTTTGTGGTACACATAGTATCGACCAAGCCAGCAGTAATTAATCACCGCGATCAGAATCAGCGCCAGTGCAATCAGACTGATAAAAACTGCGATCAATTGTGCCCGGATCGTTCGTTTCATGATTCCACCTCGAATTTATAACCCATTCCCCAAACAGTCCGAATCAGTTCTCCTTTTTTCCCCATTTTACTTCTCAGTTTTTTAACATGGGTATCGATAGTCCGGGCATCGCCGAAATAGTCATAGTTCCAGACCGCGTTCAGTATTTTTTCCCTTGAAAGTGCTATACCCTGATTTTTCATGAAATATGTCAGCAATTCAAATTCTTTGTAACTGAGTTCAATAGGCTTTCCATCCACCGTCACTTCATGGGCTGCCTTGTTCAATACGATGCCGGCGACTTCAATCACATCACTGTCCTCTGTCTGACCGGTTCTCCTCAGGATTGCCTCCACTCTTGCCACCAGAATCCTGGGGCTGAAAGGTTTTGAAATATACTCATCAACCCCCAGTTCAAATCCGCGCAGCTCATCACGCTCATCTCCCCGGGCAGTCAGCATGATGATCGGCACTTTTGAATACTGCCGGATCTCACGGCATACCTGCCACCCGTCCATCTTAGGCATCATCACATCCAAAATAATCAATGCAAGATCCTTCGTATTATAAAAAATCCCCATTGCTGCTTCGCCATCTTCCGCTTCCAGCACTTCAAAATCGTTCTTTACCAGAAAATCTTTTACCAGTTTCCGCATCCGGCTCTCATCATCTACCACAAGAATCTTTAATTTATCCACAGACATGCGCCTCCGTATCCGATTTATATTTTCTCCCGCTGCACAAAGAGAAGCACGCTCGCGCGTTTCCATTATCATACACTATTATATTATCACAAAAATATGTCTGTTGTGTGTTTTTGCCGTAAAAAAGAGAACAGGCATTTGGCCTGTTCCCTTTTTTTAAAAACCGAGTCCTGACCAGTCTGACAGTCCGGACATACTGATTAACCATTCTCTTCCCTCTTTTACCATTGGAAGATATTGCGTTTCTGATGAAACCTCCCCCATATAGGTCATTTTGAAGTCAACCGTTACCACACAGCTGTCATCCCCCGTATATTCCACATCAATGACCGTAAGCTCCACTTGAGGCGACAGGCCTGCCGCAGACATGATTCCGCCAAGTCCGGATGCCAGATCAGCCCAGGAGCCGAGATCAATACCGGTCAGTTCGCCCCCGATGCCAAGCATTCCGGAATACAGGTCATTCATCTGACCGTCGAAGCATTCCAACAGAGCATCCTGATCCAGCTCATTCATGGCTTTTTCCAGTTTTTCAACGGTATCTTCCGGTTTCTTGGAACTGAAGAAGAAGAAATATAAAAGTCCCGCGATCACGATCAAAACTGCCGCAATGATTGCAAGAAGCTTTATGGTTATCGCTGATTGAGCTGCCTTACGTCCGCCGCGCACAGCTGCGCCTGCAGCATGGGCACCGCGGGAACCGGCTTCCGCTACTCTGTGGACGCCATGCCCCTGAGGTAAGTGATTTCCCTGGGATTGCAGGTGTGGCTGCTGATATCCCTGAGGATCACCGGTCTGTCCATAATTCTGCGGATATCCATTCTGCTGATAGCCGCCCTGGTTATAGCTGCTCTGAGAATAGTCGTTCTGCCAATAATCCCCCTGGTTATAGCTGCTCTGAGGATAGTCATTATGCTGATAGCCATTCTGTTGATAAATGCCTTGCTGGTATCCATTCTGCTGATAGCCGCCCTGCTGTTGATAACCGCCATTCTGCTGATAACCGCTCTGCTGCTGATAACCGCTCTGCTGCTGATAATCACTCTGCACATAATTCGGCTGCTGTCCCTGCTCACCTTCTCCCGGTTGATAACCATTTTTCTGCCGATCACTTTGGTTTTCGCTCTGGCTGCGCTCCTGCTGTACCTTTTGCTTAGCACCGCAATATTTGCAAAACGGGACACCGTCTTTCAACTGTTTTCCACATTTTTCGCAATACATAGTCCGCCCTCTTTTTGTATTTTATGAAAATTTTATAAACTAATATTAGTATAAAAATAAATTTGCTTTTTGTCAATTATGGGTTACTTTTTACACCATATCAAAAATAATTTCTCCGAACACTATTTTCCATGCAGAACAAAGTGGACAAGTCCACTTCAACTCCCTATATCCCTCACTCATGAGGGACTTGTACACTTTGGCGCGAAACGCATGTCACGAAGTGACAATTTTCCATATGCGTTTCTGTGCATCCTCACGGAGTGTTTTTATTTCATAGGAAAGGAATTTCCTATGAAATAAAAAAACCCGAAAACCATTGAAAAATCAACGATTTTCGAGTAAGTTCACAGAGCTGCTGACGGGACTCGGACCCGTGACCTCCTCACTACCAATGAGGTGCGCTACCACCTGTGCCACAGCAGCTTAACGCAACAAATAGATATTAACAAAATATCTATTTGTTGTCAAGATATTTAAGAAATTTTTTTAAAGATTTTTTCTGACCGTAACTACTCAGTCTAACGGCTGAGTAGTTACTTCTGACCTTTCTGTCTGCTTATTATTGACACAAAGATACGTGATACGTTTCTGTAAAATCTGTATATTTTTATAATTCAGTTACCTTGATCAAGGATTACAGTTTCCGCATGGGTCATATCCCATTGAAATGAGTTCATCCCGGGTACCCACATAGTCCTGTCTGTTTTTATCCTTTATCTTTGCAGCGCTGTAGCAGAACGGATAGTGGAATTTGTGTGTATTTGTATTCAAAACATAGCTGTTCCCTGAGGCCGGCTCGGAAACCGGTTCTGAGACAGTTTCCGATGAATCTGAGGCAGAAACGTTGTTTTGCGGAGCCGTCTCCGAATCAGAGTAATCACCCGGTGTATAATCGTTGCATGGCTCGACATTCCAGTTAATCACCGTTCCGTCTGAACAGGCAATAATGGTACCCTGTTTGTCTGTACGGAACAGCGGAAGCTCCATTGAGGAAAGGTATTCCATAACAAGATCATCCGGATGACCATAGGAATTATCCGCTCCACAGCTGATCACAGCATAGTCCGGCTGAGTCGCCATGAGAAAAGCAGCACTGCTGGAGCTGGCGGAACCGTGGTGGCCCAGACACAGCACATCACAGGTTAGATCCAACCCAGATTGGATCATGTCAGCTTCACTGCCGCTCTGCGCATCACCGGTAAAAACAAAATGATTGCTGCCGTTTGTCAGACGGATCGCAACTGAATTTTCGTTACTGTCACCGGAAACCGCTTCCCTGGGAGCGAGGATCGTGAAGGAGCCGGTTCCAAAGGAGAAGGTTGTCCCTACCGCCGGATGCTGGGCTTTGAGCCCAAGCGATGCAACTGTATCAACAAAAGACTGGTATAAACCGGAATCATGCACATAATCGGCGCAAATCACATTTTTCACGTTAAAAGCATTCAGACAACCGATCAGACCGCTTACATGATCTTCATCATAGTGCGAGGAAATCAAGTAATCAATGGTGCTTACTTCCTGTTTTTTCAGATAGGAAACCACAAAGCTTGAAGCGTTTCTGCTGCCGCCGTCATAAATCAGCGTCTGACCGCCGGACTGCACCAATATGGACAATCCCTGTCCCACATCAAGAAAATGGACTGCCATTTCACCGCCCGGTGCAGATTCGGACTGCAATTCCGTTACTTCTGCGGTGTCCGATTCTGCAGAATACTCTGTTTCAGGGTCGGATTCTTCTTCCGGTACAATATTCTGATCTGTTTCTTCGGAATTATCATCGGTGAGCTCTTTTGTCAATTTGTCAGTAGCTTCCGTTTCTTCCGGTGTCAGATAATTTTCCTGACCTGTCTTTCCACAAGCATTCATCAAAGCAAATGCCGCAAGCAGAATGACAGCAAGCAGAATGCCGGTTCTTCTTTTTTTCATATCGTTCTCTCCTGAATACATATTTCGATTCCAAAACGGATCGAGACTTTATAAAACAATTATAGCAGAGCGAACGTATTTTCTCAATAAAACCGGATATTGTATTTTCAGCTGAATGGTAATCCGTGAATCCTGTTCGTATAACGTAAGACTCAACCTGCAAAAAAGACTCGAAAATCGTTGATTTTCTCAATGATTTCCGAGTCTTAATTTATAGTTTGAGAATCTGCTCTTTGAAGCTCTCTCCATCCGTTTTCTCTCTTATTCCGAACAGGTCAAGAATCGTTGCACCGATATCCGCAAATGACTTTCTGGTACCCAGATTAACGCCTGGTCTGATCTGTTCTCCGTAAATCAGAATCGGTGTATATTCTCTCGTGTGATCTGTACCCGGATATCCCGGATCGCATCCATGATCTCCGGTAATCATCAGAATATCTTCCTTTTTCATAAGGGCCATAAATCGACTCAGCCATTCATCAAACAAAGCTGTCGCTTTTGCATATCCGTCAATATCATTCCGATGGCCATAGCTCATATCAAAATCAACCAGATTCGTAAAACAGATGCCATTAAAATCCGTTTTAATCATCTCCATGGTGCGCCTCATGCCATCCTCATTGCTTTTCGTAGGCTGACCCTGATTTATTCCGCTTCCGGCAAAAATGTCGCTGATTTTTCCGATGCTGATGGTATCGAATCCGTTTTCCTGCAAAAGATTCAGCATGGTAGGACGAGGCGGCACCAGAGAAAAATCATGCCGGTTGGCAGTTCGCTTAAAATCCGGAGCGCTTCCGTCAAAAGGCCGTGCGATCACCCGACCCACTCCATGCTCACCCACCAGTATCCTTCTGGCAACACGGCAGGCCTCATATAATTCCTCCAGCGGCACCACTTTTTCGTGAGCAGCAATCTGGAACACACTGTCAGCAGAAGTGTAAACGATCCATTTTCCCGTCTCGACATGTTCCTGACCAAAATCACGTATGACGTCCGTTCCGGAATAAGGTTTGTTGCACAAAATTCCACGGCCGGTCTGTTTTTCAAATGCATCCATGATTTCTTCCGGGAACCCGTCCGGATAGACAGGGAAAGACTTCTTTGAGATTAATCCCGCTATTTCCCAATGGCCTGCTGTGGTATCTTTCGCTTTCGACTGTTCCTGCATTCTTCCGAACGCGCCCTCGATTGTCCCATCATATCCGCTTTTCTCCACTCCGTCAATAGAAAACAGTCCAAGTTTTTCCATATGCTTTGCGGTAAACAGTGGAGATTTCCGTATCGTTGCCAGCGTATTGCTGCCCTCATCGCCAAACTCGGCGGCATCAGGCTCATATCCGATTCCAAAGCTGTCTAAAACAATCAAAAAAACTCTTTTCCTGCTCATTTTCACTCCTCGATAAATCACTGATTCAAAAAGAAAGGAATTGCCTTTAATACATTTTCTGTTTTTTCCGTATTAACCACCACTGCTAAAATCAGATCATCCCCGCCCTGGGTATAAACAGACTTTTCTTCATCATAGCTTAATCCGATACCGAAATACCCTGTTTTCTCATAACCTATGACTTCACCGGCTTCGTCCGTCTTGGCGATCTGTTCTTCTTTCAGATCCGGCTGTAACTGTTTCAAAAGCTCTTCATCCAGCAGTTCCTGAAGCTCTGCCAAATACCCCCCTTGGGCATATTGATGGAAAGCATCCGGATCCATGATCAGGAGATCGACGCTGCTTGCCGCAATCCAGGTCGTAAGAGCCATGGAAGACTGCATTTCATCCGGCATCAGCATTGAAAAACTCACAGTCTGATCTTCGTCTTCAATCTCCAGATAATCCCGCAGAGATTCCGAGAGGGATTCTGTATCCGGCTGCTGGTATGCCATGACCACAACAGACAGAGCCGACTCCGTCCGGTCAAAAAAGATGGATTTTACCAGACTTACCGCCAACGCGAGAACCAACAATACGATAATCGTCGGTAAAAGGTAATAATCCTTATAATACTGCAGTTTTTCCTCACGAGTCACCGGTTTTGTTCGATATCTGCCGCTTCGTGACATTTTTTCCTGTTTTCCATTCTCTTTTCCGTTCTGTTTTTCAATCTGCTTTTTGTTTCTCTCATCTGTCAATGTTTTTTATCCTCATTATCTTTCTGAATTGCACCGGGTTCCAGAATATCCCGAACTTTTGAGCGAATTCTCTGCAATGCATTGTCAATAGACTTAGGGCTCTTATCCATCATTTCCGCGATCTGTATATAAGTATAGCCATTCATATACAGATTCAGAACATGATTTTCAAATGGGCTGAGCGCTTTGTGGATTCTCTCTATCATAGCATCGGTATGTTCCCGATCCACCACAATCGCCTCGGGACTTTCTTCCCATAGACGCTGCAGTTCTTCCTCCTGACTTTCCCCATCCAGAGAAATGTATGTATTCAGCGGCTGATTTTTCTGACGGTTGGAAGATTCAATGGTCCGGTACAGCTGGCGCTCCACACAGAGTTTTGCAAAAGTTGCAAAGGCAGCATCCCTGTCTTCTCTGTAATCTCGGATCGCCTTAAAAAGACCGATCATTCCTTCCTGAATCAGATCATCTGTTTCACCACCAATCAAATACATGGCCCGCGCTCTGATCTTCACCAGATTTTTATACTTGTCCATCAGAAAATCCTCGATTTCAGATTCACCCTGTCTCAACCGTCGAATCAATTCCTCGTCACTGCTATTTTGATATTTTTCCATCTTATCCTCGCTGTCTGACGATTTCAAAGGCCAATACCCCAGCTGCCACGGATGCGTTCAGTGAGTCGATATCTCCCTTCATGGGAATTGCAGCAATGAGGTCGCACTTTTCGCGAACCAGCTGGCTGACACCTTCCCCTTCATTTCCAATGACCAGACCGATGGGGCCTTTTAGATCCAGATCGTACATTCTGGTTCCCCCCATATCGGCACAAACGAACCAGAGCCCCTCTTTTTTCAACTGTTCAATGGTTTTCGCCATATTGGTCACTTTTGCCACCGGCGTATAGTTTAACGCCCCGGCGGATGTTCTTGCCACAGTTGCTGTAAGTCCCACTGCGCGTCGCTTCGGAATGATCACTCCATGGGCACCGGCCAAATTTGCCGTACGAATGATCGCGCCAAGATTGTGTGGATCTTCAATATTGTCCAGAAGGATCAAAAAAGGAGGCTCCCCTTTTTTTCTGGCATTTTCCAGAATGTCCTCCACTTCTGCATATTCGTAAGAAGCGGCGATTGCGATGACTCCCTGGTGATGACCGGTTACAGACAGCTGATCCAGCCTTACTTTTTCCACAAACTGGATAAGGGTATCCCCTTTTCGCGCCGCACGGACGATGGACCGGATCGGGCCATCCTGACATCCGTCCAGAACATACAGCTTATCGATACTTTTCCCGCTTCGCAGAGCTTCCATGACCGCGTTTCGGCCTTCGATTCTATTTTCCTGCACGGTCTGCTTTGTTTCCATTTGTTTTCTCCAATCCGATTTTTATCAGTTCTGTCATGCGTTCTTCCTGTCCGGTCAGATACAGATAGCCCATCAGCGCTTCAAAACCGGTAGCTCTCCGATATTCCGGCATGGTAGCATGCTTTGCCATAGTATAAGATTTTGCATTGCGGCCTCTTCGATAGATTGCCTCTTCCGTTTCCGTCAGAATCGGTTCCAGCACTTCTATCATAGCTGACTGAGCCCCGGCCTTTACCAGATTACTGGCCATTCTATGAAGTTTGTTGGGGGGGCAGTTTCCCCGGCTCACCAAAATCGTGCGGATTACCAGATCATATACGCCGTCACCAATGTACGCTAATGTTAATGGAGAATAGGTTTTAATATCCCTATTCTCCAGTTCAAAACATTTTTTGAGTAAATCTATGCTCTTTTCCATTTTACTCCCTCGCGGGTATCTTCCAGAATGATTCCTTTTTCCAAAAGCTCGCCTCGGATCTCATCTGCTCGTGCAAAATTCTTTGCTTTTCTTGCAGCCTGTCTCTCTGCGATCAGGTCTTCAATCTCCTGATCCAGTATTTCTTCCTTTTTATCAATGATAAGGCCGAGAATATCGCACAGCTCCTCGAGCTGCTTTTTCAGACCGGCTACAAAACCTTTTGAACTGTTTTCGTCTGCGTTGGTGTTGGCAAACTTAACCAGTTCAAAAACAGCCGAAATCGCATCTGCCGTGTTAACATCATCATCCATAGCCTCATCAAATTTTACCGTATACTCACTCGCCTGATCCAGTAATGCAGATTCCGCTTCTGTCACTTCCTCAGTCTTTGCATTCTTCAGAAGATCTTTCAGACGGCTCTCTGCTGTAATAATACGCTCCAGTGCATTTTTTGACGCTTCCATCAGTTCTGCGCTGAAATTCAGCTGGCTCCTGTAATGAGCACTCAGCATGAAGAAACGCAGTACCTGAAGATCATATTTTTTCTGGATATCGCGTACCGTAAAGAAATTGCCCAGAGATTTTGACATTTTTTTGTTATCAATGTTTAAGAATGCATTGTGCATCCAGTATCTGGCAAATATCTTGCCATTACAGCATTCACTCTGTGCGATTTCATTTTCATGGTGAGGGAATACCAGATCCTCACCGCCGGCATGAATATCGATTTCTTCGCCAAGATATTTCTTTGACATCTCAGAACACTCAATATGCCAGCCGGGGCGTCCGTCACACCAGGGTGACGGCCAGGAAGGCTCGCCTTCTTTTTTGGGTTTCCAGAGCACAAAATCCAGCGGATCTTCTTTCTGGTCTTCACCGGTTACTTTCAGCGCCCGGTTACCGGAGCGAAGGTCATCCAGATTTTTGTGTGACAGTTTTCCGTATTCTTTAAACTTTCTGGTGCGGAAATATACGGTTCCGTCTACATTATAAGCGTAGCCCTTGTCCATGAGTGTCTGAATCATCTCGATCATTCCGCCGATTTCTTCGGTGGCCAGAGGATGCTTGGTGGCCGGTTTCACATTCATGGCTGCCATGTCTTTTTTACATTCTGCAATATAACGTTTGGAAATCTCATCGGCTGTCACGCCTTCCTCTATTGCTTTTGCTATGATCTTATCATCCACATCGGTAAAATTCGATACGAAATTCACTTCATACCCCTTATGTTCCATATAACGACGAACCGTATCAAATACGATCATCGGTCTTGCATTTCCGATATGAATCAGATTATATACGGTTGGTCCGCATACGTACATGCGTACCTTTCCCTCTTCGATCGGCACAAATTCTTCTTTTTGTTTGCTCAGTGTATTATAAATCTTCATTCTGTTTTTCCCCACAATTCTTTTTGCAATTCTTAAGTTCGGCTTCCAGTTCGATCACGCGATTAACCAACGCGGTATTTTCATGCTGCAGGGTCTTCAAATCTTCCAGAACCGGATCCGGCAGATGGCTCTGATCCATATCCAGACGCGGCAGTCTGACATCTTTCCGCTTAACTACACGCCCCGGGACACCAACCACCGTACAGTTTGGCGGCACCTCATTGAGCACCACCGATCCGGCACCGATTTTTGAGTTTTCACCAACCGTGAAGGAACCGAGAAGCTTCGCACCTGCGCTGACCATCACGTTGTCCCCGATGGTCGGATGACGTTTTCCTGTTTCTTTTCCGGTACCTCCAAGGGTCACACCCTGGTAAAGAGTTACATTGTCGCCGATAATCGTCGTTTCCCCGATCACGACACCTGCACCATGGTCAATAAACAGCCCTTTGCCGATTACTGCACCCGGATGTATTTCTATTCCGGTCTTCCGTGCGGCTTTCTGTGAAATGCGGCGAGCTCTCCAGTAATGGCCGTTTACCCATAATTTATGTGCCTTGCGGTACATACGTTTTGCCGTAAAACAGGGATACAGAAGTACATCCCAATAAGAACGGATGGCCGGATCCCGCTCACGTATCAGCTCATACTCTTCTTTTAAATCTTTTATCAAACCCATTCGTCTGTTCACTCCAAATTATTAAGTGATTTTAGTCTATGCAAAAATATGCGTTTTGTCAAGCAAAGCACATATTTTCTTAAAGGTATCTCCCTATCCTTCCACATGTTACATAAACGGCGATGCCTATTTTATCAGTGCATGCTGCAGCCAGGACACCCCGCGCAGCCTCCGGTCATACGGTCATCCGCCATAAAATCCAGAGCTTTTGAGATGGAGCAGATGGCCTGGGCGGAAATTCCCTGCATGGTACCGGTAAATCCGAGTCCTTCTTCCGTCGTAGCCTTCAGATTGATCTGATCCCGCTCAATGCCCAGCGCTTCCGCAATATTTGCCTCCATCTCATCCATATACGGACGAAGCTTCGGTCTCTGGGCGATGACAGTAGCATCGATATTATTGATAATATACATCTTCTCTTCCAGCAGACTTCCCACATGTTTTAAAAGAATCATACTGGAAATTCCCTTATAACGCGGATCGGTATCCGGAAAGTGCTTTCCGATATCTCCCAATCCGGCTGCCCCCAACAGTGCATCCATAATTGCATGAAGCAGCACATCCGCATCCGAATGGCCCAAAAGTCCCAGTTCAAAAGGAATCTTTACTCCTCCAAGAATCAAATCCCGGTTCTCCACCAGCCTGTGCACATCATAACCCAATCCTACACGCATTTTTTCTCCTTTCCGCTGTCACTAGCCAAGCTGCCGTCCGCTCACAGATTTCCAAAGCATGACGTGGGTTTCCGTATCTGCTTCGTCACATCACTGACCGCTTACAATATTCACACCATTGCTGGTACCGATCCGGCTGGCTCCTGCCTGAATCATTTTCATGGCATCCTCATAAGTACGAATACCGCCGCTGGCTTTTACCTTGGCCTTTCCCTTTACGGTTTCATACATGAGAGAAACCGCTTCCACAGTAGCTCCGCCCGTGCTGAATCCGGTAGATGTTTTCACATAATCCGCACCGGCTTCCACCGCCAGTTCACATGCTTTCACAATCTGATCCCGGGTTAGAAGACAGGTCTCAAGGATCACTTTCGTAACTGCCCGGCCTCCGGCTTTCTCAACCACTGCCCGGATGTCCTCTCTTACATAGACGTAATCACCTGCGGTCAATCTGCCCACATTGATTACCATATCCACTTCCCCGGCACCATTTTCGATGGCTTCCTCCGCCTCAAAGGCTTTCGATGCGGTTGTGGCAGCTCCCAGCGGAAATCCAATCACCGTACAGACTTTCACATCCGTATCCTTTAACAATTCAAAGGCCAGCGAAACCCAGCATGGATTAATACATACCGATGCAAAATTCCATTTTTTTGCTTCTGCACATATCCTTTCCACATCCTTTTGCTCAGCCCCCGGTTTCAGTATCGTATGATCAATTGTCTTTGCAAGATTCATATTTATTCCCTTTCCGGGGCAGGCAGCTGCCGCCCCGCTCCTGATTTTTTAATCCTAATTGCCAGATAAAATACTTCTTGCCACGCTAAGGCCGTTTGCGCTGGCCTGCTGCAGACCTCTGGTCACTGAAGCACCGTCGCCGATGGCGCGAAGTCCTTTTACACTGGTACGAAAATGCCGGTCCACAACCACCTTGTTGGAATAGAATTTTACCTCAACACCATACAGAAGTGTCTCATCGCTGGCAATTCCGGGTGTAACCTTGTCAAGTGCCTCAATCATCTCTGCAATATCCACCATAATGCGGTGCGGAAATACCAAAGACAGATCGCCCGGAACCGCATCCTTCAGGGTCGGAATCAGATTATTTCTACAGAGGCGCTCCTCAGTAGTACGTCTCCCCCGCTTAAAATCGCCGTAAGTCTGAACCAGAATTCTGCCGTCACAGAGCATATTACTTAACTGTGCGATGTGTTTTCCGTATTCAATTGGGGTTTTGAACGGTTTTGTAAAGTTCTTGGAAACCAGCAGGGCAAAATTTGTATTGTTTGTTTTGTACTCTTTTGATTTATAGGCGTGACCATTTACCACGGCAAGTCGGTTTTCGTAGTATTCCGTTGCCACTTCACCCGAAGGATTGGTACAGAAAGTACGCACTTTGTCATCAAAGGTCGGTGTATAGTAAACCAGCTTGGCTTCATACAGATTTTTATTCAGAAATTCCATGACCTCATCGCGCACTTCCACACGAACACCAACATCGACGGTTCCCACCTCAGTCTCGATTCCATGTTCATTGCAAAGATGACTGAGCCAGTCTGCTCCTTCACGGCCCACAGAAGCTACGATCTCCGGTGCTTCGTACTCTTCGCCGCTGTCCGTAATGACTGATTTTGCAGCACCGTCCTCGATCCGGATGTTTGTAACCATAGTGTTGAAAATCATTTTCACACCCTGCTCTGCCAGATGATCCTGCAGTCGATTGTAGATTTTATAACCTTCTTCCGTCCCCAGATGACGAATTGGACATTCAATCAGCTTCAGATTGGCATTGATGGCCCGGCGGCGGATCTCACGGATTTCCTCTTCCTTATCCACACCATAAACATTGGTATCCGCGCCGAATTTCAGATATATCTCATCCGAGTCATGAATCAGCGTAACTGCCTCATCATAGCCGAGAATGTCAGGCAGATTGCCGCCCACATCCGGAGAGAGAGACAGTTTACCATCAGAAAAAGCGCCGGCACCGGCAAAACCGGTGGTAATGGAACAGGGTTTGCATCCCACGCAGACTTTTGTCTTACGTTTCGGGCAGACACGTTTCTCAATGGGTCTTCCTTTTTCGATCATCAGAATCTTTATATCCGGACGTTTGTGGATCAGCTCATAAGCGCAGAAAATACCGGAAGGCCCGGCACCGATTATTATAACATCATATTTCTTCATCAATATACCTCTCTTATCCAAAAGAACCATCTATCTACTCATCATAGTACTGATTTAAGGATCCGCAAGATCCTTTTTCTTATCCTTCTACAATCAGATATTTGCCGGAAGGCAGCGGAAATACCTCACAGGCTTCTTCCAGTTCCTCGCTGCTCATTCCGTCTACATCCATACCCGAATCATCCAGATATTTGCGCACTTCTTTGATGGAATTCACAACGACCGCCATGCAGTCTTCCAGAAACGCTTCTGCTTCTTCTAATGTCTCTGCAACCGGTTCGTCAAACAACTGTCCCTGCTTTTTTAAAAATGTCACCAAACATTCTTCACTGTATTCATTCATCCTGCTTTCCTCCCATCCGGTATCCCTTTTCTTAGAAAATATCAATTAAGGGCTCAATTTATTTTTTATTCTTTGCAGACCGTCCTCACCGTCTGCCAACAAACACTCAAGTACATCTTCCACCTGGGAAGTGATATAATGCGTCGTGCTTCGTATCTCCTCCGGCGCGGTATTCATTACAT
Source organism: Lachnospiraceae bacterium (assembly GCA_022767285.1). Lineage (GTDB taxonomy): Bacteria > Bacillota > Clostridia > Lachnospirales > Lachnospiraceae > JALENY01. Next base: position 19,873 of record JALENY010000017.1, on the reverse strand, counting down.
AATTATATTTCACGGAAGCCAGCATCTCCAGATCATTATAATTATCTCCAAAAGCCATACATTCCTCAGGAGCGATTCCCAGATAACTCTGAAGTTTTCCCATGGCCAGTCCTTTGTCTACACCCGTTGGCATAAAATCCAGCCATACATTACCGGAGGTCACGACCGTGGCTTTTTTGTCAAACCGCCGGTGCCAGTAATATGCACTGTCACCGATTCCGTTTTCTTCATATACTGATATTTTAAAATACTCTTCTTTCACAGAAAAAATATCATCCACACAAGTCACATTGTTCTTAACCACATCTCTTATATGAATCAGGTAAGATTCTTTCTTCGGCTGCAGATAAGAGGTATGCTCCCCGGACAGCAGGATCTCTGCAGTATCTTTTTCCCAGATGGCATGCAGAAGTTCTTCGCCCAGTTCCCGTGTCATCGTCTCCTTGTGGATTTTCCGGTCTTCATAAAAAGAGAGACATCCGTTTTCGCAGATGTAGGCTATGTCCTCACAGATCGGAGCAAAAAGCCGTCTCAGATTGGCATACTGACGTCCGCTGGATGCCACAAAGATAATGCCCTTTTCTGTCAGTCTCTTAATAACATCTATCGTTCTCGGTTCAAGAGACTGAGCACCATTTTTCAGCAAAGTTCCATCCAGATCACTGGCAATCAGTTTTATCATAATGTTTCTTCTCCGGCATTCATTTCCCAGACGGAAATCAGTTCCGTGGGATGATCAATAAGAATATCTGCGTGATTTTCCACCAGTTCACTGCGATCCCGGAATCCCCAGGTCACACCGATCGTATACATACCTGCGGATTTTCCGGTCTGCATGTCAGTGTTGGTATCACCCACATACATGCATTCCTTTGGGGTCACCCCGAATTTTTTCGCAATCATCCAGGCTCCTTCCGGTGACGGTTTCCTTTTCATGCCCTCCCGTTGGCCGAGTATGACATCAAAACATTCTTTCCCGTAAATACCTTCTATCGCCTTCACCGCCGCGGGATGTGGCTTATTGGAAAGGACGGCCAGTCGCACGCCTTTCTTTTTTAATTCCAAAAGGGTCTCCGGCATTCCATCAAATGCCTTCACATGATAGAACGGATCCTTTGCAAAAATCTCCCGGTAAAGAGTCCTGCCTTCCTCATAGTGAATCATTTCCGGATCACCGGCTGCACGAAGCGCACGTTTCATCAGTTCATCCGCCCCATCTCCGGCAAAATATTTATAGGATTCAACCGGCTGCGGCGTCAGCCCGTATTCTTTCAACACCTGATTTGCCACGTATGCGATGGATTCCACGCTGTCAAGCAAAGTGCCGTCAATATCCAGTATGCATGCCTTAAACATAATTAAACGCCTCATTTCAAATTATTATACAGGTCTTTTAACCCAATAATAAATATACCCTATCTTCCGGTTTGTGGCAACCAAAAATGTCCGGAAAAGACTTCATTCTTTAGTATATGGGCGGCTTCCTGTATTTTCTTGACAGGCAAGGTGGCAAACCCAAGCAAAATAGTGGCATTTTTGTATTCATCGACAATCATGGATTCCTTATTGCAAATCTGACTTTCCGGAAACCGGATTCGTTTTTTTTCATCCGTCAGATATTCTGATAGGCCATAAATACGAATCCCATGTTCTTTCGCCTTTTGTATCAATTCACTTTCCTTATATCCATCCACAAAGTTCAATACGATATGAAGTCCCGCATCTTCACCGGTTATAGAAAACACATCTTGCATTCCTTTCAAAGAATCCAGCAGAATTTCCTGTTTGCTCTTATACAGTGCGCGCATGCGATTCAGATGCCGTTCAAAATAGCCCTCGGTCAGCAGGACTTCTATGATCTTCTGATCCACTTTCGACACAGTCTGTGAATAAAAATGTCCCATCGCACCGGCCTTTTCCATGAGTGTTTCCGGTAAGACCATATAACTGATTCGGGTGGCCGGAGAAATCGATTTTGAAAACGTTCCGATATAAATCACTTTATCCAGGGAATCGATGGCTCGAAGTGCGGGTATCGGCTTTCCCTTGTAGCGAAATTCACTGTCATAATCATCTTCAATAATATATCGTTCTTCCCCTTCACCGGCCCATTTTAAAAGCTGTATCCGTCTCCCGATGGGCATGACTGTTCCGGTAGGAAACTGATGAGAGGGCATCACATAGGCAATCTGCGCTCCCGATTCCCTGACAGAATCCACGCACATACCATCTGCATCCATCCGGACATGCACCATCTTATGACCGAGATTGAAAAAAGTGTCAAAAGCGCTTTTATAGGTGGGATTCTCCATTCCGATCACACGATCTCTCCCCACCAGATTGCTGATCAGCATAAGCAGATAGTCGTTCCCTGCACCGACCACAATCTGTTCTTTTTTACAGTGGACACCTCTGGCCTGATACAGATATCCGGCTATTGCCGTGCGGAGGCTTTCCTCCCCGTTCGGATCCCCCTGTCGAAAAAGTTCTCCGGTATCATCGAGAAGAATACGTTTTGAGATCTTCCGCCAGATATTGGCCGGAGACCCCTCCGGGTCAATTCCGTTCACCGAAAAATCATATCGATATTCATCTGTTTTATTAGAAAGATTCTCCTGTTTGCCGGAAAGGCTCAAGGATGTCTGTTTCCGGTCTTTTCCCGGTTTTGATTCCCTGTTTCCACTGCCCTCTTCTGCAGAAAGATGTCCGCGCCCGATCCGATAAAGCAGTTTGGCGTCCGCCGCATAATATCCTTTGCACGGAATGCTCTCCAGATAACCTTCCGCCAAAAGCTGTGCGTATGCCTGGTCCACCGTACTTCTGCTCACCTGCAGAAAACCTGCCAGAGAACGCGTGGAAGGGAGACGCTCCCCGGGCATGATTGCCCCGTTCTGCATCTCCCTCTTTAAATATTCATAGATTTGTTCATAGAGAGGCATTTTGCTCTCTGTATCTAAAACTATGGTCAGTTCATTCATATTTTTTCTTCGATTTTTATCGACTTATTTGTAAAACTCAGGTTGAATCTTTTACCTGAAAATCTCCTATTCCGGTTTCGGCAGTTTAAAAGAACTCTTCATGGACACAATACGGTTGAAGACCAGCGCATCCGGTCTGGAATCTTTTGCGTCAACGCAATAGTATCCGCTTCTCACAAACTGATAACTGTCATAAGGTTTCGCATCACCAAAGCTTGGTTCCAGCTTACAGTCCTTCAGAATGGTTCTGGAATTCGGATTCAGATTCAAGCTGCCGTCCTCGTTATATACACCCTTTTCTTCATCCACCAGATTTTCATACAGTCTCACCTCAGCGCTGACTGCCTCTTTTGCAGGTACCCAATGGATGGTTCCCTTAACTTTTCTTCCGTTAAATCCACTGCCTGCCTTTGTCTCCGGATCATAGGTTGCATGAACAACGGTCACATTACCGTTCTCATCCTTCTCAAATCCGGTACATTTCACAAAATATGCATGCATCAGGCGCACTTCATTGCCCGGGAAGAGGCGGAAATATTTTCTGGGAGGCACCTCCATAAAGTCTTCCCGTTCGATGTAAAGTTCACGGCCAAAGGGCACTTTACGGGAACCCATTTCCTCGTTTTCCAGATTGTTTGCCACATCCAGAATCTCGGTCTGATCCTCGGGATAATTGTCGATTACCAGCTTAATTGGATCCAGAACTGCCATCATACGGGGACGCTTCATTTTCAGATCCTCTCGGATACAGTACTCAAGCATGGCATAATCTACTGAACTGTTGGCTTTGGATACACCACAGAGTTTTACAAACATCTGGATGGATTCCGGTGTAAAACCGCGGCGGCGCAGCGCTGCAATGGAAACAAGTCGCGGATCATCCCATCCATCTACGATGTTTTCTTCCACCAGCTTTTTGATATATCGTTTTCCGGTAATTACGTTGGTCAGATACAATTTGGCAAATTCGATCTGTTTCGGCGGATGAACATACTCCAGCTCCCGTACCACCCAGTCATACAGGGGGCGGTGATCCTCAAACTCCAGAGTACAGATGGAATGAGTAACTCCCTCTATGGCATCCTCAATGGGATGCGCAAAATCGTACATGGGATAAATGCACCATTTGTCACCGGTATTGTGATGGTGGAAACGAGCCACACGGTAGATAACCGGATCACGCATGTTAATGTTCGGTGAAGCCATGTCTATTTTTGCGCGGAGCACTTTGGAACCATCGGGAAATTCACCGTTTTTCATGCGCTCGAATAAGTCCAGATTTTCCTCAATACTTCTGTTTCGGTAGGGGCTTTCCTTACCCGGCTCTGTCAGGGTACCGCGATATGCACGGATTTCCTCTGCAGTAAGATCGCAGACAAAGGCTTTTCCTTTTTTGATCAGTTTTACTGCGCCTTCATACATCTGATCAAAATAGTCGGATGCAAAATAAAGATGGTCTTTCCAGTCTGCGCCCAGCCATGCCACATCAGCCTTGATGGAATCCACAAATTCTGTTTTCTCTTTGGTGGGGTTTGTGTCATCAAAGCGAAGATTAAACTGTCCGTTGTATTCCTGGGATAATCCGTAATTCAAAAGAATGGATTTTGCATGACCAATATGAAGATATCCGTTTGGTTCCGGCGGGAAACGGGTACATATGGTGTCATATTTTCCTTCTTCCAAGTCTTTATCAATAATCTGTTCAATAAAATTTTTTGAAACCATTTCTGTATTGTCCATGGTATTCCTCCTCACAAAAAACTAAAAAGGCATTCTTATTTCAGGCCATTCGGACGATATACTAAGGTATTATCCTATGATACCTGCGGATTGTTACGCACTTTTTGGTATCATATCATATTTTTCTGGATTTTTAAAGGGTTTTATGGTAGGATAGTGCTAAATAGGGAGGTAAATAATTATGCTGGAACTTTTTAACTTACTGAAATCCATGCCTGAATACGTAAAATATCTGTTTACTGAGCATCTTATTACAGCATGTATCGCTGCTGTCATTTTCATTTTTGTTTTATTCTTTTCAAATAAGGTGGTCAACACGCTCCGAACATTTTTTATTCTGGCTGTCATAGCCATAGGATGCCTTGCTTTCGTAACCCAACGAAAACCGCTGCTGTGTCTGTGTGCAGCTACGCTGATCATACTGTTCATTATCCGGATCATCCGCTACACGATCGTTACCATACGAATCAATCGCCGCAACCGGCGCATTGAAGAACGGGCACTGGAAAAAGCAGCAAAACGCCGTGGTGAATGGAATAACCGAAAAGGCTACAGTGGTGAGCGCCGTCCCATCGTAGAGCCGAAATACGTACCGGAAAAGATGGATAAAGAAGAAATCGAGTCCGTCATTGCAAATGAAAAATCGGATAAACCAGTGGTACCTGTCACTGAAGAACTGAAGAAAGAAGAGTCGGCAGATTCCGATCAATAAATCAAATGATCAGGCAAAATCAAAAATGATATAGCGATAATCAAAAAAACTGCTTCAAATCCAGGATTTGAAGCAGTTTTTTGCTTGTTTATGAAAACTATGCTACTGCATGAACTGACTGTTATACAAATTCGCATAAAATCCATTTTTCTCCAGAAGTTCCCTGTGATTTCCCTGCTCGATGATATTTCCGTTGTTCATGACCAGAATCACATCCGCTTCCTGAATCGTAGACAGCCGATGCGCAACAATAAAACTGGTCCTCCCCTTCATCATTCTTGCAAAAGCCTCCTGAATATGCATTTCCGTTCGGGTATCAATGGAAGACGTCGCCTCATCAAGAATCAGCATAGGAGGCAGGCACAGCATGACCCGGGTGATGCAAAGAAGCTGTTTTTGGCCCTGAGAGAGACCGCCTCCCTCTTCGGTGATGACCGTATCGTAGCCCTTGGGCAGACGCTTGATAAAACTGTGCGCATGGGATGCCTTTGCTGCAGCCACAATTTCCTCCTCCGTGGCATTCGGTTTACCCATGATGATATTGTCACGGATCGTGCCGGTTTTCAGCCAGGTCTCCTGAAGAACCATTCCGTAGGAACCGCGAAGGCTCCTTCTCGTTACTTCCCGGATATCCAAACCATCCACAGAAATACTGCCCTTATCCACATCATAAAAACGCATCAGCAGATTAATGATCGTTGTTTTTCCGCAGCCTGTTGGACCAACAATGGCAACACGCTGTCCCGGTTTTACTGCAAGGTTAAAGTCCTGAACCAATTTTGTCTCAGGAGAATAGGAAAAATATACGTGGGTCAGGTTGACATTTCCCTCCGGATGTTCCAGTATTATTGCATGTTCCGGTTCCGGAACCTGGGGTTCTTCCTCAATCAGCTCGAAAATCCGCGCTGCACAGGCCAGTGCGTTCTGCAGTTCCGTCACCACACCGGAAATTTCATTAAAGGGTTTTGTATACTGATTGGCATAGCTGAGGAAACAGGACAGCTGCCCAACCGTAAGCCTTCCTCCGATCACAGAAAGAGCTCCCACCAGACCCACACCGGTATAAGCCAGACTGTTTACAAATCTCGTAGACGGATTCGTCAGAGAGGAAAAGAATACGGCCTTCAAGGAGCAATCCGCCAGTTTCTCGTTGATTTCGTCAAATCGTTCCAGCGCATCGTCCTCATAATTAAATGCCTGAACTACCTTCTGGTTTCCGATCATTTCCTCAATGAGTGCAGTCTGTTCTCCTCTCGTCTCCGACTGTTTTTTAAACATGATATATGTTTTCTTCGCGATAAATCCGGCCACAAAAAAGGAAAGCGGTGTAACCAGTACCACCACAAGAGTGATCGCAACATTATTTACCAGCATAAACCCAAGGGTTCCCACAATCGTCAGAACACCGGTAAAAAACTGCGTAAATCCCATCAGCAGGCCGTCGGAAAACTGATCCACATCCGCGATGACACGGCTGACGATTTCGCCATAGGAATGGGAATCGATGTATTTCAGCGGAAGGATTTCGATTTTCTGAAATGCCTGGTTTCGGATATCACGAACGGTATTGTAGGCAATCCGATTGTTGCTGGTATTCATAATCCACTGAGACAGCGCCGTGATCAGCACCACAACGACAATCGTTATCAGTTTGCGGCTCACATAGGCAAAATCCACCTGTCCCCGGGCAATGATATAGTCAAGCGCATCGCCGATGACAATCGGTACATAAAGAGTTCCGATCACCGTCACAGCTGCGGCCAATATAGACAAAAGCACAAATGGCCAGTAGGGACGAATTGCACAGAGTACTTTGCCCATGGTCGCTTTTTGTTTCTGCTTTTTGTTCTTCTCCATGGTCACGCCTCCTTTGCCTTTTTAAATTGTGACTGATAGATTTCCTGGTAAACCGCACAGGTTTTCAGCAGTTCCCCGTGGGTTCCCATACCGGCCACTTTTCCGTCATCCAACACAACGATGCGGTCCGCGTACATGATCGATGAGGTTCGCTGGGACACAATAAACACCGTCATATTCCCATCCATTTCACGGATGGCTTTGCGCAACTTTGCATCCGTGGCAAAATCCAATGCCGATGCGCTGTCATCCAGAATCAGGATATCCGGTTTTTTCACAAGGGCACGGGCTATGGTGAGACGCTGCCGCTGGCCGCCGGACAGATTCTTTCCTCCCTGAGCCACCTGGGTCATTAATCCGTCTTCTTTTTTCTCCACAAACTCTTTTGCCTGAGAAATTTCCAGGGCTTCGTTCAAAAGTTCATCCGAAGCGTTCTTATTGCCCCACAGCAGATTTTCCCGGATGGTACCTTTAAAAAGAGTAGCTTTCTGCAGAACCACTCCTACTTTATCCCGCAGGCTATGCAGCGGATAATCCTTAACATCCACTCCATTGATAATCACCCGCCCGTTTGTGGCATCGTAAAAGCGGGGAATCAGATTGACTAAAGAAGATTTTCCGGATCCGGTTCCGCCGATAATACCAATGGTTTCGCCTCTTTTTACAGAGAAATCGATATCCGTCAGGGACTCCTCTCCGGCATTTTTGTATGTCAGGCTCACATGATCAAACCGGACTGCTTCATCCGCAGGTGCATTGTTTTGCTGATTTCCCGTCCGTTTTTCCAGCGGGTCTGTCTCAATAACTATAGTATCTTCTTTTCGGCTTTCCGCTGCTGCCGTATCCGGCATACTGGTCTCAAGTTCCATGATGCTGTCCACACGATTTGCCGATGCCAGCGCCTTGGTGATCGTCACGATCAGATTTGCCAGTTTGACCAGTTCCACCAGTATCTGAGACATATAGTTGACCAGAGCGATCAGCTCACCCTGGGTGATAACTCCCGTATCTACACGAAAAGCCCCCTGCCAGATCAGAAGAACGGTAGCTGCATTTACGATCACGTAGGTAATGGGATTCATCAGGCCGGAAATTTTTCCTACTTTTTTCTGCATGACAGTCAGCGCCCGATTGTTCTCCTCAAAACGGATCCTCTCTTCCGGCTCTTTGTTAAAAGCCCGGATAACCCGCACACCAGTCAGATTTTCTCTGGTCACACTCAGGACCCGGTCCAGACCGGACTGAGCCTTTTTATACAGCGGCATCGTGATTGCCATAATTCCAAATACCACCAGTGACAAAAGCGGAATGGTGCCCACAAAAACAAGTGCCGACTTAAAATCAATGGTAAAAGCCATGATCATGGCTCCGAACACCACGCAGGGGGAACGCAGAAACAGGCGCAGAGTCATATTCACGCCATTCTGCACCTGATTCACATCGCTGGTCATACGTGTGATCAATGTGGAGGTTCCCATGGTATCCAGCTCCGTGAAAGAAAAACTCTGAATATGAGCAAACAGCGCGTGACGCAATTTTGTGGATACGCCCACTGCTGCCTTAGCAGAAAAGAACTGTGCGGTAAAGGAACAGATCATGCCCACAACGCCCAGACTCACCATCAAAAGGCACATAAGCATAACATATTTTTTGTCACGGTTCGCAATACCCACATCGATAATTTTTGCCATAACGAGAGGCACCAGCAATTCAAATGAAGCTTCCAGCAGTTTGAACAGCGGAGCAAGTATGGTTTCCTTTTTATACTGTCTGAGATATGGAAGTAGAGTTTTCATCATCTTCTCCTGTTATTTATCATCATTCCCATGGACCGGCTCTGTCTTGATTCAAAATGTGATACCTGGCAGCCTGCGTATCCCGGGAATGAGGTTCCGCTATTATAAATCCAACAATTTCAGTGCATTTTCGTGGCATATCCGGGCAAATTCATTGTCATTTAAGCCAAGGCTTTTCAATATCTCCACATCCTTCTTCTGGTCAGACCAGGGTGCATCGGAGGCAAACAATACTTTGTCGGCACCATGCTTCCGGATCATCCGGAGCAGGCGCTCAGGCGCCACATGGGCAATAGAATAAGAAGTGTCAATATATACTTTTTCTCCCAGCAGCATGGCTTCCACAGAATCATAGAACATATTATTCCCCATATGAGCTAATACCAGTCGTTCAGGAGCCACATCTTCCAGAACTTCCATGATCATTGCCACAGTACAGTGGATCTTGTCCGGAGAGTATACATCAAATCCGGCATGGGTCAGTACAAAGAGCCCAAGCTCAGATGCTTTATCCAGAATCCGTTTGTACCGGATGTCGTTAAATTCTCTGCCCTGGTAATCCGGATGAATTTTAAGTCCGGGAAAGCCTAAGGATTTTATCAGTTTCAGCTGATCCGCATAGTTATCGGAATCCGGATGGATTCCGGCCAGAGAAAAGAGTCCGCGCTTTCCATTTTGATAGAATTTTTCATTAACCTGCTCGGCAAAGCGTATCACCGAGTCAAACTGATGGGGAGCGGTCACCACCGGCAGAACGACACTGATGTCGATCCCTGCATTCTCAGTGGAACGAAGCAGACCGTCGTAAGTACCATTGTGAGTTGGTTCCATATGTATGCAGTCAGCCAGTTTGGCAATGGCTTTCGGGGCTACTTTGTCCGGAAATATATGTGTATGAAAATCGATTATCATCGATATATCCTCCTTATCGTCTTTCATTATTTTATCCACTTGATTCTGCAATCATCCGGTCGCAGCATACCCCGCTGATTCCTGAAGCGGATCAGCGGATGTATATTCTCTTTTTCACCAATACCTCATTCATGTGGGATATGGACTTTACTTTTTTTATCTCATAAATTATTAACATGCATCTCTATTTTATCGTGTCATCCGTTTTTCGTCAATCCGCACCTTCCACTACTCCTTCAAATTAAATGTATCGGACGCACGCCTTACGCCCTGCGATAATGCAGGCATATGTGCTGTATCCATGGGTTTGTACTCAATCCGGAAAAGCAGCCGTCCTGCGATTCCATCAAAATCGCAGGACGGCTGCTTTCCCTCATCGCATAAAATTAAGCCGTAAAATAATTTACAATAAGGATACCTCCCGAAATCATCAGCAATATGTACACCAATTTCAAAAACGCTGCCTGATTCAGCTTTTTGCTGATTTTATTTCCCACAAAAATAGCACCAAAGACCGGAATCATAGTGAGCAGCACAAGGCGATTCACATAAGGTGTATACATTCCGCGGCGGTACATCTGAAAACACAGGAAAATATTCAGCACAGTCCAGATAGAGGACACTGTTGCACGGAACTCTTTTTTGTCTTTCATGGCCGCTGTCGCATATATTACCAGAAACGGGCCGCCGGAAGTGAACATGGCCTGCATGGCTCCTGCGGCAAAAAGAGCCAGATAGGTAACCGGAACCGGAAGCTCTCTTGTCTGTTTTATCAGCAGTTTTTTCAGTCCGATCAGCACAACCACGATTCCATACAAAAGCATCAGATACTGCACCGGGCAGTAATCGTAGATCCACAGCCCGAAAACTACACCAATTGCCATAAAAAACAGTATGATCCCCAGTTTTTTCCAATTGATATATTTCAGATTCTGAAATGTCACAATCAGGGTAGAAAACCAGAAAATCAGAGTTATGGCTGCTTTGGCATCCGAAATCCCCAGCAGAGCGATTGCCGGCGGCATCGCAAGAGGGCCGCCGGCAAAACCGGTGATTGTCTGTATAATGTTTGATACAATCAAAATCAATATAAATAGAATTTCTTTTGTCATCTTATTTTACACATCCATCCGTTTATTATCCAATCAGAGCTGCCAGAGAGGTCAGGAAGCTTGAGAAGTTCCGATAACAGATGAAGCAGCAAACAATGATGATCACAACACCGAGTACATTACTGAAAATGCCGTTTTTGAATTCTTTCATACTCTTCGAATTTACACAGTAAATTACGAAGAATGCGATCAGCGGAAGAATAATTGCATTTGCAGCCTGAGCCACAAGAATCAGTTCGGTTGGGCTGCTTCCGAGTGCGATGGCAATAACCGCTCCAACTAAAATAACAGCAAGCCATACACCTTTGAATTTCATGGACTTCATATCTTTTCCCATGCCAAGGGCTCCGGTTGTAGCAAAAGCAGCTGCCAGAGGAGCTGTGATCGCTGAAGTAAATCCGGCTGCCAGAAGACCGATCGCAATAAAATATTTTGCCCATGAGCCGAGAATCGGTTCAACCGCTTTTGCCATATCCGCGCCGTTTGCAATCTCAGCGCCTGTTCCGTATAAGTTTGCGGAAGCGGCAATGATAATTGCCATGGATACCAGACCGCCTAAACCGATTGAGAGTGCGGTATCAATACGCGCATTGACAATATCTTCTTTTTTTCCGCTCTTCCATCTTTCAGAAGAGGAGGATGCATGAAGGAACAAGTTGTAGGGAACAACAGTGGTTCCGATCAGTCCAACGACCGTCATCAGGTCATTTTCACCCATGGACGGAACAAAAAGTCCCTTGATCACTGCACCCCAGTCAGGAGAAGATGCAATCGCTGTAACTATAAACACAACAGACATGATAATTACAATCGCCGTCAAAACTTTCTCTATTCTCTTATAGTTGCCGCTCCAGAGCAGGAATATGGCAAGAAGTGAAACTACAACGACCACGACCCAGGTAGGAATCGTCGGTAACATAACCTGCAGTCCCAGAATACCTCCGGTGATATTTCCGGTCTCATAAGCACAGTTACCAACAAAAATTGCGATAATTACAATAATGATCGCTATTGTTTTTAATATCGGATTGACAATTCGTTCGCGGATGTTTTCGCCCAGCCCTTTTTGTGTAACAATACCAAGTCTTGCTGCCATCTCCTGGAACACGATGGTTGCGATGGTTGAAAACAGCATAGCCCACAATAAGGTATAGCCACTGTTTGCACCTGATTTTGTACAGGTTGTTACCGTTCCCGGTCCGATAAAGGCAGCTGCAACCAAAGCGCCTGGACCAATATTTTTGAGTTTTTCTACGAATTTCTTCATAAGCCCTCCTCCTGCATTTTCTTATGCTTTAAATAAATTTATGTAAGGCTTGGACGGATATATTCTCTTTTCTGAGACGTTCACCGATCAGCTTTACAAACGCCAGTGCTTTTTCCCCGTCTCCATGTACACAGATGGAATTAATGTCCAGGGAAATCTCTTTTCCGGTAATGCTTGTCACGGTACCTTCTTTTACTACTTTGATGACCCGTTCAAGAGCTTCTGCCTCGTCCGTAATCATGGAGCCAGCCTTGCTTCTTGCAACCAGGGATCCGTCTTCTTCATAAGCTCTGTCCGCAAAAAATTCATTGGCATGCTTAAGACCAACTGCTTCGGAAGCATGGATCAATTCACTTCCGGTCAATCCCAGCAGGATCAGATCATGGTCAAAATCGTATACCGCCTCGCAGACAGCCCTGGCCAGGGAATAATCTTTTCCGGCCATATTGTACAAAGCGCCGTGGGGTTTTACATGCTGCATTTTTACACCGTATTTTTTGCAAAAGGCATCTAATGCGCCCAGCTGATACATCACATAGGCATATGCCTCTTTTGTACTGATATTCATATTTCTTCTTCCGAATCCCATCAGATCCGGAAATCCAGGATGAGCCCCGATCCCTATACCGTTTTCCGCAGCCATTTGAATGGTTTTCATCATGACTACCGGATCCGATGCATGATATCCGCAGGCCACATTGGCCGAAGTAATCAGCGGAATCACTTCCTCATCCATCCCTATTTTATAATTTCCGAAACTTTCGCCCAGATCACAGTTTAAATCAACACATTTCATCTTTCTTCACCAATATTCTGCAAATTATTTTTCTGCCTGCCCGGGCATTCTGCCGCCCTCTGCAGGCATATCAGGAAAAACTTTCCCGCATATATTCAGCATTCCAATAATCCGAACTTTTACGCATTTTTCAGTTCAGAATTTTTAACATCCGTGATCAGCATATGACCCGGAGCATGCGTGATAACAAAATCAGGTTTGACGTTCATCAATACCGACTGCGGCGTCACCCCACATGGCCAAAATACGGGAACTTCGCCCGGTTTTATGGTTACCGGATCACCAAAATCCGGTTTGCTGATGTCTTTGATACCGATGGCAGCCGGATCTCCGATATGGATGGGTGCGCCATGTACCCGCGGCATGGTGCCGGACACCTGAACCGCTCGTACCACCTGGTCATAAGGGATCGGCCGCATACTGACAGTCATAGGGCCGTGGAACATACCTGCCGGTACTGTCTCTATGTTTGTTATATACATGGGCACATTACAGCCTTCGGTGTTGTGCCGGATCTCGATACCGGCATCGATCAGCTCCGATTCAAAAGAAAAACTGCATCCGATCAGGAAACTCACCAGATCATCACGCCAGAATTCTTCCACACTGGTATATTCACCAGTCATCACGCCTTTTTCATAAATACGATATTTGGGGAAATCCTTAGCGATATCACAGTCATCGGCAATATACTTCAGATATCGGCTTCCCGCATCGCTGACTTCCAGGATGGGGCAGGGTTTTGGGTTTCTCTGAGTAAACAGCAGGAAATCATAAGCCAGTTCTTTCGGCAGAATGGCAAGATTTGCCTGCGCGTAACCCGCACACATTCCTGATGTGGGTGTTGAGATTTTCCCTTCTCGTATCATTTTCCTGACATCTGCAGGCAATGCATGTTTCAGATCCATATCATTCCTTCCCTTCTTCTGTTTATGTTGTTCTTCCGGTTTTCCAGCTGTGTGCTTTTACTTTTTAAATTCGCTCTGCTTCATTCCGTATAGTTCAGCAGAGTATCAATAAATCCCGTATGGGCTTTTCCCTCGCAGAATACCGGATTTTTAAAAATCAGATACTGAAAATTTATATTCGTGGAAATTCCCAAAATCACCATTTCGTCCAGCGCCGTCAGCATTTTACGGATGGCTGATTCTCTGTCTTTTCCGTGCACGATCACTTTTGCGATCATGGAATCATAATCCGGCGGAACCACATATCCGTCGTAAATTGCCGTATCCACACGCACTCCGTTGCCGCCCGGCAGATGAATGTGTGTGATTTTGCCGGGACTTGGACGAAAATTCTTTTCCGGTATTTCCGCATTGATCCGGCACTCGATCGCATGGCCTGCAAGTCTGATATCGTCCTGAGTAAAAGGAAGCGCCATCCCCATACTGATCTCGATCATACTTTCGATCAGATCGATGCCTGTCACCATCTCCGTCACCGGATGTTCCACCTGAATTCTGGTATTCATTTCCATAAAATAGAACTGACCGGTCTTTGATACGATAAACTCTATGGTACCGGCACTGTAATAACCTACCGTCTTTGCCGCCAGAACAGCCATCTCATACATTTTCTTTCTGGTCTCTTCGTCGATAGCCGGAGACGGTGATTCTTCAATCATCTTCTGATGGTTTCGCTGAACAGAACAGTCACGGTCACCCAGAGACACCACATTTCCCTGTTTGTCTCCGATGATCTGGACTTCCACATGACGCGGTTCCTCAATAAACCGTTCCAGATACATGGTATCATCAGAAAATGCGCTGACCGATTCCCTCTGAGCCATATTGAACTGATGCTCAAATTCCGCCTCCATCATGGCAACACGCATACCTTTTCCACCGCCGCCGGAAGATGCCTTGATCATGATGGGATAGCCGATCATCTGTGCTTCTTTTTTCGCTTCTTCCACATCATGTACCGGTTTTTTTGTTCCGGGAACCACCGGTACACCGGCATCCATCATGGTGGTTCTTGCCTGAGATTTATTTCCCATCTGATCGATCAATTCTGCGGAAGGACCAATAAAATCAATACCGCACTGTTCGCATTTTCTCGCAAACTCACTGTTTTCTGACAAAAAGCCAAAACCGGGATGAATTGCATCTGCTTTTACATTTATGGCAGCCTGAATGATCCGTTCCATATTCAGATAACTATTCTTAACCGGCCCCTCTCCGATACAGACACGCTGATCCGCCAGCTTTACGTGCAGTGCATCTTTGTCCTCCTTTGAGTAAACCGCCACAGAACGAATGCCCATATTTCTGCACGCCCGAATAATACGAACCGCAATCTCGCCACGATTGGCGATCAAAACTTTTTCATACATGGTTCCCTTCATCCTCCCGTTTACTTAAATCTTTCGCACTTTAAATAACGGCTGACCATACTCAACTTTCTGTTCATTGCTGACCATTACGGAGACAATCTCCGCATCATATTCACATTCGATTTCGTTCATCAGTTTCATAGCTTCAATGATACACAGAGTCTGTCCCTTTCTCACCGTATCGCCAACATTTACATAAGAAACCGCATCCGGAGATGGGGAATTGTAAAATGTCCCAACCATGGGAGACATAATATACGTATCTTCTTCTGCTTCCGGCTCCTCTACCGGCACTTCTCTATTCGTTTCACTGACAACCAGCCTCGCTGCATCCGACACAACCGCATTTCGTTTCATACTGACTTCCAGATTTCCTTCTTTTAAACTGAATTCGCTCAAGGAAGATGCTTCCACTATCTCAATTAACTCTTTTATCTCTTTTAAATTCATTTCTCATTACTCCTTGTGTTAATCTTTAAATAAGGCTGCAATTCTTTTTGCTGATTGTCTCGGGTCTAATACTTCCCTGCAGGGATGGTGTATTTTTCTGCGAATCACATCATATTCATCCAGTTCTTTCAAGTAAAGCTGCTGCGCTTTTGCAACACTGATTTTTTCAAATCTGATTTTTGTCTGTTCCTTGCACTGTACCAATTTCGGGATATCCACACTGATGATCGTGGCGATCTTGGTGTATCCCCCGGTTGTCTGCCGGTCGGAAAGCATGACTATGGGACGTCCGTTTGAGGGCACCTGTACGGAACCCAGTGCGATCCCATCCGAAATAATATCGGCTCCTCTGTCATTATGAGCGATATACGGTCCGTCCAGCCGATATCCCATCCGGTCACAGTCACTGGTCACCATAAATTCCTCTTCCAGAAAAGTCTGAATTCCCTCCGCTGCGAAATAATCATCCTGGGGACCCATCACCACCCGGATTTTCACCAGCTGTTCCTCAAAATGCTCCCGGGGGATCGATCTCGACAGAAAAGAAGATAAATACCTTCTCTTTGCCCGAAACCAGATATGATCACCTTTTTCCATTTTTCTTCCGTGGTATCCGCCGATTCTGCATTTGGTATCCGTAGATCTGCTCCCCATCATCATGGGAATATCCAGACGGCTGGAAAATGCCACATATCCCCAGTTGCCCTCTCTTGCATACTGAAATTCCAGAACATCATCTTTATGAACATAGATTGCCGTATACATGGGTGCTTCTTTTCCGTTGATCTTCGGGCAGAAATCCCCTCCTGTTATGGAGATGATCGTATCCGAAGTAAACTTGAGCGTCGGACCGATCATTGTAAATTCCAGTACCGCTTCGTTTTCCGGATTGTCCACCAAAAGATTTGCGATCATAAACGATCGCTTATCCATCACACCGGAAACATGAAATCCGGACTTCTGATATCCGTTTCTTCCCATATCCTGCACGGTTGTAAACAAACCGCCTTTTAAAAACAAAACTCCCATTTTCCCGCATCTCCGTTTTTGTTCTTATCTGCTTTCCTGTTCCTGGTAAATGCGGAACACATACTGTTCCTTCTTTTCCAGTTCTTCGATTTCCTTAAATTCCTCTAGGGAAATCGGTGTGAATTTTATATAGTCTCCCGCTTCATAGGGAATAGGATTTTCCTTTTTCGGATTGTAGGCTTTTACCGGGGTTGTTCCGATCAGCTGCCAGCCACCGGGAGATTCCAGCGGATACAGACCCGTCTGTTCCCCGCCGATTCCTACCGAACCGGCCCGCAGTTTGATTCGCGGCACCGCAAGTCTTGGGGTAAAAAGCCGTTCATCCAGTCCGCCCAGGTAAGGAAAGCCCGGCTGAAATCCCAGCATATAGATGAGATATTCTTTTGATGAATGTATCTGTATTACTTCGTTTACGGACAATCCCGCATGTTCTGCCACATATTCAATGTCCGGTGCATACTCACCTTCGTAGCAAACCGGTATTTCAACGATCCTTCTGGTCTGCTCTTCCTCTTTTCTCGGCATATCCAGCACTTCTCTCAGTACATCCAACAGAGTTTCATACTGCACGAACCTCGGATCATACTGAACCAGCACGGAACGGAATGTGGGCACAATTTCGTTGATCCCGTTTATTTTCTTTTCTTTCAGATTATTCACATAATTCTTAATGATATTATTGATCTTTTCATTAATTTCATTCGAAAATTCTACCACAACAGCACAGTCGCCCGCAGGCATGATTCTCGGATAATTCGTCATAAGGCATTCTCCTTAAAATATAAAAGTTCCCCATACGAAAAAAAGATGTATAGCATTCAGACTATACATCCTTGTACATTTCCAATCTAATAATAACAATAATCTTCCTGAACCCACAAGTCAAACAATTATTTCATTGTCATATTACAATATTTTTATTGTAATATGACAGATAATTGGGTAAAATAATAAAAAAACATGATTGTTACCGAAATTTTCCTCCAAAGGAGATACTGTTAATGATTACACTGACTCAATTCCACTATTTTCTGGTTGTTGCCGATGAGCAGAATTTTACAAAAGCAGCGAAGCGCTTATATATTTCCCAACAGTCTCTGAGCATGCATATCCAATCCATTGAAAAAGAGCTGAATACAAAACTGTTTCTGCGGACCATCCCTCTGAAGCTTACCGAATCCGGCAGAGTCTTTCAGGAATATGCCCGTTCCATCATGTTTTCCTATCGGGAGATGTGTCGGCATATTAATGACATGAGCAATCGTCAGAACGGCATATATCGATTTGGTATTTCCCATACCCGCGGAGAGTTGATTCTTCCCCAAATCCTTCCCGTTCTGCAGAAGGAATTTCCCTCCGTTAGTTTTCGTGTCACGGAAGGGACATACGAAGAATTGCAGAAAAAACTGATTCAGGGTACAGTCGATCTGATCATAGAGCAGCTTCCCTTTTCTGACGACAGAATCATGGGCATTCCGCTATGTGAAGATCAAATCTGTATGCTGGTCTCCAGAGGCTTTCTCGATGAGCACTTCGGCAAAGATGCCGACACTGTCCTGGCGAAACTGTACGATACGGGCTGCATTCTGCCGGAAATCGCAGACTGCCCGTTTTTGCTGAATAACACGGGAAATTCCATTCGCGCCAAAATCGAAACCATATTACTGTCTGAAAAAATCGATCCGGAGTGCAAAATCGCCACAGATAATATGAATGCGCTTCTGAATTTGTGTTCCAGCGACTGCGGAATCGCCTTCTATCCGAAGTTCTTTCTGAATACAACCGGTCAGGACCGAACACCTTCCAATGTATATACCATTCCTTTAAAATATGAGGTTGCCAATTACACACTTGGCATTGGCTATCGAAAAGATTCTTATCGATCGAAGATTTCTTCCCGAATCGGAGAACTGGTAAAACAGTATTCTGAGACATAGACGGATAAAGTGCAGTATTCCTTTTGTGGTATTAAACGCTGTGGGAATTGAAATCTCACAAAGCAATTTTTCTGCGCCTGCATTATAGTGATAAGATGTTCCTTTGATTACAAAGCCATATTCGAATTTATATAAATCCAAATACATTTCGGCAAAGCCGCCATCATACGACTCTTTAATTCTTGACCAATTCTTCATTTCCCGTTCTCCTTTGCGGTGTTGATGGAAGCGATCAAAATACGGCGAATCGTACCGCATTGATTGTAAAGATCAACAGCGGTTTCTCGATTCAGAATATCAGATTTTATAAATAGCTCTAACCAATATTCCGTTTCATAGCATTCCTTCAAGGCGATTTGTAATTTGGCAATAAAATCAGGCTTGCCGTGAGCATAGTTAGCTTCGTGAATATTGGCACCAATAGAAGTGGCAGAACGCTCCAGTTGATTTACAAGGGAATAATGTCCTTTTATAGTTTCACAGAGTTTGATGATCTTAACAGCAAAGTCTGTTGAAAGGTCTCTAAGTTTAGATTCAGCCATATTAACACCGCCTTTCTTAAATAAATTATACCATAATCGTTCGTAGAGTTATAGTGAAATATCTTTAGGATGTGAAATAATGACCTGCAGTCATTGTGAAATTTGATGCTGTCGCATCAAGTGAAATGAAATAAATACTCCCACGCGCCGCAGCGCATTTCACATTGCGAAGCAATATTTCACGCATGAAGTGTATTCGACAAATCCCGTTAGGGATTTATTTCGTTGAAAAGAACCCACACTTGTCGTAGACAAATGTGGGTTCTTTTCTGGCGGAGAGAAAGGGATTCGAACCCTTGATACGGTTCCCCGTATACACGATTTCCAGTCGTGCGCCTTAGACCAAACTCAGCCATCTCTCCACACCGGACGAACGAACGTTGCTCTCGCAATCGTGCCTGATAATG
>JALENY010000010.1 GCA_022767285.1 Lachnospiraceae bacterium | reverse complement strand
ACCCACACCCAGGTAAAAATACAGAATCGGCAATCCAAGGTTAATCGCCGCCAGTGCATTTTCACCCACATAGTTGCCGGTGAAATAGCCATCGGTGATTGTGATTGCCGTTTGCAAAAGCATTGCTATGATGCTTGGAACGGAAAACTGAAGAATTGTTTTAAGTTTGTTTTCCTTGATTTCTCTTGTATCCATAATTACATCTCTCCTTTACTGGATTCCATTATAGAGATGTAATCTAATTTTTTCTTCTGAATTCGTGCTATTGGGAAGCAAGGAGCAATAATGCCCCTTATGCTTCTCCCTTTTCTGTAGCTGTTTCAGGTCAAATTGACGCTGCTTCTCTGCTTCCCGCTGTTCACGGCTGACAGATTTTCGCTCCAATTTGTTTTCTTCCCTTTGCATCTGTAAAGCCTGTTGCGATTTTGTTCCAATACCGGTAGTGGCAGCTTGTTTCCTTGCTTCCCGCTGTACCCGTTTTGGATTCGTCGCTTCTTTCTTTACAACCACATCAACAGCCGGACTGAACTTTAGCTGATAGTAGTTTTTCAAGACATACTCCCTGACTTCATAGTCCTTCGGTTCAGAACCGAAAGTAACCTTGCAAACCGAGAGTTTTCCATTTTCAATACGCTCGAATACACTAACCCAGAATTGATTTTCGAAATATACTGTCAGCTTTCCATAGTTTCTGTCCATAACGAAACCCTCCATAAAAATATGATGATTACAGGAACGGACAACCCGGAGGGGAAGGTTACTTACCTGAGTCTTTCGACTCAGACGGCTGGGCTATCTACCAGCTCTAACACACCGGAGCGGTGCATATTGCGTTTTTATCCTGTGATTATATACAGCGCATCGCCTTTGACATGTCTGTTATTAACCACCTCGCTGTTACTTCACTAACTCTATGAAAACATTCTCAAGTGGCTCCCAATCTGATTTTCTATCGTCTTTCATTTCTTCTAAAAGAGACTTATAATGAGCAAGATTCTTTTCAATATATTGATTTATTTTCTCTATCTTCGGTGCTTTATCAGACTCTGACATCTGCATTTTCTTAGCTAACAAATCTTCAATTGCTTCTTTCATATCATCTTCAAGTACAGAATTAAACCGATGATGTAAGCCAGGAAGCCGCTGCTGCCCAGAAAATTCCACCAATAGCCAGACCCCCAAGCACTGCCATCCCGATACCGCAGGCGGTCATCACGCCCCCGGCCAGGGTCTGCATACGGAATAAGAAATGGATATCTTTTTCATATTAGCAGGCCTCCATATGTATCAGTAAGTAATTGGCGTCCGGAACAGAAAGCTCAGAATGCAATCTGCGATAAACAACGCAATCAGAATAAGGCAAACGATGTGAATTACGCTATCCGGAATCCTGCGGTACAGCTTTTCGCCCATCGGCTCAAGCAAATAATGAAACACCAGCCCCAGAATGCCTCGGTTTCGAAGCAGTCCTTCGGTGACCCAATAGAAAATTTCTTCATAGATCCAGCCCACAAAACAGCCGGCCAGGAAGATCAGGAAAAAATAGCACAGCCTGTCAACCGAAACTCTATGTTGTCGAGATATTGCACGGCTTTCCATTTTACTCTCATGCCCCTTCCAAATATGCAAGAACGCTTTTTTGTTTTCACCAATATTGTAACAATAATTCTGTCTGGCCGAAAGGCACGTTTTTCAGAAGAACGTGTCGTTTTTATAGTTCTCTGCCCGATCAATTACTGTCCATCTCCGCCGCGGTACTATTTTCCCTGTTCCCACACACCAGTTCATCAACCGTCAGCTGGAACAGCTCACTGAGCGCATAAAGGTTATCAATCGTTGGCATGCTGATTCCATTTAACCAATGATAAATACTCTGTACACTGCCAAGCCCCAGATACCGCTGAACATCCTTCACCGTGATACTGCGCCGGTCCATAATCTTTCTTAAATTTATTCCTGTTGCACTTTTGTCAATTACCGGAATCATGATAATCCCTCCGATTAAAATCTGTATGAAGATTCTCCCCTTCCTTACCCAGCAAATATACATAGGTTCGGAGAGCACCCGTCTTCTGTGTCCTCTCCTGTATTTTTTCTTCCGATCTTTCCGGTTGTTTTTGGAGCTTTCTGATCTGTTGTTCCTGCTTTGCTTTCCAAGCCGAAAATCGCTGGCTGTCTTTTGAAATTACCACATACTTTTGTTCCAGATGATGAATATACTTACACAAATGTGCAATGATCATCATATAACCATATTTTTTCGCATCCCATCTGCCGCACTGTCCAAGAAGCCTGGAACACTCCCCTTCCGATAACGCATATTCTTCAAATTTTCTCGGATTGAGGCCAAACATACCCATCACACCAAACAAGATATGGCCTTCTGCGTTTTCCACAGGACTTACAGAAAATTCGGTCAGCGAATTATGGGTCTTGTATTTTTCATCAAAATTCGCCAATAATTCCACCTGTTCCGGAGGCAGGGCAACTGATTTCTGCGTCTTCTCCTCATCCTCTGCCTTTTTTAACTCCGAAAACATTTCATAAAACCGCAAAATCAGTATCATATCGTAATCCCAGATGACAGGGACCTGTACATCATCCGCAATCACCAGCAAAAGCATAACCCGGCACAACAGAGGAAATACATTGTTCTTTTCCAGCCATTCTTCTTTTATAAGCTCTTTTACTACTTTCCCGGATATACATTCCTTTCCTTTAACCAATCGCATAAGATATCTGTACCCGGCGTAAATGATCTCCATAAACAGCCGATAAGTCTTCCCTCCAAATTCTTCCTTTCGTAGTTTCTCCACAATACCCACCAGCAGTCTGAGATCCCAGATATACTCTGCCGGAACACAGGTTTCAAACTCGGGATAATGATAATCTGAAGTTTCCCAGTAATCATAATACACTTCCCGTTCTGTGACAGTCTTCTCCATTTTCTCTCTGCATATTTCATTCATTACAATAGCATGCAAAACAAAACCGGTAATATCCAAGTTAATCTTTTGCTCGCCGTTTAGCAGCGGTCTCCCATATATCTGTGTCATTTCATCGCTGTTATTCAGGCATTCCGTAAATCGATTGTGACATAGCGCATCGAATAATGTCTCCAGATCTTTTTCTCCCAATTCAAACCGAAGCATTGTACCCTTGCTCAGCGGAGTTTTAAGGCATCTTAATTTTTTTCTGAGCTTTTCATCATGCACCAACAGTCTTGCTATTTCTTCCTGCCCCTTCCCGGTTTGCAGTATTTCTTCCATGAATTCAATTTTTCCGTTAAACGTCTCCCGAACACCATCATAGATAAGTCTTCCGTTTCCATATTTCATATACACGATTCTCCTTGTTATTTTAGAACGAAACAGGGTCTCGGATGTTTTGCAGAAAAGAATACGGGTTCAATAAACAAATGCGGTTCCATCCAGCCCTGGATCGATATTGTTAATCATTTGAATTTTTCGGGGGAAATCCCCTTGATATGACCTTCATAACAGGCAAAAGAAATAACTGAGCTGATTTTTTCTTTAAGCAAGAATTTCGCCATTTACAATCGCTTCAAGATTTTGCACAAGAAATTCCTGCGCATTGCGGTTGTATAGGACAGCAAGATATGAATTCGTTAAATATGTCCGTACTTCCGTATAAATCCCCAGTTCCCGGCCCATTTGCGTTGGAATAACAGTCACTTTTCCCACCTCCTGACAGAATTCTTCTGTAAGATAACCAGATTTTTTCAGCCACCCGGTTACGGTCTGAGGAGTAACTTTTTTAATATTCATTCCTTCTGCCGGCAAATGAATCTGCGCCAGTACAAGCGTTATGGTTTTATCTTCCTGATAACGATATTCCTGCAGAATCTCATAGGGAAACGGTTCTTTTTTCATTTTTTTCTTCATACTGCCGATTACACCATCGTTACAGCGGACAGCCATTAAAACTTCTTTAACAAAGTACATACATCGAATCACATTCGGATTGTTTAAAACGGAGTCATTTCCTTCCTCAGTATTGTGAACCGGATCATATCCATCTGCGATTTTCTGCACGTATTCAATTGCTGCCTCCAACTTTTTCAAGTCAAATTTTTCCATAGAAATACCTGCCTTTCCATATTTTTTTGTTTCATTCGTGAATTATCGGGTGATGACCCGGATGATCTGCCAAGCAGTGAGATGATTGTGAGAAAAGCGAGTGCTTTTCGGATATCCAAATTATAACAAGAAACATTTATTCATGCAAGTAAAAACATCTTTTGAACATGTTTCGAAAATTTTTATAAACGTTTTTATTTCATGGAACGAAGTTTCCTACAAAACGAACATGCCTGCTGACGCAGTCATTACCATAAAGGAAAATCCTCCCCTGAATAATTGTCTCTGATAACAATTCTAAGGGAGGATATCCTCTTTGTCATTAAACTTGTAGTATAATTTTAGCTATTTCCATTGAAAAACGATACCCTTCAGGGCATACCAAAAACATCCCCTTCGGGAGAAGGTGCTCCGCACCATCAGGTACGTCAAACAGGTACAGAAATTCTTTATTTTCAAGAACCATCGCCCGATATCCCCTGTCCGCTCAAATATCGATTTGAGCAGTCACAGTGCACCCGGACCGCAAATAGTTCCCTGCGCAAAGGGATCGCCAACAAAATGATTATCCAGATCAGGACCATAAATCCTGCCATCTGCACCGACATATGTTTTATATTTGGCTTTTGGCAGATAATCAGACGCCATGCCGGTTTCCTGTATTTGCATTGCGGATCCAAGCATTTCGAATCAAAGTGCCGAGGGAATCTCTTCCGGGATCTGCGCCATCGGGATTCCCATAAATGCCATAAAGCCCATATGTCAATTAATAATTCTCACTGCGTACTTCAAAGTAACTCTGGGCGTAGCCACACACCGGACAATTTTCCGGTGCTTTTGTACCTACAACCAGATGTCCGCAGACACGGCATTCCCACATGGTCTGTCCACTCTTTTCAAATACCTGATTCATCTCAACATTATCCAAAAGTTTGCGGTATCTTTCTTCATGTGCTTTTTCCACTGCAGCAACACGACGGAATTCATCTGCCATCTCCGGGAATCCTTCCTCCTCCGCTTCCCTGGCCATACGATCGTACATATCTGTCCATTCATAATTTTCTCCTTCTGCTGCCGCCAGAAGGTTTTTCGCTGTTTTTCCGATTCCGCCTAATGCCTCAAACCACATTCTGGCATGTTCCTGCTCGTTTCTTGCTGTTTTCAAAAACAATTCTGCCAGCTGTTCATACCCTTCTCTCTGAGCAACTGTTGCAAAAAATGTATATTTGTTTCTTGCCTGGCTTTCTCCGGAAAAAGCTTCTTCTAAGTTTTTCCCGGTCTTTGTTCCGGCATATTTATTTACCGCTGCCTTTGCATCCTCTTCTTCCACCCGCACAAATACGGATGTCGGTTTTTTGCATCTTGGACATACAAAATCTTCACTCAAACTTCCCTCATGTACATAACCGCAAATACTGCATTTCCATTTTTCCATTGCTTTATCCTCCTTAGCATATTTCAGATTTTATTTTCTGGATCGCTGCTTCAACCGCTGAGACCGTACCCATAATTGCCAGACAGGTCATATGCTGCGGACAGCTGCCCGAGATTTCAAAAACTTCCACATTTGATGTCTTCAGTGCAAGATCGCTGGCATAGATCATCTCGCATACATCTCCATGCATAATCGCCAATGCCTGGTTTCTTTCAAATAACTGTTCCAGATTATCTTTTCTCACTCGTTTTTTGATAATTTCCTGGGTTCCCTTTGACACCGTTTTCATCATACGAATCTTCACTTCATGTGATGCCATACATAACTCCTCCTATCAGCTGAATAATCATCAGGATGCAAAAACACCAGACAAAAAGTGCAGCCAAGCTGGATTTACGCCGTTGGCTACACACTTAATGTCTGGTGCTTTATTTTCTTGATATAATTAGTATAGCATTTTTGTTGGAAAAAGTCCAAATTTTTCTTTATAATTTCGAAATCCGAAATCTGATTCTGATGAGAATTCCTGTTTTTTCCGCTTTCTCCCTTCTCTCATCCCCTCCAGAATAAGATTACGGGCTTTACCAGCCTCATCCGCTCCCATCGGCGGAACTCCGGCAAGCGGATATATCATCCCCATAGATTCGTACTTTTTCACTCCCATAGTATGATAGGGAAGCACTTCCAGCCCTTTCAGGTTCGTAAATGTCCCCAGCAGCCTCCCAAGTTTTTTCAAATGTTTTTCTCCATCCGTAATTCCGGGCACCACCACATGCCGGACAATCATGGGGAGACGCGCTTTTTCCAGTGCGCGGGCAAATGCCAGAACCGGCTCCATTTTCTGACCTGTAAGCTCTCTGTGTTCTTTCGTTTCACTGTGTTTTATGTCGAGAAGGACCAGATCCAGATTATTAAAAAGTCCGACATAATCCTCTTTTTTATCGTCACGATATACAATCCCGGATGTATCCAGGCAGGTATGAATTCCTCTTCTTTTCGCTTCTGCAAATAACTGTGTCAGAAACTCAAGCTGCAAAAGCGGTTCGCCTCCCGTGGCTGTGATGCCCCCCTTCCGGTAAAAGCTTTTGTTTTTTTCATAAAGAGTAAGAATCTCATTTACCGTCATCCGGGTTCCCGCTGTCACATCCCAGCTGTCCGGATTATGACAGTATCTGCATCGCAGAGGACAACCCTGGAAAAAGACCACCAGGCGGATACCCGGACCATCCACTGTTCCAAAACTCTCAATTGAATGAATCCTTCCCTGCGATCGATCTGACTTATTGACATGCTTCTCCGCCTCATATATTTTTTCCGGCTTCTTATCTGCCGTTTCATATGCCGCTTTCAAATTGCCTGCATTTTCTTTTATTAAACGCTCACCAGCCATATCACATCGTGTCATGAAAAGTCCTGGAGATCACTTCATCCTGCTGCTCTTTTGTCAATTTGTTAAAATTAACCGCATACCCGGAAACCCGCACCGTCAATTGGGGATATTTCTCCGGATGAGCCTGGGCATCCAAAAGCGTCTCTTTTGTAAAAACATTCACATTCAGATGATGACCTCCTTTTTCTGTATAGCCATCCAAAAGATTTACAAGATTATCGATCTGTGATTCATTTATTTCTGCCATTTTCCCACGTTTCCTTTCCGATTCAATACATTTGATTCCTTTTACTCTCTGTCACTCATTCATTTCTTTCGTCTTTTCATAAGCTGCAGTTTCTGCAGCATTTTTTCCATCCACTTCTTCATAGTTTCCATTGTCGTTCGCCTTCTTCTTGTTATTATATTAATTTTTTTCGATTTATATTAATTGCTCTGATATTGGGCTTCTCCAAAATCTTCAATATTCGGTTCCCGACAGGCACAGTCCGGTTCCAGTTCAAAACCGATGTCCCCAAAGAATACCGTGTCCTCCTTTCCCAACGCACCCGGAATAATGGAGAAAGTATTGGATATGCCGTCCTGTGCGTCCATAAAAGACAATTTTGACACGGAGCTTAAGCTGGATACCGCTCCGTGGCTGTCGCGGCGGTGCATGGGATTGGCCCCCGGCGCAAAAGCTTCTCCCGCTTTTCTGCCATCCGGCGTAGAGCCGGTAGCTTTGCCATAAACCACATTAGACGTAATTGTCAAAATGGATGTGGTTGGGATTCCCTCCCGATAGGTATGATTTTCTTTGATATATCCCATAAAGTCATGGACAATCTTATATGCGATCTCGTCCACCCGGTCATCATCATTTCCGTATTTGGGGTAATCACCTTCCACCTCATAATCCACTGCAACTCCCTCTTTATCCCGCACAGGCTTTACTTTTGCATATTTTATAGCTGACAGCGAATCGGCCACAACCGAAAGCCCGGCAATTCCGGTGGCAAACCAGCGTGTGACATTTTTGTCGTGAAGCGCCATCTGAATCCGCTCGTAACAATATTTATCGTGCATATAGTGGATCACATTCAATGCATTTACATACACCCGCGCCAGCCACTTCATCATATCCCGAAAACGTTCCATAACCTCCTCATAGTTCAGATATTCGGAAGTGATCGGCCGATATTTCGGCCCAACCTGTTTTTTGCTTATTTCGTCCACGCCGCCATTGATGGCATAAAGAAGGCATTTTGCCAGATTTGCCCGGGCGCCGAAGAACTGCATTTCTTTGCCGACACGCATGGATGATACGCAGCAGGCGATGGCGTAATCATCGCCATGGGTGACACGCATCAGATCGTCATTTTCATACTGAATAGAAGAAGATTCGATGGAGGTGCGGGCGCAGAAACGTTTGAAATGCTCCGGAAGCCGTGTGGACCAGAGTACTGTCAGATTCGGTTCCGGCGCACTCCCCAGATTTTTCAGTGTATGAAGGTAACGAAAAGACATTTTCGTCACCATGGAACGGCCATCAATCCCCAATCCGCCTATGGATTCCGTAACCCAGGTCGGATCACCGGAAAAAAGAGCATTGTACTCCGGTGTCCTCGCAAATTTCACAAGCCGAAGCTTCATAATGAAATGATCCACAAACTCCTGAATCTGACTCTCGGTAAATACACCCTGCTTCAGATCGCGTTCCGCGTAAATATCGATAAATGTCGATGTTCTTCCCAGTGACATAGCCGCACCATTTTGCTCTTTGATGGCAGCCAAATATGCAAAATACATCCACTGTATCGCTTCCTGCACATTTTTTGCCGGCCCTGAAATATCATATCCGTAAATCCGGCCCAACTCTTTTAACTCTTTCAGTGCCTTAATCTGTTCCGACAGCTCTTCCCGCTGACGAATGGTCTCTTCATCCATGACAGCTCCGGTGGATTCTTTTTGACTAGTTTTATCTTCCAGGAGGCGATCCACACCGTACAGGGCCACTCTGCGGTAATCACCGATGATTCGCCCCCGTCCATAGGCGTCCGGCAAACCGGTAATGATGTGGCTGGAACGACAGGCCCGCATTTCCGGTGTATAGGCATCGAATACACCTTCGTTGTGAGTTTTTCTATGTTTTGTAAAAAATTCCTCAATTTCAGAGTCCACATGATAGCCATTGTCATCGCAGGCTTTCACCGCCATACGGATGCCACCGTAGGGCTGAAGCGACCGCTTAAACGGTTTATCTGTCTGAAAACCAACGATAGTCTCTTTCTCCCGATCCAGGTAGCCGGGGCCATGTGAGGTGATACCGGAGATGATTCTGGTATCCATGTCAAGAACGCCACCCTTTTCTCTTTCCTGTTTTGTCAGTTCCATCACCTGACTCCAAAGCTCTTTTGTGCGCTCAGTGGCATCAGCCAGAAAAGTATCATCTCCATCATAAGGCGTATAGTTTTTCTGGATAAAATCTCTGATATCAATTTCCTTTTCCCAGATTCCGCCTGAAAATCCATTCCATTCTTCCCGCATCTCAGACCTCCTTGCCTGCTGTATCTGTAATCTGCTGTATCTGTAATCTGCTGTATCAGTAATGTGCCGTATTTATAGCCTTCTGAATCTGCAGTTCTTTATCGTCATGCATTCTTCCGCCATTTTTAGAATTTTTGTATTTTTCTTTCTATGGGTAAGAAGTGCATCAATAGTATTTTTTCTACATATGCAGTTTCTTATTCATAAAAAATATTTTCTGTTTCATAAGTGATTTCAGATTTTCTTTACAAACAGCAAAAAACTGTATACAATATTACCATAAAGAATGCAAAATCGAAAAACAATTTAGGGAGGTTTATACAAATGAAAATTACCGACATTCGTTTAGGTATGATTTCCGTACCGCTTCGTGTTCCGTTTAAAACAGCACTGCGAACGGTAAACAGTGTGGAAGATGTGGTTGTTGAGATTCATACAGACACTGGCGCCATCGGCTACGGCGAGGCTCCGCCCACCGGTGTTATCACCGGCGACACTACCGGCGCCATCATCGGAGCCATCACCGACCATATGAAAAAAACTTTAATTGGCCGTGATGTAGACGATTTCGAAGATCTCATGATCGCACTTCAGAAATGTGTACTGAAAAATACCAGCGCAAAAGCAGCAGTTGATATGGCTCTCTGGGATCTGTACGGACAGTTGTACAAGATTCCGGTCTACAAACTGATGGGCGGCGCAAAAAAATCGATTGTTACCGATATTACAATCAGTGTAAATGATCCTGATGAAATGGCACGCGATGCATCCGATGCCATCGGACGCGGTTATGACTGTCTGAAAGTAAAAGTGGGGAAAGAACCGGAAAAAGATATTGACCGCCTGTCCGCAATCCGCGCAGCCGTTCCGAAAAAAACTCTCATTCGCATCGATGCCAACCAGGGATGGACTCCCAAAGAAGCAGTTCGCATCCTGAACGGTATGCAGGAAAAGGGTCTGGATATTGAGTTTGTTGAACAGCCCGTAAAAGCACATGATTTTGAAGGCATGAAATATGTAACTGAGCGTTCTTATGTACCGGTATTGGCAGATGAAAGTGTATTCTCTCCGGAAGATGCATTGAAGATCATGCAGATGGGTGCCGCCGATCTGGTCAACATTAAGCTGATGAAATGCGGTGGTCTTTATAACGCGCTGAAAATCGCATCCGCAGCGGAAGTATACGGCATAGAATGTATGATCGGCTGTATGCTGGAGGCAAAGATCAGTGTAAATGCTGCTGTACATCTGGCCTGTGCAAAACAGATCATCACCAAGATCGACCTGGACGGACCGGTGCTGTGCAGCGAAGATCCTATCATCGGAGGTGCTGTATTCAATGAGCAGGTGATCACCGTTTCGGATGAACCTGGCCTTGGTATCAAGGGAATTGAAGAAGGCAGGATTCGCTATCTGTAAAATGCGGATTCCTGATCATATAAAATGTGTACGTACACACACCCGTGTGAAAAAACGAGAGGATTTCCCCATTCCGGAAATCCTCTCGTTTTTATAGCACGATCTGCCGCTCCGATGAATTTCATTTCATGACCCATAATAGGATGAAATTCGTATTCTGTCGGAAATCACTTCCAGGCTGCACGTTCGCTTTTACACACCGCCAATACAATTATTTTCTCCAAATAAATCACCTGGCAGCCAGAATTGCTTTTATATACTCCCATACCCGGGCAACCGAGCTGATACTCAGGCGTTCTTTCGGCGTATGAATATCAATCATATCCGGCCCGATGGAGATGCAGTCAAGTCCCTGGATTTTTCCGGATAAAATACCACATTCCAGACCGGCATGGAGCACATCGACCTTTGGCTCTTTTCCGTACTGTTTCCGATAGATGTCCACACAGAGATCACGGAATGCTGAACTGCGGGCATAGGGCCATGCAGGGTACTCACCGGCATAAGATGCAGTGCCGCCCAAAACGCGGGTGAGCAGTTCCACTTTCTTTCCAAGATATGTTTTTGCGGATGCCACAGAACTTCGTACAGAAAACCTCAAAACAAACGTGTTCTCCTCCATTTCCACAACACCAAGGTTCAGTGAAGTCTCAACCAGTCCCGGCAGGTCCATGCTCATTGCCTGCACACCATTTGGCATGTTATTCAGTGCGATCACAAGCCTTTCCAAAGAATCCGCGTCCAGAACTTCCGTTTTTCTCCAGGCATCTTTGTCTAACCTCAGATGAATATCCGGATCTGCAGCACCGTATTCCACGTCCATTTCTCCGTTAAATAAATCGACAACTTTCAATATTTCATCTGCATGCTCTGCTTTTACCAGAAAGCTGAGATGCCCGTCTTTCGGGATAACGTTTTCCTTGGCTCCACCGGTCAGTTCAACTACACCGACATACCCAAACTTTTCTTTCAGCATCAGCAGGAATCTGCCCAGCAAAACATTGGCATTTGCACGTCCTTTGTCTATCTCCATGCCGGAATGTCCGCCTTTTAATCCTTCCAGTACAGCGTCAAAAGCGTATCCTTCCATCACCCTGCGGCTGATGTTAAACTCGCTGCGAATGCGCATACCGCCGGCACATCCCGCAGTCAGCACGCCTTCCACCTCGGAATCCACGTTGATCAGACGTTTTCCTCTGCACATGGACAGATCCATAGCCGTCGCTCCAAGAAGACCGACCTCCTCACAGACCGTTAAAACTACTTCCATTCTCGGATGTGGAATATCTTCCGAATCCAGAATCGCCAGCGCATAAGCAACTGCGATACCGTCATCACCGCCAAGGGTTGTGCCCTCCGCACAGACAAAGTCGCCGTCCACCTTAATCTGAATGGGTTCCTTTTCCATATCAATATTACATGTGGGCACTTTATCTCCAACCATATCCAGATGCGCCTGCATGATGACCGTTTCCGCATCCTCATAGCCCGGCGTGGCATCGGCAACGATCAATACATTTCCCATGTCGTCCCGGGAGCAGAAAAGTCCTCTCTCTTTTGCAAAATTAACACAGTAATCGCTCAGTTCTTTCTCATGAAACGAAATATGCGGAATTTTGCTGATTTCCTCAAAATAGTAAAATACTTTCTCCGGCTGCAATCTTTCCAGTACTCTCATAATTTTCTCCTTAATGTTTATCGCACCATGTCACGCGTAATTTCACCAAGCCTTCCCGCTCCGCACATGGCCATGGTATCTTTCAGTTCCGCGCCGATCTTTTCTATATATGTAGTCACACCTTCTGCACCTGCGCCGAACACCATCGGTACGAAAGGTCTGCAGATCAGGATGCCGTCAGCTCCCAGAGCCAGTGCTTTAAACACATCCACACCGGAGCGGATACCGCCATCCACAAGGATTTTCATGGAACCGTCAACTGCTTTGGCAATCTCCTCCAGCACCTCCGCTGTTGCCGGGCACTGATCCAGAACACGGCCACCGTGATTTGAAACCACGATAGCGGCGGCACCGGCCTCTTTCGCTTTCAGGGCTCCCTTTACCGTCATGACGCCTTTCACAATAAAAGGCACCTTGCACATCTGAACGATCTCTTTTAACTCCTCCACAGACTTGCTGCCGGCAGGAGGCGTCATGTTTTTCAGGAATGGAAGTCCTGCCGCATCCACATCCATGGCAACAGCGAAACAACCGGTCTCCTCAACCAGTGAAAATTTTTCTTTTATGGTATCAAGATTCCATGGTTTGACGGTAGGAATACCGGTACCATCGGCATTCCCGATCGCCCGGGTCGCTGCCTCCATAACAGCCGGGTCGGTTCCGTCACCGGTAAATGCTGCAATACCTGCCTGGGCACAGGCGGAAACAAGAACTTCGTTATAACTCACATCATTGTATTTTTCTCCGTAATGAAGATTTAATGCTCCAACCGGTCCTGCAAAAAACGGATATTTGAAGTTTTTACCGAACAATTCCAGAGATGTATCAACCGCTTTGTTTTCACAGAGTGTATCCATCTGAACACGGATTTCCTGCCACTTTTCATAATTGCGGATCGCTGTATCACCGACCCCCTTTGCTCCCGGTCCCGGGATTTTATTTCCACAGGCCTTACCGCTGCAGGTAGTACATGCTTTACAGTATGCCCCGATGCAGGTTTTTGCGTTTTCCAGTATTTCCTGATAGGTCATTTCTTTTTCCTCTTCTCTTAAGTATACTTTTTTCTTTTTTTATTTTATCCCATTCCTTATTCCTTTGCAACGGCAAATCCCGTTTGCTGCTTTATGCTTTATAACAGATAATTTCTTATGCTCCTTCTCATGCGCTCCTCCATGTCTTTACGACAGATAATTTCGCATATTTTTCAGTGCACTCTTTTCCAGTCGGCTTACCTGGGCCTGGGAAATACCGATTTCTTCCGCCACTTCCATCTGAGTCTTACCTCCGAAAAACCGAAGCTCGATAATATGTTTCTCTCTCTCGCCCAGACGGTCGATGGCCTCTCTAAGCGAAATATCCTCCACCCAGTTTTCCTCTTTATTCTTTTTGTCACTGATCTGATCCATCACATATAGGGTATCACCACCCTCTGAATAAACAGGGTCATAGAGACTCACCGGGCTCTGTATGGCATCCAGCGCATACACAATCTCCTCTTTATCGATGCCGATTTCTTCTGCGATTTCCATAATGGTGGGCTCTTTCAGATTTTTCTTTACATAATTTTCTTTTGCATAAATGGCTTTGTAAGCCGTATCCCGAAGAGACCGGCTCACCCGGATCGCATTGTTGTCCCGCAGATACCGACGTATCTCACCAATGATCATGGGGACTGCGTAAGTAGAAAATTTCACATCCAGTTCCGTATTGAAATTGTCGATGGCCTTCATCAGACCGATACAACCGATCTGAAAAAGGTCATCCGGATTCTCATTGCTGGCGGAAAATCTCTTGATTACACTCAATACCAGCCTTAAGTTTCCCTTGATATATTGTTCCCTTGCTTCCTGGTCCCCTTTCTTAATCCGCTCAAACAATTCTGCTTTTTCTTCGTTACTTAAAACAGGCAATTTTGCAGTGTTTACACCACAGATTTCTACTTTGTTAAGTGCCATAGCAAGTATCCTCCTGGAAATTGATTTCTAGTAAGGATTTTTCTCACCAACGGCTCCAGCTATGCGTTTTTGTGGGAAATTTAATAAAGTTTTACCCCTTGACAATTTTACTTTTTGCCTGTTTTCTCAAGCAGCTGACCAATCTCACTTCTACTGATACCGCACAATCTCCTTCTTCAGCCGCTTCATGATTTTTTTCTCCAGCCTCGAAATATAAGACTGCGATATTCCCAGCATATCCGCCACTTCTTTCTGCGTTTTTTCCGACCCTTCCGGCATATTGATGCCGAAACGAAGTTTTACGATGGTCTGTTCCCGATCATTCAGTTTTTCAATTGCTTTATCCAGCAAAGTTTTTTCCACTTCGTGTTCGATTTCTTTCGATATGATATCCTCTTCCGTCCCCAGTATGTCAGACAAAAGCAGCTCATTACCGTCCCAGTCTACATTCAGTGGTTCATCGATAGAAACTTCCAGCTTTGTCTTATTGTTACGCCTCAGGTACATAAGGATCTCGTTCTCAATGCACCTTGATGCATAAGTAGCCAATTTAATTTTTTTATCTGATTTAAATGTATTAATTGCTTTGATCAGGCCAATGGTTCCGATTGAGATCAGATCCTCCACACCCACTCCCGTGTTATCAAATTTTTTTGCAATATATACGACCAGTCGCAGATTATGTTCAATCAGCAGTGATTTGGCTTCTTTATCTTTACTGCTCCCCAGATCCCGGATAGCCTGCGCTTCCTCACTTGCCTCCAGAGGCGGCGGCAGAACTTCCGCGCCGCCGATATAGTGAATTTCATTGTTCTTATATCCCGATGTACCGGTAAAACGCGATACGATACGGATTTTAAAATGTGCAGGTAAAACAGCATTCATCATTTCCTTTTCCTCCTAACTGTCTATTAGATTGGGATTCAAAATCAGTTGATAATGCTGGGTAAAAGAAACTTTTTCTCTGGACAGTGCCAGCACCGGAGCAGTAATCGTCTGCCGCACGCCGTTTATATCGACAGTCATAGATTCAATCGTAATTGTCAGGAGTACACCCCTGTCAGTTCCCACGGCTCGATAGGGAACATAGTGAGGCTTCAGCGTCTCATTATATTCCGGCGGACTTGCAAACAGATTTTCCACTACAGCTGCATCAATGACCGATACCGGTTTCCCGGAAAGCGGGTCCTTGAGTTGGTTTCCCGTATCATACAGTCCTCTTACCTTTTTGCTCTTATCCTTGGCATACAGGGTAACATCACAGTAATGGTCCCTGTGCCGTTTCTGCTGCCGGTAAAGCCAGATGGCAGCACGCAGCACCTCATATGAGATTGTACTTAAGAATAAAAAAGTGCGAAGATGCAGTGCAGCCGGTGTCTGATACAGTGCAAAGAACATCCCTCCCCACAGAAATGTGACCAGATACAGTGTGACCATGCATCGGATCATACTTCCGAAATCCTTAATCTTGCATCCAATTTTCACCATTAACGTACTTGTTACCATGTGTGCCGGTAACAGAATCGCAAGAGACTTGCGAATCGGCAGAAGCAGCAGAAGACACACCCCAAATGCCCCGATTGCCCCGCCAAGAAAACATCGGATTCTTCCGGGAGTTCTTTTTTGCAGTCTGTTTGTCAGCATCAGGATCAGATAGTCTATCCACAGATTCGTGAGAAAGAGCACATCCAGATATACTTCGCAATACAAAAAAAGACCCCCATAACCCTTCTGAATCCTGCTTACAAAGTAAGTAAGACCCATTATAGGTTATGGGGGCCGTATATTTTGTCAAAACAGAGCCCGTATTTTTAAATCTTTTCGACAATATTATGTAAATCTTCCAACTGCTGTCTCAATGTATCCACCGGAATCTGCCCCGGAGCAGAAGTTTTCCCCACACATCCAAAGGTAATGCAGGATCCGAAGATTTCTCCGCCGATCCGGCTGGCTATTCCCAAATCGCCCATGGCCATGGTAACTGCCGGACGGTTCAGGTAATCACATGTTGCCTCATTGGTAGTCTGAATCAGATTTCTGACATCGCCCTCAGTTGTGGGCATAACGGCCAGCTTTACAATATCGGCACCGTTCAGCTCAAGGGTTTTCAAGACAGCGATCATCTCTGAGCGGGGCGGTGTCCGGTCAAAACGATGGTTGGAACCAATTACCATTTTCCCGTTTTTGTGAATCGCACCGATGAGCGCACCCATTTTCGGCAGATCCATATAGACCTCCACATCGATCATCT
Source organism: Lachnospiraceae bacterium (assembly GCA_022767285.1). Taxonomy (GTDB): domain Bacteria; phylum Bacillota; class Clostridia; order Lachnospirales; family Lachnospiraceae; genus JALENY01. Next base: position 197,061 of record JALENY010000010.1, on the reverse strand, counting down.
TCACTTCTTCCAATTCTGACACCATCTGATTTAAGTTAACATAATCATCTGTCGAAATCGGTCGGTTTCCGCCCTCCGCCGCACTCCGAAAGGTGAATAACAACGGAATATCTCCCAAAATGTCGAAAACTGCGTGAATGATTTCTTTCAGCTTATCATAATCCAGCACATTCTCATAGACATCTCCTCTGAATTCCACCAGATCCGGTGCAGCCGCACGAATTCTGCGAACCTGTTCCAGAATTTCCACATTTGAAGTGCCCATGATCGGAGCGCATATTTTCGGAATTCCTGTTCCGATTTCAAGATTTCCAACTATCACCGGTTTAATTTTCTTCATAATCTGCTCCTCTTTTTCTATCTGATATATTACTGCTTATTCCTGTTTCTCATCAACATTTGTATCATATCAAAAACAAAGAATTCCTGCAATCCTCGTAAACGCTTTTTATTATGTGTTTTTTTCTTACAGGATGTACTTTCCTGTAAAGCTAAAACAGCGGGGCAGCTTTTTCACTGCCCCGCATCGTATATCGGAATTCTGTGTTTTACCGGTTCTTTATGATTCTTTCCGTACCCATTCTAAAACGGAAAGATTCCCCTGCGTACCGACGGTTTTAATCTTCTTACTCATATCTCAATGCATCGATCGGATTCAGATTTGCAGCCTTATAGGAGGGCAAAAACCCGAAAATTATTCCGATCAGCATGGAAAAAAGAACCGAGCCGATGATAGCAGGTATACTAATTGCCGTAGGTGCCTGTGATACTTTTGAAATGATCTGTGACAGTGCAATACCGGAAATCACGCCCAGTACACCGCCTATGCTGGTAAGCACCGCAGCTTCCGTCAAAAACTGAATCAATATTTTTCTTTTTCTGGCGCCGATGGCTTTCTTGAGACCGATTTCACTGGTTCGCTCCGTTACGGATACCAGCATGATGTTCATGACACCAATACCGCCAACCAGGAGGGAAATACTTGCGATCCACAACAGCTGGTTGTTGGTGCTCTCACTTAAAGACTGCAGATTCCTCACCGTCTCAAGAAGATCGGTGGCATTGTACTGAAATTCCCCGGTGGTATCCATCAGTGCCGCATTGAGGATGCTCGCTGTATCCCTTCCCGCGTCACTCATTTCTTCTGTCGATGCAGCCTTTACCACCACATTCTCAGGCTCGTCGTAATAATATACGATCGGCCATGATGCGATGGGCATAAAGATTGCACCTGTCTCCGCTTCGTGATAGGTCCAGTAGTCGGACATGGAATTGATCACCGGTTCAAACTGAACTTTTTTCTCAACAACACCAACGACTATGAAGGGCTCCGCCTTGATCTCAATGGTCTTGCCGATAGGATCTTCTCCGGAAAACAGGGCATCGGCTGCTGTCTGATCCATCATAACTACTTTACTGAAATTCTCCGTATCGGCCGGTATAAAACCACGGCCCTCTTTTATCCGATACCCACAGGTGGAAAAATATGCATCGTCAATGCCGTATACCTGCCCGCTGTTCAGAGGAGTACTCTTATAATAAATGCTGTCCGCATAATTCCGGACCACATAACGGGCTGCTGCCTCCACCGTTTCCAGAGATCGAATTTCTTCCATCTGTTCATCCGTGACGGTGGGAATTCCATCCGGCAGACCGTTCCACTCTACCTCATAAGGATAATTGCCCTGATTCAGCGTGATCTCCACTGTGTTATTTCCGGAACCGATCAGATTCTGCTTGATCTGCTCCTGGGTTCCCTTGATAGTGGAAATGATTGAAATTATGGATGCAATACCGATAATAATACCGAGCATGGTCAAAAAGGAGCGCATTTTATGTGACCAGATACCCTGAAACGATAAACGAATATTTTCCAGCATATGCTTCTCCTTTCTACATGTAAAATGCATCTTGTGTGGAATCTTTTACTTTTGCGCCCTCTTTTACATTCTTTCCATAGGGGAATGTGATGCGGTCCTCCATGTTCAGCCCGGAAGTGATCTGCATGGTATATCCATCCAGATTCTTGCCTTCCACATACTGCTTTTTCAGACGGTCATTCTCATCCGCAATGTAAACGTAATATTTTCCGTCCTCCTCACGGATAAATGCTTTTTCCAGATAAATGGATTCTCCGGTCATGTCACTTCCGACGGTGGTGGTAAATCCAACGTATTCATTGTTTTTCAGGCCATCCCCATCTTCAATGTAAGCGGTAAATGGATAGTAGGATGCATTTTCGCTTCCATAATAATCGCCTTCTGCCGGATAGGGTGAAATCTCGCGTATTTCCGCTTCAAACATCATACCGCTCTCGTAGGAATTCCCCATCAGCACCTGTCCTTCGCTGATCTGACCCAGCAGCAGCTCGCTGATCGTCCCCTGAACATAAAGTCCCTCGGTGCTTTCCACCACAAGAAACGCTTCCCCGTTAAGTTCACCCTTTTCCGGATCCCCCACACGTTTGACAATGCCGTTCACCGTACTTTTCACTTCCTGGTCGTTCAGACTTTTTTCAATCTGAGCGATCTTCAGTTCACTCTGGCGAATGTCCAGATTCAAACTGCGCAGTTCTTTCTGCTTTTCACTGATCATCTTATCCAGTTCTTCTTTTGTATAGCCTTCCGGAATGTCGATCATTCCGCCGCCTCCGATGTCATCCGGGAATTCATCCGGCGGAAGAATCGGAATGAGCTCTTCGATGGAATACAATCTGACAAAATAAGTTTTTGCATCATCGAATTCGCCCAGCCTTGATCCGTCAATATAGATAGCTGCCAGAAGTGTGCCGTCCGCCTGATCTCCCTCTCTTAATTCCAGCCAGAAAACAATACCCTGCTTTTTCACCTGATTTAAGAACTTTCCGGTGAGTTTCACCTGAAGCTCTTCATTGTTCTTACCGAGATAAAAACGGGGGTTTTCCCGGGTACCTTCCCCGTTATATTTGCTGTCCGTGTCAATCAGCTCATAAGCAGGTATTGGTGCCACGGTCTCAGACGGGGTCGGTGTTCCGGATGGTGTCTCACCGGGTGTCTCAGATGGTGTTGCATCCGGAGTGCCGGTGGGAACAGGTGTCTCCTCTGGCGTCTCACCGGGCGTCTCGGAAGGAGTCGGCGTTTCGGTCGGTGTCTCAACCGGGGTTTCCTCCGGTGTCGTTCCGGGATCTTCTCCACCGTTTCCTTCTTCCGTTATGACAACCGGCAGGCTGCCCGCCTTCATGGACAGCAATGCCACATCAATTGAATTCGGTCTTGGAACAGTCGCTCCGTCCGTTGCAGGAGGAACTGCGGTTCCCTTTGTATAGACCATGGAGGATGCCGTCCATTTTCCGCTGTTTCCTTCCGACGAAGTTTTTGAAACAGGAGATTTCTTTTTCAGACGGCTGATTTCTCCTTCCAGGCCCCGTTTTTGAATTTCAAGCCCTTCCTTGTTCAGCTTTTCTGATTCCAGATTCAGAGAAGTCATAGTCAGGTCAAAGGAAAGCAGCGGTGTTCCCACTTCGACCACGTCACCCTCTTTGACGAAAACCTCCTCCACGATCTGCCGGTCATTCAGATGCACTTCTTGAGATGCATTGGAAGTCACCGTTCCGGATATATTAATGTCGTTGCCCCAGTAACCCCAGCTCATATCGCTCACCGGAACGACCGGAACTTCCTTGCCGCCGGTTTTTTTCACAGCAAACACAATGCCTGCACCTACAACCAGAATCACAAGCAGTGTGCTGATTCCGACTATTATTTTTTTCTTAGTATTCATAGGCTGCCTCCTCCGGAAAGAATCTGACCATCACGAATGGTGATCACCTTTTTCGCGTGAGCCGCAATCTCCGAATCGTGGGTGATCATCAGCACGGATACACCCTCATCGTTCAGATTTTTAAACAGTTCCATTACCTGCTCACCGGATTTTGTGTCCAAAGCTCCCGTCGGCTCATCCGCCAGAAGGATCTTGGGATTGTTCACCAATGCCCGTGCGATCGCCACACGCTGTTTCTGTCCACCGGACAGCTGGGTTGGCTTAAAATCAAGGCGATCCCCCAGTCCCACGCGCTCCAGTGCCGCTTTTGCCCGCTCTCTTCGCTCTTTTTTCGGAATTTTCGCATAGGTCAGCGGCAACTCAACATTTTCCAGCGCTGTCTGCCGGGGCAGAAGCTGAAAACTCTGGAAAACAAAACCAATCTTATTCAGTCGTATATCCGAACGCTCGTTGTCAGAACATTTGCGGATATCCTGTCCGTCCAGCAAAAAGGTTCCGGATGTGGCAGTGTCCAGACAGCCGATAATATTCATCAGTGTTGTTTTTCCGGAACCGGAGGGGCCCATGATTGCCACATATTCGCCCTCTTCCATGGAAAAGGAAACATCCTTTAGTACAGGAACAACCATCTTGCCCTGATAATAGTCTTTGCAGACATCCTGGATTTCAAGAATCATTCTTCGCCCTCCAATCCTACTGCATCACCGGTGCCGTCTCCCACAGTGAACGTTTCCGCCGGGCCATCCGCACCGCCGATCACACTTTCATCGATCATACTCTCGTCCATCATACCTTCATCTGTCATGCCTTCATCCATCATGCCGTCTTCCATCATACCGTCTTCCATATCAACAGGCGCCTGGTTGCCCATACTTCCGTCCGATGTGATTTCAGTCTTCATGCCTTCCTTCAGAGATGGCTCCGGGAAAGTGATGGCATCTTCCATCGTCAGACCTTCCGCGATCTCGTATTCCATTAATTCCTCATCGTACTGACCAAGAGTAACCGTTTTTTTCACCAGATGCCCTTTTCCGTCATCCGCCCAGACATATGGATTGCTGTCGATATCAGAAATAAAATATTCCGGAAGCCAAACACCCAGTTTTTCATCCTCCTGACCCATATCCAGTTCAATGTAAACATGCTGGCCAAGCATCAGGCCTGCCGAGGAATCCAGGGTAACATAGAACGGATATTTGCTGGACTGGGTTTCCTCACCGGCAGAATACCCGTAATACATACCATTGTTTCCGGTCTGTCCGTTTTCCATGTCCACCATACCCATGGTGCCTGTCCACACATCATCGTTCACGCGTGAACGAATCAAAACCGGAGCTCCTTCCTGAACCGAGAAAATATTTTGTTCATTGACGGTACCCTTTACCCGGTATTCACCGGTTTCCAAAATGGTAATAAATGCGTTGCTGGTCTCACCGCCATAGTACATCTGCTGGCTTGATCCGGCATCATTGATGGATTTCACAATTCCGTCCATCTCACTTACGACAGTGGCGTTATTGATATTATCCTTCAGCTTCTCAATCTCTATTTTTTTACTCTTGATCTCATATTCCGTCTTTTTAACGTCATTTTCCGCCGTCTGAATCTGTGTGGTATAATTCAGCTTTTCTTCCTCACCGGCAGTTTTCTTTTCTTTTTTCAGTGTTTCGATCTGCGCATTGAGATTATTGATATCATTCTGCAGTCGTTCCAGATCCAGTTCCGCCTGGTTCAATTCATCCTGCGACTGTTCTGTATCATAAGTAAAAAGCGGTGTTCCAACATAGACATCCTGTCCTTTTTCCACCAGAACCTCTTTTACCGTCCGATCCGGCTGTGTCTGCACCTCATAAGTCTGCTGCGGTTCCACCACACCTGCAAAACGCTGCTGAATGCCAAGACTGCCCTGATTCATGACCATCTCAACAGGTGAAACAAACACCACATCCTCGCTTTTTTCTGCAGATCCCCTTCCCGCAAAAAACCAGATTCCGACGGCTCCCACCAGCACCACAGCCGCGGCTGCGATAATCGCAATTTTTTTCTTTTTATCCATCCCCAATTCCTCCTTTATAATTGTTTAAAAGCATCCTGCCGGGCAGGACTTTCCTGCAAAACATATATCGCATAAATGAAATTATTTTCGCTCAATGTGAACAATTACCTGCAAAAACCGCAGTTTCTTTGATCCGATTATTTTAGTTGGCAGACACAAGGATGGTTACGATATAACCATCAATATTATCGCCCTCTACAGTATATTCCCCCATCGGTTCCGGTATGGACGACTCACGGGTGGAATATATTTCATATGTACCGCTCTCGCACTCTACGGTCAGGGGGTTATTCACCGATGTCTGAGTTCGAAGATATTCGATGTATTCTTCCAGACAGAGATTCTGCTGATACATATAAGTTGCATGCGGAATGCCGACATACCGGAAATGCCAGGATTCATTGTTAATTCCTGTAATATTCACTTTATCTTCTTTGTATCTTCGGATAAATCCGTATCGATAGCAGTTGTCATTCATCCATACTGCATTGTCGCTCTGAGAAAAGCTGTCAATTCCTCCGCTCGGATAATAAATTCCCATATCCAGTGCCAAACCGGTATGGTGCTCACTGTATCCGGGGTCAGCCACATAGGCTTCCGCATAATCCTGACCATACTGTTCAGCATAATCTGCATAGATCTGCTTCTGCTCTTCCAGCGAGCGCCATGCACTGGTCACTCCTGTGTCATTGCAGTTCAGCGCCTGATTGCAGTCCCGGATCATCTGTGATAGCGGTTCCATGATCCGATATGCCAGCTGTATGCCCTCTTCCCCGACAGGGATCGGTACATCCCCATAGGAAGCTACATCCTGCAGCATAAGATCATAGGCGTTATCTTCAAAATCGTATGCATAATCTGAATTCACTAAGATCAGATTGCCTGTGTATTTAAGTGCTTCGCCCAATTCGATCCGTTCCGGTTCGTCGGGGGATGGCGTAGCTTCCGGTAATCCCTGCCCCGTATCATTTTCTCCGGTTGAATCGGTGCCTTCCTGCTCAGCAGAAGAATCCTCCGAAACCATTCCGGTGTCATTTGGATTTTTCCCGCTCTCCTCTTTCTGGTTTCTCCAAAATAAAAATGCCAGTACTCCCAACAGAATGACAATCAGAACGACTGTGGCAATGGTCACCCTTCTCCTCTGCTTTTTCTTTCGCATCTGCTCAGCCTTTCTCTTTTTCCGCACATCTTTTTCAGTCATCATCTTTTTCTACCAGTTTTCTTATTCCTTTCGTTCTATAAATCAATTTTCTAATCTGATTTCTCTTTTTTTCGATTATTCCTTTTTCAGTATATCAGGGAGAGGCCCTTCCTCCAACTGACAGAAGATCACCACAGAGTAGCCGCCCGGACTCTCCACTGTAATCGTGGCATAAAGATCACGCTGAGTATCCTGCCAGATATCCGTATATTCCGATTCCAGAAGGAGCGGCGCGATCTCTGCAATATCATCCGGATTTGTGAAAATCTGCTGATCAGCTTTTTCCACAACCGACCAATCCTCGTTCTGCTGGGATTCCGATGTACGGTAATCCTCGAGGGAAATTTCCCGGATCCGTTCCGGCACAAGCAGCGGTTCGATCTGCCAGCCCATCGTTTCCAGACAGGCAATACTCTTCACACAAGAGGGATAAAGAAACATATTGAAGCTGTTCGCATTCTCCTGAGTCTGAATATTAATGGATGCACAAGGATTCTCTTCCACAAAGGTAAAACCCGGAAGTCTGCTCATCTCTTCCCGGTAAATCCTCAGAAAATCAGCCGCAGTGATGCCGTCTTTTCCCAGAATCTCGCGTCTTTCCCCTGCATAGTTGATCCATACCCGGGCATCTTCCTTTCCAAATTTCCCCAGATAGGGGTACACGCTGCACAAAAAGCTGTCATCCTCAAACAGGCGAGCAAAAAAAGCTTTATATTCTTTATAATCAATCAGATACTCCCGGTTAACTTTCCGGCCGCTGCTCAAGGTATAGCGAACCCTCAGATAATTATAGGACCCTTCCGATTTCTGCAGTTCATCCTGCTGAGCGATCAGCTGTCCCATGATTTGATACAGTTCATCCTGCAGGTCGCTGTGCATGGTTTCGAGCCGATATTCATCCGAATCCACATAATCACCGTCTATGGTATATCCTCCGTCCCGATAATTGTTTCCAATGCTGATACTGATATTGGTTGTCGCATCCTTTGCCGGAAGATAGGTGTCATACCCGAACAAATCAAAACAGAAAACACATGCCGTTCCCATTGCCAGCAGTTCCGCGATGACCAACTGCCATTTATACTGCAGACACCTGCGCACATCCGTAGTATATACAAACTGTATGATCATATAGCTGATGGCAGCCCCGCAAAAGACGGAGACCAAAACCCAGGAAATCTGCCTGTTATACATAAAGTCTTTCACGATCAGCCCGATCCACAATGCCCCTATAACAGAAAGCAGGATCTGGATCACACGGGCCGGTGCGGCAAAAGCCATGCTCTTGCCGGCTGCTTCCGCGCTGCGCTTTCTGATCAGAAAGCGGTTCATGAAAAACAGGATGATCACTGCCGCAGCGCCTCCCAGAGGCAGGAGCAGAAAGTTTATCTGAAGCGCAGTTCCATACCGGCAATATTTTTCGATCAGATCCGATAGTACTGAACCATAGTAAAAAGGTGATAAATAGCTGATGCCGCCATTTCCGGAATACACATAAGTTTTAAAGTAACTGCCGATATAGCTTTCAAAAATCTGTTTCACGAAATAGCCCGCCCCCAATAGGAACAGACTTCCGAAAATGCCCAAAACACATTTTCCTGTCAGCAGCATGGCAAAGGCCGTTACCAGATAGACCAGTGCAAAATAAATCTGAAAGAATATCCATATCATCAAGAGCCCTATCAGATTTCTTCCGGTCAGAAGCAGGCGTCCGGCGCCCAAAAAAGCCAGAAGCACCATCATCGCCGTCAGAGGCACAATAAAATCAAGATAAGCAAATAAAACCTTATGCCAATATATCTGCTCCCGCTTTACCGGAAAGCTCCCGTAAAAATCCATCTGCCTGGAAGAATGCAGATAGGCAAAGTGGACAACGCCGCAGAGGATGGCCGCCGCACTCAACGCAATCCATATAATTCCCGAACAGGCTCCATGAGGAACAAACATTGCCTGCAGATCAGCCGGTTTGTACTGTGACTCATAGGTGAGATTTTCCAGTTCCATCAACCATCGTACCGGAATCACCAGAAAAAATGTTCCTGCCAAAAGCGCCATCAGCCAGAGTTGCTTTTTAAATTCTTCGTTCCAGAAATCAGAAGAAAATATTTTTAACTTCATAGCCAGCCACCTCCGTTTCACTGATAAATATTTCTTCCAGAGACAGCGGAATGATCTCACTGTAGACCGGTACATGCCGGTTCACACAATCCAGAATCTCTACTTTCGTTCCCCTCGCTGTGATCATGAGCAGCGAACCGCTTCGCTCACATCGAAGCACATCCAGCTCCTTCAGAAGGTGATGTTCCATAACATCATTGGGCAGGACACACTGCACTTTATGAATATGAAATTTCATATCTTCGATATCTTCCGACAGGAGTACACCTCCTTTATGTAAAAGCCCCACATGATCACAGATATCTTCCAGTTCCCGCAGATTATGAGATGCAATGATCGGAGTCAGTTCCCTTTTGAGCACATTGGCGGCAAAAATACTTTTCACAGCCTGACGCATAACCGGATCCAGTCCGTCAAATGTCTCATCACAGAGCAGATACCTTGCGTTGGAAGCCACGCCCAAAAGAATGCTCAGCTGTTTTTTCATACCCTTGGAAAAGGTCTGAACTCTCCGTTTTCCATCCATGCCAAACCGTTCCATCAGCTCCAGGAACTGCGCCCGGTCATATTCCGGATAAATCCGGCTGTAATAATCCATCATCTGAATCGGTGTAGTATTATTAAAAAAGTATGCATCTTCCGGGATAAAAAACAGTTTTTCTTTGATCCGCGGATTTTCATATACCGATTCATTTTCTATGGTAATACTCCCCTTGTCCGGACGAAGGACACCGGCCAGCATGCGAAGAAGCGTACTTTTTCCTGCTCCGTTTGTCCCCAACAGTCCAAAAATACAGCCCTTCTGAATTGACAGCGTCAATTCGGAAACCGCCTGTATTGTGTCAAACTCTTTACTGACTTCTTTTATTTCAATCATGCCGCGCCTCCCCGTAGTACTCCTCTACTTTTCGCTGCAAATCAGCTAACCCGATTTTCAGGTCCTTTGCGTTATTGACCATCTCCTTCAACTGACCGTAAAACTCATCTCTCTTCTGGGTGATCCCTCCCCCCGGATCCGGAGACACAAAGCTGCCTCTGCCCTTGACTGAGTAAATAAATCCCTGCTGTTCCAGTACAGCAAATGCTTTCTGAATGGTATTTGGATTAATTGACAGGTCTGTTGCCAGTTTTCGCACCGACGGCAGTTGTTCATCTGCTCGCAGTATTCCTTTAATGATCAACATCTGGATCCTCTCTACGATCTGTTCGTATATCGGTGTTCGATCCTGGTAATCAATTATTATCATACAATTCTCCTCGCGAAGTGTACTATTTGTATTAATACACTCATTGTATAATGGCACACTTTATAAGTCAATTAAATCATCTGTTTTTTAAGAAAAACCTAAGAAATGTATTAAGAAAAACATAAGAAATGTATCAGGAACAAAGTGGACAAGTCCACTTCCACTCCCTATATCCCTCACTCATGAGGGACTTGTACACTTTGGCGCGAAACGCATGTCACGAAGTGACAATTTTCCAAATGCGTTTCTGTGCATCCTCACGGAGTGTTTTTATTTCATAGGAAAGGAATTTCCTGTGAAATAAAAAAGCGGGGAATTTTATCCCCGCTCAAAAAACATGTAGTCCATATAAAACTGATTAAAATCTTTGTCTGCCGAGAGATTAATCTCTTCCGACCGGCTGCCTATGGCGGAAGCTCTCTCCCAGCCGTCTTCCTGAAGAAGACATTTTACGGCGCCTCCAAGAGAACTGTTTCCGATTGCCTCGATTTTTCCCGAAAACTCTTCCGGAATCATGCCAATCTCAATTGCTTTCTGGCAGTCCAGTTTAAATCCGAATCCACCGGCCAGATAGACATGATCCACCTCTTCTTTGGAAATGCCGTAGCGCAAAAACAATGTTTCCACTCCGGCACGGACAGCTGCTTTGGCAAGCTGAATCTCCCGGATATCCTGCTGGGTCAGTACGATTTTCGTTCCGTCCTCCATCACAGCAAGAGGATATCCATCATCAAAGTAATCATCATCCAGGCATCCGGTCTCATCCACCAGTTCCGCTTTGATAAGCTCCGCTACAGATTCCACCACACCGGTACCACAGATTCCCGTTGGCTTTTTATCCCCGATGGTGCGCACGACGGCCGCCCCGTTCTCAATGGTAACACCGGCTATGGCTCCCTCGATGCTTCCCACACCCCAGGTAATGTTTCCCCCTTCAAAAGCAGGACCGGCGGCAGTGGAGGTAGCCATGATCTTTCGGCAATTACCCAGAGCGATCTCCCCATTTGTACCCAGGTCGATCAGCAAAGAGCACGCTTCTTTCCGGTCAATATCACAGGCATACAGACCAGCCACAATATCGCCTCCTACGAAGGTGGAAATACCCGGCATGATCCGAACCTCTGCCGAAAGGAAATCATCTCCAATGATCTTCTCATATGTATCTTCGATCAATGCAATATTCACCGGGGTAAACGGATATACACCCAGGCTCTTGCAGTTATATCCCATAAGCAGGTGCACCATGGTCGTATTGCCGGCTATGGCGATTTTTTTCACTTTCTCCGGAAGGATTCCTGCTTCCTGCACCACATGGCGGACGCCCTCGGACAGATCGCGGCGAACAGACGCGCGCAGTTCCTCCTTTTTGCCCTCTGTGGAAGCCTTGATACGGGAAATCACATCTGCACCCATATTGCGCTGATGATTAATCGTAGTATGTGTCAGTATTTTCTCCCCGGTTTTCAGAGACAACAGCTGGACAGCGATTGTGGTGGTACCGATATCGATGGCAATTCCGAGATCATCCTCTCTCTCAATCGCAGACGTTCTTCCTTCGGACGATTCCTCATAATCGCTGACCACCATAAAATCCGATTCACTCTTAAAACAAAGCTCGATCTGCAGCGGTTCCGCCGGAAATGCCTTGCATGCCAGCCGCATACCTTCTTTTTGCTCTGACTCAGTAAAACATGCTTCATCAAATGAGGTCACCGGAAGATATCCGTCCAGCACACGGATCTTGCATTTTCCGCATTTTCCTTTTCCTCCGCAGACAGCTGTAAAGGAAGCATCCCGCTCCATCAGTGCATCGAGAATACTCTGGCGCTCTTTCACCATAATCGTTCCGATTTGGGATCCTTTCACAACTTTTACAGGCACATCCGGTATATTCCGCATTTTGCAGTCATAGCGGTCACAGTTACGACAGTTGTGCTGGTGCATAAAGACCTCACGATCCTTCGTCAGCACATAAAGTACGGCATTGCTCTTCAGCGGGTCCAGCATATAGCCGGTGGAAAGGCCCATCCCGCACAACTCTTTGGCCCGTGTTTTCTCAAAAACAATCTTTTGCGCCGTCATGGAAACGTCCTGAGGCGCCTCCAGCCTCCGGCGAATACCCATATGGTGAGCCGCGCAGGCTTCTTTCAGATATGGTGTAAAGGACTTTTCCAGGGAAAAGAGAGCCGAATCCGCCATCGCATCCGACAGCATACCTTTCAGGTAATCACCCCTTCTAAAAGCTTCCGTCGAATACTCGCTGACTTTTTCCCCGATGGAGTACAAAACCATCAGCACCGGCGTTCCCTCCAAAAGCTCATCGCTGGCTAATTCCGGTCCGATTTTCCCATATTCCATTAGAAAAACCGGTTCACAGAGCGATTTTATCTCATCCAAAATTTCCTCATATTCTTCTATGATCTCCTCATAGAGATCGCTGTCCTCATAGCAGTCGATCTGCCGCAGTACTTCATCCCGGTTTATCTCAAATTCCAGATCTCTCGTAATCATGTTTCACCTCAAAAAAGAAAAAAGGCTGTCGTTCTCCTTACGGCAGCCTTCTGTTCTCTTAGTTTGCTTTTTTCTCTTCAACTGCTTTTTTCGCTACTTCTGCAGCGGTTGCAGCATCAGGCGTATAGTAATCAGCACCGATTTCTTCTGCAAAACTATCATTTACCGGTGCGCCGCCTACCATTACAATATATTTGTCACGAAGGCCTTTTTCTGTTAACAGTTCAATAACGCCCTTCATGTTCGGCATTGTTGTGGTAAGAAGTGCAGACATACAAATCACATCTGCTCCGATCTCTTCTGCTTTTGCAATAAAGGTTTCCGGCTCAACATCAACACCGAGGTCACAGATCTCAAGACCGGCACCCTTCAACATCATAACAACCAGATTTTTACCGATGTCATGAAGGTCACCTTTTACCGTACCTACAACAGCTTTTCCGATAGGCTCATTTCCCATCTCAACCAGCTTCGGCTCCAGGATTGCAACACCTGCGTTCATTGCTCTGGCTGCAACCAGAACTTCCGGTACGAATACTTCATTTCTTTTAAATTTTCCACCGATGACCATCATTCCGTTTAACAGGCCCTCATCCAGAATGGTTTTTGCATCGATTCCCTCATCCAGCGCCTGCTGTACCAGGGCTTTTACATTTTTTGCACGGCCCTTCTGTAAAAATTCAGAAATTTCCTGTACAATTGACATAATAACATACCTCCTTATGTTTTGTCCATCACTTTTAACCTTATTATAATTTGTCAAAAAATTAACTTTTGTACTTTTTACAGATGTATTGTATTTTTTTTGGGAAAAACATGGTAAAATGATTTTATCGGAGGTAATGAATATGAAACCTTATTTATATACTGTAGTAAACAAAGAGCACCTCTCCGAAATGCTGGATACCATCAATCAGCTGATCGGTATTCCCATTCAGGTACTGGATGAAGAGGGTACTATCCTTATGGCTTTCGGCGAAGCCACCGGATACTGTACTCTTTTTAAAAGGAAACTTCCCTCCAGCGACAGCTGTGCGCGGCTTCATGCAAATGCCAGCAAAAAGGCTATCAACCTGGGAGAGCCTTACATATTTTCCTGCCACGCCAACCTGAACCATATCGTCTTTCCGCTGATCAATCAAAATGCCCTGTTTGGTTCTATTCTGGCCGGCCCCTTTCTTATGACAGAGCCGGATTCCACACTGCTTGAGGATATCGCAAAACATTATGCCTTCACCACAAGCGAACTGTTGGAACTATATGATGAATCAAAAGCGCTTCTGGTGATTCCTCCGGCGCAGGTCACCTATCTGAGCAAAATGATTTTTTATATGTTCTCAGGACTGATATCCGACAGCAAACAACAGCTGATCATCAACCGGAACAAGCTTCATCAGCAGTCCCGGATCAACGAATCCATTCAGATGTATAAAACATCCGGAGCCGCCAGAGTTTCAAAGTACCCATACGAAAAAGAACGGCTCTTGATCACCAGACTGAAGACCGGCGATGTCGGCGAAGCGAAAAACCTGCTGAATGATCTTCTCGGTTATGTTTTTTTCTCGGAAGGCAGCAATCTGGAAGTGATTAAATCGAGAGCCCTGGAACTCTGCGCCCTCCTTTCCCGGGCTGCCATCGAGGGAGGCGCTACCAGCGACAGCATCCTTCGCGTAAACAATCAGCTGCTGACCGTTATCCCTACGCTCAACACAATCGAGGATCTCTGTTACAAGCTCCAGGAAGCCATTGATGTCTTTACGGACTGTATGTTTGAGCATGTTCCTTCCAAAAACAGCGAAATTGTGAAAAAGGCAATTCAGTACATATCCCAGAATTTTGCAAACCCGCTGTCACTGGAGGATGTGGCGGATCAGGTTCATTTGAATCCCACATATTTTTCTACCATGTTCAAGCAGTCCACCGGTTCTTCCTTTAAAGAATATCTGAATATGGTGCGGATCGAGGAGAGCAAACGGCTGCTGGCCAATACGGATTATTCACTGATTGATATCGCTGTCGCCACCGGCTTTGAGGACCAGAGCTATTTTTCCAAAGTATTTAAAAAATTTACGGGGCTGACACCGAAACAGTATCGGTAAAACAGGCATCATACAGCATCCGATGAATGTGCAGACTCTGATGTATCTTCCTCAATACATCAGGTCTGTTGTCCAGGTATTGCATTATCACTCAAAAATGGTCCGCCGGACAGATTCATAGCTCTTTTCGTTTCATACAATCCACCAGTTCCAGGATCGCATCCGCATATTCTGTCAGCGTATGTTCCCAGTTTTCCAGGCACTCCATACCGCTCCTTGTGATACGATATTTCATCTTGTATTTATTGTCCCCTTCTCTGCTCTCAAACTGCTCCAGCAGTCCTCTTTGTTCCATGATTTTCAGATAGCGGTACACACCGGTCACATCCGGACGATCCTTGCGGAACATAGAGAAATCCGCCATTTTTTTGAATATTCCGTATCCCGTGTCCGCCTCATTATACACGATGAGCAGAATGATGGGCTGGATAAAACGATCCAGATTGCCTCCTTTACAGGCACATTTTTTTGTTTCTTTCATTTCTCCCATTTGATTAACTTCCTTTCCGGAAAACTGATTTTTTCTGATTCAGGATCGAGATTGTCCCTCTTTGATCAATCCATATTCGGATAAAAAGGACATTTTCCTCTTTTGCACTCTTTATTATTGAAATAATAATGACAGAGAATTCTTTTTGGCTGTTCCAATTCGATTCCTAACCGTTCCCGGATAATCAGTGCTGCTTCCTCAAAAGCCAAAAAACTGTTTCGTTTGCAGCATCGCGGGCCTTCCACTGAGGCAATCCGAATCAGGCTTCTTCCGGTAGCTTCGTTTACCCACTGCCAGCATTCTTCCGACAGCGGTGTTGTGTCCGTATAGACGCTGAGAAAAATACCAATCCCCACTCCGGCACCACAGTTCCCATAGTATCCGCAGAAACCGCCCAGTACCTTTTTGGCCCGTTTTTCGGCCTCCATCAGCATCCCGGAAAGATTTTCCTCTGTCCGGCCTTCTTTTGCAGCGCAGGCAGTCAGAAGAACTGCCGGCACCAGAAAATGATGGGGCGGGCAGTGCATGGGCAGGCCTTCCAGATCCATACATTCCATCGCCCAGTCCCAGATGGTGCCCGGAGTTTTTTCCCGGTAAAAATTCATACATTTTTCTCTTATCGCAACATAATAATCCATACGCTTCCTCGCTTCCGCTCTTTTTCTCCTGGTGCCATAGCACACCACTGTTTCATGACATCCGATTTAACTTTACTGATTATAATCAAATTATCTTTACTTGGCTGCTCCGAACTGAATCTCTTTGTCCGGATACCATCGAATGGCCTCTTTTATGCTTTTTGCAGCAGGAAGGCCATTGCCGGCAAGAACAACGATTCGATTTAAATCTGCTGTCTCGCCATTATATTCTTTCATTTGGAAAAGGCTTCCCACACAGTCCAGAAGGTAGACGGTTCCCTGAAGCTTCACAAAGCCTTTCACCCGATAGGTATCTGCCAGAAACATCTCCACAAATTTTTCCAGCTCATAGGCAGTGAAATCTTCTCCGATTTCCAGCAGATAACTTCGCAGCGTAATATCCTTTGTCTGAATTTCCGGTTTTTCGGTACTTAGCACAGGTTTTTTCATCTCATTCAGCCATGCATCCTCAATTTTACCGAAACTGGTCTCAAAAACCGGAATATCCGGCCGGTGATCTCCGATGATCTGACGGATCTGCGCCAATTCCTCTTTGGATGCCAGGTCCGTCTTGTTTATAAGAATAATATCACTGATGCTGATCTGTTTTTTAACTACGGTTGCCGTCCGATACACCTTGTGGAAACGTTTTGCATCCAGAAGACAGATGCTTCCCATATATTCCAGGTTGGGGAACTTCTCTTCCTGAGCCATGATCTTCCTTACATTGGTAGGATTCGACAGGCCGGAAGCCTCTATCAGAATCACATCCGGTTCTGCCGCCAGCGCCTTTTGCAGCACTTCCTCAAATTTATCCAATCGACAGGAGCAAAAAATCGATCCATTGTTGATTTCATCCAGAACCGATCCGACCTCCTTGAGAATCTTTCCGTCAATTCCTTCTTTTCCGTACTCGTTGACAATAATGTGAATACGCTGATTTTCAAAGAGCCGGATAAAATTTTTTAAAAAAGTGGTTTTTCCTGCCCCTAAAAATCCGGTAATCAAATATAATTTCGACATATGTCCCTCCGTATCTTTGTCTCAATCCGATCGATGAGTTAGTATATAGGATCCCTTTGAAAAACTTTTGTTTTAAAATCACACTTTATAATACAGAATCCCCTCTGCCCAAAAGCATATATGATATATCATTTGCGTGTAAAGATGTTTTTCCGCATTCATAATTATAGCAAAAAAATGCCTTCCATAACAGCCTTTACATACCAGACCATGTCTAATACTGTAAATCTATTATAGAAAGCATTTTTTTTGATTTCTAAGAATTATTCCGTATTCTTTGTAATTTCTTTCGATTTTAAAAATGATTCTTCCTGCATTTCAGGATTGCCGACAGATATCTGCTTTCGCGCGGTCGGCAATACCATCGGCAGTAATTTCGGAATCATTGCAGATTCAAATTAGTTACTGCAGTGCTTCGTTGATGGCTGCTTCCAGTTCTTCCTTGGAGGGAACGATAGAACTGAACTTCAGCTGACCGTTAATGTAAATAGCCGGCAGATTCTTTACGCCCATCTTCTTGCATCTTGCAATATTTTCTTTTTCTGTGAATTTGTACTCGATCATATCGATCTTATCACCGAAAGTGGCTTTTGCTTCGTTTGCGGCACCCATCATATAGGTACATGCTGCACAGGTTGCAGAATCCAGTGTGAAGACTTCCATGAACGGTTTTTCCAGGTTATCGTAATCCGGGAGTTCCACATCAATATCATCGTCTGCTGCCACGTAGTTTTTCACCATTTCTCTTACTTCATCCGGCTGAGTCACGGCCTGAACTACACCGATGGTGTTTTCAACCGGAACTGCATACGGCATATCACAGCCCGGAGAGAGAATGAAGTTTCTCTTATTTTCCATGCTGTCAAGAAGATCAATTACATATTTCATGTTATCCTGCTGGGTTCCGTGAAGCATAACAGTGGTAAGCGGGATGTTGCCTCCGATGCAGACGTTGTATTTGTCGGTGATTTCTTTTGCTGCAAGAATGTTAACGTTTTCGTCTACGGAAATCGCATCCGGTTTTGTCTGGCACATTACTTCTACGTTTCTGGTTGCATCGCCGCATACGAAGAAGGAAGAATTCGCACCTTTTTCACGAATAAAGGAGAACAGTTCCGTAAACGGCTTTGTCATAAACTCTTCGAAATGTGCAGCAGAGATCTGTGAGATCAGCGGGTCAACTACTGCGATTACATCCATACCCGCCTCAATGTAATATCCTGCCATTGCTTTTGCCACTTTACAGCAGTAACCAAGGAAATCTTCCACTGCTTCCGGATCATCGAACATATCCATAAAAATGTTGTTGCCGCGAAGATGTGCAGCCAAAGTAAAGGGACCGCAAATCAGACCATACAGTGCAGTATCTTCTCCTACGGATGCCTTTACCCGTCTCATAACATCCAGAATCATAGGAATACGTCCATCCTCACGGGTCGGGATCGTGCAGTCACAGGGAGTTACCAGATCTTCGTCATCTTCCATAGGATGTGCGGAGACTGAAGGCGGTGCATCATCCGCCCAGGTAAGCTCACATCCCAGGCACTCTGCCTCAACCTGAAGGTCAAAGATAACCGGAAGACCGGACGGTTTGTACAGCTTATATACCTCCATCAAAGCATTGTACAGATTGTCTCCGTTTGAAAGCACTTCTCTTGCATTGCAATTGATCAACTGTCCTGCATGTACACCTGCGAATGGTACCCATGCAACCCGGGGTGTTTCCTCATGTCTTAATGTTGCTAAAATCAGCTCTTTTGGTGTCATTTTATGATCCTGCCTTTCTTTGAGAAATTTCTTAAAATTTTCATTCTGCATCTTTTGTAAAATTTTAAGATTTTCGTTCATTTCATCTATAATCTATTATATTTTTTATTTGTTTGGGGTCAATAGGATTTGGCGAATTAACAAATTCATTCGCAAAATTCAATAAAAATCCCAAAAACCGCGATTTATTGGACTAAGTCTAATAATAATACAGCATTTTTTATCCGATTCATCTTGCATTTTTGTAATTTCTTCAGGTCGTAGGAAATTTTTATCGAACTTTTTTTCATGAAAACAAAGAAGAGGCTTCCATATTCCTGGGATTTCCAAGACAATTATTCATCCGGGAACCGGAAAATGTATGATCGGAAACGCTTCGGTCATAGGGATATCCTGTCTGCTGAAAAAACGCATAAAGGAGCGCTGCACCGTAGACAATTACTCGCCTATTTTTGCAGCGCTCCTGTGCTTTTTTCCTTATTTACATTCTTTCATTATTTACGATTTTTCAGAAAATCCGGAATCTGAATATCTTTTTTCGGTACACTGCTGGTTGGAACAGAAGCTTCCGGCAGAGTCATATTCGGCATCTGCATAGTCGGCGCCTGGGGTGCCGTATATCTCGGTGTGCTGTAAGAAGGTGCTGACATATTGCTAAAGGTCGGCATCTTTCTTGTTGTGCTTCCAGCTCCGGCAGGTGCGGATTTTTTCACCTGCTGATCCAGACCGGTTGCAATAACGGTGATGCGGCAGTAGTCAACATCCGAATCATCATACATAGCACCAAAGATAATGTTTGCTTCGTCGCCTGCCAGTTCCTGAACATAGCTTGCTGCATCGTTTGCATCCATAAGAGAGATGTCTCCGGTGATATTGATGATAACATGGGAAGCTCCTGCAATGGTGGTCTCCAGAAGCGGGCTGGCAACTGCCTGCTGAACTGCTTCCAGTGCCTTTTCATCGCCTTTGGCCTCACCGATACCGATATGAGCAATACCCTTGTCGATCATAACAGTCTGAACATCAGCAAAGTCAAGATTGATCAGAGCCGGCTGGTTGATCAGATCTGTAATACCCTGAACTGCCTGCTGCAGTACTTCGTCTGCTTTTTTCAGTGCTTCCGGCATCGTAGTTCTGCGGTCTACAATCTCCAGCAGTTTATCGTTCGGGATGACAATCAACGTATCCACATTTTCTCTCAGGCGTTCGATTCCCTGCATCGCATTATTCATACGGGTTTTTGCTTCAAAACGGAACGGTTTTGTAACGACACCTACCGTCAGGATACCCATACTCTTTGCCGCACCGGCAATGACCGGAGCTGCACCGGTACCGGTTCCGCCGCCCATACCACAGGTGACAAATACCATGTCTGCTCCCTGAATCACCTGTTTTACGTCTTCGATACTCTCTTCCGCAGCCTGCTGACCGATTTCCGGTTTTGCACCTGCGCCAAGACCTTTTGTAAGTTTTTCACCGATCTGTACAACCGTCGGTGCTTTGCACAAAGTCAAAGCCTGTTTATCTGTATTGACACCTACGAATTCCACACCGCCGGTTGTCTCCTCAACCATGCGGTTTACTGCGTTATTACCTGCGCCGCCAACACCTACAACGATTATTTTAGCAGCCGATTCCGCTTCATTTGTCATAATTTCTAACAACGTACTTCCTCCTTTTTTCCACTCCCGTTTATTGCTAACCCCCCGGGGCATATTCAAAATACTGAATTAATATAGATACACTCAGATATATCATATATTTTTTTGTTAAAGATATCAACTCTTTTTTTGCATTTTTCCTGATTTTTTAGAATTTCATTCATTCTTTTCAAAGACCACTCCGCTCTGGGAAGTGCTGTAATCTTCCAGATGCAGAACCCCTGACATGCCTTCCATCTGCGGCATTATAGAGGCCAGTGTATTCATTTTATCCTCTAGCTGCTCATCTTTTCCCAAACGCACTTCTATGTCTCCGTAGACAAGGGTAATATTACTGTCTTCATCGTAGACCACTTTATCCGGCGGAATATTGTCTTTGTTTATCATCTGATTGATGCTGGAAAGGGCATTGAAAATACCGGGATTGGGAATATCCAGTTCTTTTCCCACTGTGATCTGTTCAAACGAAAGGCCTTCCACCAGAGGTACGAAGTTTTTCACCGGCAGTTCCGCGCCCTGAATAACGCCCTCATCTGCATTTTCCGAAGTTGCCTTCTCCAGACGCTCTTCCGCAGTCAGGACCGGTTCTGCAGTCTTTTCCACCACCATACCGTCCCGGTCAAAATACCAGTATGCATTGTCGCAGGCCAGATAGCCCACGATATTTTTCTCCGTCACAACCAGACGAATCGCATCTCTGGCTGTCATTTCCACACGAATGCTCTCCATAAACGGAACGTTCTCAATTTCCACGGTTCTTTTTGTCAGAGAAAACAAAAGCGAATTTCCGGAGAAAATATCATCCATGACCATGGCTTTGACTTCGTCTTCCGTATAATGAATATTTCCTTCCACCGTCACTGTATTAATTTGAAATAAAAATAAAAACAGCAAGATTGCCAGTACCAGTATACCGCTCACCGTGACCAGCCCGATCAGCTTTGTATTTTCTTTTCGTTTTTTTCTGGTTCGTTTTCTCATCTTAATCATCCTTATCTATTCTGATCTCTCCGCCGAGAGAACATATGTCTTTACAAATATCTTCGTAACCGCGCTCAATATAATGCCGGTTCAGAACCTGTGACTCCCCCTGTGCCGACAGTGCAGCAATCACCAGCGCAGCACCGCCCCGCAGCTCTCTGGCACTGACTTTTTCTCCGTGCAGTCCCGGCTGCCCTTCCACATATGCATCTCTCCCCGAAACAGTGACGGAAGCACCCATGCGGTTCAGCTGCGGTATAATTTTATATCGATCCTCAAATACCGTCTCTCTCACATGGCTGCTGCCCGGAATTCCCGCCAGTACCGCCAAAAGCGGTGACTGCAGATCCGTGGGCAGACCCGGATATACGTCGGTTTCAATATAGGGCAGCGGTTTCTGTACCCCCCGGCTGTCCGCTACTAGTTTACCACTACTCACTTCATATTGTCCACCCATTTTCTTATAGGCATCAAGAATTGACGTCATCTCATCAACCGGCGCATGTTCCAGAATGATCTGACCGCGGGTAGCCGCACCTGCCATCAGGTACGTCCCAGCCACAATGCGATCAGCCGGGACTTCGAAAGCCGTATCCTTAAGTCTCACAGTTCCGGTGATCATCAGGTGTTCCGTTCCCACACCCCGTATGGTGACACCCATAGCTTCTAAAAAACGACACAGCCAGATGATTTCCGGTTCCACCGAACAGCCGGACAAACGAGTCTTTCCTTTTGCCCGGACAGCTGCCAGAATGGCATTTTCCGTAGCGCCCACACTTTTTTTCTTAAATACATGGCAAAATCCTTCCGGGCTTTCGCAGCTTGCCCGCAGTATCCCGTCCTTTTCTTCCACTTTGGCTCCCAGGGATCTCAGAACCTGAATATGTAAGTCCACGGGTCTTTTCCCGATCACACACCCGCCCGGAAAAGGCATCTCAAAACGGTGCATCCGTCCCAGAAGGCTGCCCATCAGAGTGACGGAGGAACGCATCTGCACACCGTATATGGCCGGGATCACGGATGCGTTTATCCCGCTTCCGTCAATAAATAGAGTATGACCCTCCCATCGGATCTGCGCGCCAAGACATTTCAGGATTTCCGTCATAAAGCAGACATCCGAAATCCGGGGACACCCCTCAAGCACCGTGACACCGTCATGCAGCACCGAGGCAGACATCATAGGAAGCACTGCATTTTTTGATCCCTGTATCCGAACTGTCCCATCCAGACGTTTTCCACCGTGAATAATGATTGAATCCAATCTGAACACTCCCGAAACACACTATATATCATTATATGCAGAAAAAGAAAAAATGTGCCCGTACACTCGTTCATCACCGGAAAATGAACTGCATCACCGCTTCCGGCGAAGCGGAAACACCTGCAGGCATCGATCCTATCTTCTGCTCACACTCAGCGCCAGCCCCATCTCGGCCAGCAAAAACAGAACTGAAGTGCCGCCGTAGCTGATAAAGGGCAGGGTAATCCCCGTATTTGGTATCGTATTGGTCACCACAGCAATATTCAGAATCACCTGCAGAGCAAGATGCCCCATGATTCCGGCAGCCACAAGCAGTCCCTCCAGATCCTCCGCTTCCATGGCAGTCACCGCCAGGCGCCAGATCAGGATCCCAAATATCAGTATAACCAGAATGGCTCCCATCAATCCTAATTCTTCACATATAATAGAAAAAATCATATCATTCTGTGCCTCCGGCACAAATCCCAGTTTCTGCATGCTGCTGCCAAGACCTGTTCCGAATAGTCCGCCGCTTCCAATTGCCATCAGCCCCTGCAGAGTTTGAAATCCCTTGTCGTATCCCTCTGGGTTCCGCCACACGGCCAGCCGTTCCAGCCGGTAACTCTCCATCGCCAGAAAAATGCCGATAAAACCAATTCCTGCAGCACCGATGCCCACAAACTGCAGGTAATTTGGATTTGACACAAAAATCAGGATTACCGCAATACCCAGAATAATAACCGCGGTACTCAGGTTATTGGTCCCCACCAGGCCAACAATGGGCAGCGCCATACCAAGTACCCGCACCACAAACCAGAGTCCCCTTTTCTTTCTACTGATACGGATAACATAAGTCAAAAAGAGGATCACCGCCAGCTTTGCAAATTCTGCGGGCTGAAAAGATAATGGCCCCAAAGACAGCCATCGTTTGGAACCATTGTATTCATCGCCGATAAACAACACCAGTGTAGACAGCACGATCGACATCAGATAAAAGAGCACTGCGAAGCGCACCAGAAACCGGTAATCCATTCTTGACACCAGATACATGGCACACAGTCCCAGTATCGTCGCAAAAAGCTGTTTCTTAAAATAATAGGCGGAATCATGAAATTTGACCCGCCCATTGTATGCACTGGTACTGAACAAAAGTACCAGTCCCAAAACCACCAGAACCAGCACCACTGCAGCCAGTATATAATCCATATGCTTTTTTCCGGAATAAAAGATCTTATTACGCAAAAGCTCACTCCATTTGACTAAAATCAGGATAAACTATGTACGTACTCCTTAAAACGATCTCCTCTCTGTTCGTAATTATCAAACTCACCCCAGCTTGCACAGGCCGGCGAGAGCAGCACCGCGTCGCCGGGATTGGCATGGGCGGTACAGAATTCCAGTGCCTGGGGCATATTTTCCAGAAGCACGGTATTGGTAAAACCACATTTTTTTGCCGTCTCGTTGATCTTCTCTTTCGTGTCACCGATCAGTACCAGATAACGAACCTTTCCGTCAAATGACCGGATCCATTCTGTGTAATCCGCATTTTTATCATATCCGCCGCCGATCAGCAAGGTAGGCCGATCCATAGCTTTGATGGCCCGAATGGCAGCATCGGGATTCGTTCCTTTCGAATCGTTATAATAGACAACACCGTTTTTCTCATCCACATACTCAATACGATGGGCAACGGCGCGGAATTCACAGATGCTCTTGCGGATGCTCTCCATGGGTACACCGATTCCCCATGCCATGGCCACTGCAGCCATCACATTCTCATAATTATGTACGCCGATCAGTTTCAGGTCACGAACACAGGCCACATCCACCCGTTCTTCTGCCTGCAGTACAATCCGGTCGCCTTCAAGGAAAATGCCTCTCTCCAGTTTACGCGCGCTGGAGAAAAATAATACCGGAATCGTGAGGCTTTCGCCGAATTTTCTTAATACCTCGTCCTCATAATTCAAGACACACAGACCGCTGCTGTCCTGATTTTTCGTGATCAGTTCTTTCACCCGGATGTATTCTTCCATGGTGTGGTGGCGGTTCAGGTGATCTTCCGTAATATTCAAGATCGCACTGACATCCGGTTTGAAATCCTGTATGGTCTCAAGCTGAAAACTACTGATCTCCACTGCGGTAACGCTGTCCTCTTTCTGTTCCAGCGCCATGGATGTGTAGGGGGTACCGATGTTTCCTACCACAAAGGTAGATGCATAATAGTCTCCAATGATCTTTCCCAGCAATGCTGTGGTGGTAGTCTTGCCGTTTGTCCCTGTTATGGCAAGAATGCGCCCCTTTCCTGTCTGATAGGCCAGTTCCACCTCGCCCCAGATGGTCAGATGTCTTTCACGGAAACGGTCCACCGCCGGAATGTCCGTAGGAACACCCGGGCTCAATACCACAAGGCTGATCTCATCCAGAATTTCTTCCGGCAGTTCCCCGAGAACCACCTGCACCTGATCCGGTTCTTCCACCTTAGCCAGTATGTCCTCCGTTTTTTTCTCTTTCTTTTCATCATAAATGACCGGCTCCGCGCCCACCTTTACCAGAAGATCGGCAGCACCGATACCGCTTAGTCCGGAGCCAAATACCAGCACTTTTTTTCCTTTTAATTCCATGTTCTTTCCCTCATTTATTGGTTATAATGCCATAAGCGCAACAAGACAGAGCAGCGCTGTCACAACGGTAAACACAGCAACGATCCGTGTTTCGGACCATCCACAGAGCTCAAAATGGTGATGTATGGGCGCCATCTTAAAGATACGTTTTCCATGGGTTATTTTGAAGTAAGTCACCTGCATTGCCACAGACAAAACTTCCACGAAATAAATCAGGCCAACGATCAGAATAAACAGCGGCATCTGCAGCAAGTACGCAGTCCCTGCCACGAATCCGCCCAGAGCAAGAGAACCGGTGTCTCCCATAAATACTTTTGCCGGATACACATTGTACAGCAAAAAGCCCAAAAGCCCGCCGATCACCGCACAGGTGATGGGTTCGATACCGCTCTTTGTGCCGATTGCGATCACAGCAAAAAAAGTCGCCACCATGATCGTAACACTGGAAGCCAGCCCGTCAAGACCATCGGTAAAATTGACACCGTTGACCGTACCGATCACGGCGATAAACAACAACGGCACTGCCAGCCATCCGATATCCCACATCATGTTCGGAACGAACGGCACTTTCATGGCAAGAGAAATATCCGTATAAAAAATGATATAAAATGCAAATATGCCGGTAACAATAATCTGGCATGCCATTTTCTGCCAGGGTAGCAGGCCGTCAGAACGATGGAGTACCACTTTAAGATAATCGTCCAGAAAGCCGATCAGGCCAAATCCCAGCGTCAGAAACAGCACCGGAATGATCTTTGGATAATCTTTTACATAGAAAAGGGACGTAACGGTGATTGCCACCAGAAAGATAATACCTCCCATGGTAGGTGTGCCGGCCTTCTTCAGATGAGACTGAACGCCTTCCACTCGCTCAGTCTGACCAAATTTCAGTCTGCGCAGGAAAGGAATCACCAATGGGCCCAGAATTATACTGATCGCAAAAGCGATCAAAACCGGAATAATCATTGAAACATCAAACATAATGCACCTCTTAAATTCTTTTGTTTTCTTTCACAACACACATAGTATACGTCTTTTGCCCCGCTTTTTCAAGAGTTAGTTGGCTTCCCCCGCTGTTCCCGAAGCGCTTTCTTCTCCACTTTTTTGAATTCCCAGGTATGGCAGAATGTTTTCGTAAATATCCCGTATCACAGGAGCCGCTATCGTTCCGCCGTAATAGATACCTTTTGGATCCGTGATAATACAGGCGCCAATGATCTGCGGATCCTGTGCCGGTGCAAACCCTACAAAAGATGAGATATAGCGGTTGGCACTTCTCGGAAGCGTCTGGGAAGTAGCTGTCTTCCCGCCGATGGCATAACCCTCAATATAAGCATTTTTCCCGGAACCGTCCGACACTACATGTTCCAGAATATAACGCATTGTATCGGAAGTCTCTTTTGATATCACATTTTCTTCCGATTCATACTGTAAGGTTTCCACAATCTGCCCATTTTCATCCAGCACGCGGACGCCAAAATGCGGTGTGACCTGGGTCCCTCCGTTGACCACCATACTGGCCATGGTCAAAAGCTGTATCGGTGTGATCTGAAAGGATTGCCCGAAGGATATGGTCGCCAGCTCCACCAGACCCACATTTTCTTTTTTATGCATGATGGTAGCAGCCTCACCCGGAAGATCGATTCCCGTTTTTTCCAGAAGATTCATCTTTTCAAAATATTTGTATACATTGTCAACGCCCAGACGCAGCCCCACATCAATAAATACCGGGTTACAGGAATTCTGTGCCCCTTCCAGAAAGGATTCGGATCCGTGGCCGCTCCTCTTATGGCAATGGATGCGCCTGTCTTCCACCACCCGATACCCGCCGCACTGAAAACGGTCTTCCAGCGTGACCACGCCTTCCTCAAGACCTGCAGCAGCCGTAAAAATTTTGAACGTTGATCCCGGCTCATAGGTATCATTGATGGCGGGATTTCTCCACATCCGGTTCAATGCATCCTGAATACTCTGCTCCCGGTTTTCACCGTTCTCCACCGATACATCAAACGGAAGGGTAAATGGATCATTTAAGTCAAATTCCGGCACATTTACCATGGCATAGATTTCCCCGTTCTGAGGATTCATAAGAATGATGGACACTCGTTCCGCCTGTTTTTCTTCCATTACTTTTAAAGCGGCCTGCTGGGCATACATCTGGATGTTATAATCCAGACTGATCTGCAGATCATAGCCCGGCACCGGTTCCACTCGCCTTTCCCCTGCACCATCCAACTCAATTCCGCGGGCATCGGTCAGGGTCAGTATCTGTCCATTGATACCGGTCAGAATATCATCATAAGTCACTTCCAGGCCAATAATTCCCTGATTATCGCCACCGGTAAATCCAAGTACTTTGGATGCCAGGCTTCCAAAGGGATAGTACCGTTTGTAATCCTCATCCACTTTTACTCCGGCCAGACCATAAGCCCGAATCCTGTCACCGATCGCCTTATCCACATTGGTTTTCACCCTCTCGATAGATGAGACTTTTTCCACCCTTTTGCGCGCTGCTGCCTCGTCAATCCCCAGTTCTTTCTGCAGCATGGCGATAACCGCTTCCGGGTCTTCGATCTGACTGTGGATGGCAGACACGGTACAGACCGTCCGGTTGTCCGCCAGAATCACGCCATTGGCATCCAGAATACGCCCACGGGCTGCCTTGATATCGCGCTCTCGTTCATGGAGGGTTTCTGCCTTTTCTGTATAATATTCCCCTTTGAACACCATCAGGTAAACCAGCCGTCCAGCCAGACCCAAAAGCATAACCGCACAGATGAGAAAAACCAGAAGCACTTTTTTTCGATTGTAGGTTTTCTCTCCGGACATAAAAATCCCCCGCGACAAGCTTCCATATAATTTATGGCTGCTTTCACGGGGTTATGCTTCTTTGTTGATGTCAAATCAAAAACTGCGGAAGCGATTATTCTTCTATACCGGCCTCTTCGTTGGTCAGGCCTTCACTTTCCAGTCGATTTCCCCCTTCCACGGGATCTTCGGTGTCAACCGGTTCCGGAACATTTACATCGGCGAGTCCATTGACCGTGTCAGCAGGATCCGATGTGTCTCCGGTACCGCTCTGCTCTTCGTCCATAAACACATTCATATAAGGAAGGATATCGGTCAGAATATTTTTTGCAAGTCCCTGAGGATACTTACCCTGTTCCTGATTTTCCGCATTCGGTTCATCTACCACAACATAGATCAGCACTTCAGGATTGTCAGCAGGCACATAACCCACAAAAGAAAGCAGATATTTTCCATTTCCTCTCGGGATTTTCTGCGCAGTTCCGGTTTTTCCTCCCATGCTGTATCCGTCAACTTTGGCATTAACACCGGTACCGTTTTCCTGTACAACCGTTTCCATATAGGAGCGGATCAGCGCGGATACTTCCGATGAAACCGTCTGTTTCATCAGTGTAGGCTCGATATTTTTCACTACAGAGCCATCGGAATCCAGTATCTTACTGACCAGATGGGGCTGATAATAGTATCCGCCGTTGATAACCGAACACACAGCAGCCGCTTCCTGTATCATGGTACAGGTAAAGCCCTGCCCGAACGAGCCGGTTGCCAGCTCCACAGTACTCATGGTGTCCTCGGTATGGAGAATACCACTTGCCTCACCGGACAGATCAATACCGGTTTTTAATCCGAAATTAAAAACATCCTGATATTTGATAAACTCCTCCACACCCATTTTATCCGCAATTTCCATCATGCCGACGTTGCAGGAGTGTTTGATTACATCTGACAGGGTCAATACCCCATGTCCCTCTGTATTATTGCATTTGATGGGGGTTCCGGAAACATTCAGAACGCCCTGGCAGTTATATTCCTCACTGCCGTCCAGAACACCGTCTTCCAGTGCAGCCGCCATCACAACAGGTTTGACGGTGGAACCGGGTTCGAAGGACTCGGAAATACAATAGTTTTTCCAGATGCCGTTTAAGATCTCCAGTTTTTTCTCTTCACTCAGAGCCGCAATCTCTTCTTCTGTATAAAAAGCAGACAGATCTCTCGGGTTATTTAGATCATATGGATTGTTGCTGCCCATAGCCAGCACTTCTCCATTGTTGGGATCCATGACGATCACGCCGATGTTTTGCGCTCCCTCATTTCCATAGGGACCATTGGACAGTTCTTCATTCAGCTGTGCAATATATTTTTCCACGATCTGCTGGATGTTCGCATCAATGGTGGTGACGATCGTATTGCCGTCTACCGGCTGGATGATCATCTGTTCCACTTCAGAATTATCATTAAAATAGCCGAACTTACGGCCATCCACACCATTCAGCACACTATTGTAATATCCTTCCAATCCCCAGGCAGCCTCGTTCTTATCATAAGTAAATCCCAGGACATCACAGGCTACACTATTCAGCGGATAGGTTCGCTCATAGGTTTCCTCAAACCAAATACCTTTGATCAATGCCCTTTCTCCCGCCTCTGTAGCGGTCAGCGGATCCTCTTCCGTCCCTTCCAGATACTCTTCAAAAGCTTTCTTTTCCTTGATGGTAAGGCCCCTGGCAAGAACCTGATACTGGCTGGATTTTGTTTCCTCTCCATCCAGCAATCCCGTTACGGTTATTTCGTCCTGCCCCAGAATATCCACCAGAGCACGCACGGTGGGCTCCCGGTAAGTCTCCTTATCGTTTGCGACCTTACAGTCCAGGATCAGGTTGTATACCTTCTCGCTGGTAGCCAGTACTGTTCCGTTTGCATCCAGTATGTCACCTCGCCGGAACGGTATGGTTGTACTGCCATACTGCTGCTGGGACCTGGTAAGCACCTGTTTGCTGTACTGTTCTCCTTCACTTGCATTGATTACCGTGATTCGGATGGCTAAACCAACTAAAGCCAGCACGACTATTACAAATAGTCCTGCCAGCTTTTTTTTCATCGTATTATTAAATTTTGGTATTGTTTTTTTTCTGTTTTTCTTTCTGATTTTTCTATTATTCCTCTGGCTCACAAAAATCACCTGTTATTTTGCCGGCACATCCTGATACTGACGAACATAACTGTTGGTCATATTGTTACTGTACCAGATAATCTGATCTTCCGTAGCATAATTCATGCCTAACTGATTCATCGCAACATCTTTGATGTGTTCCAAATCCACATCATTAACGGTTTGATTATACAATGCATCATTCTCTGCTGTCAACTGATTCAGTTCAGACTCCATGCTGGCCAGTGTTTTTATCTGGGTCGTTACGGTTGAACGCAACTGAATAAAGCGAACACACATAAAAAGTGTCGCAATAGAAACAAGCGCAAGAAACAGTACATAGCCTTTCCCCATCTGGAGCGCTTTTTTTCGGTTCCTGCTGATCTCACGGCTCACCTGACGCTGTTTTAAACGTTCCTGAACCTGTGTGTTCGGAACTGCCGCTGTCTTACGCACTGTGTTGCCGTCTACATATACCTTTGTTCTGCTATAATCCGATCTGGAATTTACCCTTCTTGTTGATGCCATTTTTGTTTCTCCTGCACTCAGTTGCCCTTACCTGCTGATATGGCGCTCAAAGACGCGCAGCTTTGCACTCTTGGAACGCTTGTTTTCTTCTAATTCCTGCTCACCCGGCAGGATCGGTTTCCGGGTAATCACCTTACCCTTCGACACATTGCCGCACACGCAGACCGGGAAGTTTTTCGGACAGGTACAGGGATCTTCATTTTTCTTGAAGATTGTCTTGACAATACGGTCTTCAAGAGAATGGAATGTGATGATGCAGATTCTGCCTCCGTCATTCAATAATTCGATCATTCCATCCAGAGAGTCCCTCAGCACATCCAATTCATGATTCAATTCAATGCGAATCGCCTGAAATGTCCGTTTTGCCGGATGTCCCCCCGTGGCTCTGGCTTTCATGGGGATCGCACGCTTGATCACCTCAATCAACTCCCCAGTTGTGGTGATCGGCGCTTCCGCCCTAGCCAGAACAATGTGTTTTGCAATGTTTTTGGCGAATTTTTCCTCCCCGTAATCACGAATGATCCGGTAGAGATCCTTTTCGCTGTACCCGTTTACGATATCACCTGCGGTCAGGCTCTGCCTCCGGTCCATCCGCATATCCAGCGGTGCATCTTCCTCACGATAAGTAAAGCCGCGCTCCGCTGTATCCAGCTGATAAGAGGACACTCCCAGATCCAATACAATACCGTCAACGCCTGTAATCCCTTTTTCCTTCAGTATCTCGATCATATTGCAGTAATTGCTTCGCACAATCGTAACCCTGTCTGCATACGCTGCCAGGCGCTCCCCAGCTGCCTGTATGGCTGCGTCATCCTGATCGATACCGATGAACTTCCCAGTGGCTGATAATCTTTTGCATACCTCCAGGGCATGCCCACCGCCACCCAGAGTACCATCTACATAGATGCCATCCGGTTTAATCTCTAGATTTCCGATCGTTTCTTCTAGTAAAACTGATTTGTGTACAAATTCCATCCTGACTCTCCATAAGAATCTACCGCGCAACAAAATCTCAAAAGACCGGTTTTGTTAAATCGTGATACCCATCTCCTGCATTTTTTCTGCAATGGAGTCCATATCATCGTAAGCGCCGATGTCATCCCATCTGTCTTTGCTCCAAACTTCAATGTTACTGATGTTGCCAGTTAAGACTACATCCTTTTCCAGACCCGCATAATCTCTTAAGCCTGCCGGCACAAGGATTCTCCCCTGCTTGTCCAGTTCGCATGTATCCGCTTTGGCGGTGAAAAAACGTCTAAAGATTCTGGTTTCTTTGTTTGCAAGTGGAAGCTGGCTTAACTGCTGAAGGAATTTCTCCCATTCTGCCATGGGGTAGATGGTCAGACAATGGTCCATGCCCTGAGTGATCACAAACTTTTCGCCCAGTTCTTCACGGAACTTGGCCGGTATGATCAATCGGCCTTTTGCATCGATTGTATGACTGTGTTCTCCCATGAACATACGCGATAATCCCCTTTAGTATCTTCGCGGCTTCCCCAAACCGCTTTTGAGTGATTCTTCCGCAGAGCGCCACTTTTTCCCCACTTCGAACCACGAACAACCACTTTCCACCACTTGTATTTATATAGTAACCTTTTTTCCGGTCAAATGCAAGGATTTTCACAAAAAAATAGAGCAGAAAAGTGGCCACTTTTCTGCTCTGTTTATATTTTGTACCCTACTGATTTTGCTCCACAATATCTAGATATTGCTCGATCAGCCTGTCCAGGCTGACGCTTTTTTCATAGATAATTTCGTCCGGCAGGCCATCCTGAATCACCTGATTCAACTGACCTCGCAGTACTTCAATCTTTTCTTTCAGTAACTCCCTTTTATCCATGGTACTCCTTTTATTATCTTTTGCGGGTGTATTCTCCCACCACTTTTTCACAAATCGCGGATGTGCTTCTCACATATATCATTTGTATTTTCGATTGATTTATGCGTTCATAGCCGGGATTCCGTATTCCTTGATTATACCGGTTTCGGTGTCAAAACCGGCTTACAGGCGATTCTGAGCGTTGTGCCTGCGCAAATCTCAAACCTTATACATTAAACCGGAAGAGTATTACATCTCCATCTCGTACCACATATTCTTTGCCTTCCATACGGACCAGACCTTTCTCTCTTGCACCTGCATAGGAACCACAGTCCAGAAGATCCTGATAATTTACCACTTCTGCTTTAATGAAGCCACGTTCGAAATCGGAATGGATTTTTCCGGCAGCCTGAGGTGCCTTACACCCGATCGGGATAGTCCAAGCTCTCGTCTCATCCTCACCGGAAGTCAGAAAACTCTGAAGACCTAAAATACGATAACTTGCTGCGATCAGTTTTTCCAGACCGGACTCGGTAATTCCGAGGTCTTCCAGAAATTCTTTTTTCTCGTCCTCATCCAGTTCTGCAATCTCCTGCTCGATCTGAGCGCAGATGACAAACACTTCACTCCCCTGTTCTTCTGCAAATTCTTTTACACGCTGGACATGTTCATTGTCGGCGCCGTCGCTTTCCAGGTCCTCTTCCGCAACATTTGCCGCAAAAATGACCGGTTTGCGGGTCAAAAGATTATAACCGTTCATCCAGACCGTTTCGTCTTCCCCGTCAACTTCCATGGTCTTTGCCGGTTTTCCGTCTTCCAGATGTTCTTTTATTTTCTGAAGGAACTCAAGCTCTTTCGCTGCTGTCTTATCCATGCGCGCTGCCTTTGTCGTCTTGGCAATTCTTCTCTCCAAAATCTCAAGATCCGAGAAAATCAATTCCAGATTGATGGTTTCGATATCTCTCACCGGATCAATACTTCCATCCACATGGATAACATTGGAATCTTCAAAGCAGCGTACCACATGCACAATCGCATCTACCTCACGGATGTTAGCCAGAAACTGATTTCCCAGACCTTCTCCCTTCGATGCACCTTTTACCAGACCTGCAATATCCACAAACTCAATCACAGCCGGGGTAACTTTTTTCGAATGATAAAAATCACCCAGCAGTTTCAGACGCTCATCCGGAACCGGTACAATTCCCACATTCGGATCAATCGTACAGAACGGATAATTGGCAGATTCTGCACCTGCCTTCGTCAGAGAATTAAACAAGGTACTTTTTCCCACATTGGGAAGACCTACGATACCTAACTTCATACTTACTCCTTATTTTCTCATTTTTATAGCTTTCATGTTTGCATTTGTATTATTTCACGGTCAAATCGACCATGTTTGATTTGATATCACCATAGAGAACATAGACTTGATATTCTCCCGGCTCATATGTATAGAGTTCTCCGGCATTTATATAGATACCTCCTTCTTTGCCTTCATAGAACCATCCCAAATCCATCTTTTCAGAATCGGTCATTTCTCTTGTTTCACCGTACTGATCCGTTACGCAAAATACAACGGGTGAATTCTCAGAGAACAAATTATAAACCTCATCCGCATATGCATTTTTCTTCAGATTTTGAAGCGGAGAGTTAGCATCTGAGGTATCCTTTATCTCGATAGAAACAGGAACTGATGCTTCTTCGATCTTTATCGTAACAGCGCGTGATTTCACATCGTGGTAATCAACTAAAATACTGTATTCTCCGGCTTTTGTCGCAGTAAATATTCCTTCTTCCGTCAATGTACAGGTATCATAGTCCTTTGCAAGTTCCCATGTATATGACGGAATCGATTTCATCGCTTTACCCTGTGAATTATAAGCCGTAACATCTAAGCCATCGACCGTGTTAAGATCGATAACGGCTTTATTCGTTTCGCTGTCAATTCTTGCTTCAGGGGCACTATTGGCATCCAAATTGAGTCCGGATGGCTTACCGGAATCTTTTATCACAACCTTAACAATTGCGTTTTCCTTAATATCTTTTGCACTAAGGTATCCCTTTGAAGAATCAGAAGGATCCTTGAGAAATACTTTATCGTTGATCTCATATTTCAGATATACGGTACCCTCTGCCTTAGCTTCCAGATAAGTTGTTCCTGTGATATCTTTTTTAACCTCTGCTAATTTGCTGCTTGTTATAACATTTCCGCTTTCATCACATAATTTCCAGGAACCGTTCTTTCTGTCAAAACCATAATAGTCTACCTTTTGATTATAACTGTCATAAGCGAAGCCATTTACATCGATTACAGAAAGATTTAAGCTGTTATCAACAGGATGCTCTTCACACAGATTGATCGAATAGACTGTTTTTGCTACATCAACTTCTGTGCCCTTGAGCGGATATGCCGGTGTGATCGGTGATACGGTACTTGAATTTACTGTCAGGTCATAGGTCATAATACCGCCGATTCCGGAATAATATCTGTATTTGTTTAATGCATCAGTATTAGGCTTATAGTCTTTTTCCCAAACCAGATGATGAACAGCAGGATCGTTGTTAGGATTTTTATACAGGTCTTCAATTTCTGAGAGCGCATCTCCTGCATAGTAAGATCCTGTATCTCCAAAGATCCTTACAATACCTGCATACTTTGATTTTACAGTCCTGTATGGAAGTGTTCCGCCATAATCACCGCAGATACTGAGCACAGCCACCTTATATCTGAATTCAACCGGACATGAGTATGCAATAGCTGCCTCTGCGGTAGCTGTGCTTTGTGTAACATAAACCTGTGTCGCAGGCGGAAGTTTTCCTGTAATCGTCTGTGACTTGCTTGACTGAACATTTGTTCCTGTGGTATTTGACTTTGTTTTTGAATTGCTTTGATGAAAGGACAGATTCATAGAAACAGTAATCTGATCTTTAAATGCAGCAACGCCTTCAAATACATCAAAGTTATGCGAATATGAAATATTTGTGCCCTCTGTAAAATCATAGGTTTCAGTAGATGATACAGTATTTGAAGTCGTATTGCTGGTTGAATCCGTCTTAGTGATACTATAGCCTATTTCCTCGCTTGTCTGATTTACATTTCGTGAGGTAATCTTTTGTGTTTCATCAATGAAATTTAAATATGTGCTGGCTTCGCTGTTTTCATTCGTACTCAATTTTTCTGCTACAGGGTGCAGTTCAAAATCATAAAAACAGATTCCGAAAGAATCGTAGAATTTTCCCATATTGCCATTTCCCGTACTGCCTTGGGATACTGTCTGAGTAAAGGTAAGGAAAAGGATATCTCCTTTGTAGTCTTTAAGCGATCCAAGATCCACTTTATCGTATAAGACATCATATGCCTTCTTATCGCCCTTCAATCCTTTGTAAATATTTTTAGCTGCATCTCCTTTTAATTCTTCGATCATAGTGGCTGCAACATTCTCAAAACTGGTTGTTGTTTTCAGTTCCATGCCTGTCATGTTTGAAAAATGAATGCTGCCGGCGTATTTGTTGCTATCACCTTTATTTGTGAACTTTTCAAAGCTTTGATCAAAGGTATGAGGCGCAAAGCTTCCGTTTACTTTATAGTAAGAACCACTGCTGAGTAAGGCTGCCTTAGCTGCAGGCACCCAGACACTATTGACAATATCCTTTCCTACATTTTTGATCTTTGTCTGCAGCAGTTTTCTGAATAGATCAACAGATCTTCCCGATACCATCGACCCGGAAGAGATATCAATGTATTCATATCCGGCCTTAACAGGTGCTTGTACTTTAGGTGTTTCATTAACGTTCTGACCAAGCTCTTTTGCATGCTTTGTCTCTTCTTCATTTATTTCTCTGGTTTCAGGCTTAACGTCTCCTGAGGCATTTGCATTATCAGACGATTTATCGGCAGGCGTTTCTGCATAAACCATTGCAGAACATGTAAGGGCGATAATAATGCACAAAACCAATGCTAAAAATCGTTGATGCTTTTTCGTTTTTTTCTTCATCCTATGCGCCTCATCCTTCCTTTGATATTCATAATAAAATATGACATACTAATTTTACCACACGAATCACAAAAACTCAATGTTCGCTATTTGTTTTTGTCAGATATAACTCAATTGATGTTACTGTTCACTACGTGACCAGTAACACGCTTTACGATGCACAGAAATGATACTTTTGGGAACGTCCCCATCAATCTCTGCTTTCTATTTCTACCAGTATCCCCGTCTCCCAGGATACTTCTGCCCGTTTATCTAAAATTTTGTTGCTGACTCCCAGTCCTTCCAGGTTCCGCAGGCAGTATCCGTCCAGCGGATATTTGAATCCCTTCAGGGTCAGACCGCCCACTTCTTCTCCCAACGGGAAGAAGGATACATAATCACCGAACTGTTCTTCTTTTTCAAGATAAAAATGTTTCTCAACCGGAAGGCTGATCCGATTGTGGGCATCCACCAGATATGCCTCCACACCGGCCAAATACGCATTCTTTAGTATATGGATATTACAGAGCACATGATCGATCCGTGTTCCGGTTCCTCCCAGAATCCAGATTTCGCTGCTGTTCTGCTCCAGTGCCTTCTCCAGCGCAATCATGGTATCCGTTGCGTCTTTTACAGGATTATATTCACGAACAGGCACATTGCTGTTCTTTTTATACCAGTCCAGAATTCTCGGAGGCAGACTGTCAAAATCACCTACGATATAATCCGGAAATATCTGCTGCTCATAGCAGAACTTCAATCCCCGATCCACGCCGATCACATAATCTGCTTCTAATTTTTCTATAAAAGAAAGGGCAAAATCCTTATCGATATTGCCCCCTGTAATAATCAATGTCTTCATTTGTCATATTCTCCCACGATACCGCACAATTTTTTAACATTTGTGGAAATGTCACCGTCAAAAACTGCGGAACCGGCTACGATAATATTAGCACCAGCTTCCAGAACCGTAGCTATGGTCTTTTCATTGATGCCGCCATCTACCTGAAGATCAATATCCAGACCTCGCTCCTCAATCATCTCCCGCACCTGATGAATGCGTTCCGTGGAAGATGCAATGTAGGACTGACCGCTCATACCGGGCTGAACACTCATGAGCAAAACCATATCCACCATATCAAGGAAAGGTTCCAGTTCTCCTACTGAAGTACTGGGTTTGATGGTGATGCCGGCTTTGCATCCGCATTTATGGATTTTTTCAATGACAGCTTCGCAGTCTTCACAGGCTTCCAGATGTACTGTGATCATGTCCGCACCGGCATTGGCAATGTCTTTGACATACCGAATAGGTTCTGTCACCATCATGTGTACATCAAAAAACAAATTGGATTCTTTTCGGATGGATGCGATCACCGGCATTCCAAATGAAATGTTCGGCACAAAATCACCGTCCATAACATCGATGTGCAGCCATTTGACACCGACCGCCTCCAATTCTTTGATCTGTTGTCCCAGGATATTAAAATCTGCTGATAAAATCGATGGGGCTAACTCAATCATTTCTTAATACCTCCTCTTTTCTCTTTCCTTTTGTTCTTTATACATTGTGATATAGTTCTGATAGCGGAGTCCGCTAAACTTACCTTCTTCCAGCGCAGCTTTCACCGCACATCCCGGTTCGTGCGTATGACTGCATCCCAAAAACCGGCATTCCCCTTCATACTCATGAAATTCCGGGAAACAAAGTCTCAGATCTTCTGCCTTAATATTCACAAAATCCACGTCCAGGGAGCTAAATCCGGGAGTATCCATAATATACGTATCACAGTCAATCCGGATCAGCTGAGAGTGGCGGGTCGTATGTCTGCCACGGCCCAGCTTTTTACTGGTCTCACCGGTTTCCATACTGATCTCCTTCTGAACCTGATTAATAAGAGAAGATTTTCCCACACCCGACTGACCTGCCACTACTGTGGTTTTATCCTTCAGAAGTTCCGAAAAAGCATCCAGACCTTCTGGTTCCTTTACACTGGTAAAAACGACTTTGTAACCGGCTTTTTCATAGGCGCTTCGAAATTCTTCCATCTCCTTTGCTGTACCGAGATCCGTTTTATTCATACAGATGACAGCTGGTACTTTCTGCATCTCCATCATGATGAGGAAACGGTCCAGCAGCATATAATTGGGCTTCGGATCTTCCATGGCAAAAATGATCAGCGCCTGATCCACATTCGCCACAGCCGGCCGGATCAGTTCGTTTTTTCTGGGTAAAATCTGAACAAGATTACCCTCCCGGGCAGCTTCGTCCAGGACAGCAATCTCCACATTATCGCCCACCAGGGGCTTCTTTTTCTCTTTTCGAAATATACCTTTTGCTTTGCATTCATAAATCCCGGATCCTACCACATCAACGTAGTAGAATCCGGCAATTCCCTTCATAATCTTTCCCTGCATGGACTACTGCTCCGAGAAAGTTACCGGCCAATTGCAGCGCAGCTTATAGGTTCCGTTTACCAGCTCATACATGAGAACCTTTCCGCTTGTCACACCATCAGCCCCAACTATATCCAACTCATATGGGAACGAAATGCTGTCCTGTTCCAATATCGTCGTTGTCACTTTTTCTCCATTTACTGTCTGCTCCAGCACCAGTTTTACCGGACCGCCGGTATAGTTGCTGGGTGCACCAACCTTTTCGTTACATCTCCATTTGCTCTGAGACGCATACTCAGTACTGTCGGAATTTCCGGTGCTTTCTGACGGTTCATCCCCTGCATCTTCGGAATTGATGGTCAAGATGATTTCAGTACCTGCACTGACTTCGGTGCCTGCCTCGATACTCTGTTCCATAACCTCACCAATTCCCACACGTTCTGACTGACCCTTCTTTGTTCTTACGGTCAGACCCGCGCTGGTCATAATATCGGTAGCATCCGCCTCTGAATATCCTCTGACTTCCGGAACACGGCATTTCTCTGTGCTGGCTCCGGTACTGATGGAAAGGGTAACCGTATCATCTGCGCTCACCGTTGCTCCCACAGCAGGATTTACAGTAATAACATTTCCGATAGCAACGGAATCACTTGCTTTTTCTTCGAGCTTGATCTTGGTAATACCGGCATCCGCCAGCATCTGCTGAGCTTCTGTGGCAGTGCGGTTCACCACATCAGGGATCACCAGCTCACTGTTTCCGGTGCTTACCGTGTAAGTAATCGTTGTATTTTTATCAACTCTTGTTCCAGGTTCCGGATCCTGGTCACAGATCGTACCTGCAGGGAACTCAGAAGGAGCTTCTGCAACTTTTGTGATACCGAGATTGAATTTATTCGCTTCTGCCTGAGCGTTCTCCGGTGTCATGCCGATAATCGTCGGCACCTCAACCTGCTCATCATCCGCCACAGTTTCCGTGGGATTTTCGGTCGGTGTAGGAGTGGCATCTTTGTCTTTCCCGGAACCGAATTTGAAAATTCCGGCTGCCTGTGCAATAACGTAAATCAAAATACAGATGATCAGCGCACCAATGATGAAGCCTCCGATGGTCATGGCCTTTTCCAGCTTACTGCTGATACCGCCTTCCTCATCGTCATAGTCATCATCCTCGTCGTAATCGTCATCCTCCGGCTGCTCATATCCTTTTCTGGCGGAAGCCGTACTGCTGAATGTGGTCTGAACCGGCTCCTCCACGCGTGCAGCCTGACGGCCGGCTTTGATGGCTGCCATCTCATCGTTTGAGATCACAACAGTCCGCGCATGATCACTGAGCGGCATCAGAGTCACAAAATCACCGTTGGGGTCGATCAGCGAATGTTTCAGATCCGCGATCACCTCAGACATAGTATTGTATCTGCGGTCCGGGCTCTTCTGTGTACATTTGAAAATAATCTGCTCCAAGCTGCGCGGCAATTCCGGTGTGAATCTGGAAGGTGCCTCCATCTCATCCTGAAGATGTTTGATCGCAATCGCAACGGTGGTATCGCCGTCAAACGGAACACGACCGGTCACCATCTCATAGATGGTGATACCAACGGAGTAAATATCACTTTTTGCATCCGCAAAACCGCCGCGCACCTGCTCCGGTGAGCTGTAATGCACGGAACCCATAGCATTTGCGCTGATGGTGTTGGAGGAAGCGGCGCGCGCAATACCAAAGTCTGTAACTTTAACTTTTCCGTCCGTGGAAATAATAATATTCTGCGGTTTTACATCTCTGTGCACAATATTCTGTGCATGAGCGGCTTCCAGGCCCATACATACCTGAATGGCGATGCTTGTGGCCTCGCGAACACTCAGTTTTCCTTTTTTGGCAATATACTCTTTCAGTGTAATACCCTCGACCAGTTCCATGACGATAAAGTATACACCGTTATCTTCACCCACATCAAATACGTTGACAATATTCGGATTGGCCAGACCGGCAGCTGCCTGAGCCTCTCTTCTGAATTTTGTAATAAAGTTCCGATCCTCACGGAACTCGGATTTCATAACTTTTACCGCCACAAAACGGTTCAATTTATGATCTTTTGCTTTGTATACATCGGCCATGCCGCCTGTGCCGATCTTGCTGATTATCTCATATCGTTCAGCTACGATCATTCCCTCTTTTAACATCATTCCACCTCATTCGTATCCGGCTCAATCAGGATAACGGCTATATTATCCTTTCCACCGTGATCATTTGCTGTCCTTATTAACATCAGTGCCCTCTCCTCAATGGAGCCGTCCCCGGCAGCAATCTGGAGAATTCCCTCGTCATCTATCATATTACTGAGTCCGTCGGAACACATCAGCAAAATGCTGTCCGGTTCCAGTTTATAATCAAAGAAATCCACATCCACCTGCCGGGATACCCCAAGGGCCCGGGTGATAATATTTTTATCCGGGTGGCATCTGGCTTCCTCTTTTGTAAGTTGACCAAGCCGAACCATCTCTTCGACCAGCGAATGGTCTTTTGTAATCTGCCGAATCTCATCATCTGCGATCAGATACAGCCTGCTGTCCCCAACATTGGCTGTGTAAGCATAATGGCCGCAGATCGTTGTCACAACGATCGTGGTTCCCATGCCAGCCAGTTCCATCTGTTTTGAAGCCTCATCCAGCAATCTGGCATTGGCAAGCTGTATGGCTTCGTGAATCAGTTTAATCGGATTCTGTCCTTCATTCTGCTCAATATACTCTTTTATGGTGTTGACAGCACAGCGGGACGCATAGTCTCCTGCATTGTGTCCTCCCATACCGTCTGCAACGATAAAGAGATTTGGCAGATTCCCCACGGCTTTCGTGGAAGCAAACACATAATCCTGATTAATTTTTCTTCTCCGCCCCACATCTGTAACAGAATATGTCTTCATTAATCAAATCTCTCTTTCCAGGTAACTCTTTCTCAGTTGTCCACAGGCCCCGTCAATATCCCGGCCCATTTCTCTTCTAATAGTAACATTAATTCCGTATTTTTCAAGTTTATTTTTAAATAACTCAATATCATTTTTGTCTGATTGCCTGAAATCCCGCTCTTTTATGGGGTTTACCGGAATCAGATTCACGTGGCAGTTCAGACCACGGATCTTATCTGCCAGAAGCCTTGCATCCTCTTCCGTGTCATTTTTTCCTGCCACCAGACTGTATTCAAAGGTAATGCGTCTTCCGGTTTCCCGGTAGTAATCTTTTACCGCATCCAGAAGTTCCCCCATGGTATATTTGTAAGCAATGGGCATCAGTTCCTTCCGCTTTTCATCGGTGGATGCATGCAGGGAAATAGCCAGGGTAATCTGAAGTTTTTCACCTGCGAGCTGCCGTATTTTCGGCACAATACCGCAAGTGGAAACAGTAATATTTCTCTGGCTGATATTCAATCCCTGTTCATCGGATATCATATGAAGGAAATCCAGAACATTGTCGTAGTTGTCCATGGGTTCCCCGGTTCCCATAATCACAATGTTGGATACCCGCTCCCCGGACAGGGTCTGAATTCGATAGATCTGATCCAGCATCTCGCCCGGACTCAAATTTCGTGTCCAGCCGCCGATGGTGGAGGCGCAGAAACGGCATCCCATCCGGCATCCCACCTGGGAGGAAATGCATACGGAATTGCCGTGGTGATACTTCATCAGAACACTTTCGATCACATTGCCATCCGGCAGACGAAAAAGATATTTTCTGGTCCCATCCAGTTTTGATACCTGTACCTCCAATGCCTCCAGACAGAGGTAAGGCAGGTCCCGTTCCAGTTTTTCACGGAAAGCCTTCGGAAGATTTGTCATCTCCTCATAGGAAGAGGCCAGTTTTTTATGCATCCACTCATATAACTGTTTTGCCCGAAAAGGCTTTTCTCCGTATGCGGCAGCCAGTCCTTTCAATTCATTCACTGACATGGATTTGATATCTTTTTTACACATCGTTTCTCCTTTTCAGCCTCGCCAGGAAAAATCCGTCTGTCCTGTGGATACCCGGCAAAAGCTGCAGATACCCTTCTCTGGTGGTCAGACTGTGCAGCGCATCCGGAATATAGGGATCCAGGCTGTCCAGTTCATATGGATAATTTTCAATAAACCACTGTATATTTTCCAGATTTTCTTTTTTCCCGATGGTGCAGGTGCTGTAAATCAGGGTTCCGCCCGGTTTTACATAGGAAGCGGCATTGTGAAGGATCCTTCGCTGGAGCAAAACAAGCTCTTCCAACTGCATGGAAGTCAGTTTATATTTGATATCTGCTTTTCTGCCGATCACTCCCATGCCGGAACACGGAACATCGGCAAGCACGATATCCGCTCTGCCCTCCAGGCCACCATCATAAATGGTGGCATCTGCCTGAACAGCCCGTACATTGATCAGATCCATTCTCTGAATGTTTTCCTGGATCAAAGCTACTTTCGCCTCTGTCAGATCCCGTGCTTCTACCATGCCGTATCGGCCCAGTTTGTCCGCCACATGCAGACTTTTTCCGCCGGGGGCAGCACACAGGTCAACCACAAAGTCACCCTGCTTCGGCGCAGCCGCCTCCGCCACAAGCATGGAACTGACATCCTGTATGTAGATCCAGCCGTTTCGATACGCTTCCAGTGCCTGGATAAAATTGAATTCACTGATCTCATAAGCATAGCAAAGATAGGGCGCATGTCTTACTTTCACGCCCTGTCGTTTCAGACTTTTCAGGATCTCTTTTTTCTCCACACCGCTGGTGGTCAGACGCACGGTGGTTGGTCTTTCCTTTAAAAACTCTTTCAGCATGAGTTCAGTCACAATCGATCCGAACTCATCTGTCCACCTTTTTACCAGCCATCTCGGCATGGAATAAGTGACGGAAAGGAACTCCATCAGATTGTTTCTGGACGGGTATTCCACCTGTTCCAGTTCACGGACAATACTGCGCAGAACACCGTTTACAAAACTTTTCAGGTTATAAAATCCCTTGCGCTGAGCCAGCTTAACCGCCTCATTGCACGCGGCTGATGCAGGCACACTGTCCATAAATACAATCTGATACACGGCACTTCGCAGAATATCCCGGATCACCGGCTTCATTTTCTGCACTTTAATGCTGGAATAAGAATCAATGATATAATCAATGAAGATCATCTGCTCAATGGTTCCCTCACAGACTCTGCGAATAAAGGCACGATCCTGTCTGGGCAGATACTGATACTTATCCAACGTATTGCGGATCACCACATGGCTTTTCTGTCCGTCACGGTTCACCGCCAGCAAAACATCAAGAATAATCTCCCTCGTATTGTTAGTCGTCACGGCGCCTTCCTCCTGCCAGGATAATCAAGCGAAGCAGCTGCAAAATCGAAGAAGCCAGCGCAGCCACATAAGTCATGGCAGCTGCACGCAGCACTTTTTTGGATCCTCCAATCTCTTCCTGCCGCATGATTCCGGTGCTCGCAAGCATCTTCAGCGCACGGGAAGAGGCATTGAACTCAACCGGAAGCGTAACCAGCTGGAACAGCACTGCTGCGGAAAAAAGAATGATCCCCAGGGTCGTCAGTGCCTCCATACTGAAGATCAGGCCGGCAAAGAAGATCGGCCAGGACAGTTGTGAGCCAAAATTCGCAATTGGTACAAGGGCACTTCTGATTTTGAGCGGTCCGTAACTTACAGCGTCCTGAATGGCATGTCCGCACTCATGGGCGGCCACGCCCACTGCAGTAAGCGATGTACTGTTATAGGAA
This sequence comes from Lachnospiraceae bacterium, assembly GCA_022767285.1. Classification (GTDB taxonomy): domain Bacteria; phylum Bacillota; class Clostridia; order Lachnospirales; family Lachnospiraceae; genus JALENY01. The sequence continues at coordinate 152,239 of JALENY010000010.1, read as the reverse complement.
CTCTCAGAAAGCCGGACCACTTTCGTGCGGGGATCGTAATGATCCGTCAGCTGTCCGGAAATTTGCTGTATGGATACACCGGTCACACCGGCAGCCCGCAAAATTCTGGAAGCCGCCTCTGCCCCGGTCAGACCCGAATAGCTCCGTATCCTGCTGTATTTCGACACAGTTGACTTCATATTGGCTGAAACCAGAAGGGAAATCACCATACCTGCAATCAATAGCAGATAAGTCCAGTCAAATCCATAATATAACATTCGGTTCATTCCATAACCGCCATAATAGGCTGTGATCATGCTGTCTCCTCCTTTTATGCAACACTTGCTAAACTTACATATTAATAACATTGAGGTCAAAAGCCTTTGACCCCTTGATGCCCGGATTTCTCCGTATTTTGCGCTCGGCCTTTTGAAGCCGGCATCCTATTTTATAACTGGTTGTTTCGAATCACATAGCCCCGGAGAAAATCTCCTGTTTTCATCCGTTTTTTCCCTTCAAGCTGAAGCTCATCCACACAGAGAATTCCCAGACCGGTCTGAACATACAGTCCCTTGTTATCCATGCGGACGATTTTGCCTGCATCTCCTGTCATCTCCGGTTTCTCCACGTGAGCTTTCCAGATCTTTAAGGTTCTTCCGTCCAGTTTTGTATAGGCACTGGGCCACGGATTCATGCCGCGCACCAGACGCTCAATTTCAACAGCGGACTGGTTCCAGTCGATCTGTCCCATGCTTTTGCGGATCATGCCCGCATAGGGAGTAGGGCTTTGTTCCGGCTGCTTTTCATATACAGCAGTTCCGTCAAAAACAGATGACAGAGTCTTTACCAAAAGCTGCGCTCCCTCTTCACTCAAACGTTCAAACAGACTTCCGCTGGTCTCGTCTTCGGCCAGTTTTACCACTTTTTTTGTGATCATATCTCCGGTATCAAGACCTTCATCCATGCGCATGATGGTCACACCGGATTCCTCTTCTCCATTCAGCACCGCCCACTGTATGGGTGCCGCACCACGGTATGCAGGCAGAAGGGATGCATGTACATTCAAGCATCCGTAGGGTGCCAGCTCCAGTATCTCTTTCGGTATGATCTGCCCAAAAGCGACCACCACGATCACATCCGGTTTCATCTGCCGGACGGTTTCCACTGCCTGTTCATTCCGGATCCGTTCTGGCTGGAAAACAGTAAGTCCACGAGCAAGGGCTGCCGCTTTTACCGGTGTCGGAACCGGTTCTTTGCTTCTTCCTTTTGCTTTATCTGGCTGTGTTACTACTCCGACTACCTCATAGCCGGCATCACAGACAGCTTCCAGTGTTCCCACCGCAAAATCCGGTGTTCCCATAAATACTACTCTCATTCTTCTTCCTCCAGCTCTTCTTCGTCGTAGTAAACATCGTGCAATTCTCCCTCCACATGTGTGGTATAAAGGATTCCGTCCAGATGTTCCAGTTCATGGCATACGGCCCTTGCCAGAAGTTCTGTGGCTTCCAGGGTAAAAGGCTCCATGTTTTTATCCAGAGCTTCTACTTTTACATAATTCGGTCTCGTAACTGTGCCGGATTTGCCCGGAATACTCAAACAGCCCTCATCGCCTGTCTGTTCTCCATCCGTAGCCACTATCTTCGGATTAATAAACACATATGGGGTTCCGTCTGTATCAATCACCGCGATCCGTCTGAGGACACCCACCTGCGGACCGGCCAGACCCACACCGTTTTTCTCGTACATGGTCTCAAACATATCCTCAATCAGTGTTTTGATTTTCGGTGTCATTTTCTCGATCGGTCTGCATACTTTCTCCAGGACCGGATCACCCTGAATTCTTATTGTTCTCAGTGCCATTTTTCCTCTCCTTTTTGTTTCGTTGATTTCGTCTTTTCTGTCGGTTTTAACTCCTTCCGGCAAACTTGTCCGGACATTTTGACCTTTTTCTGTCGATCCTGACTGGCAGTTTCCTTTTCAAACTTTATTAATAGTTCCTGTATCTGTACCAGATTATTTGTTAAAATCAAACTGTATCTGTATCGTATCAAAGCCGGAATTGATCTCAATGTACCGTTCCAGCTGATCCTTGATCATTACAAGAGTATCATACTGTAGATGCTTGCAGTAAATTACCCTTCGGTAAACATCACGAACCTTTCCCACGCCGGGCAGTGCCGGTCCGATGACCTGAAGATCCGACTTCCGATATAATTTTAATATGAACTTTTTCAGATATTCCATGGCCATCTCCAGATGAGTCTCGTCTTCACCGCTGCCAAGCACTGCCATCATGCAGCCGCAGGGCGGGTAATTCAAAAGCATCCGATAAGACAATTCCTCTTCAAAAAAGCTCTCATAATCCTGATGAACCGCATCCACGATGCTGTAGTGATCCGGATGATAGGTCTGGACGATTGCCTCACCCGGTCGGCTGCCTCTTCCGGCTCGCCCCACCGCCTGGGTAATCAGCTGAAACGTCCGCTCACCGGCCCGGTAATCCGAACTGTTCAGGGACAGATCTGCTGCCAGAACTCCCACCAGCGTCACATTTGGAAAATCATGCCCTTTTACTATCATCTGTGTACCGATGAGAATATCTGCCTCATGATTTTCAAAGGCTCCCAGAATTTTCCCATGTCCTTCTTTTCCCTTTGTGGAATCCAGATCCATCCTCAGGATCCGTGCCTGCGGAAATGCCTTTTGCACCACATCTTCAATCTGCTGAGTACCGATTTTGAATCCTCCTATATAAGGGGACTGACATACCGGGCATTCCTTCACCTGAACGGTCTCATATCCGCAGTAGTGGCAGATCATTTTCCCGTTTTTGTGCATCGAAAGTGATACATCACAATGAGGGCATTTTACCACATGACCGCAGGAACGGCAGGAGACGAATCCCGCATATCCTCTCCGGTTTAAAAACAGCATCATCTGTTCCCCCCGGTCAAACCGCTCCTCCATAGCTTCGGATAGTTTACTGCTTAGTATGGAACGATTGCCTTTTTTTAATTCTTCCCGCATATCCACCACGGACACTTCCGGGAGCCGGCTGCCGCCATACCGTTCTTTCAGAGTAAAAAGCCGGTAAATTCCCTGTTTTGCCGCATAATAGGCGTCCACAGAAGGAGTAGCCGAACCCATGACCACATGAGCATTTTCCAGTTCGCCTCTCTTTATTGCTGCCTCCCGTGCATGATACCGGGGGGCATTTTCACTGACATAAGTATTTTCATGCTCTTCATCCACAATAATCAGTCCCAGATTGGGAAATGGCGTAAACAGCGCAGACCGGGGACCAACCATAATCTGCACGTCGCCTCGCTTGGCCGCCTTGAACTGATCATAGCGCTCCGCAGGTGTCATCCTGGAATTCAGAAATGCGATTCCTCCGCCAAAGCGCGTGAGAAAACGGGCCACCGTCTGCCTCGTGAGGGCGATCTCCGGAATCAGCACAATCACCTGCTGTCCCCGTTCAACCACCTGCCCGATCAGCTCCATATAGATGCTGGTCTTTCCGCTTCCCGTGATTCCATAAATCAGACAGGGGCGGTCACGGTATTCCCACTCGTCCGCGATATCCTCCGCGACAGCCCGCTGGGCATCCGTTAAAAGGGTATGCTGTGTCTCAGCAGTGGTTTCCAGTGCTGCACGGTAGACTTCCCGGGCATTCATGGTGAGGATCCCCTCGTCCAACAGCCCGCGGATCACCGCTGCTGTCACCCGATACTCTCCGGTCATGATCCCATAGGGCACCCATTCCCGATCCAGCACTGCTGCCACTGCTCTGGCCTTCGCCACATAATGGCGGTTCAGACAGTGTTCCAGATATGCCTCGCCCTCTGCACGGCTCACCTTCAGCCGCAGATGCCGTTCTTCTTTTCCGGCTATGTGCTTTCGCACCGGAAAAACCGTTTTCAGAGCCTGGATCATGGTTGACCCATAGTTTTCCCGCATCCATGCCGCCAGAGCGATGAGGCGAGACTCCACGGTTTCCTGGCTGTTTTCCACCCCGAGGATCTCTTTCGTTTTTTCTGCATCATACTTGGGCTCCTCCGACAGGCTGATCACATACCCGGTGATTTCCCTGTCTCCCCGCCCAAAAGGAATCCGTACCACCATTCCTTCCGTGATCCTGCCTTTTAAATACTCCGGAACACGGTACTGAAATGTGCGGTCCAGCTTTTCACTGGAAATGTCCACAATGACATCTGCATACTGCTGACTCATTTATACTCCTGCCAAAATGTCCCGGATAAGATCCCTCTCATCCATGGGATATTTTTTTCCCTTGATTTCCTGATAGTCTTCATGACCTTTGCCTGCCAGAATCACTATATCCCCAGGCTCTCCATGATGGATCGCGTAGGCAATGGCCTCTTTTCGGTCAATGATCTCCACGTATTTTCCGTCGGTCTTGCTGATTCCGATCTTAATATCATCGATAATATCCTGTGGTTCCTCATACCGCGGGTTATCAGATGTAATGATCGTCAAATCCGCCAATTTTCCGGATACTTCACCCATCTCATAGCGGCGCAGTTTGGAACGGTTTCCGCCACAGCCGAACAGACAGACGAGACGATGCGGGTTATAATCCCGAAGGGTAGTCAGAAGGCTTTCCAATGCCATAGCATTGTGGGCATAATCTATCATCAGAGTAAATTCATCGGAGACTTTTACCATCTCGATGCGGCCCTTTACCTTTGCTCCGGCCAGTGCTTTGATGATATTTTCTTCCGAAACCTTAAAATGGCGGCAGATAGCGATAGCCGTCAGGGAATTGTATATACTGAATTTGCCCGGGCAGTCGATTTCCACATGGAAATTCATAAGCCCCGTAAGATCATAGGCAATACCCAGATAACCCGGACGGGATACCAGCTGCACATTGGTTGCCCTCAAATCTGCCTCTTTGTCAATACCGTAAGTCTCAATGGTGCAGGTGTGCCTTTTCAGAACCTCTTCCAGATGCTCCGCATCCGCATTTACAATGCCCACTTTGCATTGTTTGAACAGCAGGCCCTTGCAGTGCATATAATCCTCAAAACTGTCATGCTCCGCCGGTCCGATATGATCCGGTTCAATATTAGTAAAAATACCCAGTTCAAAGGTAAAGCCTGCGGTCCGATGGAGCATAAGGCCCTGAGAGGACACCTCCATAACCACACAGTCACAGCCTTCTTTGACCATTTCCGCGAAATACTGCTGAATAATATAGGATTCCGGCGTGGTATTGGATGCCGGGATCACTTTATTTCCGATAATCGCCTCGATGGTTCCGATCAGACCTACTTTATATCCTGCATTTTCCAGGATGGATTTCACCATATAAGTGGTGGTGGTTTTTCCCTTTGTTCCAGTTATGCCGATTACTTTCAGTTTTTCTGCCGGATATCCAAAGTATGCAGCGGAAATCACCGCCATGGCATACCGGGTGTCCTCCACCAAAATCACAGTCACCTGATCAGGCACCTCCACCGGTTCCTCCACAACAAGGACAGCTGCCCCTTTTTCCGCCACATCTTTCGCAAATGAATGGCCGTCCGCGACAGCCCCGCGAATACAGATAAACAGAGAGCCTTCGCTTGCCTTTCTGGAATCGTAGATGACATCTTTTACTTCACGATCTACACTTCCCTGGATGCATTTGTAATCAATTCGTTCTAATAAAGTTGTCAGTCTCATAAAAACTCCTTCTTCTGCTTATAACAAAGTAACGTCAGACATTATAAATCACCTTATAGAATACCATAACATCCGGGCTTTTTCAACTTTTCTGTAGTTCCCTTCCGGCTTATCGCCACATATTTGCAGCTTTATCAACTTTACAGAATTGTTTTATTGTTTTTTTATAAATTTTCATCTTTTTTATGAAAATAGACATATTCTACTCACATTTGTGCATTATATTATTAAGTGGATAGAGGAAATAACCACTCACTATCTCCCCCCTCATAGAAAATAAAAAAGAGGCCCGGACTCCAACACGGGCTTCTTTTTTATTGATCCGTTTCTGTTATTCTTTCTCAATTTTCATATTTTTAAAATTTCTCAATTTTTCACCTTTTTTCTAAAATTGTTGTATTCTTTCTGTTTTTTCGGTATAATAAAAAAAGCTATTTTACATCAGGAGGGAAAAAGATGAAACGTATGAAAAGAATGTTATGCCTGATCCTGGCTGCACTTATGCTGGTATCTATGGCAGGCTGCGGTGCAAAAGAACAGAGTACCACTTTGGTATTAGAACAGCCAGGTGTAACCATGGAGTACAAACTGGACGCAAAAGGTGATGTTGTTGAAATCATCACCCAGAGCAGCACCATCGACTGCTCCATGTACGGCGAAGATGAACTCCAGGCAATTGAGGACATGATTTCACAGGTTGAGCCAATTTACGCGGGAATCGATGGCGTCACTTATGAAGTTGAGCGCGGCGAAAGCACAATCATTGAGGTCATCACCATTGATGCTTCCAAATCAGACACGCTCAAAAAACTGTCTGAGTCTGGTATGCTTCCCATTGACGGGGATGCATCCAAAATATCTCTGAAACTGACCGTAGAATCTCTGGAATCTCAGGGATGGGCTGTAAAAGAATAAAAAGTCTGCTTTTCTGATCATCAAACGTAAGACAGCAGTTGTCCGGGCCAATAAGGCCGAACAGCTGCTGTTCTTTTATTGTCGCTGTGTGAAACAATACTCCCCGCTGCCAAGTATTTCCTTTTTTCCGCCCGGCAGCTGCAGTTCACATACCGTTCCCGCAGGGACTGTAACCTGAATGCGGAAATGATCCTGCTCACAGACCCAATTGCAGCTGATTTTGCCATACACAGTATCAATACTTCCCTGTGCCCAGGCAAGATTGCCTCCGGGCATTGGAGCAATACGAAACTTTCGGTAACCGCCTTCCATTTCCTCGATTCCCAGTATTCTGCGGTAAAGGAAGTCACCCACAGCACCGTTAGCATAATGATTGAAAGACACCATTTCACCCGTTCCGTCTTCTTCTCCCGTATTGCAGGTGCCATCTTCTCTCAGGGCATTCCAGCGCTCCCAGATAGTCGTTGCTCCTGTTTTAATCTCATACAGCCAGGAAGGACAAGTATCTTTCAGAAGCATCTGGTAAGCTTCGTCCACATAACCGTTATCCGCCAAGGCAAACAAAACATAGGGCGTCCCAGGGAACCCGGTTCCGATATGATAATCGTTTTCTTTTACCAGACGAGCCAGATTTTCTGCCGCCTTTCGTCTGTCATCCCCTTCCAGCATGTCATAATAGAGCGGCAGCACATAGGCGGTCTGAAATTCATTTTTTACCCTGCAATCCCCGTCCATAAGTATGCTTCGGTAAGCATCGGCTGCCTGTCTGCTGATTTTTCTGTAATACCCGGCATCCCGTTCTTCACCCAGAATTTCCGCTATCTTAGAAAGCAGATTCGCCGAATTGGAAAGGCATGCGGTGGCGGTCCATTTTCCTCTTCCCATCCAGCCGTACAGTCCGGTTCCGGGCGCACACCAGTCACCGTAATGATGGAGAAGCTTCCATATGTAACGGTGTTTTCCGAAGGAGAACAGGCCGGCCCAAAAAAGACAGGCCTTCATATATTTTTTCATGACCGGATACATATCTTTCAAAACCCGCTCATTGCCGCTGGAACAGTATTCCGCCCAGGGTACAAGAATGCATGCATCTCCCCAGTGATCCACCGCCATGGTAAAGATCAGTTCCATCTGTGTGGGCACCATTACATGGGGAACGATCATGGGAATTCCTCCGCCGTGGGTCTGTTCCGCCCGGACATCTTTCAGCCATTTTTCGTAGAAGCGGCTCATATGAAAATTGTAGGAAGCAGTTCTTCCAAAAAGCGCAATATCTCCGGTCCAGCCCAGCCGCTCATCTCTTTGCGGGCAGTCAGTTGGTATATCGACAAAATTCGATTTAGCGCTCCACAATATGTTTTCCTGAAGACGATTCAGCATATCATTGGCGCAGGAAAAAGTACCGATTCTTTCCACATCCGAATAGAGTGCCAAGGCAGTAAGATTCAGATCTTCAGTCCCAATCCCCAAAACCTCCACATATCGGAACCCCATATAAGTCATACGCGGAGAATACATCTGTCTTCCTTCTTTGCAGATATATACAGCCTCCTGTTTTGCCGACCGCAGAGGTTTCACATACAGCTCACCGTTCATCAGAATTTCTGCATGACGGAAGGTGATTTTCTGCCCCTTATGCGCAGTGATTTCCGCCCGGATAACCCCCGCCATATTCTGACCGAAATCATAAAGAAGTGATCCTTTTTCCGTAACTGTCACAGAAACCGGTTTTTGTTCTTCATGAGCCCGGACCGGCACACCGTACTGGACAAGTAAGACCGGATTGGTTTTCTGCTTTTCTATCACAGCATTTTTCCAGTTCCATTTCAACGGGTCAACGGAGGCGTCATAGGTTTCCCCAACGTAAAATTCTGCTTCCCGATAGTTACCCTCTTCGGTTACTTTCCATGAGGTGTCCGTTCCCACAATTTCCTCTGTACCGTCACAATAGGTAATTCTTATTTCCGCCAGCAGAGCCTGCCGTTTTGCATAAATTCGGTTGCGTCGGACAAACGTATATACCCCGACAGCCCAGCCGCCGGCAACCACAGCAATCAGCTCATTCTTTTCCTTCAGCTGCTCCGTCACATCATAAGTCTGATACTGAAGCTGGTGTTTATATGAAGTAAAGCCGGGGGCAAAATAATCTTTTCCCACTTTTTCCCCATTAATATAGAAGTCATAAATTCCGGCAGCCGTGGCATAGAGTCGTGCGGACTTTACTCTTTTTCCGCAGTCCAGCTTCCGATAAAAAGTCATAGGCTTTGGAGATACCTTTTTTTCTTTAAAATGGTAAGTTCCGTCTGTAATCCAGTCGGCACACCATTTTGTACCAAATCGCCCAGTTTCAAAGGTGACTTCGGATTTGGCCGTCTCGCCTGCATCATCCGTCACCTGCAGATAAGCCGTATATTTAGTAAACGCCCTGAGAGCCGGCCCGTTGTATTCAATCCCCACTTGCCGGTCCGTTCTGATACTCCAGCCATTTAAAGTAAGTTCTGCACAATGCAGACTTACATTCCGGCGGCTGCTCTCCATGGAAAAAGAGAAAACCGGATGAGGCTCATCCGTCACACAGCCTTCCCGTAAATTTTCCACCATAAAATTCTCTATTTTTAACATAGTTCACCCCAGCGGATCATAAATTTCAGTTCGTAATCTTTTCCGGCCGGAAACCGGTAGTTATCTGCCGTCACCGGTCCGCAGCTTCCGGAACCGATTCCCATCTGAAAAGCATTGATGGTCACATAAGTCCCCGTCCTTTTCTCGTCTTCCCGATGACGCATCCGGGTCAGTTCGATATCCGAATATGGTTTTATTCCAAGTTCAAATTTGTTTTCGACTGCCTCAAAGGTCACCACTGTTTTTCCATTGTCAAGAGAAACAAATGCGCAGTCACAGCGATTTCCACTTTCCTGAGGCCTGATATTCGGTTCTGTCATATCTTTCACTTTGCAGAACACATCCGAAACAGGCCACTGTTCCTTCATATCATTATAGCTCTCTCCCGTTCTTCCGCAGTATGATACATTTTCAAAGGAGTGATCCAGGTAAAACGTCTTTCCGAAGCGCGGCAGATAACCGCCGCCCTTTTTGCAGCAAAGCCTGCTGGTCACCAGAATGCCTTCCCTGCACGACTGATAGATATCCGTGCAGAGGAACCGTTTCCCCTTCACAGAAATTTCCGTCCGTACAATCATTTTCTTCTCTTCCCGCACTACAGAAACTACTTTTTCTTTCTGATTGTAATATCCGGACATGGTATTTCTCATAAAAACATCTGTGTCATTATCCGTAGCCGCCCGGAACAAAATCGTATAGGGATCCGCCGCAGTTATTTTCGCTCCCGACAGTTGCAAAAAGATTTTTCCATTTTCTTCGTGAAGGTTATCCGAAAGAGGGGCACCGTCTGTCAGCATTGGCGTTTTTCGTTTCCAGGCAGTTATGGCAAACTGTTCTGTGGCTGCCACTCTGCCATCCACCTGATCAATAATATCTATCGTCAGCAATCGTTCTTCGGAATCCGTCTCAACTTTTTTCTCTGCTTTTGTCTGTGGCTGTATCTCAATTATTTCCTTCTGAAGCGGCAACGCCGTCGGAATCACCGTGGCCCTGCCGCCGTCACTCCATCGACATTCCAGCCGGAACCGGCTTCCATCCGAAAAACCAGTGGTATTAAACACTTCAAATCTATTTTTTTCAATGTGTGAAACGCGAAGAGGCCGGTACACATATCTTGTAATAAAAGCACCGGTAGATGGTGTCCGATCCGGATAAAAAATACCGTCCACGCAAAAATTCCCATCGTGTTCCCATTCCCCATGGTCACCGCCGTAAGTATAAGAGCCATCAGGATGGAGCACTGCATGATCCGCCATCTCCCAGACGCAGCCACCCATAAGATTCTCATGAGCATATATCTCTTTCCAGTATGCTTCCATATTTCCGGGGCCCACACCCATGGCATGGGCATATTCGCACAGAAAATAAGGACGGTCCAGAAGCTTTGCAATCCGGCAGGTCTTCTCTCCCACTTCACGCACGCGCTCCACAGGCGGATACATCTGACTTCCCACATCATACGCTTTTCGTTTTGTGTGAATGACACTTTCATAGTGAACCGGAATCTCGGTATGCGCTTTCAGATATTTGTATTGCCTGTCCGTATTGCATCCGCCTCCGGACTCATTGCCCAGACTCCACAATATCACGGAAACATGCATTTTGTCCCTCTGGTACATGCGCTTTACACGATCCACATAATGAGCTCCCCATTTGGGGTCATTGCTGATATGGCTATAATTGGGCGGCAGGGTCTGAGAAAAACTGCCGTGAGTCTCCAGATCTGCCTCGTCCACCACATAGATTCCATGCTCATCACACAGTTCCATCAGATAGGGATCCGGCGGATAATGAGACATGCGCATGGTGTCAATGTTGTATTCTTTACAAAGCTGTACATCCCGCTCCAGCTCCTCCGGGGTCATGGTATATCCATTTGTACAGCTGGTATCATGATGATTCACCCCATGAAATTTCACCGGCTGCCCATTTACTTTAAACACATCCCCGTCTATGCGGATTTCCCGGAATCCTACCCTCATTTTAATACATACGGATTCCGTCTCATAATACAGATTGTAAAGCACCGGTGTCTCGGCGGTCCATTCCTTTACATCCAGCCCGGAAAATACTGCCGCTGCTCTCCTGTCACTTGATTCTGCTGTTATGGATTTTCGAATTCCGTTTCCTTCCAGAGTAAAAGTAACGCTTCCTTCCATATATAAAAACACACTTGCCGTCGCCGTATATCCGTCTTCGGTCTTTCGGGTCTGAAAATCAATGTCGAAAATGTCCTTTTTATCGCTGACGCGAAGCAGCACATCCCGGAAAATTCCGTTATTGCGGAACATATCCTGGGCTTCCAGATAGGACCCGTTGCACCAGCGCCTAACCACTACAAGAAGTTCATTTTCACCTTGCCGCAGCAGACTGCTGATGTCGAATTCCGCTGTGTTATGGGACCCTTCCGAATAGCCGGCGAATGTGCCGTTGACATAGACATCCGCACAGCTGGCCACTCCAAGGAAAGAAAGTACATAGTTTTTCCCCGGATCCTCCACCGTAAAGAACCGGCGATACACGCCTGCAAAATTGTATTCCTCCTCCGGTTTTTGAAAACGCGGTCTTATTTTGTAATCGCTTCCCATCCAGCAAAATACTTTGCCTACCTTTTCTGTGGTCGGGATTACCGGCGGACGAAAAGGGAACTGATAGCGGGTATTCACATAAAAAGGCCTGTCATACCCCCGAAACTGCCAGCAGGATGGCACGTCAATGGAATCAAAAGATACATTTTCCGTGTCGAGTTCCCGTGGCATCTGTGAAGGGTTCGGATAAAACTTAAAGTCCCAGGTTCCGTTCAGGCAGATGACCTTATCAGAAGCGTACCGTTTTTCCCGGATTCCCACTGCATCCGCCGCCTTTCGGGTAGAAAAGGGAATAAAATAGCTTCTCGGTTCCAGCCTGTTCTCCTCAAATATTTCAAATGTATGGTAGTTGAAAGTGTTTATATGATAATTCATTGCCGCTTACAATTCCTCTTTTTCATCGTTCAGATGGTAAAACTTTCTCAGGAAATACGTCGGTGTACAGCTCCATGCATGACAGAAACTGTTTACGATCACTGATCCGTAGGGAGATTCATACTTATTATATGGGTTATACAGTTCCCAGAAAGTATCCGCACCATCATTTATCATCTCACCCCAATAGCGTTTCATTTCTTCAAGAGCCCGCTCTTTTTCATCACATCGGATCAGAGCATCAATAAAATGGTGATACATATATGGCGAAACCATACGGATACGCGGATTTACGTCTATCGTATGCAGGATGAGCTCCCGGTTCTTCTCTTTCGGGAATACCCGTGCAAGGATCATCCATACCTGTGTGGCCCAGGATACCTGTCTGTTTGAACCACTGACAAACAACTGCTGCTTTTCATCCCAAAACTTACTTATTGCGGATTCCTTCAATGTCTGCATTTTTTCCTGCAGCCAATCGATGCGGCTTTCGTCCCCCATGTGTTTTGCCAGACGGATACCGTAGCGCATGGAATAAATCAAGATCGCCAACGAAGCTGCCTGGGTATTCAACCCTTCTCCCCAATCCACAAAACACCAGAATTCCCCGCTGTGATCCGGGATCACTCCATTTTCGTCCAGATAGCTCAGACCGACCTCAATCTGGCGGATTGCAATCGGATACAGATCCTTCAGGGTTTCCATATCTTCTGTCTGCTCATAATAATCCAGCAAAACAGAACCATACAGCAGCGCATAATCAAAAAGATAGGTATCATCGGGATCCAGTTCCGGTTCTGTGAAGATACATGCTGCGATTTTCCCTTCGTTAAAGGTTAGGCCGCCAAAGAGATAGAGACATCGTTTTACCAGGTCATAATTTTGAAAAGTCTCATAGTTTGCCCTGGCCTGCAGCCGCAAATCTCCCAGCCACATGCGCCGATCCCGCTTCGGTCCGTCCTCAAACACATCCTGCATGCAGTTGTGAAGAGTTCGGATGCTGACTTCATCGATCCGGTTCAAAACCTCATCCTGGCTTCGGATTGGCTTCGCATCCTGCCATCTTACGGAAGACACGTCTTCCATCCATGCATTTTTTACACCGAGAGAAAACTTCGGAGATACGTCGATTACCCGGATTTCCAGATAGCGAAAAGCATATCTTCTGGGCAGCCTTCGTTTTTCCGGAAGCACATCCACATGGATATGTTCCTCCTGAATCCAGCTCCTGCTGATCCAGCCGTCATATTCCGCCGCACTGCTGCTGAGTTCATCCAGACGCTCGGCAAATCTCAGTTGAATATAAGCCGGCGCATCCTGATGACTTCCGACGGAACACAGATCCAGCGTAACATAGCCAACGTGGTGCGTGCCAAAATCCAATATGACCGAGTCACCTTTCTTCAGGATCTTTTTTCTCAGTTCAGAAGCCGGTTCTTCTGCTGTCACGACTGTTTCCTGCATTTCGTTCTTCTCAATTTTGATTAATCGAGCCGGTGACACATTTTGAACCAAAAGTTCTGGTTTCAGATTCTCCGCGATTTCCAGAAACTTTTTATTTTTATGTACTTCAAAATCTTCTAAGATACAATAAGATGCCATACCTTGCCTCCTTATTTCAGTTCAAAGGACAAAAAGTCAAATGAACCTTTTCCTTCAAAAGTAAAATACAGGGCCTGTTTTCCGGCAGTCTGATTTAACATCGCAGAAAATGTCTTTGGTGTGCGCTGGGACCGAATGGAAATCCGCGCCAGCTCGGCACCTTTTTCTCCGGCTTTTACAACCATGATCCCGTCTGCATTTCCTTTTACCAAAACAGATATCTCTCTGGTAGGAGTCAAATCGAAATATTTGAATACAGCCACTGCCCCGTCGCAAAAGTTGGCAATGTACTGATCCGGACCTTCTTCCCGATCTCCCCCATCCTGAGTGAAATAAGGATAGCTTCCTTTTCTGTGTTTCAGCATGCTGTAGAACATGGTTCCTTCACGGCCATACAGATTTGCTGCAATATAGCTATTGTAGGATCCGACACCGGAAAGCGGCCCGCCGTTCAGTCCGCAGGAAGTCATCTCTGCCTGATAGAATTTTCCGTTTTCAAAACGTATCTCCTCTGCACAGGCCTGACGGGATGATTGTTTTCGATTGGAATGCCGATGATAAAAGATATAATATTTCCCATTGATATCAATAAGACTTCCGTGGGTATTACCGGTATAATTTCTCGCCTTTTTCACATCTGTGATACCATCAAGACCAATATCCCCGTTGCTGACCAGCACACCGCCAAAGGAGAAACCGCCCGTTGGTCTGTCGCTGACCGCATAACAAAGCTCATGGCTGTTCAGCGTACTGAAAATAAAATAATACTTGCCGTCAAACTTTCGCATGGAACTTGCTTCCAGGAATACATGGCCTTCGTAAGGGGTTCCCACTGCCTCTTTTTCCCCGGGGATTCCAAGATACTCCGGTCCCACCTTTACAGTCAGCATATCTTTCGGATCCAGTTCAAAATACATGGGACCATGCTCGGTCGGTTTGGATCCGTCCAGGAGGATCGGATTTCCCTGCAGTGCAAAACCTGTATACAGGTACAGCCGTCCGTCATCGTCCATAAACACACCCGGATCGAACTGGAAGGGTTCTTTTTTCAGTCCGATATCCACGCCGTCCGCATATTTTACGTATCCATAAAACTCATATTTTCCAGCCGGTTCATCACACACAGCCACAGAAATACGTTTTGTGCCTCCCATAAAATAATACAGATAAAAACGTCCGTCCGGTCCCTGCACCATATCCGGCGCAGCAAGACCGTTTGTGATCTTAAACCAGGGTGCTTCCGGGTCCTGGCTGCGATGGTAAATGCAGCCCTCATACCGCCAGTTTCCCAGATCATCCACCGGTGCCGACCAACACACATAGTCTCCCAGGCAGAAGTTAATACCGTTAAAAATATCATGGGATCCATACACATACACCCTTCCATTCACAATATGCGGTTCCGCATCCGGTACGTATTCATAGCTTGGCATATATGGGTTAAATGCCTGTTTCCTTTTCATTGCTGTTATCCTCCATTATTCTTAGATTCAATAAAGTCCGTTCTTTTCTTTTTATTTATTCTACCACATCTTCTGCTCCTATTTTACCAATAGCGCAAGACATGCGATTTTTCGCGCAAAATGCACGACTCTTTGGGCGTATATGAAATTATCCTTCTCCCCCGAAAAAACTATGTTACGGTCACGCACAACTTCTTTATTCTTTTGCTTCCACAATTCGGTCTCCATATACGGACCACATGTAGTTCAGTTTATAATCATTAACCGAACCGGCCGGCACTGCTATCCTGCAGTCAGTTCCTTCCAGAAGTTTTTGTCCCACCGATATCTTTTCCGGGTCGCTTTCCAGCAGTTCGATTACCTCCAGACTGTCGCACCCGTTAAAAGATCCATCTTCAATAAATCCAATGTTTTCCTGAAGAATAATTCTTCTGATCTTCTTATTCCCGGAAAACAGTTCCGCATTAACCCGCCTGATGGAAATGCCATCGCAGGACAGGGGAACCGTCAGCTCCTCCTTTTGCGTTTTCGCCTCATGAGAAAGCGTCAAAATGTTCTTCTCCTCACGCGATCCTTCTACCCGGGTTTCCACTCCTTCGGTCTCCCACTGAAAACATGACCCGTCCTCACTGCGCTCCTCCGGGACAGACCGTTTATCATCCGATTCTGCTGCCGGCATCTCAGGTATTTCAATATCAGTCGGACTGCTGTCACCAAGCATAGCTTTCATGTCTTTGATCAGCTGTTTCATAAACACCCTTTTTCCTGCACTGTTCAAGTGAAAATTCGTATCATAAAACCATCCAGCTTCCATAATGCAGTCGTGCGGGTTTCCTGCTATATCGAAATCCAGACACCGCTGCAGATACTCATAATATCCGTCCACATCTGACTCTTCCACCACCGCCCGCGCATTCATCGGACAAAAATGATACCATACCGCGGCTCCCCTTTCCTTTGCTTCTTTGGCATACTGATTCAGATAATCCGCAAAACCCTCTTCCAGCATCTCTTTTTCAAACCGAATCGGCATGTTCTCGTCAAATCCGCCGACCATGATGTTACTGACAGCCTCGGAGCTATCCAGATCTCCGTATTCGTCAAAAGAATCCCGGCGGTAAACACCGGATGGCTTCGGTACGGTTCCGGTAAATAAATATTTCCATTTTTCAGCGGAAAACTGGGGTGCCGCACCTAGCAGCGCCTTTTTATTGTCCCAGGGTATATCGGACAGCATTCCGAAAGCCCCGTCCAGGGCCTGCCACATGTATTCTCCGTTAAAATACATGGATAGCGTCTGGGACTGCTGTTCCGGTATAATCAAAACAAGATCTCCTTCACGAATATAATCTTTTGACAAGTCCAGCATAACCTTTGTGCCCAGCGCCGCATACATACCAAAATTGACTACCTCATATTCCGGAAATTCCCGGTGGATCAGCTCGCTGTCAACACCGAAAACGACACTGCTGCCGCCGATCAGAACAATCTTTTTTCCCTCCAGTCCGGCCAGCCGTTCCCTCTTCTCTTTCAGTTCTCCAAGAAATGTATTGTCATACCGGGGCGGAATGAAGAAAATGCCCAATGCGATCATTGCCGGAAATATCAGAATCATCATCAGAAACAATATTCCCTCTCTTATTTGTCTTTTCATTTTCCCTTTTTCCTCCATCAGAACTGAAAGTAAATGAATGCATTGCCTGCCCCGGAAGAAAGAAGGATCAGCCAGGCCAGAAAAATAGCGGTAAAAATGAAATACAGACCCAAAGCACTGCGTCTCAGATTCAAATTATCCTTTTTTTTATCCATGTTATACATACACAGAAGACCTAAAAGGATTTGGAATAAATCCAGCCATTTCATTTGCAGCAGTTCACCAGCCTGTCGGAATCCCTCCGCTGACCATCCGGAAAACAGATTACTGATCATGGCAAACGCATCAGCAGTACATTCCGCCCGGAAGAAAATCCAGGTAAAGCAGACCTGAAAAAATGTTCCCGCACATTTCAGTCCGTACATGACTCTCCCGCCGCCGGACGCTGCATTCATCTTTCTGACTCTGCTGTAATTCACAAGCAATACCTCTGCCACCAGAAAAATCCCATGGCAGACACCCCAGATCACATAGTGCAGCCCCCAGCCATGCCACAGACCGCTGCACAAAAAAACCACCATAATATTGATGCACCAAACCGCCAACCCTTTTCGGTTTCCGCCCAGTGGTTTGTAGACGTAATCCGTCAGCCAATTTGTAAGACTGATATGCCACTTTTTCCAAAACTGCCGGGGTGACGGAGCCAGATACGGCATATCGAAATTTTCCGTAAGCCGTACCCCGAAGATCCGCGCCGCACCGCAGGCAATATCCGAATATCCGGAAAAATCACAGTATATCTGGAAGGCAAAAAACACAGTTCCCACAGCCACCGCTATGCCGTTGGCCTCTCCCGGTGCCTGGTACACACGGTCTGCAAATACCCCAAGGCAGTCCGCCACCACCAATTTTTTAAAAAATCCCACGGTTATTCGTTCTACTCCGCACAACAGATTTTCCCAATTAATTTTAGCAGGTGTCCGAAGCTGCGGGAGCAGTTTTTCCGGCCTCTCGATGGGTCCGGCCACAAGCTGCGGAAAAAAAGAAACGAACAGGGCATAATAACCAAGATGCTTTTCCGGTTGTATTTTCCTGTGATATACATCGATCACATAAGAAAGCGTCTGAAAAGTATAAAAGGAAATACCCACAGGCGGATACCCCGAGCTTTTGAAAAATATCAGTACAGTCAGACCAAAAACCACATATGCCCACAGCCACAAACGCTTTCTTCTTTCTTCCGGCTCTGCGGCAATTTTCAGGGACACACAGTAAGACACGACGATCATAGTCAGAAGAATCCCTGCTGCCTGCGGACTATGAAGAAAGTAAAACAGAAGGCTTGCACCAAGCAGCCAAATCCATATCCGTTTTTCAGACAGAAGGGCATATCCGATGCAGATCAGCGGAAAAAGGATCAAAAACTCCAAAGATACAAAATTCATTCGCCGCCTCCGCCATCTTCCCGATTTTTATCAGACACTTTCATCAATAACAATGCAGCGCACAACACAGTAACCAAAATTTCCCGAAGGCTTCGACCAAAAATGAGCGCTGTCATCATAAGAGCCGACGTAATTGCCGCAATCAGTAGTTGTTTTTTCATCTGCTGCCTCCTGTCCCATCCATCTGCCTGCGCAGATCTGCGATAATTTGCTCTGTCCGGATCTTCACTCCCTCTGTGGAAAGATGATTATCCGTTCCATACAAATAAGTTCCCGGATAGAGAGACTCCTCGATATCGGAGATAACCGGTATTATCAGTTCTTCCTTCAGATAATTATGCAGTTCGGCACGAGCCTCTTCTGTGCTGTCATCCGATATGGCATACTTGTTTCTGGGTGCATAAGTAAAATATACCTGTACCCCTTGTGCTAAGAACCGCTGATATATTTCGTTTGCCTTGTCAAAATAGTTTTCTTTCGGAAAAGACGCAACCGTATATTCCACGGGGAGTCCATAAATCGGTTCTTCAGAGTCTGCATTAGGCCGATACAGAATATAATCACCATACTGATTATAGCTTTCTTCTTCCACCGGCTTTCCGTCTTCGTCAAAATTTTTTGCTGCCAGACGATAACTTTTCGGTTCCATCCCCCGTCTTGTATTTAAATAAGAATAAAAAGAATTAAATACCTGACTGAACATCCGCAGATCCAGAACTGCAACCGTGTCATAGTTAGATTCCATCATACAAAAAAACTCATCGTCCAGTGCATTGGTCGTACAAAACTGACGCTGTCTGGCATCAAATTCCGGAGCGTGAATCAGAATATCCCCCTCCTGCATGGCTTCTTCTATCAGAATGAACTGCGGCAGCGCGTTTGTGTACGCAAAAACTCCCATATTCACAATTTCATAATCGGAAAACTCCTCTTTCAGACGTTCGCTGTCATATCCGAAACGCGTTGAAGACCCGGAAAAAAGTACGATTTTACGGCAATCCTTTACTGACAACAGATAATCATATTTATCCTGAAAGGTGTCAAAATAATTTCCGCTGTACACAGGTGCCTCTGCTGCATTAATATGAAGCGTCTGCAGATTCCCGCAGCCATCGAAGCAGCTGTCATTAATATAAGAAATATTGTCAGACAGATACAGTTCTCTCAAACCAGCATTTCGAAAAGCGCCATCTTCCACTCTCTGTATGGATTGCGGAAAAATCACGATTTCACAGGAAGTGTCAAGAAATGCATTTTCCTCTATGCCGATCACAGGATATCCGTCCAACTCCCCCGGTATACTCACTATGGTATCATCACCCCAATAGTCTGTTATTACTGCATATTTTCCGGATCGTTCATATTCAAAACAATCTGCATTGGTCCATGGAACCCAGACTGCATAGAGCTCTGCTGATTCTTCCGGCCAGACACGACTGCCAAGACCAACTGCGATTCCGCTGCCGTCTGCCTTTGTATTCCATCCGATCTGTGTATATCCCTCCCGCACAAACATATCGATTCCAATTGATGTATTAATTCGCAGATGAGACTGCATCACCGGAATTTCCACCATATCTGTGCTGTTTCTGTCTATACAGCGTCCGCCATTGGCATAATAACAGATACTAAAGTCACTTTTTTTCACCGTAAGACTGATTACCATCGGATATCTCACCTCATGTGCAACCAGACGCAAAGCAGTACCGTTACCGGTATATTCCAGGGAATAGTCCTCACAGTCTGCCGCCAGGATCTGATATCCGTCTTCCACCAGGATATTAAATTCTGCGTCTTCTCCTCTGTTTACGGTACAGACGTCATGCTCCGCAAAAAACCCCTCTCCCTGTTCCAGCACCACATTGCAGGTTTGCAGCTTTTCTTCGGAAGCAAAGTTCCCGCATCCTGCCAGACAGCAGGCACAAATCATACAGATAAAAAGACAGGTAATCCGGCATAAAACTGTTTTTATTAAATATTCTCCGTTAAAGTCAGCCTCCATTTATCTGCCTCCTGTTTTGCAGCCCATTCCTGCGTTCTGTTTTTTGCCCGGTTTTCCGAGTCCAATATCCCGTGTCCGAACTTTCCTGTATACAGATGTCCCACAAAATTTTCTGATGCATGCCATCTGCTCCGTTTTGTTTCTGCAAATCCATGTATCAAAACCGCCGCATTCCTGCAAACATACAAGAATACGGCGATTTCAATCACTTATCTTTTAAGCCTCTTTTATTATGTCAAAGAAAGAAGCGATGATACTCGCAATTCCTGCCGCCAGGCAAAGTGCGATCCCTGTGACAGCACTGGAGAGATCCGCCATCGTCTGCGCATTTTTCTCAAATGTCATAATGGAAGCAATTCCATTAACACGGGAACTTGCGAACATAACCGCGCCCAACATGATCAGCACGGAAATTACTACCGGAAAAACATCCATCCACATCTTTACACCCTTCTGGGATACAATGATAAAAATGATCTCCACTACAGCTGCAGCGATCAGGCAGCCCAATATGATCGGATCTTTACCCAGATTGCTGAAATAGTCTGTTGAGGCATTCTTCAGGTACATGGCCAGGCCTGCAACAGTAAGAATCAATACAATAACGGAAAAGTAAAATCCTACCGACTGTTTTTTTATAAAAGTCATTTTTCGCCCTCCTTATGCGTTCTTCTTTTTACCTTTGCCAGCTCTTACATACATCACGATACTGCATATGGTGAGCAATGCAAATACAATTTCCAAACCGGTAATGAGATTATCATACCATGTACGTACGCTCACCAATTTCGAATTGGAAGCCAGTCCGTCCATTGCGTTTGAGTTAGCCAGTGCGTAATTCTGCCATGTCATGGCATTTTTCAGATCCTGAAGCAGCACTGCATCCTGTCCCACATTTTCTTCCGTCCAGTATGCCCATTTTTCATTAACTGCTGCCAGTGAGTTATCTCCGGTATTACATGTCATAGTAACACCACAGTGGACAGCTTCTTTCAAAGCTGCATATGTCGGATCCTGTATAAAATCCTCTGTCATAAGGCCTTTGAATCCCCACTCTTCACGAAGGATATTGTGAAGAAGCCCATAATGAGAATTATCTGTGTAAATGCCTACACGATTATACGCAGTCATGATACCAAGAGCTCCCGCATCTTCAATACAGGCCTGAGTACCGCGCAGTTCTGTTTCACGTGCCTTCTGTTCTGTCATAAACACACTGACACCGGTACGGTTTACCTCCGTATCATTAAAGGCCAGATGTTTCGGAGCGAGTATACATCCGTATTCTTTGCCGCCGGCAATATAGCTTGCGCCCTGATATGCCGTCAGAATCGAATCTTCAGAATAATATTCATGATTGCGTGCATTGTAAGGTACTCTGTGCAGATTGATTCCGGCACCCCAGAGGATAGTCAGATTTCCCCACAGAGAATAATTACCGCATATTTTTCCGAATTCATTTGCCAGATCCTTACTGAATGTCTGTGCGATCACAGTTGCATTTGCCATAGTACCAAATTTATATTCCAGATTTTTGTCATCTGCAGATACTGCGCATGGGTCTCCGCTTTCAGTATCCGTGTTTGCATACTGGCCCAGAGGATAAGAATTAAATCCGTTCGGCCCATCATTCTGGATAGCCTCCGGTGACATAATTGATTCAATTGCTTTTGTACTGGTACCGCCGAAAGCTGTACGAATCATACATTCTGACAGTTCAATCTGATCCAAGAGCAATGTCCAGCGTTCATCTTCCAGATCAGACACACCTTTCAGGTCTGCCAGAACCAGTCCATTATCTGCTCCAAAGGTAATTGCCGAAGGATCTCCGTTTGCCGTAATCTCATATGTATCATTATCCAGAATCTCCAGCATCTCATCCGTGGCAGTCAGATCTTTGTATGTTTTCGGCCATGTGTTTTCCCAATCATTGCGTGTCAGGTATGTTACCGTGTCCGGTATCCAGTAATTCAGATCCATATCTTCCAGCTGATTTTCCACTGCCGTTCCATTCTTTGTAATTGCGAATGTTGAATTGTCAAATTTGTCTAAAGTCCAGCTTTTTACCTTGTCTGCATTCCCTTCTACAGCCTGATCCTGTGCTTTCAGGACATTGTTGACCGCCTCATGGGCTCCATTTCCTACCGTAAAATAGTAGTCACCGGCATCCAGGATGTAGCATCCCTGTGTACCTGCCGCATTTTCGGAAGTGCTGTCCCAGCTTGCCATGTACTGCGCATCAGCAGTAATAGTCACTGTCTCGCTTGCCCCCGGATCAAGAAGAGAGGTTTTTCCATAATCCAGAAGCTGGATTGCTGCTTTTTCAATACCGTTTTCAATATCATACTGGGTGTACGGAAGAGATACATACAACTGCACCACATCTTTTCCCGCAACATCTCCGGTATTAGTAACCGTTACATTCGCTGTTACTGTCTTACTGTCCAAATTCACTTCCAGACTGTCCAGCGTCTGTTCAAATGTCGTATAAGACAGACCATAACCGAAGGGATAGGTCACTTCGTCTTCATAATTCCATGAGTTACCGGTGCTGCTTCCTGCGGAAGAGTCAGCATTTCCCTGTCCAAGAACCAAATCAGCATAACGGGTTTCGTAATATTTATATCCGGTATAGATACCTTCTGCTTCCACGATTGCATCATTGATAGACAATTCCGGATTCGGATTCGTCCACTGCAGGTCACCATAGTTCTGGGCAGCCGGTGAATTTGCATTTTTCACCGCATAGGTGTCGGTCAAATGACCGGATGGGTTGGCCTCACCAGAAAGGATGTCAGCAACACCGTAAAACCCATAACCGCCCGGAAGGCCGATCTGAAGGATTGCATCTACTCCTTCGTTGTTTTCAATCTCATCCACTTCCATGGCATTGGCATTATTTAAAAGCACGATAACTTTACCGCCATTTTGTTTTTTCGCCTCTACAGCAGCCGCAATCAGATTTCGTTCATCATCGGAAAGTCCCAGCGGATCTGTCTGATTCAGATTCTGCTCAGAGTCCACACCAGCGGTTCCCGGTGTATAGTTGGCATTTTCAGATGAGGAGCGGGCAAGTGTGACAATCATAACATTATAGTCATCCATGCTGTCTTTCCAACCTGCGTCCGCTCTGTCCAGCATTTCCTGGGAAGGTTCTTTGCTTGAGTAAACACCAGTTGTGGAAGGAGCTACGATATGGGTATATTCAATAATATTTCCCCACATATTTACTTCTGTTTTAAAAGTATCCTTCAGAGAGTCATATAAAGACTGAAGGGTCGGATTGATCTCAAATCCTTTTGCCGCCAATGCGGCAACAAAATCAACGGTATCTGCATCGGTTCCCATATTTACGGAAAGACTGGAACCCATATCACCGCCCTGTACCGGATTGTAACTGGAAAATCCGAGCAAAGATACTTTTTTTGTCTCTTCATCAGAAAGCGGCAACGCACCATTGTTTTTAAGGAGTACGCTTCCCTCTTCACTCATTCGTTCGCCCAGATCTTCGATCGCGTCCAGGAGTTCGGTTGTGCTGGAATAATCCGATGTGTAAGTATAAATGTCGGAAGTATCCGCCTCTCCTTCCGTTACGATTTTTGTGCTCGTGGTTCCAAGAAACTTGTCAATATCCGTTCGGAAACCAGATACAATTCCCTGTGCTACTACAGATACGGTCAGTACTGAAGCGGTCAGCGCCGTCAATCCGCGCCAGCAGCGTTGTCTGCGTCTTGCTTTGTTTGCCATTTTTTACCCTCCTGCATTTTATATAATTATTTTTTTATTTTTACTTTTTTCGCTTCCTGCTTTTTTCTGTATTTGGCTTCCTCTTCCTGAAAATTCAGACCCTTTCTGGCACAACGGCTCTTCAGCTCCTCTAAGCGGGCTTCTTCCGCCATGCGTTCTGCTTCTTCCTGCTCCATCCGCAGACGCTCTGCAGGTTCGATCCAGGTTCCGCCGGCTGCAAGAACTGCCGCTTTCTGTTTTTCCAGGATTGTCTTCTGGTCTTCTTCCACGTGTTTTTCCACTTTTAAGAAAAACATCAGAACCACAATAGCCGCATAACAGATCAATTCCATGCCCAGATAGCAGAGCACAAGCATATTCTGCACACCTGCATTCTGTACCGTCAGGGTCGGGTCATATCCGGCTGCCGTCAAAAGGGCGTTGATGATTCCGTTGCCGAGTCCAGTCATGCCAACCATAATCGCTCCATATACTGACATGGTAAATCCATCGCTTCGGAAACCGTTTTTTGCCTCAAGATGATCCAGCACATCCGAAAGCAGAGCCAGCGTAACATACATGGCCGGAATGGATCCAATTCCTTTCAAAATCACGCCGATACATACGATCACAAAATTGTGCACATTCAGGAAACTCACCAGACCGCCCAGAACGGAAATAATCATTCCGTAGGTCACTGCACGCTGTTTCCCAAGTTTGTTCGCGATGGGCCAGGCCAGAACCATACCGACCGCTGTGGGGATTCCTCCGATCAGTCCCAGGGTTCCCATGAGACCGCCGGCTGCCGATTCGGTTGTCACTCCGTCAAACATCCATCTGCAGTAAAAGCTCATGGAACCGTTTTTTACAAGCCCGCCAAACTGGAACAGCAAAAAGTACAAAATAATAATCCACCAGTATTTGTTCGATACACACGCCTTCACCTGCTGGGCAATCGGAAGTTTTTCCTCCTTGAGATTCAACTTGACATTTTCTTCTGTGATTCTCTCTCTGGTAAACCAGTATTCCACCAGAATGGCCAGGAACGTAACCACACACAGGGCAACCATCACCGTTTGCCAATGCCGGTAACTGGCAGCACTATCAATGACTCCGTCAGCCTCAACAAAGAGATAACTCTGCAGCAGAATCGGTACAACGATGCTGGCGCCAATGCCCACTGCAGCAACACCGGATGCATTGGAGAACGTAGCCAGCATTCCACGGTGATTGGAATTTCTTGTGGACAGTGCAACCAGTGAGCTGTGAGCCGAATAATAAAACGGATACGCAACTGCATAGTACACATTGTAAGAAATCGCGATCCAGATCATCTGCATCATGGGGCTGCTGTTCTGTGGGCTTAAAAACAGAAGAGCAATTGCCGCTGTGACAAGCGGAGCAGACAACAGCAGGTATGGTCTTGCCTTGCCCTGAGATGTCCTTGTGTTGTCGATCAGATGTCCAACAAGAAGATTTCCAAGAATTACAAAAACAACGGAGACCATAGGGAGTAATGCGGAAAAGGATCCGAATCTACCGGTATCCGTCCAGCCGATGACATCTGCGTAATAGCGATTCAGGTAAGAGGCAAAAATCGCATTACTGATCAGAGCACAGAAAGGACCGATAAAATATCCGAGCAGCATTTCTTTCACTTTTACATTTGCTGACGTTATTTTTGTTCGAAACAGTGGATTCTCGAAAAAACCGTTCTTTTTCATCTCGTCTTTTATTCCTCCTTCAATTTCTTTATTAAAAACATACCACATTTTTACCTTAAATTTATTTTTCTCACGCGAAATGCACAGTTTTTAGCGTGAAATGAATATGATGTTATAAAAAGTATACAAAAAAAAGTAAAAACAGACGGATTTTCCCATCTGCTTTTACTCTTATCGTTTTTTTATCTATTATTCGTCCAGAGGAATCAGGATTCGCACCTCGAACCAGTTATTTGTTACACTCATAGTCAGAGAACCATTGTATTTTTTCACGATACTGGCCATACTTTTCACACCGAACCCATGCAGCCTTTTATTGCTCTTTTGGGTTTTCGGCAGTCCATTTTCAAACTCCACCTGTTCCAGACAACAGTTTTCCAGGCGAATGCGCAGAAATTTCTTTTCCCGGACAATTGTCAGATAAATCAGCCGTTTTTCCGGATCCTCAATTTTACTGACACATTCAATGGCATTGTCCAGCCCGTTTCCGAACAACGCACTAATGTCCACGGCATCCATAAATGCCAGCGCCGCCCCATCCGCAATACAGTTGAGCTTAATATGCTGATTCTGACAGTAGATGCTTTTACTTGTCAGTATGGCATCCAGAATACGGTTTCCCGTTTTGTTCAGCGTCTCATAGACCTCGATCTGGTTCTGCATTTCTTTCAGATATTCCAGACCCTCTTTCGTACCGAACTCCATGCGAAGAAGAGCAATCTGATGTTTCAGATCATGGTATTTCTGATTTACGATGTCCATGCTCTGCTCGGAAATAATGTAATTATTATATTGCATTTCCATGATACTCTGCATGTTTTCCATCTCAACCCGGGCCTGCACTTCACTGATCATCACATGATAGGCAATCAGGATCGCAATTCCACCGATATCCACCCAGGAATGAATATTGAAGATCTGTGACGGGCTATTCACGGAAAACGGCGTCTCTATGGACACATAACTCAAATTGCTCAGGCAGAAAATAACAAAAGCAATGACACATACGCTGGCGATCTGTTTTCTCGTCAGCTCCAATTCCAGGTCCCGCCGGTGTACCTTTTTTTCTACCCAATACACAATCGTGTAAATAATCAGATACATCAGTGATCCCACCACGAGCAATACCGCATGACTCATCTCATTCATCTTATCCAGATAATACATCATCTGCCACTCGAGGGAAGCGCATCCCTCTCCCAGGACAAACACCTGAGCCGCATAGTAGACAGCAACTTTTTTGTCAAACTGAAAGCCAAGATAAAGCAATGAAAAAATCAACAGAACTGTCACCATCATGCAGGGCCAGAAAAGCCATTTTGCGACCCCGTCTGACACGATCATCCAAAAGACAATCAAAAAAGAAAACAGTATCGTGAGCCACTTTCTCCCGATTTTAAACAGAGACGATTTAACGAACACATAAATAAGATAACTGCAGAACACATAAGACAATGCATAGAGATAACCCGGAGGATTCATTTACTCACCTCATTCATGTAATCATTCAGACTGTTCAGAAAGTTCTTTTTCAGGGTTCTGCTGATTCTTATCCGATCCCCCGCCACAATAGCATCATTGTCCTGAATGCCTTCCACGTGCTCCATATTTACAAGAAATCCCTTGCTGCACCGGAAAAAATTCAGATCAGAAAGGGTCTGTTCCACATCTTTGAGCGCTCCTTTTGTTTGCAGATTGCCGTCCAGAGTATGGTAGATCAGATCATGATCGAATACTTCAACATAACAGATCCGCGAAACATCCATTCTGCGCATGCCGCCCTTCATGGGTATCGATACAAATTTTCTGGCCCGCTTTTTCATACGGGAAACCGCCCTTGCGATTCTCTGTGAAAATGCATAATACGATACAGGTTTCAGAACATAATCAAGCGCTTCCACTTTGTATCCGCTTGTGGCATATCCGGGCATGTTTGTGATAAAAATAATTACCACTTCTTCATCCATACTGCGGATTTTCTCAGCAGCCGTCATACCGTCCATAAACTGCATCTCAATATCCATCAGAATGATATCAAAATCGCCGGAATAATCTTCCACAATGTCTTCGCCATCCTCAAAATACTGAATCCGGATTTTGGTACCGCTCTCCTTTTCGTATTGCTTTAAATATTCGTCAAGAACTTTTCGATATTCTTTATCATCTTCCACAACAGCAATTCTTATCATAGATGTATCTCCCCCGGATATTCTCATTCATCCTTTTTCGTTACCTTTATTTTAAGGCATTCTGTTCCAACATGCAAGGACAGCGTTAATGAGAAAGAAAACATATCCTTTCTCTGCAATTATTGTATTTTTACTCTTCGTATCCTCCGCAATCCGATCCACAAGGAACGTTTTGTATCATGGAACGTGTTTTCCAATATAACCAAAAACAGCCTCACAGAAATATGATGCGTTTTTATAAGCATTCATTTCTGTAAGACTGTTCTTTTCCGAAAGATGGTATTCTATGCTGAGTCGGTCTCTTTCATCACTACTTAATGATCGTGCCGCTCTTCTCCAGATAGCCGGCCTTCGCCCTTGGGATGGAAGTAATAACTGCCATCCTGTTCTCGCCGTCTTTAAGAAAATCAATGGCGGCTTCAAATTTGGGCAGCATGGAACCCTGCTCAAAATGGTCTTCTTCCATATACTGTTTCGCTTCCTCTACCGTAATGGCACCGATCATTTTTTCATTTGCAGATCTGTAATTCAAGGAAACCTGGTCTACGCTGGTAAGAATCATCAGCACATCCGCATTCAATTCCTTGGCCATCAGTCCGCTGACCAGGTCTTTTTCAATGACGGCGCTGGCACCGCGAAGGTCTACCCCCTGCTCCAGTACCGGAATTCCGCCGCCCCCGCATGCGATGACCACGTGACCTGCATCGAACAGCGCTTTGATAGAATCCATCTCAATGATTTCCATCGGCTTCGGTGCAGCAACTATACGACGATAGCCTTTTTCCTCTTTTACGACAAAATTACCTTTTTTCTCTTCTTCCTCTGCCTCCTCCTCGGTCAGATAACGGCCAATCACCTTAATCGGCTCATAGAAAGCTTCATCGTAGGGATCTACTTTCACCTGAGTCAGAACTGTTGCAACCGGCTTATAGATACCTCTGGTGATCAATTCTGCGCGGATGGCATTCTGCAGATCATATCCGATGTATCCCTGACTCATGGCAGAACAAACTGACATGGGGGCTGTTGTATAGTTCGGATGTGACTTCCCGAATTCATTCATAGCGGTATGGATCATGCCCACCTGGGGTGCATTGCTGTGTGTGATGGCAACTTTTGCCCCTGCCTCCACCAGATCTGCGATGGCCTTTGCTGCCTCTTTGGTCGCTTTTTTCTGTTCCGGCAAAGTAGTACCCAGTGCTCTGTGTCCGAGTGCTACCATAACTCTTTTTTTCTCCATCTGTCTACCTCTTTTCTTTCTGAAAGCTGGCTTCGTGCAGCCTTAACCAAATAACATTCCATCGTGCCTGTTATTTTCAACCGATCGAATCGGAGAAGCAGACGAGTTATCCGGTACAATTATTCACGAAATGCTGTTTTATGCCAAAAATATATTTTTACATACAAAATAAATCAGTACAAGAATACCAAGGGCAATGCGATACCATCCAAACACTTTGAAATCGTGCTTTTTGATGTATCCCATAAGGAATTTGATCGCAAGGATCGAGACCACAAACGCTACGATCATGCCCACGATCAGAATTGCCGCTTCATAGGCCGTAAACGAAAGCCCAAACTTGATGATCTTGATAAAGCTCACGCCGAACATAACCGGAATGGCCAGGAAAAATGTGTACTCAGCCGCTATTTTTCTGGACAATCCGATTAAGATACCTCCGATGATGGTGGCTCCGGAACGGGATGTGCCGGGAATCATGGCCAACAGCTGGAACACACCGATGACAGCTGCCATGGACCAGGTGATATCCGACAGCCTGCGGACCTTCGGTCTTCTGTGTTTATTATAATTTTCAATCACAATAAACAGCACACCATATAAAATCAGCATCAGAGCTACCACCATATACCCGGACAGTTTTTCCTCAATCAGATCGTCCAGGGGCAGGCCAACGATAATCGCAGGCAGGCAGGAAACCAGAATTTTCAGCCACAGCATGATTTTATCCATTTTTACATAGCGTTCCACGAACCCCGACTGGCTTTTATCGTTTTTAAAAGGCCATATCTTATGCCAGTATAAGACAACGACTGCCAAAATCGCGCCGAGCTGAATAACGTATTTGAACATCTCCCAGAATTCCGAAGAGACATCCAGTTTGATGAACTCATCCAGCAAAATCATGTGTCCGGTGCTGCTGATGGGCAGCCACTCGGTAATTCCCTCCACAATACCGAGGAGAATTACTTTCAAAAATTCTAACATACGCACTCCTTATATTTTTGCTATATCAATCAGAGTCAGATTATGAAGATCCGTATCTTCCAGACTGGTGATCAGTGCCTTTGCCGTATCCAGGGCAGTCAGTACATTCACGCCGGTCTCAATGGCATTCCGGCGGATCAGGAAACCGTCTTTTGCATGTTCCACACCCTGGGACGGAGTGTCAATGACCAGATCAATCTCATGGCCGAGGATCAGGTCCATCAGGTTCGGTGACGGCTGCTCGATCTTGTTTGTACGAACCGCCTTAACTCCGTGCTCATTTAAGTACTTTGCAGTGCTTCTCGTGGCAAAAATACGGTAACCGATAGCGGAAAATCTTCTTGCTATATCCACGATTTCCGGTTTATCTTCATCTTTTACGGTAATAATCATGTTTTTGTATCTGGGCAGGTTGATTCCGGCTCCAAGGAACGCTTTGTACAGCGCCTCGTTGAAAGTTTCTGCTACACCGAGACATTCTCCGGTTGATTTCATTTCCGGTCCCAGACTGATATCGGCACCGCGGATCTTCTCAAAGGAGAATACCGGCATCTTGATAGCGAAATGTTTTGCCTCCGGCTGCAGGCCCGGCGTATAACCCAGATCTTTGATCTTATAACCGAGAATTACTTTTGTAGCAAGGGGTACAATCGGAATGCCGGTCACTTTGCTGATGTAGGGAACCGTACGGCTGGAGCGGGGATTTACTTCGATGACAAACACTTCATCGTCACAGACAATGAACTGAATATTGATCATTCCCACTACATGCAGGGCACGGGCCAGTTTTTCCGTGTAATCTTCTATGGTGTCTTTTGCTTTCTGACTGATGGTCTGTGCCGGGTAAACGGAAATACTGTCACCGGAATGGATGCCGGCGCGCTCGATATGTTCCATAATGCCCGGAATAAGGATATCCTCCCCATCGCATACGGCATCGACCTCGATTTCCTTACCAACCAGATACTTGTCAACCAGAATCGGATGATCCTGAGCAATACGGTTAATGATTCCGATGTACTGCTCCACATCTTCGTCGTTGATGGCAATCTGCATGCCCTGGCCGCCAAGGACATAGGAGGGGCGAACCAGAACCGGATAGCCCAGACGGTTGGCCACTTCTTTTGCTTCCTCGGCGGTGTATACGGTATCTCCCTTTGGTCTCGGGATACCGCACTGTTCCAGAATACCGTCAAAGAGCTCGCGGTCTTCCGCCGCATCTACGTTCTCTGCAGAGGTTCCGAGGATTTTTACACCCATTTTGATCAGGGCTTCCGTCAGCTTGATGGCGGTCTGGCCGCCGAACTGCACCACCGCTCCGTCCGGTTTTTCAATATTTACGATGTTTTCCACATCTTCCGGTGTCAGCGGTTCAAAATACAGTTTATCCGCAATATCAAAGTCCGTACTTACCGTTTCCGGGTTGTTGTTGATGATAATGGTCTCATAGCCTTCCTTTGAGAATGCCCAGGTACAGTGTACGGAACAGAAATCAAACTCAATACCCTGGCCGATTCGGATGGGGCCGGAGCCGAGAACCAGGACTTTTTTGCGTCCGCTGGTGGCTTTTGCTTCATTTACACCGCCATATACGGAATAATAGTAGGGTGTATGTGCCTCGAACTCAGCCGCACAGGTATCTACCATCTTGTAGGCAGCCACGATTCCGGCTTCGAGACGCATCTTTTTCACTTCTTCTTCCGTTTTTCCGGTGAGATCTGCAATGATGTAATCCGGGAATTCCAGGCGTTTTGCTTCTCGTAAAAGATCTTCTGACAGTTCCTGCGTTTTAAGGGCCTGCTCCATCTCCACAAGAATGGCGATCTTATCAATAAACCATATGTCAATCTTCGTGATATCATGAATCTCTTCATAGGAAATGCCCTGACGAATGGCTTCTGCAATACGCCAAATACGCATGTCATCCACAGTTCTCAATTCATCCAGCAGTTCCTCACGGCCAAGATGGGAAAAATCATAAGACATCAGGCTGTCAACATGCTGTTCCAGGGAACGGATGGCTTTCATCAGCGCTCCTTCAAAGTTGGTGCAGATACTCATGACCTCACCTGTAGCTTTCATCTGAGTGGTCAGGGTACGTTTTGCACCAATGAATTTATCAAAGGGAAGACGCGGCATTTTCACAACACAGTAGTCCAGCATAGGTTCAAAGCTTGCGTAGGTCTTCTTTGTTATGGCATTCGGGATTTCATCCAGGGTGTACCCCAGTGCGATCTTTGCGGCGACCTTCGCAATCGGGTAACCGGTAGCTTTGGAGGCCAGTGCGGATGAACGGCTTACACGTGGATTTACCTCGATTACGCAGTATTCAAAACTTTCCGGATGAAGAGCATACTGTACGTTACATCCTCCGGTAATATTCAATTCGCTGATAATATTCAGCGCAGAAGTACGCAGCATCTGGTACTCTTTGTCTCCCAAAGTCTGAGAAGGTGCCACTACAATACTGTCACCGGTATGCACGCCCACCGGGTCGATGTTTTCCATATTACATACGGTAATACAGTTTCCGTTTGAGTCACGCATTACTTCATACTCGATCTCTTTCCAGCCTGCGATGCAGCGTTCCACCAGGACCTGTCCCACACGAGAGAGACGCAGACCGTTCTGCAGGATCTCCACCAGTTCTTCTTCATTGTGGGCAATACCGCCGCCGCTTCCGCCCAGGGTATAAGCCGGGCGAAGTACCACCGGATAGCCGATCGTATT
The DNA here is from genome assembly GCA_022767285.1 of Lachnospiraceae bacterium. Taxonomy (GTDB): domain Bacteria; phylum Bacillota; class Clostridia; order Lachnospirales; family Lachnospiraceae; genus JALENY01. The sequence continues at coordinate 119,367 of JALENY010000010.1, read as the reverse complement.
GGTAAATGCAATACCATCCTCTACATTTTCCACCACCAGAGATGCCGCAATGGGCTCTCCGATCTTTTCCATAGTCTTTTTAAATTCCAGACGGTCTTCCGCCTTTTTAATGGTCTCGGAGGTGGTACCGATCAAACGTACATTATGTTCCCTCAAAAAGCCTCTGTCTTCCAGTTCCATAGCCAGATTCAGGCCGGCCTGACCGCCCAGAGTGGGGAGAACGCTGTCCGGTTTTTCCTTCAGGATCAGCTGTTCCACCACTTCCACTGTCAGCGGTTCGATATAGACCTTGTCTGCAATGTCTTTGTCCGTCATGATCGTAGCCGGATTGGAGTTAAGAAGCACAACCTCGATTCCCTCTTCTTTCAGGGAACGGCATGCCTGAGTTCCGGCATAGTCAAACTCTGCTGCCTGTCCTATGACAATTGGTCCCGAACCGATCACTAATACTTTTTTAATATCCGGATTCTTTGGCATTATTGATTCCCTCCCATCATATCCATAAAGCGGTCAAATAAGTAGCTGGAGTCCTGGGGTCCCGGGCATGCTTCCGGATGGAACTGCACGGTAAAAATATTTTTGCCCACATAGCTTAGGCCCTCGTTGGTACCGTCATTTACATTTACAAAAGCAGGCACCGCCACCTCCGGGTCAAGTTTTTCCATATCCACCACATAACCATGGTTCTGAGAGGAAATATATACCCGATTGTTTCCCATCAGATCTTTTACCGGATGATTTCCGCCGCGATGACCGTACTTCATTTTATGCGTATCCGCACCGGTGGCCAGAGCCATAAGCTGATGACCCAGGCAGATTGCAAAAATCGGCACATCGGAATCATACAGTTTTTTGATCTCCTTGATAATCTCCGAACATTCCTTCGGATCTCCCGGTCCGTTTGAGAGCATGATGCCGTCCGGCCTGTCTGAAAGGATCTCCTCCGCCGTTGTCCATGCGGGATATACCGTCACCTGACAGTCCCTCTGATTCAGAGATCTGGCAATATTACGTTTTGCTCCGAAATCCATCAGCGCCACTTTCGGACCGTCACCCGGCAGCACATACTTTTCTTTACAGGTTACCTTTTCAACTACTTTTCCGGTCGTATATGCTTTCAGCTTCGGTAAAATTTCTTCTATATTATAGTTTTCATCTGTGGTAATCATACCATTCATAGTACCTTTTTCACGGAGAATCTGTGTCAACGCACGAGTGTCAATTCCGGCAATGCCCGGAATGTCATGAATTTCTAAGAAATGCTGTATGGTATCTTCCGAACGGAAGTTACTGGGAAGTCGGGATAATTCGCGAACAATATAACCATCCGGCCAGGGTTTTAACGATTCCTGGTCTTCATAGCAAATTCCATAATTGCCAATTAACGGATAAGTCATACAGACTGCCTGCCCTGCGTAGGACGGATCAGTCAGGACTTCCAGATATCCGGTCATTGACGTATTAAATACGATTTCACTGATCACTTCTTTTGCCGCCCCAATGCTGGTCCCTTCAAAAACCGTACCATCTTCCAATATAAGAAACGCTTTCATACTGTCACCTGCTTCCTTTCTGCCTTAAACTGTCAAAAGTCTAACACAAAATCTATCAGTTTTCAACAATTTCTCTCCGGAAAAGGTTCAAAATAAATTTGTGTACAAATAAAAAAAATTGTAAAAAAAAGTGTTGACATCTGCGTAGAAACTTGATATTATAATATGCGTCGGCAAGATAAACGACGAAATGCAGGAGTGGCGGAATTGGCAGACGCGCAGGCTTCAGGTGCCTGTGGTCGCAAGATCGTGTGGGTTCAAGTCCCATCTCCTGCATCTTTTTTTATTTAAAAAGTAAGTAAGCCGCCTGTTCCCTGATCCGGACAGGCGGCTTACTAAGTTGATTATTCGCCAGCTTGAATCACAGACATTTCGGTCTGATGCAAATGCGTCAGAATCAATCTAAAGCATTTCCTTCATCCGGCTACTTATTAAAAAGCAGCATACATATCGCCATACACAGCGGTTGATGAATCAGATAAATCCAGATACTCTTCTGTCCCATCCAGGAAAGAACCGGAATCTTTCGCTTCGCCGCCTGTTTCCACGACTCATGCCTCTCAAAAACAGATACCAGCTCGTATCCGGTAATATAGAGAAAAATCCATGGAATGATCGGGAAATAGTCCCCCGAAGAAAACCCGGGACCCGGGAAACCCAGAGGTGCCAGCACCTTTATGTCGTACAGAACCCGAGGCAGTTCACTTATTTTTATCGTTACGAAACTAATGTAGCCGTGTTGTGCATCATAAAACAGCACAAACAACAGCAGGCACGCCAAAATTCCAGGCAAGACCGGCACTTTCTTCAATACCTTATCGAGCGGTATCAAAATCAGCACCGCACACCCGATGAAATTCAGGATACCAAACCAGACTGCCGAGTCCGGAACGGCAATATATGTAACCAGCGATATCACCAGGCCGCATACGTTCAGGAAAATTCCTCTTTTCAAGTTCGACTTTCTTCCCCATTTCCACACAAAGCCTGACAACAAAATAAAGCTCATGCAGATATAATTCTGCCAGACGCGCACACCCGGCAGTTTCCACCAATTCACATTGCGTCCGAATATTACATAATAATCAAACAAAAAATGGAATGCAATCATGTTTACAATGGCAAGTCCCCGGAATCCATCCAACAAAAAGTATCGTTCTTTTCCGGCATGTGCCGTTTTTTTAACTCTGTCTGATCCTTCCACATCCGCTCTCCTTCTTCTTCAGGTAAAAATAATAAACCGCACCGGTCAGATCTGCCAGTATCCACCCGATGGGTACAGAGACCCAAATGCCGATGACACCCAAAGCCGGATTGGATGACAATACATAAGCCAGCAATACCCGCAGTCCCAGGGATACGCCGGTCAACACCACCGACATTCCCGGTTTTTCCACCGCCCGGTAATATCCATACAGCAGAAATAAAAGACCGATTCCGAAATAAAAGCTTCCCTCAATCCGCAAATACTGCACACCGATCTGTAAAATCTTCGTTTCCTTCGCCGAGACAAAAATCATCATAAGCGGCTCAGTAAACAGGAACACCACAACAGACACAGCAGCAGAAAATCCCATCGCTGTCAGCACTGCACTTTTTACGCCCAGCCGGATCCGCTCCGTTTTCCCCGCTCCGTGATTCTGGGCAATAAAGGTGGAAAAAGCATTTCCGAAATCCTGCACCGGCATGTACGCAAAAGAATCGATTTTTACCGCCGCTGCAAAAGCAGCCATCACAGCCGTGCCGAAGCTGTTGACAATTCCCTGTACCATCAGAATGCCCAGATTCATCACCGACTGCTGGACACAGGTCAGTAAAGAAAAATGACAGATTTCTCCCAATACACCTTTCCGCACACGCATATGAGCACGATTCGGCCATATATATGGATATTTTATCATTGCAAAAATACCGATTCCGACACCGGAAACATATTGTGACAAAACCGTAGCTGCTGCTGCCCCTTTGATTCCCCACTGAAAGCCGATTACAAACAGCAAATCAAAGCTGATATTCAGCACAACCGATATTCCAAGGAACACCAACGGTACGGCAGAATTGCCCAGTGCCCGCAGCAGGGATGCAAAATAATTATAAAGGAAAACTGCAGGGATACCCCAAAAGATCACCATAAGATAGTCCTTCATCATAGCATACACCTCTCCGGGGATCTGCAGTAAGTGAAGAATCGGATCCAGAAGCAAAAATACGACGATATTCAGCGTCAATGTAATCCCGGCGATCAACACAAAGGATACAAAAACATCCTCCCGCATTTTCTCCGTTTCCCCCTGTCCGAAACGAATCGAAAACACCGTACCGCTGCCCATGCATAGTCCGAGAAAAATTGAGGTCAAAAATGTCATCAGCGAAAAAGAAGAACCCACGGCTGCCAGCGCATGGGTTCCGATAAAGCGTCCGACAATAAGTGTATCCGCAATATTATAAGTCTGCTGCAGCAGGTTCCCTAAAATCATTGGAATCGCAAATAAGAACAGAGATTTTGTAATATTTCCGTTTGTCAGATTCTTTTGCATTATATGATTTCCTTGAATTTCGTGTTATAGGTTAAAACTCTTGCATTTTAGTGGTGGAACAGGCGGATACCGGTAAATGCCATGGCCATGTTGTATTTGTTGCAGCATTCGATAACTGCATCGTCACGTACGGATCCACCCGGCTCAGCAATATATTTTACACCGCTCTTGTAAGCGCGCTCAATATTGTCGGAGAACGGGAAGAACGCATCCGATCCCAGTGCAACATCGGTCATCTGATCCAGCCATGCACGTTTTTCTTCTCTCGTAAATACTTCCGGTTTTACTTTGAATATTTTCTCCCATGCTCCGTCAGCCAGAACGTCCATATATTCCTCACCGATATAGACATCAATAGCGTTGTCACGGTCAGCTCTGCGGATGTTATCCACGAACTGCAGGTTCATAACCTTCGGGCACTGACGAAGCAGCCAGTTGTCTGCTTTGTTTCCGGCCAGACGCACACAATGTACACGGGACTGCTGTCCTGCACCAATACCGATGGCCTGTCCCCCCTTTGCGTAGCAAACGGAGTTTGACTGCGTATATTTCAGAGTGATCAGAGAAATAATCAGGTCAATTTTGGCCAGTTCCGGAATTTCTTTATTCTCTGTCACTACATTTGCCAGAAGTTCTTTGTTGATCGGCAATTCATTTCTGCCCTGTTCAAACGTAATGCCGAATACATCTTTGTGCTCAATGGGCTGCGGTTTATATTCCGGATCGATTTTGATCACATTATAATTACCGTTTTTCTTCTGAGCCAGAATCTCCAGCGCTTCTTTTGTATACCCCGGTGCGATCACACCGTCAGATACCTCACGTTTGATAATACTTGCGGTAGAAGCGTCACATTCATCGGAAAGAGCGATGAAATCGCCAAAGGAAGACATACGGTCTGCTCCTCTGGCTCTTGCATAAGCACATGCAAGAGGGGACAGCTCACCCATATCATCCACAAAATAGATTTTTTTCAGTGTATCATCCAGAGGAAGACCCACTGCAGCACCTGCCGGTGATACATGTTTAAAAGAGGTAGCCGCCGGAAGTCCGGTTGCTTCTTTTAACTCTTTTACCAGCTGCCAGCCATTAAAAGCATCCATAAAGTTGATGTATCCCGGTCTGCCGCTGATCACCTCAATGGGGAGATCTCTTCCGTCGTTTGTGAAGATTTTGGATGGTTTCTGATTGGGATTACAACCGTATTTTAATTCTAATTCTTTCATGATCTTATTCTCCGTTCCTGCTTTATTCCTTGATTTCTCATCTTTATAGAATCACTGTTTCTATTGTCGAATGAACCTATTCTATTCAAAATACTGCTTTTCTTTCTATGATCCGGTTCGGTTTATTTGTTTTTGTTTACGATTCTTGTCTCATATTTTCCTGTTTCAATATCAATAAAACGCACAAACAGAGACACTTTGTTATCTTCATTCAGGCTGTTCCAGATTTTATCCGTAAAAGCATCAATGTCGTTTTCTTCAATCGCGATCCATGTAGGCTCACCCTCAAAGCTGGGAAGGGGATTGCCGTCACATTTGTATGTATGGATAAAACGTCCCTCACCGGCTGCAGGATTCTCATAAGCAAATGTATAACGATTGCAGGAATCCGGATTTCCGTTATTGCTTTTTAAAATGGACATGGCATAATTGTATTTTCCACTTTCCACATGCATGATGCCGGAAATACGCGGTGTATAATTTGGTGCATCCGGCTCAAATTCGCGGCAGCGCAGTGACTGCTCAAAGGTCATCTGTTTGTCCATGTTTTCATAAATGGTATCCGTCTGGTCTCCGTTCGTAACAATCGTCTTATTTCCCAACACACGTACCGGCGCATAAATAATCAGGCTCGGGTCGGTCAGCTTAGACGGATCAAATGCCTGCGTGCGGATTCCCTCTCCGTCTTCCACAAATACCCGGTTACGGCTGTTGACGCTTCTTCCCATAATAAAATAAGCAGTAACCGCTTTTTTTCCGTCTTTTGATTTTCCCAGGACAATTCCTCTTCCCGGATAAGCATTGTTTTTCAGTTCCTGATCGATTGCCTTCATCTCCATGATTCTTCCTCCTTCGAAATTCTTAAACCGGTGTTAAACTCCTGCATGCGTTTTTGCCCTGCTGCATTGCCGCAATGCGTGTATGAAAAGCTTTTTTCCTGCACAGATATGATTTGTGTATCGAAAAAAGCCCACCACTCCAGGCTCTTCCACTCGGTGCCCAGACGGTCGGCTGTCATATAAGTTATACTCCCTGTGGTTAATTCCACTTCCGTCAGTTGTATAACTGAGGTCATAATATCACAGGCTCCAAGAAAAAGTCAAGAGCCTGCAGTCATGTTTAAAATTGAAAAATTCCATTCATCCCCGAATCAAGTATACACTACCGCCGCTGCATACACAGCGGCAGTTCCAGACCGTTTGTCTCCAGCAGATCCCGGTCGCTCAGGATTTTTTCGGTGGGTCCGTCACAGATAATTTCCCCGTCAGCCATCAAAATAGTTCGTTTGCAGGTATCCAGAATCATGTCCAGATCGTGGGATGCAATAATCTTCAAATGGCTGTAAGAATTCAGAATGCGAATCAGATTCCTGCGGTTTTTCGGATCCAGTGCTACAGACGGTTCATCCATCAGAATAATATCCGGTGTCATGGAAAGGATCGTGGCAATTGACACCAGTTTCTTCTCTCCGCCGGACATTTTAAAAATCTGCTTGTCTCTCAGATGAGTAATACCCGTCATTTCCAGAGCTCTGTTCACTCTTCTTTCTACCTCATCTTCCGGCAGCCCGTAGTTTCTCGGTGCAAACGCGATATCCTGATACGCGGTAGCCATAAAGAGCTGACTGTCTGAATCCTGAAATACATAACCTATTTTCTCACGAATCTGTGGAAGGGTTTCTTTCTGCACCGGGATTTCCTCCACACGGATGCTTCCCTCAAAGCCAAGATCCAGCCCCACCAAAAGTTTCAGCAACGTGGATTTTCCAACCCCATTGGCCCCTACCAGACCGATGGAGTCCGTTTCTCCCGCATGAAAAGAAATGTTTTTCAGCACTTCTTTTCCCTTCTCATATCCAAAATTCAAATTTTCCACATCAATATGTATATGGCTCATACAAAAAGCCCTCCCACAAAATTTCCGACCACGACAATAACCGGAACGTTCCGAAAAAGGAAAAACAGCCCAAGCCAAAGTACCAGATACAGAACGTCCTGCCATCTCCAGCGGATTTTCTCGCCGATATATTTAAATTCACCGTTGTAGCCGCGCAGAGTCATACTCTCATATACAACACCGGCCCGGTCCATACTCCGAAGGAGCAGCTGACCTGTAAGGGAACCCCACACTTTAAAATGTACGCCTTTCTGATTAGGGGCCCGCAGAGAATAGGCCTGGGTGATCCGGTTCACTTCCTCCAGAAGCACCGTCACATAGCGGTAAGTCAGCATAATCTGTGTCACCAGGATCTTCGGTACATGGATCAGCCGAAAAGCATAACACAATTTCTCAATGGTCGTGGTGGCGATCAGCAAATAAGAAGCCAGCACCGTCATGATTCCTTTCATAATTAATGTAATCATGGAAATCACGCCGGCATTCATCCGGATTCCTAATATTTCCACCGGTATCCGGTCGAAAAACGGGTTAAAGAGGCCGATAAAACACACAAGAGGAAGCACTATCCGCAGCCGTTTCAGACTGTCCGCAAAAGACAACTCCGATAAAATAAACATGGCAATGGGATACACGGCCATTCCGGCAAGACCAATGACATCGTATTTATAAAACGAAACCACAGTTGCTATATATATAATTGTTAACAAAAATTTGACCAGCGGATGAATTCTGTTCACCCACTGATCACGTTCTGCAATTGAATCCATATAATGGATCTCATGTATGGCATTTCCTATTTTACTCATCTGCTGGTTTTCTTTCTGAAAAATTTAAATACATAGCAAGCACCGATACACACGCCTACAACGATCAGGCTTCCTACCACGCCGGAGAACGATGTTCCCACAGCGGAATCGGAACCTCTGAATGCATAATCCGGCAGCAGTGCTGTAACCTCCTGCACATTTTCGGCAGTCTCATAAATGCTTCCGTCTGCCTCCAGATCAGTCGATCCGGTAATTCGCTCAATGGACCACTCCAGGCCATCCGGGTTGGAAGAAGCAAAAAGAGATAACCCTCCGCCGATCAAAACAGCTGTGGCCGCCAGTATAACCAATGTTTTTTTGAATGAAAACATTCCACTGACATTTTCTTCCTTTTTGCTGCTGTAAAGGATCTCCGGTCTTGCCTGGTAAACGAAAACAAGAACAGCCGCCGTAATCAGACCTTCCACGAAACCGATTGCCAGGTGGATCGGCTGCATTGCAGCAACAAATGTAACAAAAGGAAGTTCCGTGATTCCGGATGCCATCGTTTGAAGGGTAACGCTGAATGCACCAAGCTGCAGAGTCAGCATACATCCCAGAATGGAAGCACCAATAATTTTTGCCTTGGACATTCCCTTACTCATCATCGGTCTCCAGATCAACAAAGCACCTATAAAGCATCCGTAAAAAGCCATATTCCATATATTGCATCCCAAAGCCAGCAGACCTCCGTCCGCAAAGAGCAGACATTGAATCAGCAGCACACCGATCATGGTCAAAAATCCGGCATAAGGGCCCAAAAGGGCCGACAAAAGCATGCCTCCGCAAAGGTGTCCGCTGGATCCGGTCCCCGGAATGGTAAAATTAATCATCTGTGTTGCAAAAACAAAAGCACCCATGATTCCCATCACCGGGATCTTCTTGGGATCGCTCTCCAATCTGACTTTCTTAACGGAATAAGCCGCAGCCGCAGCCGAACAAACATACATGGTTCCGGCAACTGCCGGAGCAACCAGAGCATCCGCCATATGCATAATGCATTTCCCCCTTTACAATATGTAGTATTTCCTGATATGACGAAATATCAAACGGCAATCGATTGCCTTTATAAAATTGAAAGCTTTCAATGATTTCATCACTACTATATCACATCACCATAGTAATACAAGCCTCCCCGGGGGATATTTTTTGTAAATAAAAAACCTCCTGATAATTCAAGAGGTTTTCAGAGCGCGAGACGGGACTCGAACCCGCGGCCTCGACCTTGGCAAGGTCGCGCTCCACCAACTGAGCCACTCGCGCATATGCTATACTTTCTGTATTTGACGAAATCAAATACTATCTCATTACAGCAACGATATTTATTTTTCTTTCAAAAGAAAATCCCTTGACGATCAAGGGGTTTTCAGAGCGCGAGACGGGACTCGAACCCGCGGCCTCGACCTTGGCAAGGTCGCGCTCCACCAACTGAGCCACTCGCGCATATTGTTGTTTCGGTATTCACTACCGTGCCTCACAACAATAGTTATCATACACTATGACGATTTATTTGTCAACAGGTTTTTTTATTTTTTTATTGCTGCAAAATCATGATTTCAGTACGGCGCTGAGAATATACTGGTTATTCGAAAATGTCTTCTGGCTGATATCTTCCAAGCGAATCAGATCAAGATCCAGCCACAGTTCTTCTGCTACGATCATAATGTGGGCAAACAAAATACCGAAATTCAGCTCACCCAGTTTTTTAGACCGTTCCATATGGCCCTTTTTTGAGAAAATATGAATGCGGTTGGCATATACTACGAACCGCCAGGGCTGACTATTATGACTGGAAGGAGCCAGACGGGCCGCTTCCAATACCTGAAGTTCCCATTCTTTTGGCGTCTCTTTGTATACACAGAGTTCTTTCAGTGATAACCGCTTTGCTTCATGCTGAGGGCGAGTGTGTGCCGACCGGCTTTTACCGAAAGCCACCATGAGCACCAGTTCTTTATTTCCGCGCATGGTCGCACTTCCCCTTACCACAGCGCTGCCCATAAAGCAGCTTCCCAGGCCTTTCGCCGTCAGATAGAGACACAGTTCTTCCAGAATATAGCCGGCATTCATCTGATATTTATCATTTTTTTCCGAATACAGAGCCAGATAATATGGAGCTTTCACGCCAAAAAACCCCCTGAGCCGCTGCTGACCGTGACTGTTGTCAATGATTCCCAGTTCCGTCTCTATACTCGGAAACAGTCTCGGTATCTCCTGATAAAAATTCCCGATATCTTCCAGTATTTTGGCACTGATCGGTTCCATGATAAAATTTCGTACAGATTTTCTTACATAAATCGCTTCTGATAAGTTCATTATATCACCTACTGATTTGATTAATATTAGTTTATCACATATCTCTTGTTTTGCAACTGAACTTTCTTCCCATTTTTTCCCAAAATAAACCGGATTCTTGGACATCTTAACAAAAAATCTCAAATATGTTCACATTTCTTTTACAAACCCCTCACGAAATGAACATAGTTTCCCCCTATACTAATACTTGTAAGAAAGATATACACACACTTTTCTTTTTCATAGCTGGTCCTGCCGACCAGCACTCCTTCCTTTTTATATTATATTTAAAAAAGACCGTTCCTCCGGTCTTTTTTATTTTTCCCGTATTTCCGAAAGATTTGTTCGGAGAGAAAATACGGCATCATGGAAGCCGATGTCGTATTCTCTATCCTGCGCTTTCACTGTCGGACTTTTTTGTTCTTATCAGATCAGTCTCTCCAGTTCCCCGATATATTCTTCAAAAACGCCCAGAGCTTCATTCACCGGATTCGGTGAGGTCATATCCACACCGCAGATTTTTAACAGATCCATGGGATCCATGGAACTTCCGCCGCTTAAGAACTTTTTGTACTTTTCCACAATTCCCGGTTCGCCGGACAGGATCTTTTTGCTGATAGCAATGGCTGCAGAAAATCCCGTAGCATACTGATACACATAAAACGGCGTGTAAAAATGCGGAATTCTGGACCACTCCAGAGCGATTTCCGGGTCAGAGATCACACCTTCTCCAAAATAGCGGCGGTTCAGATCCAGATAAATATCGCTCAGTTTTTCTCCGTTTAATACTTCACCCTGTTCCACCATACCGTGAATAATCTTTTCAAATTCCGCAAACATAGTCTGACGGTACAGCGTACTTTTGAACTGATCCAGGAAATAATTGACCAGATATGATTTTTCCTGATCGTCTTTCGCATGTTCCATCAAATAGTGAATCAGCAGCGCTTCATTACAGGTGGAAGCCACCTCTGCCACAAAGATACGGTATCCGGCATAGGTATAAGGCTGTTCCCGGTCGGAATAATAGCTGTGAATCGCATGTCCCATCTCATGAGCCAATGTGAAAACATGATTCAGACTTTCATTATAATTCAGCAATACATATGGATGTGTTCCATAGGCGCCCCAGGAATAGGCACCGCTTCGTTTTCCCTCATTTTCATAAATATCGATCCAACCGTTCTCAAATCCTTCTTCCAGTTTTTCCAGATAATCCTCTCCCAAAACAGACAGTCCATCCCGAACAATTTTCTTTGCTTCTTCAAAAGGAATTTTCATATCGACATCTTTCGTTATAGTGACATGAACATCATACATATGCAGATCATCCAGATTCAGTGCTTTTCTGCGCAGTTCCATATACCGGTACATAGCCGGAAGATGGTCATGCACTGCCTCAATGAGCCGGTCATAGACCGACACAGGGATATTGCCTCCATCCAGCGCCGCAGCCAGAGAGGATTCATAATGACGTGCTTTTGCATAAAACACCGCCTGCTGAACATTGGTGTACATCAGAGAACCCAGTGTGTTTATAAACTCACCATATTTATGATAAAGGGTCATAAACGCATCTTTTCTTACTTCTCTGTTTTTGCTCTCAAGGAATCTGATGTATCTTCCATGAGTTAAGCTTACCAACTCACCGTCCTCATCCCGAATCTCGCCGAACTTCAGATCGGCATTATTGAACATGGAAAAAGTGTTATAGGGTCCCTGCGCAATCTCATATACCTTTGCCAGCATAGACTCCATCTCTTCCGACAGGACATGCTCTTTTGTGCGCAGGCGTTCCCTGATGTAGCGCTCATAATGGCGCAGTCCCGGCTCTTCTTCCATAAATGCTCCGAGAGTTTCTTCCGGAACAGCCAACAATTCCGGTTCCACATAAGAAGCCGCATCCCCGGATGCTGCCATAATACTCTGGGCGCGGGCAGATAATCTCTGGTAAATGCCGTTTCCTGTATCTTCGTGATACTTCTGATTCGCATACACATAGACTTTTTCCAGAAGTTCTTCCATTTCATCCTGGGCCTGCAGCACACGCAAAAGCTGATGGGCGCTCTCACCCATGGTCCCCTGAAGTTTCCGAAACTCCTCTGTCATTTGCACAGCACGAACTGCGTCTTTTTCCCAAAGTTCATCCGATGCGTACAGATCTTCTATTTTCCATTTATATTCTTTTTCTATCTCTGCGCGTTTCTTCAAATTATCAGCCATATTTACTTATAATCCATTCCTTTCACTTCTCTCAAGGCATAAACTGTTATGAAGATTTATTACTCTTATGCCTCTGTTTTTAATTATACCCTACCCATCTTTTTTTGTCATTATACTTGACAATCTTATTTTTCTTCTGTATTATTGTATTATATTATTAATACAGTTTTGGAGGTGACAGAATGTCATGGGAATTAAATTCCGAGCGCCCTATTTATGCACAGATTATAGAAAAGGTGATGATTGATATTGTCTCCGGGCATTACCAGCCGGGTGAAAAGCTCCCATCTGTCCGTGACCTGGCCAGTGATGCCGCAGTGAACCCTAACACCATGCAAAAAGCACTTTCCGAACTGGAACGCAGCGGACTTGTCTACAGTCAGCGTACCAGCGGACGCTATATTACGGAGGATCGTACTATGATTGAGAACGCAAAAAAGGAACTGGCGCACAAACAGATTCAGGAATTTATCAAAAAAATGAATCAATTGGGCCTGAGCAAAGAGGAAACCATCGCATTGATTCAAAACGGCGAGGAGGATGATTTATGAGTATCATTTTGGAATGCACACAGCTGAGTAAGTCCTACTCATCCAAACCTGCATTGAAAAATATCGATTTGAAGTTGGAAAGTGGACGCATCATCGGCCTTCTGGGTCCCAACGGAAGCGGTAAAACAACACTGATCAAGCTGATCAATCAGCTGCTCACGCCCACTTCCGGAGAGATCAAAATCGACGGAATGCATCCCAGTGTGGAGACAAAAGGTATTGTTTCCTATCTTCCGGAGCGTTCCTACCTGGGTAACTGGATGCGTGTTAAAGATGCACTTGACTTTTTTTCCGATTTCTATGAGGATTTTGACCGAAGCCGCGCCCTCGATATGCTCGAAAAGCTGGGTTTGCACCCTTCAGACAAACTGAAAACCATGTCGAAGGGGACAAAAGAAAAAGTGCAGTTGATCCTGGTCATGAGTCGCCATGCACGTCTCTATTGTCTGGATGAACCGATCGCAGGTGTGGATCCCGCCGCACGGGATTATATTTTATCCACGATCATCAACAATTACAGTGAGAATTCCACCGTTCTCATTTCCACTCATCTGATTTCCGACGTGGAAAATATCCTGGATGAAGTAATCTTCATTCAAAACGGACAAATTCGTCTTCATGCATCGGTAGACGATATTCGCATGCGCGAAGGAAAATCTGTCGATGCATTTTTCAGGGAGGTGTTCCGATGCTAGGAAAATTATTTAAACATCAAATGAAATCCGTCAGCAAAGTACTGATCATTATCCATGCCGCACTGCTTTTGTTCGGTATATTTTTAGGTATTGCTGCACCTTCTCTGACCGTCAGTACCAGCAGTCTGAGCATATACGAATTAGTGTTTATCATCAGTATGACTTTGTATATTATTATACTGATTGGTGTCATGTATACCATGTATATCCTGCTGGCAATCCGTTTTTATCGGAATATGTTCACCTCCGAAGGTTATCTGACCCATACGCTTCCGGTAAAACCGGGAACTCTTTTGTTTTCACATATCCTAACCTTCAGTGTATGGTATATGATTTGCATGCTGGTAATTCTGCTTTCCGGTGCGTTTTTGGTGATTGGTGCGGGAGGCGTTTCCGAGCTGACTAAACTTATTCGCAGTCTTCCGGAGTATTTCAACACAAATATGTTCATGGTCATCTTCTGGATACTGCAATACCTTATTATCGGTGCTGTCAGCAGTGCAACTATGATTTATGCATCCATCACCATCGGAAGCCTGTTCGCACCGCATAAGGTAGTTGCATCAATTGTTACTTATATTATTTTCTACGTAATCATACAGATTTCCACCATGATCCTGATGATGGCATCACCGACTATGCGCTCTGTAATGTTCGTCCAGTATTCTGTAGTGGGCATAACAAAGGAAATCTTTCCTATCCTGCTCTGGTCAGAATTGGAATTGCTCCTGTTTACAGCTGCCTTTTGGATTACAAGCCATATTATTTTAACGAAACATTTGAATCTTGAATAGAAAAAACAAAGAGAGGCACGGCCCAGCCCAACTACTTTACGCAGTTGGGCTGGGCTTTTTGTCGGAAAAAGACGTTCGCAAGTATTTGTTGCCGCCACATGAAAGACAAGTTGCAAATGCATGTTCTAAGATATGGAAAATGTACTGCAAAAAAGGAGCTCCGCCCTCGTCAGGCAGTAGCTCCCATTTTTACAAGTTCTCGATTCGATTATCCACATCTTTCTTGAAATCCGCCCAGGCACCCTCATTTTCCACAAAATACTTCGGGCATATTTTCCCCGTAATATCATAATGTCGGATCACCTGTTCGCTGGTCAGGCCAAACTTTTTGCACAACCATGCAGTCAGATTCACGAGAGACTGATAAGTTGCCTCATTGTATGCTCCCGTCTCATCCGGATGACATGTCTCGATCGATATCGTATCACCGTTTCTCTCATTGGACGCGTATGCAATTTCTGCAGTCGGAACACACTGGATGATCTCTCCATCCAGTCCCACAATAAAATGGCTGCTGGCCTTTGTTGTCTGCGTATTTTGCAGATTCTCAAAATAGTCACGGTTTGCCTCGGCACTGCTTCCGGGATTGGCAACATAATGAACCACAATTCCGTTCACATGGTCCAGTGGAATTCCCGGCCGTGAAAACTCATTTACAGTCAGAAGCTGAACATCCAGGTCAGGCTGGCCCGGCGTATCACCATCCGCCATAGCCCGCGATTCCCCTTTCTCACCCAGACAACGCTTTGCGATTAGAATCACAACCACAATTCCTGCCACTGCAAGAATCGTCCGCAGTAACCTTCTGCGGTTTTCAATCTGTCTTTGCCGTGCAGTCTTCCCCCTCCTGCGCCTCTTCTTTTGCATCGCCGTTTCCACATTCTTTCTGGATAAAAGCCAAAATTCAGATGTCAAAATCCAAAAGCGCAATGTTTTTGCGGCTTCCGCATATTTGACATCTGGATTGATTATTCGTTTACACTATAATTTGGTGCTTCTTTTGTAATATGAATGTCATGAGGATGAGATTCTTTCAGGGATGCAGAAGAAATTTTTACAAATCTTCCTGTCTCCTTGAGTGTCTCGATATCCTTTGCGCCACAGTAACCCATACCGGAGCGAAGGCCTCCGATCAACTGGAATACGGTATCTTCTACCATACCTTTGTATGCAACACGACCTTCTACACCTTCCGGAACCAGTTTTTTGGCATCCGACTGGAAATAACGGTCTTTGCTTCCGTTTTCCATAGCCGCAATAGAGCCCATGCCACGATATACTTTGTATTTTCTTCCCTGGAATAATTCAAAGTCTCCCGGGCTCTCATCACAGCCTGCAAAGATACTTCCCATCATGCATACACTTGCCCCGGCAGCTATGGCTTTTGTCATATCACCGGAGTACTTGATACCACCGTCCGCGATAATCGGCACACCATATTCTTTTGCCGCGCGATAGCAATCCATTACAGCTGTGATCTGCGGAACACCGATACCGGCAACAACACGTGTCGTACAGATTGAACCAGGTCCGATACCAACTTTGACTGCATCGGCTCCCGCCTCGATCAAATCTCTCGTGGCCTCGTAAGTAGCCACATTTCCAGCAATAATCTGGAGATCCGGATATGCTCCTTTGATCAGTTTCAGAGTTTTGAAAATATTTGCAGAATGTCCGTGAGCGGAATCGATCACAATAACATCAACATGAGCCTTTACAAGGGCCTCCACACGTTCCAGAACATTTGCAGTAATACCTACTGCGGCACCGCAGAGAAGACGGCCATGCGCATCTTTTGCGGAATAGGGGTATTTGATCTGTTTCTCGATGTCCTTGATCGTGATCAGACCTTTTAAATTAAAATCGTCATCAACAATGGGCAGTTTCTCTTTTCTTGCTCTTCCGAGAATCTTTTTCGCCTCGTCCAGAGTAATACCTTCCTTAGCGGTAACCAGACCTTCCGAAGTCATAACTTCTTTAATTTTCTTCGTATAGTCTTCTTCAAATTTCAAATCACGGTTCGTGATAATACCAACCAGTTTTCTTCCTTCTGTAATCGGGACACCGGAAATGCGGTATTTTGCCATAAGGGCATTTGCCTCTTCCAGCGTGTGCTCCGGTGAAAGGTAGAACGGATCCGTAATAACACCGTTTTCAGAACGCTTTACCTTGTCAACTTCGTCCGCCTGAGCTTCAATGCTCATATTTTTATGAATGATCCCAATACCGCCTTGTCGCGCCATTGCGATTGCCATACGGTGCTCCGTAACAGTGTCCATTCCTGCACTCATCATCGGAATATTCAGCTTCACTTTTTTTGTGAGATGAGTCGTTAAATCCACCATATTTGGTGTTACTTCTGAGTAAGCTGGTACCAGCAACACATCATCAAACGTAATGCCTTCACCAATAATTGTACCCATTGTCTCTTCCTCCCGTATTTTTCAAGTATTTTGTTCCATAGTGTAACAAAAAAGATGAGTCATGTCAATCATCAAATGCAACTCTCGGCAAACGTCTTTTTATGGTCTGGAACATATTTGAGTCCAGCTGGAGCAGGATTTTTACCATTTCCTTATCGTTGTTGGTCACCAGCACATAGGGACGTTTTTCCTTATCATTTGCAGAAAAATCAACACTTTTCAGCTTCTGGTAGGGATCCAGACGGTGAGAGCCCAAAGGTGCCAGAACCTCTGTCTTTTTCAAATCGATGGTCATAGCCTTCTTCCGTTTTGATTTGGAGAAAATCTTATCCACATCAAGCTCATCATTCACAAGCAGATATTCAAATTCCAGATTCAATCTTGGAATCAGGAAATAATCTGCCACGCCTAAAGCAACTGCAACAATAAAAAATACCAGGCTGAATGTAAGAAGCGCCAGAATTACCGCAACTGCAGTGAGGGCAACCAAAAGAACACGAATCACGCCATCCAGGGCAGATGATTTTCTGGTTACCAGAAGTTCTGAGTATAAATCGCTCATTTCAAGTATACCTCCGCATATATCCTTTTGTATTTTCATTTCTGATTTCATTTTAGCACAAAGAAAGGGCAACGTCTACGAATGACATTGCCCTTTCGAAAAAATTCATAATTATTCAGACATCAACTGCATGATATCATTTTTTACATCATGCCCATTCCGCCTGCTCCGCCGCCAGCCGGCATAGCCGGAGCCGGTTCTTTGATGGTAGATACTACGGATTCTGTTGTTAACAGAGTAGATGCTACACTGGTTGCATTCTGAAGAGCACTTCTGGTTACCTTAACCGGATCAAGGATTCCGCTGTCAACCATATTTACATACTCTTCTTTATATGCATCAAATCCGGTACCAACTTCGGACTCACGTACTTTGTTGATGATAACAGCGCCTTCCAGACCTGCATTAGCTGCGATGTGATACAGAGGAGCCTCCAGGGCTTTCATGATGATCTGGGCACCAGTCTTCTCATCGCCTTCCAGTTCATCAACCAAAGCCTTCAGTTCTTTTGTTGCATGAATGTATGCAGAACCGCCGCCTGCGATGATACCTTCCTCAACAGCTGCTCTTGTAGCATTCAAAGCATCTTCCATACGAAGTTTTGCTTCTTTCATCTCAGTCTCAGTAGCTGCACCGACACGGATTACTGCAACACCGCCTGCCAGTTTTGCAAGTCTTTCCTGCAGTTTTTCACGATCAAAATCAGAAGTGGTTTCTTCAATCTGTGCTTTGATCTGAGAAACACGGTCGCTGATCTCTTTTGGATTGCCTGCGCCGTCTACGATAACGGTATTCTCTTTCTGAACTTTGACGGATTTTGCACGACCCAGCATATTCATTGTGGTATCTTTCAGTTCAAGACCAAGTTCTTCGGAAATGACGGTACCGCCGGTCAGGATTGCAATATCGCGGAGCATTTCTTTTCTTCTGTCGCCGTAACCCGGAGCTTTAACTGCACATACGGAGAAGGTTCCGCGCAGTTTGTTTACGATCAGAGTGGTCAGAGCTTCACCTTCGATATCTTCAGCGATGATCAGCAGTTTTGAACCGGACTGAACAATCTGTTCCAGAACCGGAAGCAGATCCTGAATGTTGGAGATTTTCTTATCCGTAATAAGAATATACGGATTTTCCAGAACAGCTTCCATTTTTTCCATATCGGTTGCCATATATGCGGAAATATATCCGCGGTCGAACTGCATACCTTCTACCAGATCCAGTTCTGTCTTCATAGTCTTGGATTCTTCGATTGTGATAACGCCGTCACCGGATACTTTTTCCATAGCGTCAGCAACCATAGTGCCAACTTCTTCATCACCGGAGGAAACAGCAGCAACTCTTGCAATCTGCTTTTTGCCTTCTACCGGTTTGCTCATGGAAATCAGAGCCTCAACTGCTTTGTCGGTTGCTTTTTTCATACCTTTTCTTAAAACGATCGGGTTTGCACCTGCTGCCAGGTTTTTCATACCCTCGTTTACCATAGCCTGAGCAAGAACAGTTGCAGTTGTTGTACCGTCACCGGCTACATCATTTGTTTTGGATGCAACTTCTTTGATCAGCTGAGCGCCCATATTTTCAAAACCGTCTTCCAGTTCGATCTCTTTTGCGATGGTAACACCATCATTTGTGATGAGCGGAGCACCGAATGATTTGTCAAGTACAACGTTACGTCCTTTCGGTCCAAGGGTTACACGAACGGTATCAGCCAGTTTATTAACACCGACTTCCAGTGCTGCACGTGCTTCTGCACCGTATTTAATCTCTTTTGCCATAATAAATCTCCTCCTATTCTACAATTGCCAGAATATCGCTCTGTTTTACAATAATATACTGTTCGCCATCCAGTTTCACTTCTGTTCCGGAGTATTTGGAATAGATAACCTGATCACCGGTTTTCACATTCATGGTCACTTCTTTTCCATCAACCATGCCGCCCGGTCCTACAGCAACTACTTCTGCCTGCTGCGGTTTTTCCTGTGCCTGACCCGGAAGTACGATACCGGATTTTGTCTTTTCTTCTGCAACAAGTTCCTTTAATACTACTCTGTCTCCTAAAGGTACTAACTTCATATTATATTGCCTCCCTTGCAAAATTAGAATCATCCCCATCCGGGCATACCATAATTCATGCCCTTTGGGCGGGGCGCTTTGCGCCATAGTATATAATCTTTGTCGAATTAGCACTCGATTTGGGTGAGTGCTAACACCGTGTTTATAATATACTACCACTGGTTTTTTTTGTCAATAGGCTAAATATAAAATAATTGTAAACAAAATGGAAATAAATCAGAAAAAAACAGCCGGCAGACTCATTTTCTGTCTGCTGACTGTTTTCATGGTCAAACGCCCTGTCATACTTTTATTTTGCCATTCGTTCCTGCTTGATTTTCTCCAGTTCATCAAAGATCACTTCATTTACAACCTTAATATAGGTGCCTTTCATGCCGGAAGAGCGTGATTCGATCACGCCAGCGCTTTCAAACTTGCGCAGCGCATTGACAATAACCGAACGGGTAATACCCACACGATCCGCTATCTTACTTGCAACAAGGATACCTTCGTTTCCCTGCAGTTCATCAAAAATATGAATAATTGCCTCCATCTCGGAATAGGATAACGTATTAAAAGCTGATTTTACGACCTGAATCTTTCTGTTTTCTTCTGCATTTTCCTCATCAACGGAGCGCATCATCTCAAGACCCACAACCGTAGTGCCATACTCGCTGACAATTATATCCTCAATATCATAAGAGACATTCTGACGATAGCAGAATACCGTACCGAGACGTTCTCCGGCTATTTCAATAGGATTAATGATAGCACGATATTTTTTTATGTTTTCCCCTTCAAACCCCAGCGTCTGCAGGTTTACATTTTCTTTCGTAGACAAAACCCCCAGGAAACGATCATTGAGCAGCGGATCCACATGTCCGCCCACATTATCCACTATCAGTTCTTTTATCTCATCTACACCTTTGCACATGCCGATACCAAGTACTTTTCCCTTTTTACTGATTACAAGTACGTTGGAACTTAAGGTTTCCACAAGAACCTGGCAAATGTCATTAAAAACCACTTTACTGCTGTTATTATTATGAAGCAGTTTATTTATTTTTCTCGTTTTATCTAACAGTTGTACGCTCATCGCTTCCTCCTCTTGTTTTTCCTATAGTTATTTTCATTTTATCATAAAAATCCCGCCAATTCAACTGAATTCACGGGATTTTTATGAACATTTATGTTGTTTTCAGAATATTTTTCATTTACAAAAACATGGTCACTCTTTGCTTTTTACTTCCACAAAGCCGCATTTTTCATCAGCGCAAACCAGCTTATTTCCCTTCTCCACCATGTATCCGCCGCACTTCGGACATTTTTTCTTTGACGGTTTTTGCCAGGACATGAACTCACACTCCGGATTGTCTTCACAACCATAATACTTGCGGCCTTTTTTCGTTTTCTTAAGCACGACTTCTTTCCCGCATACCGGGCAGGCTACGCCGATTTTCTCAAGATATGGCTTCGTGTTTTTGCATTCCGGGAATCCCGGGCAGGCCAGAAATCTTCCATGCGGGCCGTATTTAACTACCATGTTCCGTCCGCAGTTTTCGCAGATCACGTCTGTAACCTCGTCTTCAATCTTGACCTGTTCCAGTTCTTTTTCTGCTGCTTCCACCGCTTCTGCGAGATCCGGGTAAAAATTCTCCACCACAACCTTCCAGTTCACGGTACCATCCTCGATTTTGTCAAGCAGATCTTCCATGGTTGCCGTAAAATCCACATCTACAATAACCGGGAATGCCTGTTTCATAATATTGTTGACCACTTCACCCAGCTCTGTGATATACAGATTTTTATTTTCTTTTGCCACATAACGCCGGGCGAGAATCGTCGTGATGGTCGGTGCATAGGTACTGGGGCGTCCGATTCCCCTTTCCTCCAGAGCTTTGACAAGAGACGCCTCCGTATAATGAGCCGGGGGCTGCGTAAAATGCTGTTCCGGTTGAAAGGATTCAAAATGAAGTTCCGTATCTTTGTCGATGCTCTTCAACATCTGGTTGTTCTCGGTCTTCTCATCCTCTTCCTGGGTGTAAACTGACATAAAACCATCAAATATCACTTTCGAAGCGGCTACGGTAAAGATGTATTTTCCACCGGCTATCTTCACCGATGTAGTCTCGTAAACAGCCGGTTTCATGCGGCTTGCCGCAAACCGTTTCCAGATGAGCTGATACAGACGGAACTGATCCCTGGTAAGGGAATCCTTGACGGCCAGCGGAATCCTGGCTATATCGGTCGGACGTATGGCTTCATGGGCATCCTGTACTTTTTTATCGCCTTTTTGCTTCGTTTCACCGGAGGCAACGTATTCTTTTCCGTATTTTTCTTCAATATAAGCACGTGCAGCCGTGTCCGCTTCCTCTGAAATACGAGTGGAATCCGTACGCAGATAAGAAATCAGTCCGACGGTTCCGTTTCCTTTTATATCAATACCCTCGTACAGCTGCTGTGCCAGGCGCATGGTTTTCTGGGTTGAAAAATTCAGCGTTTTAGCAGCTTCCTGCTGAAGCGTGCTGGTCGTGAACGGCAGGGGAGCTTTTTTCGTCCTTTCCCCCTTCTTCACATCAGCCACGTGATAAACTGCGCCATCCAGTTCTTTCAGTATCTGATCCAATTCTTCCCTGGAATGGATCTCTGTTTTTTTATCGGTTCCGTAAAATTTCGCCGTCAGCGGCTTTTTCTCACCCGGGATTGAAAAATGCGCTTCCAACGTCCAGTATTCGCGGGGGATGAATGCATTGATCTCATCTTCCCGGTCTCCAATGATACGGAGAGCTACAGACTGTACACGGCCTGCGCTTAAGCCTCTTTTTACCTTTGCCCAAAGTACCGGACTGATCTTGTAACCAACCAGGCGGTCCAGGATACGGCGTGTCTGCTGGGCATCCACCAGATTCATGTCAATATCCCGCGCATTTTTAATAGAGGCCTTCACCGCATTTTTGGTTATTTCGTTGAAGGTGATACGGCGCATTTTCTTATCGTCCAGATTCAATGCTTTCGATAAATGCCAGGATATGGCTTCACCCTCACGGTCCGGGTCAGTTGCCAGATACACGCGATCTGCCTTTTTGGCAGAGCGACGCAGTTTGGCCAGCAGCTCACCTTTTCCACGAATTGTGATGTATTTCGGTTCAAAATCATGCTCCACGTCGATTCCCAGCTGGCTTTTCGGCAGATCCCGCACATGCCCCTGAGAAGCAGCTACTTCATAATTACTCCCCAAAAATTTTTTAACAGTTTTAACTTTAGCAGGTGATTCCACAATCACAAGATATTTTGCCACAGCAGATCTCCTCTTACGATTTTACAAAATTATTTTTGCCGGTCTGCCGGATGTATCCATCCAGTTCCAGCATTAACAGTATCTCGGAAATTCGAGCCAGAGAAAGCCCCGTTTTACGGACAATCCCATCCAGATTTTCAGGCTCAAAACCGAGACAACTATACACCAAATTCATATCACTTGCAAGCCCTAATTTATTTTTTTCCTTTTTATCGCCTTCTTTTACAAAATCAATATGTAATTCCGACAGAATATATTCCACTGATATCGCGATGCCGGCTCCCTGCGCAATCAGTCGATTACATCCAAGGCTCAGGCTGTCACCCACCCGCCCGGGTACAGCGTAGACGGTTTTTCCCTGTTCCAGGGCACAGTCTGCCGTAATCAGTGACCCGGAACGCTCTTTTGCCTCAACAACCAGAACCAGATCCGACAGGGCACTGATAATACGATTTCTCTTCGGGAAGAGATAAGGTTTGGGCGGTGTACACATGGGAAATTCTGTAATGATCCCTCCTCCCTGAGCCACGATACGATGCCACAGATTCTTATGCTCCGGCGGATAGCAGTAATCCAGACCGCATCCGAGAACAGCAAAAGTCCGTCCTCCTCCGTCCAGAGCGCCTTCGTGGGCATAACCGTCCACCCCGCGAGCCAGGCCGCTGATGATTGCCACCCCATATTCTGCCAGTTTCCGACCGAACTCATAAGCTTGCTTCTTTCCGTAGCTGCTGCACATACGAGCTCCAACGATAGCCACTGCAGGCTGGTCCTCATCAGGCAGGCAGCCTTCCACATAGATACCGCCGGGTGCATCCGGCAGGATGTTCAGTTTTTTCGGGTACAATTCGCTTTGCTTCTTGTAATAAAATATATTTTCATCCTGATTTTGATGACATTTTTCTTGCTGTTCTTTCAATTTTATATTGATTTTGTCTTTTTGCTGTTCTGATCTTACACTGGATTGTTCTGTTTTATCAGTTCGGTCCCTTTCTTTTCCATTCCGGATCATTTTTGTCCCCCTTGAAATCCTGTTAGTTTTTCCAATACTTTTTGTCCACCATACGATACTGTATGGCTTCACTAAGATGAATCGTATCAATCACCTCTGATTCCGCCAGATCTGCAATGGTCCGTGCGACGCGTATGATCCTGTGATATCCTCTGGCGCTCAGTCCCATCTTATGAAATGCTTTTTCCATCAGCCTTTGAGCAGATTCTGTCATAGGACAATAGGTTTCCAACTGCCCGGGGCTCAATTCTGAGTTGAACACGATCCCAATTTCTTTATACCGTTCTTTTTGTATCATCTGCGCCTTCATGACCTGATTACGCATCTGTATGGAGGTCAGACTGCCTTTTTCTGAACTGCACAGCTCTTCGTAGGAAACAGGAGGAGCCTCCACACTCACATCCATACGGTCCAAAAGAGGAAAACTGATCTTATTCCTATAGCGATTTACATCTTTTGATGAACAGGTACAACGGTTCATGTCCGGGAAATAGCCGCAGGGACAAGGATTCATGGCAGCCAGGAGTAAAAACTCTGCCGGGAAGCAGTAGGTTCCACTGCTTCTGGAGAGATAGATTTTGCGGTCTTCCAGCGGCTGACGCAGGATTTCCAGACTTCTTCTTGAAAACTCAGGAAGCTCGTCCAAAAACAGAACCCCCCTGTGAGCCAGGGTAATCTCCCCCGGCTTTGGAATCAGTCCGCCCCCGGCCAGTGCCTGGGCAGACGAGGTGTGATGAGGCGAACGAAATGGCCTGGTTCCCATAAGCGGCTGGTTTGAGGACAACAATCCTGCCACACTGTATATTTTTGAGATTTCCAGGCTTTCTTCTTTTGTAAGCGGCGGAAGTATGGTGGGAATTCGGCGCGCCAGCATCGTTTTCCCGGATCCCGGAGGGCCAATGAGCAGCATATTGTGAAATCCGGCCACCGCAATCAGTGCTGCACGCTTTAATGATTCCTGCCCACGAATGTCGGAAAAATCCACTGTGTAGTCCTGCATCGGTGACTGCTGTTCTGTTTCTATTTCCGGAATCATGCCATTTTTCATCAACTCCATAAACTCTTTCAGATTCGCGACTCCGACCACCTGAATATTTTCCACTACCCTCGCTTCCTTCTGGTTACCACGGGGTACAATACAAAGGCGGCAGCCGCATTCTCTTGCTTTTAATACCATGGGCAAAATTCCCGACACAGGATGAATCTCTCCATTAAGTCCCATTTCCCCTGCAAGGAATACCCCTTCCAGCTTCTCACGTGCCACCGCTCCTTCTGCGGCAAGAATAGCCGCCGCAATCGGCAGATCAAAGCCGGCTCCGTCTTTACGAATATCCGCCGGCGCAAGATTCACAGTTATTTTCTTTGGCGGAAGTGCCATTCCTACATTTTTCAGTGCTGTCCTCACACGATCCTGAGCTTCCTTCACCTGCGAAGTCAGATAACCTACCATAACAAATCCAGGCAGTCCGTCACTGACATCTGCTTCCACGGAAACGGGATGGATATCGAGACCGGTGATCGCCGCTGATAATACACGACTAAACAAATATATCGCTCCTTTCTCTATTTCTGATTAAAGTGTTAAAAGCTTATATTATGCACTAATTCAGACTATGTAACACTTCGGTCCATATTAAGTTAAAAAAATGAGAATCATTTGGCCGAATGGCCTTGAAAATATTCTTCTGAAATGATGTATGAAGATACCTGTTCAGCACAGAATTGTTTATTAGCAAAAACATCTCTGTATTTAGTTTATTAATAATAACACATTCTCCAATGCCCTAGCAACAAAATTAAAATAATTCTGATATATTTGCATTATCCTGAATTATTCATAAAAATTGTTTAAACGGTACTTCACACTGCATGATTACTGTGTTTCCGCTGTTTTTTATTTTCACCTGTTTGGTGAAGAAATTTATATATGAAAAGAGCTTCAACTTTGCCAAAATAGTTCTAACACAAAAACATTCGTAAAGCAAAGCAGAAGCCCTATGCATAGTTTAAATGAAATCCAGCTCAAATGCAATAAGCAGTTTATCGTAAATTTCGATGGAGGCGACTCTTTCTTTTTATGGAATCAGGCTGCTTCGTCAGCAACAGCCTCATTTTCAATCATCTCAGCAGGTGAATTCTCTTCTGCCGGAATTTCATCAGCAGAAATTTTCTCGGCTGCCATGGCAAACTGACGGGTAATACGTCCTGCACCATAAGGATTCTCGTAGTTCAGTAAATAATTTTCATAAGATGATAAAGGACTATTTGCAGTACTGATGACAGGACAGCCATCGGCATCAGAGCCTCCAAAATTCTCCAAATACTTAGCAAAAATCAAATAATCCTCACCGCAGTAATCCTTTACCAGAGTTGCATCATTGAACATCGCAAAGCCGTCCCCCGAATTACGCAGAGTGTAATTAATTCCTCCTACTTTGTAATTCTTATTTACATCTAACGGAACATATTCACCAGATTTCTTATCGTAAATCTTTACGTTCTGCACACGGTATTCGCCGGTAGGTCCACCGATCCAGACGCCCTTTTCGTCAACCTGAACCGTATTCTCAATATCCGTATTGATGTCATAAGTCATGCCTGCAACATGCAGAAAACCACCGCAATCCTCGTCTCCTCCCGAATAACGTGCACCAAATTCCAGAGCGTCTAGAATCTGTTGACCGGATACCTCCAACAGGCAGATCACATTGCCAAAGGGGTTGACGGTTTTGCAGGTTTTATAGGTCCAGTCACCTGCATCTACATTGGCCCGAATACCGCCTCCATTCATAAAAGCGACATCACAGCCAAGCTCCTCTACTTCATTGAAATAATAATAGTAAGCATCCGCATTCAGATCTCCCAGGTTTGTCTCCATTTCACGAATGATGCGGTCAGAAGGGTCTTCAGGGTTGTTTACAGTAAAATTGATCTCACTGAATGCAATTTTTCTACCAAGTTGTGTATCTACATTTTCGATCCATTGATTCTGAATAGCCTCTACAGCAGCATCTCCCTCACCCTCATACTCAGTAATTAATTCTGCTGTAATATCAGAACCATTGATCGTCATTTTCCCGATTCCGGAGAAATAATAACCTGTCTGAGTCAGCACAACAGGATTACCCTCTTCATCCTCTACTTCCTTCATAGGAATCGTGCTGTGAGAGTGACCATCGATAAAAGCATCAAGACCAGTGGTGTTAGCAATCACTTCTTCGCTGGTCCATGGTTTTGAAGAAGGATCAATACCCAGGTGCCCCAATGCGATCACATAATCAGCACCTTCCGCATGAGCTTCGTCAATTGCAGTCTGCACTGTGTCATAAAGCAGCTGACCGTCTTCTCCACCTAAAATATCATAAATATACTCAGTCCGATCCTCATTCATGAAGTACGCCGGCGTTGATTTTGTAAAAGACTCAGGTGTGGTAATCCCGACAAAAGCGACCTTATTGCCGTCAATGTCAAACATCTCATAGGAGTCCAGAACATTTTCCTTCCGTTCAAGTGAATAGAAGTTACAGGAAACATAAGGGAAATCCGCTTCCTCAATAACTTCCATCGTCCGATTCATACCGTAATCAAATTCATGATTTCCCAGCGTAGCAAGATCGTAGTCAGCAGCGTTCATCAGATCAATGATAGTCTTACCACTGTCTAAAGAACCATATGCAGTTCCCTGAATGTGGTCACCCGCATCAACCAGCAGAACATTTTCTCCGGTATCCTCATATTCCTTTTTTATGGCAGAAATGGTAGCATAAGATAATGATTTATTAATGTAAGTATGAACATCATTGGTGTAGAGGATAGTCAAATTCAAATCTTCCTTCTTTTCTGCCCACTGAATAGAAGTAAATGTCTTTAACATTCCAACCAGATCTATATAGGACAGATTAGCTGTTGGATTCAATTTGGTGACAGTGACCCATTTAAATCTCTTTTCGTCCTGTCTGACCCTGGAAGTACATTTGATCCCTTTCAGCAGACCATTGGCAACTGCCCACGAAACCGCAGTCTCAGCACTCTCTGCAATACTCTCCACATCACTAAACGTGGATAAATCAGCAGACTGATCCACAACATAATTCATGTAGCTGCCGGCAAAGGTATAAAGAATCACTGCCATATCCTGACGGGAAACTGACTCCTGGCCATTGAACCTGCCATCTGCGGCTTCCATGATACCGTTTTCAACGGCCCACTCAGCGGCTGCAGCATTGAGTTTTCCCCTGATATCCGTAAACATAATACTTCCATCCGTTGCAGGCTTACCAGCCAGAACATATAGAGCAACAGCCACGGAACTACGGTTTGATGAATAAAAGCTCTTCAGAGAATCCTTCAGATAACCATTCATCTCCTCCTGAGACAAATACATGGAACTTGTCTGCTGAGTCATGCCGACAACAGAATCCTGTCCGTAAGCCATAACCGGTGTGGATAAAATTCCTCCTGTGAGAAATAAACTGAGCAGCATGGCAATCAATTGTTTGTTTTTCTTCATTGCGCACCTCCTAAAAGACTAAATTATCCTGATTTATTCGTAAAGCAAATGGGATATCCTATGTATAGTTTAAATGAAATCCAGCACAAATGCAATAAACTGGTTATCGTAAATTCGATGGAGGCGGACTTTCCTCAAATGATCTGTCAGATCTCGGCACTTACTGTGAGGATAATTGTGCCGATGAGATTCGCAAAGGCCCGGTTCTTTAACCGTATGGATGAAGAGTAACGATATATTTACATTATTGTATATATTTCATTTTTATTTGTACCTCTGTCCCTTTTTCCCTTGGAAAAGCACGGCCCGCCGATCAATTTCATAATATAGAAGAAAACCCCTCTCGAGGTATTCCTTGCAGACTTTTCAAAAGCCCCTTACCCTGGAAGAGGAGACTAAATATCTGCTGGCTTGTAAAAGCGGCAACGAAGCAGCGAGATCCACCCTGATTGAGCGCAATCTGCGCCTGGTGGCACATGTGGTAAAAAAATACCAGAACCCGGGTGAAGATCCGGATGACCTGATTTCCATCGGAACCATCGGCCTCATAAAAGCCGTCAGCACGTTCGATCCGCAGCGGGGCCGCCGACTGGCCACCTACGCAGCAAAATGTATTGATAACGAACTTCTCATGTATTTTCGCACGAAAAAAAAGACCTCCAGGGAGGTCTCTTTGTACGAACCGATCGGAATCGATAAAGAAGGCAATGAAATCAATCTGTTGGACATCATGGAGAGTGACCAGCCGGATTCTTTTGAACAGTACACACAAAAACAGGATATCATACGTGTGGGCTGTCTGATGAAGCAGCTGCTTGATGAACGGGAATACCAGGTTCTCTGCCTCCGCTACGGTCTTGGTGAAAAAGGAGAAATGACACAACGGGAAATCGCCCAGCAACTGGGCATCAGCCGCTCCTACGTATCGCGTATCGAGAAAAATGCCCTTGCAAAATTAAGAGATGAATTTCTGTCAACATAAATTCATAACCACGCGTGAACATGTATCTCTGATTATTTCATTTATCCATGCCGTCATGGAAATCCAACACAGATTAGTACTTCTCACAAACCTGCACATTCATCCCGGATGCTGCTTCTCATAAACTTACACACTCATCCATGCTACAGTTTCTCACCCACATGTGAATGAATCTCTGCAGATCTGTCATGCCTCCGGTTCCTGTCTGCGCAAAATATCATACGCATCCAGCTCCAGCCCAAGATCAATGTAAAGTACCTGCTTTGGATGGGGCGCACTGGGCATATCTTCTCCCTCTTCATTCACAATGCGTTTTACTGTAGTCTCAATATTGGTGCCATCCGGCTTCATAACTTCGATGGTCTCACCCACAGAAAATTTGTTCCGCTGCTCAATGCGATACAATCCCGCATCATTTACCGGGCCTACAATACCAAGATACGTATATTCTTTTACATAGGTATTGCTGTCATAAATCTGTGTATTTTCATCCGGTCTTCCGTAAAAAAATCCCGTGGTAAACTGGCGATAGGTACAATTGGAGATCTGTTCCTGATACCAGGGCATGTTAGCCTCATACACATCCCTGCCTTTTGCAAAATCATCCAGAGCCCTGCGATAAGTTCTGGCAACAGTAGCTACATACAGAGCAGTCTTCATACGCCCTTCAATTTTCAGGCTATCAATTCCGGCATCGATCAGATCCGGTATATGCTCGATCATACATAAATCTTTTGAGTTAAAAATATACGTACCACGCTCATTTTCGTAAACCGGCAGATACTGTCCCGGCCGCTGCTCCTCCACAACCGCATATTTCCAGCGGCAGGGATGCGTGCAGGCACCCTGATTGGCATCTCTTCCGGTAAAATAATTACTGAGAAGACACCTTCCCGAATAGGAAATGCACATAGCGCCATGGATAAAGGTCTCAATCTCCATATCATCCGGAATATGGGCACGGATTTCTTTGATCTCTTCTATGGAAAGTTCCCGGGCCGACACCACACGTTTTGCGCCGAGACGGTGCCAAAACAGGTAGGTCTCGTAATTCGTGTTATTGGCCTGGGTACTGATATGCCGCTCAATCTCCGGACAGATCTGTTCTGCCAGCGTGTACATTCCCGGATCAGCAATAATCAGTGCATCCGGTTTCATTTCTTTCAGTTCATGAAAATACTCTTTTGCCCCTTCCAGGTCGCGGTTATGGGCCAGAATATTCGCTGTCACATATACTTTTACTCCATGTTCATGGGCAAAGGCAATGCCTTCCGCCATATCACTTTTCGAAAAATTTTTCGCCTTTGCACGAAGACCAAAGGCCTCACCACCGATATAAACAGCATCGGCCCCAAATATAACTGCCACCTTCAGTACTTCCAGACTGCTGGCCGGCACTAATAATTCTGGTAATTTCATTTTTTCTCCATTCCACCGCCATACTGCGGTAAAAAATGTAACATGCTGTAATCATCTGAATTTTTGTCATTACTGCATAACATTCCTCTTTCCGGTTTTCACACTGATCGTGATACCATCTCCCACCGGCAGCACAGAGGTCACCAGCTGCTCATGATGGGTCAGAGTATAGAGATATTCCCTCATTCGCTTGTAAATCGTTCGATTCCTGCGTTCCACAGCAAAATGAGATTCGATAATATCCCCGTCCTGCAGCACGTTATCCGTGATCAGTACTCCTCCGTCTTCCAACAGGCGCAAAAGCTCCGGAAAAAAGAAAATATACTGACCCTTGGCCGCATCCATAAAAATAAAATCAAAGGGACCTTCCAGTTCCTTTAAGATATCCTGGGCATCCCCCTGAAGCAGTTTGATCTGTTTTTCCCTGCCCGCCCGGACAAAATTGTCACGGGCGACAGGAATTCTTTTTTCATAATTTTCGATGGTCGTGATCTGTACATCCGGCTCTCCGTACTCACACATAAGAAGCGCAGAAAATCCCACTGCAGTGCCAACCTCAAGAATTCGTTTCGGCTTTCTCATAGCCAGAAACATCTTAAGGAAAGTCTGCATATCCTTGCGAATAATCGGGATGCGGTTATCCAAAGCTTCCTGCTCCAGTTCTTCCAGAAAAGGTGTGTTCCCCGAATCCAGAGAATTGATATACGTCAGCATACGTTCGTCTAAAATCATTGTGTCACCTTCTCAATTGCATCGTCTTCTGCCGTATTCTCCTCCGGCTCCGAAGAGGTCTGCAATACACCATCCGGATTGTCCCCTGACAGAATCTCCATCATTTCATCTGCAGTTTGAGCGGTATTCAGAAGATAGGTTCCCGCTTTCAGTCGCCCGTGATAACCGGACAGACGCTCCTGCACGACAAAAATCAGATCGTCTTCGATCAGCCCCTTACGTTCAAGGGTTTTTGCAATGTCCTTTACCGTCGAACCTTCCGGAATGATTACAGTGACAGCCTGTCCCGGTTCCGCCGCAACCGGCTCCTGATTAAAGATTGCATAGCCAAAGGAGAATGCCTTTTTACTCAGATATATGATGATAATAATCACCAGAAGATAAAACAGTATCTTCAAAATACCTTTTGCCCCAAGTACCGCTACCCGATAACCGGTATCTGATTTCTTTTTTGCCATAGGTTCTCCTTACTCATATTTCCGGAATTCGAATCTCCAGATTATCACATATTTTCTCGGTAATTCGCTGAATCATTTTGCAGACAGCCAGTTCCGCCTCAAGATAAGCATTTACCTCCGGCTTTTTTCTCAGTTCCGCAAACTGTTCATTCAAAGTATCGGATTTTTCAAACCAGTCCTCTTCCTGATGCAGCAAAAAAGCAGCCGTCCTCAGATCATCCACTTTCTTTTTCTGCTCCGGATTCAGTTCCAGATTTTTTTCACAGGACAGATAATTCTGATAAATATCACTTCTGTGAATGCTGTCCAAAAGTGCTTCCAAACACGCTTCGATTTCTCTCATGGTCTTTTCTATCCTTATGCTTCCATTATTATCGGCAAAATCATAGGTCTTCTCTTGGTGCGTTTCCAGACAAAATCACCCAGAGAATCTTTGATGATATTTTTAATCCTGCTCCAGTCTGTAATGTTCCGATCCAAACATATATCCAGTGCATTTTCTACCACCTGATGCGCCTCATCCATCAGATCCTCAGACTCCCGCACATAAACAAATCCGCGTGACACAATGTCCGGTCCGGCCAGCACATGGTTGCTGTGATGTTCCAGCGTCATAACAACGATCATAATACCGTCTTCTGCCAGATGCTGACGGTCACGCAGTACGATATTGCCCACATCGCCCACGCCGAGTCCATCTACCAGAATACCGCCTGTGTGCACTTTTCCGATAATTTTGGCACTGTCACTGCACACCTCCAGAACATCTCCGGATCTTAAGATAAATACATTTTCTTTCGGTATGCCAAGGCTGATGGCCAGGTTCGCCTGGGCTTTCAGGTGGCGCAGTTCGCCGTGAACCGGTATGGCATACTTGGGCTTCAACAAGGAATAAATCAGCTTGATCTCTTCCTGACAGGCATGTCCGGACACATGAACATCCTGGAAAATTACATTGGCACCGATACCGGTCAATTCGTTGATCACCTTCGAAACCGCTTTTTCATTGCCGGGAATCGGATTGGAGCTGAAAATAATCGTATCTCCGGGCATGATCGTGATCTTTTTGTGAATGTTGGCCGCCATACGGGACAATGCCGCCATGGATTCGCCCTGGCTTCCGGTGGTGATCAGCACCGTTTTTTCCGGCGGATAGTTCTTAAGCTGATCCATATCAACAAGCGTATTATCGGGAATGCTCAGATAACCCAGTTCCGATGCAGTTCCAATTACATTTACCATACTCCTGCCTTCCAGGCAGACTTTCCGACCAAATTTATACGCTGAATTGATGATCTGCTGTACACGATCCACGTTGGAAGCGAATGTTGCAATAATAATACGTGTATTCGTGTGTTCTGCAAAAATATTGTCAAAGGTTCTTCCCACAGTCCGCTCAGACATGGTAAATCCCGGCCGTTCTGCATTGGTGCTGTCACACATAACCGCCAGCACACCCTTTTTCCCGATTTCTGCAAGACGCTGCAGATCAATGGCATCACCAAACACCGGGGTGTAATCTACTTTAAAATCACCCGTATGCACCACGGTACCGGCCGGAGAATAAATCGCCAGTGCAGATGCGTCCTGAATACTGTGATTCGTCTTAATAAATTCAATGCGAAAATCGCCCAGATTGATGGACTGGCCATGCTTAACCACTTTGCGCTTGATCCGCTTCAGCATGCCTCCCTCTTCCAGTTTTTTCTCGATCAGAGCCATCGTCAGTTTTGTTGTATAAATCGGCACATTGATTTCCCGCAGAATGTATGGGAAAGCGCCAATATGATCTTCATGTCCATGTGTCACAACAAAACCCTTGATTTTACTGTAATTGTCTTTCAAATAGGAAATATCCGGTATAACAAGGTCGACTCCCAGCATGTCATCCTCCGGAAACGCCAAACCGCAGTCCACCACAACAATACTGTCTTCATATTCAAAGGCAGTAATATTCATCCCGATCTGTTCAAGTCCTCCAAGCGGGATAATTTTTAATTTTGAATTGTTTCCATTTTTCAATCAAACACCTCCGCGTCATATTAAAAGTCAATTTTCGTGTCATCTAACATTTCCTGAAAAACACGGGAAAGTGCCGACAGTTCCACATCATCTTCCACCATAACGTAATTCGCCACTTCATCCGAATCCTCCGAAATGTCTTTTAAAATATAGGCCTCCGCCTCATCGTCCTGTGAATCTGTTACAAGCAGATAATTGGTTCCGTTTACTCTCGTCTGCTCTTCCACATAAAAGTCAACCGCTGTACCGTCTTCCAGTTCAAATCTTAATTTTTCTATCATTTGCTCATCCTGCTACTTTCCGCAATCTATCATTATCTCTTCGGGCTCTTTTCAGTTCGATTGGTTTCTTTACTACTGTCACTAACTATCCGCATTTTCTTTTGGAAGTTCCATCTGCGATTTCTGCATAGACAATGAATCCAGGTATCCCTGCAGAATAAATACTGCGGCAAGCTCATCCACATACTTATAACGGTTCTCCCGGCGCACACCGGCCTCCATCAGCGTACGATTTGCCTCCACCGTAGTCAGCCGTTCATCCCACATAAAAATATGCAGGCCTGTTCTTCTCTCAAGCATACGCTTAAATTCTAGAGATTTCTCAGCCCTGTCCCCAATGGTATTATTCATGTTTTTGGGAAAACCAAGAACAATCGTTTCTACCTGGTATTCCGCAATCAGTTCCTCTATCCGTGCCAGTGTCTGACGAAGTTTATTCTCAGACTTTCTCCTTATAATCTCGATTCCCTGCGCAGTCAAGCCCAAGGGGTCGCTGATTGCGACTCCTACTGTTTTTGACCCAAAATCCAATCCCATAATCCGCATAGATCAGCGTCTCCATGCCTCGTTTTTGATATACTCTTTTAACAGTTCTTCCACCAGCTCGTCACGTTCCACTTTCATGATCATGCTGCGTGCTCCCTTATAACTGGTAATATATGTGGGATCTCCAGACATAATATATCCGACGATCTGGTTGACCGGATTGTAGCCTTTTTCTGCCATCGCATTGTATACTACATCCAGAACTTCTTTTACCTGAATCTCCGGTTCTGTTTTTACTTTGAAAAACTGTGTATTACTCAAATCTGCCATATTGCTCACGCCCTTATCCTACTTAATCTCTATGATTATTCTAAACTATATGTGGACAAAATTCAATGAAAATTATTGTGAATTCTTGTCTCATGGTTTTTCGCAACAATCACTGATCTTTTGCTCCTTGTTCCTTTACACGAAATCCCCCTTGAGAGAATTACTGTCTTGTTTTGTCCGAAACGTACAGCGTACCGTCTTCACCCACACCAGATACCATACACGCTCTTTGCACATTTGTCAAATCCCTTTCCGATTCTTTTTTGGCCTTAACGTATTCGCGGGTATGTCCCGTCCAGTATGAATGCCCGTTTTCCACAGTCTTTTCTTCAAAAAGGACTTCGACTTCTTTTCCGAGGAAACCTTCTGCATAAGATTTCTGATGGCGCTGTCCAAGCTCTATAAGGATCTGACTGCGCTGTGCTTTTTTCTGTTCCGGAACCTGATTTTCCATCACGGCTGCTTTTGTGCCTTTCCGGCGGGAATATTTGAAAACATGTGTCTCAAAAAAATTAATCTGTTCTACATAAGCTCTGGTTTTTGCAAATTCTTCTTCGGTCTCCCCGGGGAATCCCACAATAATATCTGTAGTAAGTGCCGGATTGTTAAAGTATTTACGCAAAATACGGCATCGATCTGCAAACTGCGCGGTATCATAACGCCGGTTCATCCGTTTCAGAGTTGCATCACAGCCGCTCTGCATGGACAGATGAAAATGCGGGCAGACTTTATCACAGCCGGACAGTTCTGCAGCAAATGCTTCTGTGACAATGCCGGGTTCCAGAGATCCCAGGCGGATCCTGGTGATCCCTTCTGTTTTCTGAATCGCTGCGATCAGTTTGAGCAGTTCTTTTCCATAGGGATAGTCCCCGCTCTTTTCACAGGATTCAAAATCCGTTCCGTACGAGCTTAAATGAATACCGGTCAGCACCACTTCCTGATAACCGGCCTGTGCCAGTTTTTCTACTTCCTGCATCACGTCTGCCATACTGCGGCTTCTCACACGCCCACGGGCAAAAGGTATGATACAGTAAGTGCAAAACTGGTTGCAGCCATCCTGAATCTTCAAATATGCCCGGGTATGCTCCGCTGTTCTTGTGATGCGCAACGGTTCATACTCTTTTGTATGATTAATATCGATAATGTTTGAAAAATCCGTCGCTCTCTTCCGCTGATATTCTTCCAGTATTTCCAGCAGGTTCTGCTTTTTGTTATTTCCGATTACGATATCAATGGATTCATCTTTTTTCAGTTCCTCCCCGGCAGCCTGTACATAGCAGCCGGCAGCCACAACAATGGCATCCGGATTCATCTTTTTTGCTTTATGGAGCATCTGCCTTGATTTCCGGTCAGCAATGTTCGTCACTGTGCAGGTATTGATCACATAAACATCCGCTCCCGGCTCAAACGGAACGATCTCATATCCGCCCTCTTCCAGAAGCTGCTGCATGGCTTCCAACTCATATGCATTTACTTTACAGCCCAGATTATGCAGGGCAGCTTTTTTACTCATAGCATTCTCCTTTTGTGAATCTTTACCTTTTTTTAACAAATTTATAACGATAACTTTATATGATTTTCCCTTGACTTCGTCTTCCAGAAACTGTAAGATTAGACTGAAAAGAAAAAGAAAATCATTTCGAGAGGAGGTTCGCATTATGAAAACCATTCAAATTTCTCTGAACTCTATCGATAAAGTAAAATCCTTTGTTAACGAAATTAACAAATTTGATTTCGATTTTGATCTGGTTTCCGGGAGATACGTTATTGATGCAAAATCGATTATGGGTATTTTCAGCCTGGATCTTTCCAAACCAATTGATTTAAATATTCATGTTGATGGAGATAAACTGGACGAAGTTCTGGAAGTTCTGAAACCGTACTGTATTTAATCTTTGTGAAAACGGAGCCGTTGCGCCTGCAGCGGCTCTTTTTTAATACAGTCTTATATTTGTTTTACGATTCCTCAGATACAATAATGACTTCTGTTGTCCTAATCGCTTCATCCACCAGTTCATCGATTTTCTCAGCCAGCTTTTTCTCTGAATTACGTATTATATTCAGGTTCGGTTTTGTTACCGGATGTTTTGCCACAAAAACTGTACAGCAGTCTTCATATGGCAAAATAGAAGTCTCAAAAGTTCCGATTTTGTTGGCCACTTCTACGATTTCCTGCTTATCAAAACCAATAACCGGGCGGTACACGGGAAGAGTACATACCTCATTGGTCGCAGCGAGGCTCTGGAGTGTCTGGCTTGCCACCTGGCCAATGCTCTCGCCGGTGATCAGACCAAGGCATCCGGTCTCTTTTGCAAAATGCTCCGCAATCCGCATCATATAGCGGCGCATGATAATAGTCAGCTCCTCATGGGGACATTGATCATAGATATACAGTTGAATATCCGTAAAATTGACCACATGCAGATAAATAGGGCCGGTAAATCTGGATACGATTTTGGCCAGATCGATTACTTTCTGTTTCGCACGCTCGCTGGTGTATGGCGGAGCATGGAAATATACCGCATCAATTTTCACACCGCGTTTTGCGATCATGTAACCGGCCACCGGACTGTCAATACCGCCGGACAGAAGAAGCATGGCTTTTCCGTTGGAGCCCACCGGCATTCCTCCCGGCCCCGGGATTACTTCTGAATATAGATATATTTTGCTTCGGATTTCCACCGTCAGCAGAATATCCGGGTTGTGAACGTCCACTTTCATCTCCGGAAAGGCATCCAGCACAACGCCTCCAAGTTCCCGGTTCAGTTCCATGGAATCCATGGGGTAGCGTTTATCAGAACGGCGGGCATTCATTTTGAATGTCTTATTTTTATCCGGATATATGTCATCCACATATTTTACCACATGCTTTGCCAATTCCTCATATCCGCACATTTCATGAATCACAACCGGACAGAAACCCACGACGCCGAATATCCTGCTCATGATGCCCGTAACTTCATCGTAATCATAATCACTGTCGCAATAGACATATATTCTTCCCTGTTCTTTTGTCACACGGAACTCACCGTCTGCTTTTTTCAGGCCATGACGGATCTGTTTTACCAGAGCGTCTTCAAAAAGATGACGATTTTTCCCTTTGATGGCAATTTCCGCATATTTTACCAAAAATGCTTTAAACATGTTCATCCTGTTGTTCTCACTTTCTTATAATCATTCGGGCAACCAGACCCGTTTTAATTTCAGTCACAGTCAGTGTGCACGATAGCGGCGCAGCAGAGGCAGTACCTCTTTCAGAACCGAGATGACAGTATCCACTTCTTCTTTTGTATTTTCTTCCGTAAAACTGAAGCGGACGGAACTCTCCATCTCCTCTTTTTTTGCATCGATCGCAGACAGAGTCGGACTCTTTGAGCGCTTGTGGGTGGAACAGGCGCTTCCCGCCGACACATAGATCTGACGATCTTCCAGAGTATGAAGCAATACCTCGCTTCCCACCCCGACCAAAGAAGCATTGATGATGTGGGGCGCAGATTTTTCACGATCTGTTGTCCCGTGTACCACAACGCGATCCAGCGTTTTAAGCTGCTCGATCATATATTCTTTCAGTTCATACAGACTTATATTTTTCGCTTCCCGATCGGTATAAATCTCTTTTGCCGCCTGGGCAAATCCGGCTATACCCGATACATTATCCGTTCCGGAGCGCATGCCTTTTTGCTGTCCGCCTCCCAGAATAATAGGAGCCACTTTTGCCTTCTCGCTCATGTACATGAGTCCCACCCCCTTCGGGCCATGAATCTTATGACCGCTGGCTGACATCAGATCAATGCCGATCCGTTTCGGGAATATCTGATATTTTCCGAAAGCCTGAATGGCATCCACATGATACAGCGCACCGGGACATTTTCGATGAACCAGCCGTGCAATTTCCTCCACCGGCTGAACAGCACCAATCTCGTTGTTAACATACATAGTCGAAACCAAAATCGTCTTGTCGGTCAGCGCCGCTTCCAGTTCTTCCAACGAAATCTGTCCATTTTTATCAACACCCAGTTTTATGATTTCAAATCCCTGTTCCTCAAGGAAGCGAAGCGGTTCGGATACTGCAGGATGCTCAATGGCCGTTG
Source organism: Lachnospiraceae bacterium (assembly GCA_022767285.1). Classification (GTDB taxonomy): domain Bacteria; phylum Bacillota; class Clostridia; order Lachnospirales; family Lachnospiraceae; genus JALENY01. The sequence continues at coordinate 80,136 of JALENY010000010.1, read as the reverse complement.
AAATAATACGGTTGCCGGAGCGCTTATTTGCAAGGGCAGTTCCCACCAGCGCCCAGTTGTTGGATTCGGTTCCGCCGGAGGTGAAATAAATCTCTTTCTCATTTACTTTCAGTATTTTCGCAAAAATCTGTCTGGCGTCTTTCAGGTACTGTTCTCCTTCAACGCCTTTCTGATGCATGGAAGAGGGATTCCCGTAATCTTCCATCATTGTTTTTACAACCACATCCCGCACACTGTCATAACATCTGGTTGTGGCAGAATTATCAAAATATATTTCCATTTTTTTGTTCCTTTTTCGTCTGTGCGTCTTTGGGCATACCGAAATATGTATTTTTCCTGACATACGATATTACACACTTTTTGAACGGCATGTTTTGCACGATGAGGTATACCCATTCATTTCAGTTACTACGCAGGTTTGCAATTTTTTATTATATCATAAGTCCGAAAAATATGGTAGAATTACTTTTAAAGTGTATATAATACAGAATGGATAACTGATCACGACCATATCATGACCAATATCAGATATTCGAATTTATTTTTAATTCTGTCAAAATCAATTGATCAAATTATGGTCACATTTTTAAGCATTTATGCAGTATAGAGAGTATGAGAATAAATTATAAAATGATTTTGCAATACGACGGAACAAGATACAACGGATGGCAGCGGCAAAGGGCCACCGACAATACCATCCAGGGAAAGCTGGAGATGATTCTGACCAAAATGGCAGGCCAGCCTGTGGAGATCCACGGCGCAGGCCGCACCGATGCCGGGGTTCATGCGAAAGGACAAGTTGCCAATTTTTCTCTTGACACGGACCGGACACCGGAAGAAATTCTTCATTATATAAATGACTATCTTCCGGATGACATCGGTATACTGTATCTATCCGTAGTTCCCCCTCGTTTTCACAGCCGTTTAAATGCCACCGGAAAAATTTACCAGTACCGCATCGGCAAAAACCGTGCACAGAATGTTTTTGATCGAAAATATATGTACATCCACCCGGCACCTCTGGATATGGCTGCCATGAAAGCAGCCAGCCAATATCTTCTGGGCAAACATGATTTTAAAGCCTTCTGCGGCAATGCACGTATGAAAAAATCAACCGTCCGAACCATTTACAGCATTGAATTTGAAGAAAGTGAATCTGAAATCAGAATTACTTATTATGGAAATGGCTTTCTTCAATATATGATCCGTATCCTGACCGGTACACTGCTCGAAGTGGGAGAAGGAAAACGGTCACCCGAATCCATACAGGAACTGTTCGACAATCTGGATCGCAGCCTGGCCGGAGCCACTGCCCCTGCCTGTGGACTGACTCTGCTGGAAGTAAAATATGATTGAAAAGATTGCATTTGCAAAGCTGTGCATTTTAACTACTCTTCTAAATGATACATCAATATTGCCAGCACCGTAAATCCCGCCGTCTCCGTACGCAGAATCCGTTTTCCCAACGTAATCGGTGAAAAACCCATTTTCATAGCAGCCTGAACTTCTTCTTCCTCAAAACCGCCTTCGGGTCCGATAAAAACGGCTACAGTCTGGCCCGGGCCGATTTTCCCAATCTGTTCCCGGGTGACCTCCATTCCTCTTGCAAGTTCATAGGGAATCAATTTCACATCCATATTTTTGGCATATTCCAGTGCCTCGGAAAACTTCAGCACAGAATGCACCTGCGGAATGTACATGCGTTTGGACTGTTTCGCTGCACTTTCCGCAATTCCCTGCCAGCGTTTTGTCTTGGACGCTTCCTTTTTCCCATCCAACTTCACAACACAGCGAGCCGAGGCCACCGGAATAATCTCACATGCTCCCAATTCCACAGCCTTCTGAATAATCAGTTCCATCTTATCACTTTTGGGCAGACATTGGAACAAATACACCTTCGCCGGCAATTCCAAACCGGCTTCCTCCACAAACATGATTTTAGCCAGGATTTCCTCATCTGCCAGCTTTTCAATCTGACAGGTATACTCCATTTTATCACCGTCACTGACGAGGATTTCCTCTTTTTCCCGCATCCGCAGAACAGTTCGAATATGGTGAGCATCCTGTCCTGAAATATGTATATATTTTTCATCAATCTGTGTCTGATCCACAAAAAAGCGATGCATAATAATTTCTCCACCTTTTTCCTGATTATTATAAAATTGACCGAACCGCAGCCTTCACCGAAAAACTATTATTTTAATTTTCCGGTTTTCTGGCCGTTACGGATACCCACTCACCCTGACGGGTCACTTCCATCAACTCAAGGCCTGCGTCCTGCACAGTCTTTACAATCAAATCTTCTTTTACATCGATAATTCCCGATGTAATATATACTCCGCCCGGTTTCAGCTGATTCACAATTACCGGTGTCAATGGTACCAGAACTTCTGCAAGAATATTTGCGGCAACAATATCATATTTACCATACCCAACGTGATCCTGCACGGCTTTGTCATCAATAATATTGCCAATCAACAGTTCAAATTTCGGATTTTTCAGTTCTTCCGCATCTGTAATATCCGTGCATGCGCCGGTGCCAAGTCCGTTGTTTTCAAGATTTTCAGCCACAGCCGGAACTGCACAGGGATCCAGATCCGTTCCGACCACATGTCTTGCGCCCAATTTCAGCGCAATAATTCCGAGAATGCCGCTTCCGGTTCCCACATCCAGGAGCTCCGTTTCTTCTGTCACATATTTTTTTAGTTGCCGGATACAGAGCTGTGTAGTCTCATGTTTTCCGGTTCCAAACGCTGTGCCGGGATCAATATGAAGCACTATTCTATCCTGATCTTCTATCTTGATATCTTCCCATGATGGAATAATCAGGATATCATCCACATAAAACTGAGAGAAGAACTGTTTCCAGTTGTTGATCCAGTCTTTGTCCTCCGTCTGAGATTCCTCAATGGTGCCTTCTCCGATATCAAGGAACATGCGCAGGTCTTCCAGTTCCCGTTTAACGTTTGCCACAATCGTTTCTTTATCCTCTTCCTCCTCCAGATAAAAATTCACATAAGCAATCCCATCATCCTGTGGCATATCCGGCATAATATCTACGAACATCTGCTCTTTTTCAAGGGCCGTGAGCGGCTGTTTGTCCTGGATTTCCGCTCCCTGCACGCCGAGATCCGCCAACATGGATATAATAATGTCTTCTGCTTCTGTTGTTGTCTTAATGGAAAATTTATTCCACTTCATATTTCTGTCTCCTTTCACTTAAGCTCCGTCATATCCGGAATTTTCAAAGTTATATTAGTTTTCATTTCTTAGCTTTTCACCGAGACGGCCTCCGGCAAATCCAACTTTTCTTTTACAATCTTTTCATTTTTACATTTTATTTATACAAACAAAGTTACAATAGGAATCGTCACAAGAGACAAAACCGTGCTCAGAATAATTCCTTTGGATAAAATATCTGCTTCCAGATCTCTTTCCTTTGCCAACATCAATGGCATGTTTCCGGCAGGAACAGCCATCATAATAACCGTTGTTCCCAGGATTATCATATCATCTGTAATCATTTTCATAATCAGGGCAGTCAGCACCGGTACTGCGATATAGCGCAGGATAATAAACAGATAGAGACGATATTCTTTTATAATTTCCCGAAAAGAAACCTGAGCCAGCGATGTGCCGATAACAAAAATAGCCAGAAACACGGTAGCATTGCCCATATATGTGAGACTTTCTGCTGCAATAGTCGGAACCGGAAGCTTTAGAAAGAAAATCAGCACCGTAAGAGCGGCTGAAACTGTGCCCGGATTGAGAAACACTCTGGGATTGATTTTCCCCTTTAATCCGCCCTGTTTTTCCAGGAGATAGATTCCATAAGTATAAATGTAAATAAAAAACATAAAATTAAACACAGCAATGTAAATCAGACAACCGGCACCTAAAATAGCCGTTGCCAACGGAATTCCGATAAATCCTATGTTGCCGAACATAGTCATCAGACAGTAATAATTTCTCTGATCTTTGGGCGCTCCAAGCAGCGTTCCGACGAACTTTCCCAGCAGCAGCATGAGCGTAAATACAAAAAAGGCGATCGCTGCCACCAGAAGTACCTGTTCATTGGTGGCTGTATTGTCTTCGCTGAACGCGCTTGTCAGCAAAAGTGCCGGATTGCATATATTAGAGACAAGAGCCGATATCTGTTTTACACCTGAAGCGTCCACGATTTTCTTTCGCATAAAAATTAATCCGGCAGCCATCAACACGAAAATAATCATCATCTGGGTTATTACGATTTCTATACTCACGAGATTTCCTCCATACAGCAATTAAGGACAGACTTGCTATGTCTGCCCTTGGATTATACTCTATTATGCCCGCTTTTGACAAGATATACTCTCGTTATTTACCCTGGCTCAGACGGTCAAATTCTTCCAACGCCTTCTTTGCTTCTCTGCTCAGTTTGGTAGGAGTCTGAACTACCAGTGTTACATAGTGATCCCCGCGTTTTTGTTTGTTGCGCAGAGAGGGAACACCTTTTCCTTTCAGACGTACTTTGGTATCCGTCTGAGTGCCCGCTTTTACTTCGTATTCCACTTCGCCGTCCACAGTCTTGATCCGCACTTTTCCGCCGAGTGCAGCCTGAGCAAATGTTATAGGCGCAGTAGAGTAAATATTCATATCATTTCTCTGGAAGATCGGATGCCGTGCCACACGAACTTCAACCAGCAGATCCCCTCTCGGGCCGCCATTCACACCCGGTTCCCCTTTTTCACGAACGCGGATGCTCTGTCCGTTATCAATACCGGCCGGAACAGATACTTTGATCTTAGTCTTTTTGATAATATATCCGGTACCGTTGCAATCCGGACATTTTTCTTTAATAATCTTGCCGGTGCCCTGACACTGCGGACATACCTGCTCGCTTCGAATGGTCCCGAACATGGACTGCTGTGTCACATAGATACGACCTTCTCCATTACACTTCGGACAGGTTTCCGGTGAAGTTCCGGTTTTTGCGCCTGTTCCGTTACAGCTTGCGCAGGTATCTTTCAGATTTAATTCAATATATTTTTCACATCCGAATATAGCTTCTTCAAATGTTATATTAATAACAGCGCGCAGATTTGCTCCACGCATGGGACCACGGTTTGCGCCGCGCCCTCTGCCGCTTCTTCCGGTCCCGAAAAGGTCACCGAAAATATCACCAAAAATATCGCCCATGTCTCCGCCGTTAAAATCAAAGCCGCCAAAGCCGCCGAATCCACCGGCGCCTCCACCGCCCTGTTCAAAGGCTGCATGGCCAAACTGATCATACTGCTGACGTTTCTGCGGATCACTTAAAATGGCATACGCCTCCGATGCTTCTTTAAATTTTGCCTCCGCATCTTTATCTCCGGGATTCATATCCGGATGATACTTTTTAGCCAGTTTTCGATATGCCTTTTTTATTGTATCATCATCGGCTCCGCGGTCTACGCCCAGCACCTCGTAATAGTCTCTCTTTGTCTCACTCATAATAATCCCTCGCTATATGACGCTCCATAAGGCTATGCCCAATCCCAATATAAGCCGCACAAAAACCTAACGCGAGGTATTTCATGTGGCTTAATGTACTGTCTGGTCCGGCTCATACGAACCGGACCGGTACAGAATAGAATTGTCACAGCCTTAACAGGATTGCCATTTATTCGGTTTTACTCATCTACTTCCGTATAATCAGCGTCTACCACGTCATCATTGTAACCAGCCTCACCGGATGCGTTCTGAGCGCCACCCATGTTCTGACCAGCTCCGGCAGCACCCTGGCTCTGCTCATACATCTTAGCAAACAGTTTCTGAGCGCTCTGCATCAGCTTGTTCTGTCCTTCTTTCAGTGCGGCTACATCTGCATCACTCATGGTGTTCGGATCCATTTTTTCGACAGTCTCTTTCAATGCAGCCAAGTCAGCCTGAACGGATGTCTTATCGTTTGCATCCAGCTTATCTCCTGCTTCTTCCAGTGCTTTTTCAACCTGGAATACCATAGCATCTGCATCGTTTTTGGCATCAACTGCCTCTTTGCGTTTCTTATCCTGAGCTTCGTATTCAGCAGCTTCTCTGACTGCCTTTTCAATATCATCATCTGACATGTTGGAGCCTGCTGTGATGGTGATATGCTGCTCTTTTCCGGTTCCCAGATCTTTTGCAGATACATTTACAATACCATTTGCATCAATATCAAAGGTAACTTCGATCTGCGGAACGCCACGTCTTGCTGGCGGGATACCATCCAGACGGAACTGACCCAGGGATTTGTTGTCTTTCGCGAACTGACGCTCGCCCTGTACAACGTTAATATCAACGGCTGTCTGATTATCGGCTGCTGTAGAGAATATCTGGCACTTTCTTGTCGGGATAGTTGTATTTCTCTCAATCAGTCTGGTTGCAACACCACCCATAGTCTCAATGGACAGAGACAGCGGAGTTACATCCAGAAGAAGGATGTCACCTGCACCTGCATCGCCTGCAAGTTTACCACCCTGGATAGAAGCACCCAGTGCAACACATTCATCCGGGTTCAGAGATTTGCTCGGTTCATGTCCGGTCAATGCTCTTACTTTATCCTGTACAGCCGGGATACGTGTGGAACCGCCTACCAGAAGGACTTTGCTCAGCTCAGAAGCGTTCAGTCCGGCATCTTTCAGGGCACGGGTAACCGGCTCTGCTGTCTTTTCAACCAGATCATGAGTCAGTTCATCAAATTTCGCTTTTGTCAGATCCATGTCAAAATGTTTCGGACCCTCTGCAGTTGCTGTGATGAACGGCAGGTTGATGTTGGTTGTCGTAGCAGAAGAAAGCTCTTTTTTCGCTTTTTCTGCTGCTTCTTTTAATCTCTGAAGTGCCATCTTATCACCGGATAAGTCAACACCTTCTTTTTTCTTAAATTCAGCCAGCATATAATCGGTAATCTTCTGGTCGAAATCATCACCGCCAAGGCGGTTGTTTCCGGCAGTAGAAAGAACCTCAATAACACCGTCACCGATCTCGATGATTGATACATCGAAGGTACCGCCTCCAAGGTCGTATACCATGATCTTCTGTTCATTTTCATTATCAAGACCATAGGCCAGAGCGGCTGCTGTCGGCTCGTTGATGATACGTTTTACATCGAGACCGGCAATCTTTCCTGCATCTTTTGTTGCCTGACGCTGCGCATCATTGAAGTATGCCGGAACAGTGATAACTGCTTCCGTTACTTTTTCACCAAGGTAGTTTTCTGCGTCGTTTTTCAGTTTCTGAAGAATCATGGCAGAAATCTCCTGCGGAGAATATGATTTTCCGTCAATATTTACTTTATGATTTGTACCCATCTCACGTTTGATGGAAGCGATTGTATGATCTGCGTTTGTTACTGCCTGACGTTTTGCCGGCTCACCTACCAGACGATCGCCGTTTTTTGTAAATGCTACAACAGACGGTGTTGTTCTGGAACCTTCTGCGTTCGCTATAACAACCGGCTGACCACCTTCCATTACTGCTACACAACTGTTTGTTGTACCTAAGTCAATACCAATAATTTTACCCATAGTTTTCTCCTCCTGAAATGAATTTTTCATAATAATCAAATGAATAAGTTTGATTCACATGCAGAATCAATTAGCTACCTTAACCATACTGTGGCGAACCACAAAATCTTTGTAGAGATAACCTTTCTGGAATTCCTCCACAACAATGTTCTCTCCTACACTCTCATCATCCACATGCATCACTGCATTGTGGAAATTCGGATCAAACTCTTTTCCGACCGCTTCGATCACCTTTACTCCCATGTCCTCCAACGTCTTGCAGAGCTGTTTGTATATCTTGTCAAATCCCTCCACAAACGGATCTGCTTTCTGCTCCTCGGTGGCGCTGGCAAGTCCTCTCTCAAAGTTATCAATAATCGGAAGTATTTTTTCTACCACTTCTTTTGCACCGATAATATACATGCTTGCTTTTTCTTTATCGGTACGTTTCCGGTAATTATCAAACTCTGCCATCGTTCTCTGCAGACGGTCAGTCAATTCTTCGATTTTCTCATCTTTTTTGTCTTTTTTCTTCCAGCGAAGCTTCTTATCTTTTTTCTCACCGGAATCGGATTTTGATTCGGAATCTTCTTCGTCTTCATCGGTTTCTGAGGAAGTTTCATCCTCACCTTCTTCCGCCGATACTTCGCTTTCCTCAGATGCTTCCTCACCGCTTTCCTTTTCAGTCTGTTCCTCAACAGATTCCTGAGAAGCGGTTTCCTCTGATGGTTTCTCCACTGCATCCTCTGCTGCAGTTTCCTCCATCATATCTTCTGTTTTCATATTTTCATCGGTCAATTTACATACCTCCCACTATTCTTTCTTGAAAATACTGTCCAGCTGAGCTTTCAGCGTTTTCAGGTTATCCATAACATTTTCATAATCCATTCGTTTCGGACCGATAATACCTATGGTTCCCTTCATGCCTTCGCCTAATTCATATGTTGCAGTGACAACACTGCAATCTTTCATGGTCTGCACCGGGCTTTCGCTTCCGATGTATACCTGAATACCTGTCTCATTGGGATTTGATTCCATCTCACGGACAAAATCAATCAATTCTTCCTTTTCTTCCAGCGCCGAAATCAGTTTGCTTGCATTCTGACTGTCACTTAACTCCGGATATTTGAAAATATTAGTAGCGCCGCTGGTATAAATTTCCATCTCATCCTCGTCATCCCGAACAGCTTCCGCAACCGCATCCAGAATATCGGATACCAGTGTGTTGTATACACCGGATTTCTGTTTTAATTTTGTAATGATATCCAGATTGATATCTCCTATCGTAAGCCCGTTCAACGATGTGTTTAACAGCAGGTTCAGATTCAGGATAACTTCATTTTCCAAAATCTCCTCCACAGGGATGATCTTGTTCTTTATCATGTTGCCTTCCGTAACAATCACTACCAGAAGTTCGTGCTCGCTCACCTGAGATAACTGAAGGAATTGAATCTTGTTTCTGTGACATCTGGGTCCCGTGATCATGGTAGTATAGTTCGTGTTTGCAGCCAGTATTTTGACCACCTGCTTCAGAACCTTTTCCATGCGGTCTGTGCGCTCAATCATCAGCATATTCATCTTCGTGACTTCCTGAGTCTTCTCTGATACCAGCTGATCTACATAAAAACGGTAACCTTTATCAGAAGGGATACGACCTGCGGATGTGTGGGGCTGTAAAATGTAGCCCATCTCTTCCAGGTCTGCCATTTCATTTCGAATCGTTGCGGAGCTTAGCTTTAAATCCGTATACTTTGAAATGGTTCTGGATCCAACAGGTTCACCGGTTTCCAGATAGGTCTGAATGATTGCTTTTAATATTTTTATTTTTCTCTCATCCAACTCCATAACCGGAACTCCTTTCCTTCTCTTTGTTCTATATTTGTTAGCACTCAATTAGTTGGAGTGCTAACATCTATGTTCATAATATACTCCCGGGGGCGCTCTTTGTCAACAGATAATTTCTAAAAACTTTGTAAAGTGGGGAAACTTCTGATTTTGATAATATTACCAAAAAGAAAGCGGAACATTCTTGCTCCGCCTTCTATAATACATCTTTATAATGATGTTGGAGTCAAAAGCATTTGACCCTGGCATCTTATAATATTTCTATAATGCAAACGTATGGTAATCGTATTTCTAAGTCTTATTTTTTGTCACTGAGGATCTCTTTCAGCGAGGTGGCCAGTCCTGCCAGTCCCTGCAGATCGGAAGGCACCACAATTTTGGTTGCCTGACCGTCGGCAAGATTTTTCAGAGCCTCAAGACTTTTCAGTGTTAATACGGCTTCGTCTGCACCGGCTTCCTTAATAAAGCGGATACCATCTGCATTTGCTTTCTGTACAGTCTCGATGGCTTTGGCCTTACCTTCTGCCTCACGGATCATTTTCTCTTTTTCTGCCTCGGCACGGAGAATTGCTGCCTCTTTTTCTGCCTGGGCATCCAGAATTGCTGCTTCTTTTTTACCTTCTGCCACAAGTATGGTGGATTTTTTCTGTCCTTCTGCGATCAGAATCGCTTCACGGCGTTCACGCTCCGCTTTCATCTGTTTTTCCATCGCATCCTGGATAGCTGCCGGCGGCATAATATTTTTCAGTTCCACACGGTTCACTTTGATGCCCCACGGGTCTGTGGCAATGTCAAGCGAAGCACGCATTTTTGTGTTGATCGTCTCACGGGATGTGAGAGTTTCATCCAGTTCCAGGTCTCCGATAATATTACGGAGGGTGGTAGCACTTAAATTCTCAATGGCCATGATCGGATTTTCCACGCCATATGCATACAGTTTCGGATCCGTAATCTGGAAATATACAACCGTATCGATCTGCATGGTAACATTATCTTTTGTAATAACAGGCTGAGGCGGGAAATCAACCACCTGCTCTTTCAGGTTCACTCTGCGCGCAACACGATCGATGAATGGCACTTTGAAATGAATACCGGTGGACCAGGTTCCCTGATATGCACCCAGGCGTTCCACAACAAATGCGTAGGCCTGAGGTACGATTTTAATGCAGGATACCAAAAGCACCAAAATAATAAAAATAATAGCTACAACAACGAAAAAGCCAATAACTCCTGAGATACTCATACCCAACAACTCCTCTCTCAATTCTTAACTTCAGTCACAATTAGTTTTACGCCTTTTACTGCCTGAATATTCACCACATCGTCCACCGCCGGTTTTTCACTGTCATCCTGGGTTCTTGCCATCCATTCCATACCCTGGACACGAACTCTGCCTTCTCCCTTGACATTATCGATCGGCTCGATCACAACTGCCTGCTTTCCGATCAGGCTGTCGACATTCGTTTTTACACGGTTCTTATTTATGTACTTTACTGCCAACGGTCTTGTAAACAACAGCAAGATAAAAGAAACCGTGAAAAACAAAACAACCTGAAGCCAGAATGGTGCGTGCAGCAGCACTGCAATCTCGGCAATCAGCGCTCCGCCGGCAAACCAGATGGTGGCAAGTCCCACTGTGGCGATCTCGATTATGATAAATATAACAAGAGCGGCCAGCCATAATATTGCCGGATTAAAATCCATCCCCATTCCTCCTTTGTACACTCCCCATGAAAAACGTCTGCAGTGAAACCCATTCACAATGTATTTATTTTCTGCTGCAGTGTCATTCTGTTATACTGCATCTTTATTATCCTAAACGGACATGTCTGCTGACGCAGACATCACCACATTGTTAATAAAAATGCACCATACATGGATTGGTTTATTTATTGAGTATTATACTATATATGCATGTAAAAAGAAACAACAATCGACATTCTTGTTAAAAAATTAACATTTTGTGCATTTATGACTAATCTGTCAATTTTTTGTCATAAATCAGTTTGATCTGGTAACGCCAAGTTCTCCCATTCTGCACCGGTTCCGTTTGCGCTCCGGCTCTTTCTTGCACACAATAAAATATGCCTCTATCCTTCCAGATCATCCAGGTTCTTTTTTAACTCGATCATCTTATCACGCAGCTCCGCCGCCGTCTCAAAATCCAGCTCTGCTGCCGCCGCACGCATCTTCTTCTGAACTTCCCCGATCAATTTTTCCAGCTCTTTGCGGCTCATAGATTCCAAATCTTTTTCCAGCATACGTTCCGTCTTTTCCACCTCTTTCGATATACTGATCAGATCGCGAACTGCCTTCTTAATCGTCTGCGGTGTGATATTGTGTTCCTTATTATAAACCTCCTGGATAGCGCGGCGGCGATTTGTTTCCTCGATAGCATTTTTCATGGAATCCGTCATAATGTCAGCATACATGATCACATGTCCGTCGGCATTCCGCGCTGCCCGTCCGATGGTCTGGATCAATGATGTCTCTGAACGCAGGAAACCCTCTTTATCCGCATCCAATATAGCCACCAATGTAATTTCCGGAATGTCAAGGCCCTCTCGGAGCAGGTTGATACCTACCAGAACATCAAACACATCCAGGCGCATATCGCGGATAATCTCTGTTCGTTCCAGGGTATCAATATCGGAATGGAGATAACGGACACGGATGCCGCATTCTTTCATATAATCGGTCAGATCTTCTGCCATTCGCTTTGTCAGGGTCGTTATCAGGATTTTATTGCCCTGTTCCACCTCTTTGTTCACTTCACCGATCAGGTCATCGATCTGCCCTTCCACCGGGCGCACTTCCACCTTCGGATCCAGGAGTCCGGTAGGACGGATAATCTGCTCCGCACGAACCATCTCATGTTCCGCCTCATATTCTCCCGGAGTTGCCGAAACAAACAGGATCTGATCAATATGTTCCTCAAATTCCTGAAAATTCAGCGGACGATTATCTTTCGCTGACGGCAGCCGGAACCCGTAATCTACCAACGTGCTTTTTCTGGACTGATCACCGGAGAACATGCCCCCCACCTGAGGAATGGTCTTATGGGACTCGTCAATAATAATCAGATAATCGTCGCCAAAGTAGTCCATCAAAGTATAGGGCGGCTGTCCCGGCGCAAGGCCGGCAAGATACCTCGAATAATTTTCAATACCGGAACAAAATCCCGTTTCACGCATCATCTCAATATCAAAATTTGTCCGCTCCGCAATTCGCTGAGCCTCCAAAAGCTTGTCTTCGCCCTTAAAATATGCCACCCGTTCCTTTAATTCCTTTTCAATCTCATTGGTAGCTGCCACCATGGTCTCATGTGGTACCACATAATGAGATGCCGGAAAAATGGCCACATGGTTCATTTCGCATTTTATCTCTCCGGTCAATACATCAACCTCTGTGATCCGGTCAATCTCATCGCCGAAGAATTCCACACGATACGCATAGTCCGTTGCATCCGCCGGTATGATTTCCACCACGTCGCCGCGCACGCGGAAGGTTCCGCGGTGAAAATCCATCTCATTGCGGTCATACTGAATGTTAATCAGTTCTTTGATTACTTCATCACGGTCTTTGCTCATTCCCGGACGCAGAGAAATGATCATGTTCTGATAGTCCTTCGGACTTCCAATACCATAGATACAGGACACGGAAGACACGATAATCACATCCCGGCGCTCACTTAGGGCGGCAGTAGCCGAAAGGCGCAGTTTGTCGATTTCTTCATTGATGGCGGAGTCTTTTGCGATGTAGGTATCGGAAGACGGAACATAGGCCTCGGGCTGGTAATAATCGTAATAGGACACAAAGTACTCCACCGCATTCTCCGGGAAGAACTCCTTGAATTCTCCGTAGAGCTGTGCAGCCAGGGTTTTGTTGTGAGCGATTATGAGTGTTGGTTTATTTAACTGTTCAATGACGTTTGCCATGGTAAAAGTCTTACCAGAGCCCGTAACTCCTAATAAAGTCTGGCATTGATTGCCTTCCCGGAACCCTTTTACAAGAGTTTCAATCGCCTGTGGCTGGTCACCAGTTGGTTTATATTCGGAGTGTAATATGAATTTATCCATGATTTGTTTCTCCTTAAAGCCATGCAGATGCGGATAGTATACCACAATCGGCATAAAAAATATAGAGGTCAAAAGTACCTCTATATCTCTCACACGAAAATTTCATAATTTATACCACCAGTCCAAAGCCACTGAATCCATGTAATTCATCGCTGACAAGTTAATCTCCAAAGGAATCCTTAGTTTTTTCGCTTTTCCTTATTGATTCAGCAAGAACAATTGATTATACTAATCTGTAAACAGTGTCAAAATACAGAAATCAAAATTTTTTGTAAACACTATAATAATATTGTAGCAGAAAGGATTCTGACATGACATTACCATTACAGGAACTGTACCGGTCAGTCCTTGAAGGGAAACCGGCATCATTGACCTTTGAAGCAGAAGGAACAACCTATATTCGCAATTTTCTTCCCATGGAACGGCTGATTTTATTGGGGTGCGGTCACATTGCGCAACCACTGTGCCGTTTTGCCGCGGAGCTCGGTTTTTCGGTAACGGTCGTGGATGACAGGCCCTCTTTTGCCAACCGTCTTCGTTTTCCGGAAGCAGCCCATGTGATCTGCGATGCTTTTCCACATGCAATAGAGTCCCTTGATATCAATGAAACCGATTATGTTGCCGTCATCACACGAGGCCATCGGTACGATGCTGATTGTCTGCGGGCTATTCTTCCGGAATTATCCCCGAAATATCTGGGAATGATCGGTTCCAGACGCAGGGTGGCGGGGCTTTTCAATCTTCTGGAAAAAGAAGGTATCCCACGCGCTGCGCTGGATACCATCCATTCTCCCATTGGATTAAATATTAATGCACTTACAATAGAAGAGATTGCGATTTCTATTGTTGCAGAGCTGATTCAATGCCGGCGCCAGAATTTGAACCGCCGCTCAAAGGAAAACATATTAACCGCTGAGAATATTGATCTGCCATTGCTGGAGTTTCTTACTCATAATGAGATTCCAAAAGCACTTATGATCGTTTACGCGACCAGCGGATCTACACCTGTGAAATCCGGTGCTATGATGGCTGTAGATCAGACCTTCCGCACGGCAGGCACCATCGGCGGCGGGTGCGGCGAAAATGCTGTTCTGCGGGATGCCTGCCGCCTGATTGGAACCGGAGAGCGGCGCTGTGTAACCATAGACTTGAATAATGATATGGCCGAAGAAGAAGGTATGGTCTGCGGCGGTCAGATGAAAGTGTTAATTGAAGATCTGTCTGTCGAGAAATAGAAACCGATTGCAGATTTCAGTTACAGCTTCATACATTTCAGAAGCTTTCCGCACATTTCCCGACATCTGCATCCGATGGAACGCTTCAGAACGCGGAAGATTCCCCACATGCCGGATTCCACATCCCAGCCGAAGCTTCCCGAGCGATACAGATAGTCACCCGGGCAGGAAGCTCCTCCTTTCAGTTCCATGTCAAAACGGTTCCCGACACTGATACCGCCCTGTAATGGAATTTCTCTGGAAAAGGGATCTTTCGGCTGCTCTTTCCACAGATGTCCGTGCACAGCCAGGGATACATTTCGCGGTTTGTCTGCGGGCATCATAGTCCGGAAAATCACACGGTCTCCGGAATATGCCATCCATATTTGTTATAGGTAATTTTTGCCTGAACGAGAGCAATCTCAAATACTTTGACTTTATCACAGTCACCAGGAAGGTTACATCTTTTACATCCATTTTCTCCGTCTGCGCTGTATTTCTCACACTCATCACATTCTCCGTCATCCTGTTTGTATCCAGTTTCATTGTCTGCACCATTTTCTGTACAATCATGCTCGGCGTATTGATCTTCTGTGCCATCCTTCTCAGCACATTCCTCACCTGCTGATTCCTCATGCCGTGATTTTTCTCACTGCAGATTTTACACCTGCTTTTTTCTTCCGCCGTATGGCATGGGCAGGTATCTGTATACAGAGCTCCGAGCGCCGCGTGTTCTACAAAATTGGCTGTTTCCAAGAGCGTGGGACATACGGTGGGAGTTCCTTCCGAGTCAAGTACTCCGCAGGGCGGCTGCAGCGGCATCCCGCCCACCTTTCCATTCATAAAAACAGGATAGCCCGGGTGAAGTTCATCCTTCAGCGGAGGATATTTGCGATCTCTCAGCGGCATAAGGGCAGGAACCGTGGTTCCGTCCGGCAGTTTTCCGTTTCCGTCCTCAAATCGGTCATGAATTCTCCACAAAGTCCACATTCCTTCGTGAAAATGCGGATACAGATGACAATGAAAAATTACATCGCCGATAACTCCATTGCGGCTTCCGGCTCCATAGAGGATATCCAGTGTATAACACTCCTGAGGGCTTATGGTAATGGAATCAATTATAGTGGATACCGGATTTTCCGGCTCCAGTCTCCACTGGTGATTATGGAGATGGAATACATGGGTCTCTTTGATTCCGCCGTGAACCAAACGTATCTTCGCCGGGTCACCCACATATGCCCGAAGGATCGGCGTTCCTCTGAAGCGGACATGCCTGCTGACTCAGCTATCACCATAGATGAAAGACGACTGCTCCGCACTTTATGCTCCCCAGCAACAAATAAAAATATCCGAAATCCGGAGGCATCCAATCCAGATACCCGAATTTCGGACATTATAAAATTTTACAGTTTTATATTCTTTCATTTTTTCTCTGTTTTTATCTTCTAATCTTCCAGTAATCCGTACAGACGGTACATGGACAGCATATTCTGATACATTATTTTATTTCCCATCAGTTGTCGGTAAGTGGCAGATTTTGCTTTGCCTTCCAATTTCAGATGTTCCATTTTGTTTGCCGTATCCTGATAATTTTCCTGTACAGCCACAAGCATTTTTTCAAAATTTTCTAACCGTTCTTTCATTCTTCTGTTTCCTCTTTCAGTCACATTCTACGGATAAAATATAATCCTGTATTTCTGCTTTGCAGAGCAGGCATGCTACTTTCTTTTCCTTCATTGCGCTATTATATAAACTTATGGCTGTCAATGACGTATCAAATTACCTGTCGGCCGTTATACTGGCAAAAAACAGTTCATAAAAGTCATCTTCGTAATCCAGCTTGGGGGAATTTTCCCCGCCGCCATTGGTACTTCGTTTCATAGCAGCATGAAACTCTTCTCCGGCACAGATCACATCCATTTCATAGATCTCATAACCCAATTCCCGGCAGGTACGGCAAAAAGCCGACAGAGGCTCTGCCTCTTTTCTGGTTGCCAGCATCCGCTGTTTTATTTCTTTATTATGTAATGCCTTATGCTGCAGTTCGTCCAGCATCGCTACGATGTCACTCATGACCGCATCCTCCTCTTTTTGCATTTCGATGCCAATATCAATGTGCAGGGCAACATGCCTTCGTATACCAACATCTATATCATTTTATATACACCATATCTTCTCCACAGAAACAACCCTCACGTCGAATCCATTTTTCCCGATCCCACCTTGCCGCATCTTCATATTGCTGTGCAACCACTGTCCGGAAAGTCATCCCCGGCATACCAATACACAGTTTTCGATCACTTCTTCCGTTTCCTTCCATGCCAAAATCCGGAACAGGGATTTCAATCTCCACTTCCTGCAATTCCCTGTTAATTTTCAGGCGATGCTCCAGAAACAGTTCCCGCAGTGGCTTATAGTATGTCTCGAAAAATTGATTTTCCCTGAATGTTACAGGGACTCCATCTTTTCCTTCTGTCTTTTTAACCACTGCCTGCAAATATCCATGATCATAATAAGTCATACAGACAGCAGCCGGATTGGGCTTTATCCCATTGATTACGGCAATATTGTCCGCCTGCTCACATCCTTTTTTCAGGGCCGGTCCTCTATGGTTGCTTCCGCCTTTTGCCTCCCACACGCTCCATGAACTGTCTTCAATTTTAAACCCGATCATATCCTGCCGCCAGTCGCTGCAAAAATAATCAATAAAATCATCGCCCTGCATGTTTTCCACCATATTCAAATGAACCAGGTAATCGACATCGAACAGCCTTCGACTGATCAGTTTTGTGAAGAACATGCCAAGATAATAAGAGATCACGCTTTTCTCCGATGAATCCAGATACATGGTTCGTCCTGATTTTTTCAGTCGATCTCCTTCCGCCTCCAATGCTGCCTCGACCAGAAATATTTTGTACAAAATCTCTGCTTTCCTCTTACCCATATAAACCGGTGTAAGGCGCTGCATGGGCATGCCGCAGGTAATAATCGCATGCAACAGTTCCCGGTTGGTAAATTCCAGTTCCACCTGCTTATTTCCAAGACCGGATCCATCATCGCTCTCTTTCATATCCAAAGAAATTACATAGCTTCTGTCTTCTGTAAGAATCATCCTTATCTCCTGTTCTTATTTTGAGCCTTTGTTTTGCTGCACCATCTTACTGTATTCTTTACTTCACTACTTGATTTTCCGCTTTGTTGTATTTTATCTCTTAATTCCTGTTACTGTTTGCTTTCTGTTTCTTTCCCGCTATGTCTGCCTGTTTTATTGGTTTGTTCTATAATTGTCTGTACACAGCAAACGACCTTTTTCTTTTTACTGATAAAATCCTGTTTTTATTCTAACATTTTTTTATGATTTTGTACCAATAAAATAATGAATTTATTATAAAAAGAAACCGCCGCATCTACGATAAAAAATCTTAGATACGACGGTTGTTAAGCTAATTTATCATTTTTCTATATAAGTGACAAGGCAGAAATGACCACTCTAATTCCGCCAGATGAACTTATCTCTCCTCACCAAGGAAGAACAGTGCTACCGTTCCGGGACCGGAGTGTGCTCCGATGGTAGCTCCTACATCATTAAACAAAAATTCTTTATAGCCGAAACGTTCCTCAACCTGTTTTGCCACATATTTTGCATCATCAAGACAATCACCATGGCTGATAAAGATAATATCATTTTTATCGCGATAGCTGCCAATCTTTTGTTCCATCTTATTTACAAGATCATTCAGGGATTTTTTTCGGCCGCGCACTTTGTCAATATTGATCAGTTTTCCCTCGTTATTTACATGCAGCACCGGTTTGATATTTACCATAGTACCGAAAACTGCCGTCATTTTAGACACACGTCCGCCCCGGTACAAGTGGAACAGATCGTCTACTGTAAAAATATGACAGAGGTTGCATTTGTATTTTTCCAACCAGTCAGCAATCTCATCCAAACGTTTCCCTTTTTCTTTCATCTGAACGGCTTTATGAACCAAAAGGCCCTGACCCAGAGAAGCAGCCAGTGAATCAATCACCACAATCTTCGCATCCGGATACTCTTCACTCAGCTCTTCTGCCGCAATTCTGCTGCTGTTATAGCTGCCGCTCAGACCGGAAGAAAAGGCGATATGTAAAATATCCATCCCTTTTTTCAGATAAGGTTCAAATACTTCTCTTGCATCTGCCGGATTCACCTGCGCAGTTGTGGGCATAGAGCCATTGCGCATGGTATCATAAAACTCATGGCTGGGAAGAGCGGTATACATATCATAGGTTTTCCCATCAAGCGTATAAGTCAGAGAAATAACACCTACATTGTTTTTTTCATAATACTCCATCGGCAGATCCGAATTATTATCTGTAGTAATCACAAATTCTCTCATATTAATTCCTCCTGTACTGAGTAACATTCCTTTTTTATTCTATCATTAATCTCAGGAAAATACCAGTGTTTTTACACATTTCATAGTTTTAAAAACCATGTGATGCGTCATCGGTGTTTTAATTATCCATGCTTTTCACCGTTTCAATGGCTGTCTGCAGCTGATTATCCACGATCGTGCCGTCCTCCTGAGGAGTCAGATCCAGCTCCACCTCCACATCCGGTTCCAGCCCTTCTCCATTGATGTTGATTCCGTTTGGGGAATAATAGTTTGCAATGGTAAGTTTCAGGGCAGTCCCGTCGTCCAGAGAAAAGATGTTCTGAACGACTCCCTTTCCATAAGTTTTCGTACCCACCAGTTTTGCTATGTTATAATCTCTTACTGCACCTGCAAATATCTCCGAGGCACTGGCAGAATATTCGTTGGTCAAAACAACCATTGGAATCTCAAGCGGTGTCTCGCCGCTTCCCATATAGTCTTTGCGATTACCATTTTTATCCAGCGTATAAACAATGGTTCCCTCCGGAAGAATCGTGTTCAAAATACCGGTCACCGATGACATCAGCCCTCCGGGATTGTTTCTCAGATCTATGATGATCCGCTCCATTCCCTGAGCTTCCAGATCGGCAAATGCTTCCTGATACTGATGCAGGGTGGATTCTTTGAACTCGTAAATGGCAAGGTAGCCGATGTTATCCTCCAGCATCTGATGAGCCACCACCGGCAGTTCCACTTCTTCCGGCGCCACATCTACTTCCACATAGTCATTTTCACCTTCCCGCAAAAGAGTGAGATGCACGCCCTCCTCGCCGGAATTTCGTATGGTCTGGGACACTTCAGTCATATCATCCGCAGTGACCTTCTCGCCATTCAGCTTATATATGATATCACCCTCGCAGATTCCGGCCAGAATTCCGGGGGCATTTTCATAACAGCGTACTATGGTCAGCAGACCTGTATCCAGATCTTGCTGCATCACAATGCCGATTCCCACATAGGTTCCCGCGTTATCCTGAGCCAACTGTTCATATTCTTCGATTGAAAAATAGGTGGAATAGGGGTCTCCCAACGCCTCCACCATACCGGCGTAGGCTCCTTCCTTCAGTGTTTCACGGTCCACCTCTTCCAGATATACTTCCGAAATATATTTTCGTATCAGCGCCTCTTTTGCATCGCGTCCAGCCACATAATAAAGGATTCCAAATACAATTCCGGTAAAAACAATACCAAGCAAAAAACCTTTTGCCATACCACTGTTTTTCTTTTCGTGTCCTTCTTCCTCTCCGTTCTTTACAGCCGCACCCGGCACATGTTTCTCCGCTTTCACACTTTCATCGGCAGTTTCCTTTTTTTCCATGTTTTCTTCCATAATAACCTCTTTTTTCAATCAGAATTTCTCAAATACTCTTATCCGCAGAAAAAGGCTATCTCAAGCCCTTTACGGTACTTTCCGATAACCTTTCATTCACCTGCAATTAAACTCTCAGATGCTTGCGGATCGTCATTATACTGCCTGCCAGACCGATTCCGATTCCCAAGATAAGACCAGCCGGCATCAGAAAACGAAACAGATCATTTGCCGCAACCGTTGCATTGGACAACGTAGACAAAATTGTAAATTTTGTTAATACATAATTGATAATCTTATCGTATCCCATGTATAACACAGCCAGCGGTATTGCTGCTCCCACAATTCCGAGAATGGCACCTTCCACCACAAAGGGAGCACGGACAAAGGTATCCGTCGCACCAATCCATTTCATAATTGCGATCTCATTTTTTCGAACGTTAATTCCCATAGTGACAGTGTTGCTGATCAGGAAAACGGATACCACAAGGAGCACCAGAATGATGAACATGGAAACGTAACCGATCAGATTGTTGAAACTGCTCAGGGTATCCACCGCACCTGCGGACTGATTTACCTTTGATACACCGTCCAGCCCCTGAATATAAGCAACCAGATCATTTTGCTTCTCAATCTCATCCACCTGAACCGTATAACTGGCTGAATTTGCCAGCGGATTGTCATCACCAAATGTGGCTGCTGCATCCGCATCACCGTCAAAATAATCCATCTGGAATTCTTCCCAGGCTTCCTCTGCGGATGTAAAATCAACCTGAGTCACGCCTTCATATTTCCAGATTTCTTCACCGATCTTATCGATTTTCGCCTGAGAGATCCCATCTTCGAACAGTACGGTCACACCAACTTCCTGTTCCACACTTTTTACAATGCTTTCAAAATTCATCAGCACTGCAGCAAACAGCCCAAATAAGAAGATACAGGCAATCATGGTAGCCACTGATGCCAATGAAAACATCAGGTTGTGCCAGATATTCTTAAAGCCCTGTTTGATAATATATCCGATTGAACTAAGCCTCAATGTATTCACCTTCTTCTTCATCATGTGCTATGACGCCTCTGCGCATGGTAATAACACGTTTTTTAAACGCATTTACCAGTTCCTTGTTGTGTGTAACCACAAGGACTGTCGTTCCACGCTCATTGACTTCTTCCAACAGTTTCATTATTTCATAAGAATTGTTCGGGTCCAGATTACCGGTCGGCTCATCAGCCAGAAGTACATCCGGATTGTTGACCAGCGCACGTGCAATGGCAACTCTCTGCTGCTCTCCACCGGACAATTGTCTCGGCAGAGACTTGTATTTTTCTGCAAGTCCCACAAGACGCAGAATCTCCGGCACTTTTCTCTTGATAATACGGTTGGGATATTCACAAACCCTGAGGGCAAATGCTACATTTTCGTAAACATTGCGATCCGGCAGAAGTCGGAAGTCCTGGAAAACGACACCGATTCCTCTGCGATATTTGGCAATTTTTCTTCGTTTCATTGTATTCAGGACATGACCGTTTACGGTAATAATGCCCTGGGTCGGCTCAAGTTCTTTTAACAACAGTTTAATCAACGTAGATTTTCCTGATCCACTGTCACCAACTACGAAGACAAACTCCCCTTTGTCTACGTGCAAAGATATCTCATCAACGGCCGGCTGGCCTTTGGTATATGCTTTGCTGACACGATCCAAATCAATCATAATAACCTCCTGCTTTTGTACCTTTCGACTTAATAGTCAAGTGTCTCCATATATTTCATATACTGAACAACCATAAGTGCGATTTTAAAGGTAATAGCATCTTCGAATACACGAAGATCCAGTCCCGTGCTCTTCTGAAGCTTATCCAGACGATATACCAGTGTGTTTCTGTGAATGTATAACTGACGTGATGTCTCAGACACATTCAGACTGTTCTCAAAGAACTTGTTGATCGTCGTAATCGTCTCTTCATCAAAGTCATCCGGACTCTTATTTTCAAAAATCTCCTTTATAAACATTTTGCACAGCGGAATCGGCAGCTGGTAAATCAGACGGCCGATACCCAATGAGCTGTACGCAATGACATCCTGATCTCCGAAAAAGATTTTTCCAACATCCAGCGCCATACGGGCCTCTTTGTAAGAACGGGATACCTCACGCAATTCATGGATGATTGTTCCATAAGCCACATGTACGTCATCGGATTCCTCCGGACTCAGTACATTCAGGATCGATCTGGCAATTTTCTCCAATTCCGGAGTGCCGTCACTTTCCTCTAATTCTTTTATCACAATAATACTCTTTTCGTCAACCGCTGTGATGAAATCACCAGATTTTCCCGCAAAAACATTTTTCACTCCCTCTAAAGTGGAGTAGTCTTTACCCTGACTGGTCTCAAGAATAAATACCACACGTCTTGCATTGGTCTCAATATGTAACTTTTTCGCGCGGTTGTAGATGTCCACCAGAAGCAGATTATCCAATAGAAGGTTTTTGATAAAGTTGTCTTTATCAAAACGCTCTTTATATGCCACGAGCAAAGTCTGAATCTGGAATACCACCATTTTGCCTATCATATAGACATCTTCTGCCTGGCCAGTAATAACCAGAATGTACTCCAGCTGATAATCGTCATAAATTTTAAATAACTGACTGCCTTTCATCTCCTGGCTTTCAGCTTGAGAATCAGCAAAACTGGAAATATCTTCTTCCGTGATCAAACTGCTGTCATATGTGGATGCTGTCACTTTTCCATCCAATCCACAGACCATAAGTTCTACTTTTGTAATTGCTTTTAAACCTTCAATTGTATTCTGGAGTACTAAGTTCGATATCATATGTTTTCCCTCACATCACCGGTTTTATTTTCTATTTCATTATTGTTTTTTTGAATAAAATAACCCACTATCATCATCTATAATAATGCAAAATAGACAAAAAAGAAAGAGAAAACACATTTTTTTAACTTTTTATTAATACTTTTTTAATATTTAACCTGTTGAAAACCCTCTCCCAGCACTTCCCTTGCGTCGCTGACAATGACAAATGCATGCGGATCGATTTTGGAAACGATTTCCTTCAATTCCACAATTTGCTTTTTTGAAACAACACAAAACAGCATGGTCTTTTCCTGACCTGAATACATTCCCCTGGCCGGAAGTCCCGTCACCCCTCTGGGAAGTTCCTTCATGATCACTTCAGCTACCTGGGCGGGTTTCTCCGTGATAATATATGCCGCTTTGGCAAACTTCATACCTTCGATCAGTCCATCCGACACTTTTGTAATAATCACGATTGCAATGACCGCATAAAGCGCATTGTTGATTCCAAAAATATATGCACCCAGAGCCACAATCGCCGCATCGACGATCTGCATGATCTGCGCAATCGTATAATGACGCAGCCAATGCTGAATCAGGGCAGCCAGCGTATCGGAACCGCCTGTGGTTCCTCTGCCCAGAAAGACCAGGCCGATTCCAATTCCCTGAAGCACTCCGCCTACGATAACAGACAGAAGTATATCACCTGTAACCAGCGGCTTGTCCGGCAGGACTGCCAGCCAGAAAGACAGCATGACCGCCCCGAATATAGCCCGCATCATAAACTTTTTCCCTTTTATGGCAATGCCAGCCAGAAATAAAGGAATATTTAGAACAATGTTTGTGATCCAGAGTGGAATACCACCGGGTACCCAATACTCCGTCAGATTTTTAATGATAATTGCCAGACCGGAGAAACCTCCTGTTACCAGCCCACAGGGTTCAAAGATCATGAGAATGGCAACTGCCATCAGGGCAGCACCGACAAAAATCAGCAGATAATCCCGCAGAGGGGACTCTTTTCGTATTTTTACCATTAATTACCTCCTGGCCGAAATAACCTTTTGCAGTATAGCAGATTTCATTCCTGATTTCAACTTTGATTTCAGACGGCATACCATACATGCCTTTCAGGCGGGCGGGCTTTGCATGGTAAGATTATCATATCCGCTATGAATGTTTTTCATACCTGCAGGCAAATCATTGAAGTTATCCTTCTCCGCATAAAAATACAGGACGAGGCTCCTATTCTTTGCGACAGTTGCCTCGTCCCGACATCAGATCCAAATATCTGAACATATCCTGAAACTATTTCGCCACGGCAAAAGAATCTTCGTTCACAAAACTCAACGAACTTCTATCAGCTCATACTGATCATTGCCAAGACCGATTTTAACACCATGTTCAATAGCCGTTTTCCAATTGGTGTTGGGGCCGATGGTTGTGAAATGGTCATGATGATCATGTTCCCTGCAGCACTCATCCAAAAGACTGCCCTTTGCAGGCTGCTGTGCGTTTACCGCATCCGCACATGCCACATCAATGGCTACCGGATCAAAAGAAGCGAACATTCCCACATCCGGTACGATAGCCACATCATTTTCCCCATGACAGTCACAGAACGGAGATACATCCACCACAAGGCTGATATGGAACTGAGGTCTTCCGTCCACAACTGCTTTTGAATATTCTGCAATTTTACAATTGAGGACATCAAATGCCTCATCATTCGCTGCTTTTACTGCATCTTTCGGACATACACCAATGCAGCGGCCACACCCCACACACTTATTTTGATCAATATGTGCCCTTTTTTCCGTAACAATGGCTGCTTCATGTGCGCAGATGCGAGTACATGCACCGCAGCCAATACAATATTTTTCTTTTACAAACGGTTTGCCTGCACTGTGCATTTCCATTTTCCCGGCACGGGAACCGCATCCCATACCGATATTCTTCAGACAGCCACCAAAGCCGGCCTGCTCATGGCCTTTAAAATGGGTCAGTGTGATAAAGACATCTGCATCCATAATGGCCCGGCCGATTTTTGCCTCTTTTACATAAGTGCCGCCTTCCACAGGCACAAGGACATCATCCGTTCCTTTCAGGCCATCACCGATCAGCACATGGCATCCGGTTGAAAAAGGAGAAAAACCATTTTCATAAGCAGAGTCAATATGATCAAGGGCATTTTTTCTTCCGCCTACATAAAGAGTATTACAATCGGTGAGAAACGGTTTCCCACCCAGCTCTTTTACCATATCTGCCACCGTCTTTGCATAATTCGGTCTTAAATACGCCAGATTGCCCGGCTCACCAAAATGCATTTTGATTGCCACATATTTATTTTCAAAATCTATATTGCCGATTCCGGCTGCTTTCATAAGACGCGCCAGTTTTTTCTGGAGACTGTCTCCGTTTCTTACACGCATATTTGTAAAATACACTTTACTTTTTTCCATGATAGCCAAACCTCCTGCTTTGGGTTAAATTTCTTCCATTATATTACAGATAAGCTGCAAAAACAATGCCTGTTTAAAGACAGTATTTTCCTTCAAAAATGAAGTCAAGACAGAGTTTTTATATAAAAGGAACTTAATATCGCACTTTTGTAAAAAGGGCTGTGCGATGACTCGCACAGCCCCTTACCTTTCGGCTATTTTTTCCACTTTATGAAGTTATGTCCATACAGAGTGCGAAAGTACGGAAGGATCCGGTCATACAGCGGTTCCGCTTCCTCCCCGAACTCCAGCTTTACCTCACGGGCTATGTCGTAGATACTTTTTTCTCCGTCAATCCTCGGCCAGATAAAGCTTCCGAATTTTTCAAGAGCAATATGACTGTATCTGGGGCGGTTAAACGCTTTCTGCGCCACAAAGGCAAAAAAGCCTTTGTTTTCCATGTGAATGGTAACAGCCCCGTTTTCGTCCATGTCCCATTTCAGCTTTTCATCTTTTACCGGGACATAGTCCAGAATGTTTTTTTCTTCTTTTTTACTCATACTCAGTTCTTAGCGTCTTTGCTCCAGATCGTAAACTTCAGGATTGTCAGAATAACCAGTACCAGAATAATGAGTCCGCCGATCTGTCCGAGATTAATAACGCCGGAAAGATCAACTGCGTCTTTAAGGGTACCTGCACCAAGCGGAATCACAGCAAGGATAGCAAGGATAATACCAACAAGGCCTTCACCGGCAATCATACCGGAACAGCAAAGTACACCGTTGTTGATGATGCGCTCTTTTTTCTTCTCGCTGGCATATTTTTTCTTTTCCAGTGCCCAACGAAGTACACCACCGACCATGATACAGGAAGAAAGCTCGATCGGCAGATACAGACCGATTGCAAAGGGCAGCACCGGAATGCGAAGGAGTTCTACAACAATTGCAATAAACACACCGATGAATACCAGGGTCCACGGCAGGTTTCCGTCCATAACACCTTCTACGATCATTTTCATCAGAGTTGCCTGCGGAGCAGCCAGTTCCGTGGTTCCGAATCCCCATGCTGCGTTTAACAGGTACAGAACAAATCCGATGGTTACAGCAGATACAATAGAACCAATGATTTCACCATACTGCTGCTTTTTCGGTGTAGCACCGAGAATATAGCCAGTCTTTAAGTCCTGAGACATGTCACCGGCCATGGCTGCTACGATACAGATGATGGAACCGATTGCGATTGCTGCTGTCATACCAGCGATACCGGTCTTACCGGTTCCTTTCAGAATCAGAGTGGTCACAAGCAGAGTTGCGATCGCCATACCGGATACAGGGTTGTTACTGCTTCCTACCAGACCAACCATTCTGGAAGATACGGTTGCAAAGAAGAAACCGAAGATTACAATAATAACAGCACCGATGATATCAACCGGAACCTGCGGCACCAGCGCGATCAGAACGGCCAGAACCAGAATCATGCCAAGGATAATCGGCAGTTTCATATCCTGATCGGTTCTTGCTTCATTTGCAGCGCCCTGGGAACCTTTTAATCCCTTCATAGCCTCTGCAAATGTACGCACGATCAGCGGAAGAGATTTGATCAGACTGATGATACCGCCGGCAGCTACGGCACCTGCACCGATGTAACGGATGTAGCTGCCCCAGAGTGCGGATGCTCCGCCTGCCTCCCACATTTCAGCAATGGTTGTTGAACCCGGGAACAGAATGGTTTCTCCGCCGAACAGATAAATCGCCGGAATCAGGACCAGCCATCCAAGGATACCACCCGCAAACATGTAAGAAGCAATCTTGAATCCGCAGATATAACCGACACTGACAAGCGCCGGATATACTTCTGTACTGATCTCTCCATGAAGCTTGTTAACAGTCAGAGTTATAACACCGCCAACTGCTTTAAAACCGTCAACAACAAATTTTAATACAGCTGCAATACCCATACCGATAAATACGGTAGCCGCATTGGCACCGCCTTCTTCACCAGCCAGAAGAACTTCTGCACATGCAGTGCCTTCCGGATAGGGAAGTGTGCCATGTTCCTTTACGATCAGGGCTTTTCTCAGCGGAACCATGAAGCATACACCTAGAAGTCCGCCAAATAAGGCAATTAATGAAATCTCAAGGATACCGGGCATCTCGCCTTTTCCTTCTGCAGCCCACAGGAATAATGCGGGCATAGTGAAAATTGCACCGGCTGCCAGAGACTCACCTGCAGAGCCAATGGTCTGAACCATGTTGCTTTCCAGGATTGTATCCTTTCTAGAAACCACTTTATAGATTCCCATACCGATAACTGCCGCCGGAATTGAAGCAGATACGGTCATACCTACACGAAGCCCCAGGTATGCATTCGCTGCGCCGAAGACTACAGCGAGAATAACACCGACTAAAATCGATGATACTGTGAACTCAGGCAAAACTTTGTCTGCACTCACGTAAGGTTTGAATGTCTCTTTCTCGTTCATTCCTATCTCTCCTCTTTCGATTTAAATGTCTATATATTTTACCGAAAATTCTGCCAGAAATCAAGGCATATCGTGATTTTCCACAAAATAACAGACAATATCCGGAATCATACCGTAAAACATATATATTCTCTCACTCTTCCCACTGTCGTATCAGATATCGTCCCACAGTTCTGCTGAACTTTTCAATATTCCGGATATAGGCGAAGTCTTTTCCGAATATTTTCTTTTCTGTGGCCAGATCTTTTTCCTCGCCCGCAAAAACCCCAAGAACCGCTACCCCGAGATTTCGAAGTTTACGCACCTCAAACGCAGTGTCCCGCGCCGCATATTTTCCCTGATAGGGCTGTGGATTCCTGGCATTTGGTCGGTTGAGGATCACGTCATAGGGACGTCCGTCGCTTAAAATAATCATAATTTTATTTTCTTCCTCGCGTTCCAGAAGCCCATCCGCCGCAGCCTGAATGGCAAGCCCATCCCGGTTGTTGGAGGAAGTCGTATACTCAAAAATATTGCCATTGGCTTCCCGCCCGTCATCGTAGGAGCGAAACCGGTGCAGAATCGTATAATCCCAAAAGGTACAAAAACTCATCACGCGGTGAGGAATATTCACATTACTCAGCGCTTCGCTCAAAATATACCCCTGAAGTGCCACCTGCGCCTGCCTGGATCGCTGAGAACCGCTGGCATCAATCAAAACATCCACCACCAGATCCATATTATGATTTTTCAGTTCCCTGGTAAAAAGTTTTGCATCCCGGGTACGCCCCACTCTCCACAGGCGCGCCGGTACCAATTTTCCACGGTCTGCGGTAACCTCCTGCACTTCATCCCGGAGAGTAAGAGACTTTTTCAGCGTATCGGTCAGGTCCGCAATGTTTTTCTTGACTGCGCGATGATTGTCATAATAAGCATAGCGATTCTTATCGCGCTGTTTTCTGGCATACTCATACTGGTAGTTTCTGCGAACCGGATTTTTCAGTATCCCTTCTGTAAAATACAGTCCGCAGTCACCATGGATCCCCTTACAATATCGAAAATTGATCCTTTTTTCTTCCACAGGAGTCAGCCAGCTCTTTCCGTAATTCAGTTCAATATAAGAATACACCTTTTTCATGGACTCCTCGTCCACCAGAAGTACCCGCTTCTGCCCGGGCTTATGCTCCTCATTTTTCTGTTCCCCGGGGGTCTGCGTATCCGTCATCTGATCCATGAGCTGTTCCGCCATCCGCTCCAGATACTTTCCCAGATTTTCTTCGTACATTTCTTCCGACAGAAAATCTTTCCAATTGTACTCCGTCAGTTCTTCCGTCGTAACCGCCAGAACACGATCCAGTCCGCCTGCTCTTTTTTCAAAGTACGGATCAAACATACAATTGTACAAATAGTCAATCATACGGATCAGTTCCATGGTTTCTGTCGCATGACGCAGTGTATGCAGTTCTTCCATGTATTTCCTGGTCGTTTTATCGGTCGCATAAGATCCGTAAAGAGCTTCTTTCAAAATGGCGATTTTGATCCGTCCAGGCAGAGATTTGCTCATGGGTTCAAAATCCAGCTCCAGAATATCCGCAAAAGCCTGCTTCCGAATGGAAGCAACCCCTCTTCGCTCTCTTGTTATTTTTTCACAAATGGCCTCTTCGATACACATCTGTGCGACGGAAACCAGAACGGGTTCGTCCGCCTGCAAATACACCTTTTTCACCAGATACATTGCCAGCTCATCCTTGTCAAAATAGCGTGCAAAAGCGCCCTGTTTGATTCCATCATACAGGGCGATGTATTTTGACCGTACAAAGGCCTCCACATTCACTTTTGCCTCCAGGGTATAATCTCCGCTGACGGTCCACATAAGATTGCGGATCCGGTTCTCGATTTCCAGCTGGTGTTCTTCTATATTATATTCTATTTCTTCTCTGAACTTATCCATCTGTGCAGTTTCCGTCTCTTTTTCAAGGATACTGAGTATCACGGCTCCACTTGTTTATGCGCGGAAATACTCCTCTATTAATTCCAGGGTTTGGGAAATATCTTCCTGCGAATGTGCATCCGAGATAAACATGGCCTCAAACTGGGAAGGTGCCAGATGTACACCATGATTCAGCATGTACTTGAAGTATTCCGCAAAAGCTGCCGTGTCTGAGGTCTTCGCACTGGCGTAATCCGTAACTTTTTCTTCTGTGAAAAAGATGCTTCCCAAAGATGCCGTACTGTTTACCTGATACGGAATATTATGATCTGCAAAGATTTTACGTATACCGTCAAACATCATCTCACCTTTTTCCTGCAGATGCGTATAAATGTCCGGGTTTTCCCACAGGATTTTCAGCTGGGCAAGACCTGCTGCCATGGCCACCGGATTACCGCTTAAAGTTCCGGCCTGATATACGGGGCCGGCCGGTGCGACCTGCTCCATGATTTCTTTTCTGCCGCCGTATGCTCCCACCGGCATGCCGGCGCCAATGATCTTTCCATAAGTGACCATATCCGGTTTCACTCCGTAGTAACCGGCAGCGCCATCAAAAGCTAAACGAAATCCGGTAATTACTTCATCGAAAATCAGAACAGCTTGATACTCATCACAGAGGCTGCGAAGTCCCTTAAGAAAACCTTCTGCCGGGGCGACTACCCCCATATTGGCGGCCACCGGCTCGACAATAACTGCTGCCACCTGGCCATTGCTCTCTTCCATGAGCTGTTTTACGCTGGACAGATCGTTGTACACCGCGATCATAGTATCCTGCGTACATCCTCTCGGAACACCTGCACTGTCCGGCACACCGCTGGTCATCACTCCGCTGCCTGCACTTACCAGAAGCGCATCCGAATGTCCGTGATAGCAGCCTGCGAATTTGATAATTTTATCTTTTCCCGTATATCCTCTTGCGGCCCGGATAGCACTCATAACCGCCTCGGTACCGGAATTGACCATACGAATCATTTCCACATGGGGAATCCGTTCACAGATAAACTCTGCCATCTCTACTTCCCGTTCTGTAGCACAGCCAAAACTCAGGCCGTGTTCACAGGCGCGGACCACTGCTTCCCGGATCACCGGATGATTATGCCCCAGAATCATAGGTCCCCAGGAACCGATGTAATCCGTGTATTCATTTCCATCCGCATCAAAGATCCGGCTGCCAACTGCGCCCTGGATAAAGCGGGGCGTTTCCCCAATTGCTCCGTAAGCGCGAACCGGGCTGTTCACGCCACCCGGGATTCTTTTTACCGCACGGGCGAATAGTACCTCTGATCTGCTCATTATCCGATTCTCCCTTCATCCATAAATTTTGCAAGCTCTTTGGCAAAATAAGTAAGATAAATATCGGCTCCCGCACGATAAGTGCTCACAGCCATCTCACAGACAATTTTTTCCTCATCGATATAGCCAAGCTTTGCTCCGGCTTTTACCATGGCATATTCGCCGCTGACCGAATAGGCCGCAACCGGAAGCTGAATGCGCTCTTTCACTTCCCGGATCACATCCAGATAAGACAGGGCCGGTTTTACCATAATAATATCGGCACCTTCCTGCACATCAAGAAGAGCTTCCTTGATTCCCTCTCTGCGATTGTGAAAATCCATCTGATAACTCTTCCGGTCACCAAAGGATGGAGCAGAACCGGCTGCCTCCCGGAATGGGCCATAAAATGCAGATGCATATTTTACGGCATAAGACAAAATCGGTGTATCCTTATGTCCATTTTCATCGAGAAGACGGCGAATGGCACCCACACGGCCATCCATCATATCCGAAGGAGCCACCATGTCCGCGCCGGCCTCCACATGAGACAGCGCTGTTTTAGCAAGCAGTTCCAGGGTTTTGTCATTTTCCACATCGTGGCCGCAGAGTACACCGCAATGACCATGGGAGGTATATTCACACATACATACATCGGTGATGAGATACATTTCCGGAAACTGTTTTCTTGCTTCCCGAAGAGCTCGCTGGACGATTCCATTTTCCGCATAAGCCTGACTTCCCACTTCGTCTTTCACGTCCGGGATTCCGAAAAACATTACCTTATCTACACCGGCCTTTAATAGCCGCTCCAATTCAAACGGAAGCCGGTCAATGCTGTACCGGTACTGACCTTCCATAGACGGAATCTCTTCCTCCACCTGACTTCCCTCTTTCACAAAAAGGGGATAGATCAGCGAACTTTTATCCATTCTTGTCTCACGCACCATTCTGCGGAGCGTATCGCTTTTTCTCAGCCTTCTGGGCCGCACTGTCATATCCATGTTCGTTTCACTCCTTTTGATATCTTTCAGCGTTTCATTCAATTCTATGTCACACTAATTCATTTTTCATTTCCGCAACCAGTTCGGTCACACTGTCCATGGTCGCTTTTTTTGCCATATATGTCTTCATGCCGTAACGGTCTGCCTCAGCCTTTGTCTGTTTTCCGATGCAGGCAGCGGTTACTTTACTGTAATCCAGCCCCTGCACTGCGTTTACAAATCCCCGCACGGTAGAAGCGCTGGTAAATACGGCGCAGTCAATCTCACCGTCCTCGAAGGATTTTTTCAGATCGATAACTTCATTTTCCTCATAGAAAGTATCATAAGTCGGCACATCGCACACAGTCAGTCCCGGTTTTTCGGAAAGCTTTTCCAGAATTTCCTTCCCTCCGATCTTTGCTCTTGGTATCAGGATCTTTTCATCTCCTTTGCAGGCTTCACACAACGCCTTTCCAAGAGATTCTCCGTCGAAAACTTCCGGCATCAGATCCACAAAAATCCCTCTTTCCACGAGAGCTTTTTTCGTTCCTGTTCCAATGGCTGCGATTCTTGCATTTCCCATTTTTCGGACATCGGTGCCGGCTCGCTGCATTTCATCAAAAAAGATTTTCACTCCGATGGGACTGGTAAACGCGATCCAATCAAAAGTATCAAGCTGCTTCAGCGTTCCCAGAAGAGTACTCTGATCTTTGAGGGGTTCCGTGCAGATGGACGGAAGTTCCAGCACTTCCGCACCAAGAATGCGAAGTTTATGGGACATGGCGGAAATCGTCTCCTTCGGTCTGGTCACCAGAACTTTCCAGCCCGCCAGCGGAAGCTTCTCATACCATGCAAAATCCTCTGCCAGTGCGCAGACCTTTCCTACTACAATAATGGCCGGCGTCTCAATTCCCCGTTTTTTTACCTCTTCCGGCAGCGTACTGACCGTGGCCACGATCCGTTTCTGCCCCGCTGTAGTTCCTTTCTGCAGTATGGCCGCCGGCATATCCGGATCCATTCCGGCCTGCAAAAGAGACTGACAGATATCCTTTAATGCCGTCACTCCCATAAGAAATACCAGAGTACCTTTTGTCCGCACCAGTGCTTCAAAGTCAATATCATATGTCTCCCCCTGCCTTTTATGCCCTGTGATAATATGGAGAGAGGAACAGAAATCTCTGTGGGTTACGGGAATGCCGTTGTATGCCGGCACTGCGATGGGGGATGTCACTCCCGGCACAATTTCATAGGGGATCCCCTCTTTATGGAGCAGTTCCAGCTCTTCGCCGCCTCTTCCGAAAAGGAAGGGATCGCCGCCTTTTAAGCGCACAACACGCAGCCCTTTCTTTGCTTCCTGTGCAAGGACCCGATTGATCTGTTCCTGGGACATTGTGTGATGGGAAGCACGTTTTCCCACATTGATCCGACGCGCTTCTTTCGGAATCTTTGACAGTACACCCTGACCCACCAGGCTGTCGTAAACGACCACCTGCGCATTTGAGAGCACATCCATGCCCTTTAGGGTAAACAATCCAATGTCTCCCGGGCCGGCTCCTACCAGCCATACTTTTCCTGGATTCTGCAGCTGTTGTGCCAGCCGGATTCCCATTTCTTCTGCGTTTTCCTTTTTCCCTGTCATACCGGCTTTCCGATACGCTCCTGTCTCTTCCTCATAATAAAGGCCCGTGAGTATCATCTCATCGCCTTCTACCTTTGCATATGCCGCCACAGGTGAAGAGCATCCGCCATTCAAATAGCGCACAAATGCCCGTTCTGCCGCCGCTGCGAAGGCGCTGTCTTCATCGTTAAATCCTTTCAGATAAGAATAGTCCTCTCCTTTTCTGCCCTGAACAGCCAGAATTCCCTGACCGGCTGCGGGCAGAACCTCTTCCGGCTTAAAATAGCGGCTGATCCGGTTCTCCATCCCCAGGCGCTTCAATCCCGCCGCTGCCAGAACGAGGGCCGAATACTGCCCTTCGTCCAGTTTTCTGAGTCTCGTCTGCACATTTCCTCTCACACTTTCAAATGCCATATGGGGATACAGCTCTTTCAGCTGCAGAATTCTGCGCAGACTGGAACAACCGATGGGCTTCTCCGCATCCAGTTCATCGGTGCCTTTCGGAAGGACCAGAACATCTCTGGGATCCTCTCTTTTTGAAAATGCAATGAGCGGAAGATGTTCCGGAACCTCCATAGGCATATCTTTCAGGCTGTGTACAGACAGCATGCTTCTTCCTTCCTCAAGGGCTTTATCCAGTTCTTTTACGAAAAGTCCCTTTCCGCCCACTTTGTCCAGAGTGCGATCAAGTATCTTATCACCGGTGGTTTTCATAGTAAGCAGCTCCACCTGGTTGTCCGGATTCTGCTCCATAATATATGCTTTTACCATCTCACTCTGTATCACGGCCAGCCGGCTTTCCCGGCTTCCGATTATTATTTTTTTCTCAGTTTTCATACAGTTTCTCCAATCCGGCCACACAATCAAGGAATGCTTCCTGCTCAAGCGAATCCCGCAGGCCGAAAATCAGTTTGTTTACCACTTTTCCGGCTGCCGTATCAATGGCACCCAGCAGTTTTTCCCGATCGGATTCCTCCATCGGCGTGTTCTTCAGTATCTTCAGAATCCGCAGGTTCAGGTCTTCCACGGCCTCTGATTTGATTTCCTGGATTCTCGGAAATACGTCACGTCCGTCGAACCAGTCATAAAATTTTTTCATCTGTTCGTCCAGAATCTCTCCCGCCTTTTTCATACTTGCCTGAAGCTTTGGTGACGCGGCATCGATGCGGAAACTGTCAATATCGTACAGTCTGACATTCGGAAGTTCTCCAACGGCCGGTTCTATGTCTCTCGGAACGGCCAGATCGATCAGAATCACATCCGAATCCACTGCCACTTCTGTAAAAGCCTCCCTGGTAATGGTATAGTTGGGGCTGGCTGTTGCAGAAATGACAATATCACACTTCGGAAGAAATCCCATCCGATCTCCATAGTTTATTCTCTGGCACCCCAGCGGGATATTGACCACACCGCTCCGGTACTGGCGCACAGTTACCGTCACATCCGCTCCGGCTTCTTTCATGGCAAGGGCCGTCACCTTTCCCATTTCTCCGTTTCCGATCACCATGCAGGTCTTCCCCGGGAAATGGAAGCCCTGATCCTCCAGCAGCTGAATTGCCTGATGGATGACCGATGTGTTTGCTCTGGAAAAAGTCACTTCCGTCTTAACCTTTTTAGCCGCCGTAACTGCCATACGGAACAGTACTTCCAGCACATTGTCGGTACAGTAAACCTCCCTGGCCAGAGTCAGCGCATCTTTGACCTGAGTTATAATCTGATCCTCTGCCAGAATCTGGGACTTCAGCCCACTGGTCAGATAGAAGAGATGATTTACCGCTTCTTTTCCGCTTCTCTTTGTAAAATAGCTTCTGTATTCTTCCTGTGGCAATTCCCTTTCTCTGCACAGAAATTCATAGAGGAACTCCGTTTCCTCATCCTGGCTGCTGACCCATATCTCCATTCGGTTGCAGGTCGATAATATAACACACCCTAAGATATCCTTCTCTTCTTTTAACTTTCCCATGGCTTCCACCGCTTTTTTCTTTGTAAAGGAAAACTTTGCGCGGATATCTACGGATGCCCGATTGAAATCAATTCCAATCATGGAAACACTCATTTTTGTATACACTCCGTATCTTTCGTTATTCTGGGTTCCATATTAGCACAGAATTTTTCCCTGTGCAATATGAGGATTTTCGTGAAAATAAATTGACAAAAAACAGCCCCGGCGATACAATTATCAAAGAAATTTAATGCAACAGGTGTCCGCTTTTGCGGAAGAATAGGAAAGTTGAGTGCGAATCTCACACGGTCACGCCGCTGTAATGAGGAAGCTGTATTTTATCAATGTCACTGGAAAACCGGGAAGGCAAAATACGGCAACGACCCATAGTCAGAAGACCTGCCTGCTGTACACGATCTGCACAACGGTTACGAACGATGGCCACGTGTAAGAACAACTGACTGCCTGTTTTCGCTGTGCTGTCGCTCTGTTCTTCTAATCGCCTGTCGGGAATTTTCCAACAGGTTTTTTTATTACATAAGAATGTGCGTCATCCTGCGGAGAAGAAACTTTTACCTGTTGAATACCTGAAAAGGAGAAATCATGAATAAGAAGCAAAAGAAAATCATCACTTTGACCGGCATCTTCGCCCTTACCTTCGGTATCGTGCCAAATGTTTCTGCCATGCATATTATGGAAGGATATCTTCCCGGTGCTTACTGCATCGCCTGGGGGGTACTTTGTATTCCCTTTCTGGCTGCCGGATTTATGTCCATCAAAAAGACACTGAACGAACACAGAAATCTGATTACGCTGCTGGCTATGTCCGGAGCCTTTGTGTTTGTGATCTCATCTCTGAAAATACCGTCTGTTACGGGCAGCTGTTCTCATATGACCGGAACGGGTCTGGGTGCCATTTTATTCGGTCCCAGTGCCGTGTCCATTCTCGGACTGATCGTTCTTATTTTTCAGGCAATCCTGCTGGCACACGGCGGACTTACCACCATCGGCGCCAACACTTTTTCAATGGCGATCGCGGGGCCTTTTGTTACCTGGGGCATTTTCAAAATTTGCAGGAAATGTAAGGTAAACAAAATGGTCTCTGTATTCCTGGCAGCTGCTTTGGGGGATCTTTTTACTTACTGCGTGACCGCCGTGCAGATGGCTTTGGCTCATCATGCAGATACTACTGTTTTCGGTGCAATGGGCAAGTTTCTTCTGGTCTTCGCACCCACACAGATACCTCTGGCCATTGTCGAAGGCATCCTAACGGTACTGATTGTCATGGGGCTGGAAAATTATGCAAAACCGGAACTTCGGGCAGTCGGATTTATCAGGGAGGAAAAATAAAATGAAAAAGAAAGTGATTCTTTTAATGATCCTGGTCATTTTGATCGCGTTTATCCCTCTGTTTGTATTAAAAGACGCCGAATTCGGCGGTTCCGACGATGCAGGCAGCCAGGTCGTTGAAGAAGTGGATTCCGGTTTTACGCCCATTGCAGAACCGATTCTTGAAAAAATACTGGGGCATGAGATTCCCGGAGAAGTGGAAAGCCTTCTCTTTTGTATTCAGTCTTCCATCGGTGTTGGTATTATCGCCTTCTTTATGGGCCGATTCGTTGAGAGAAAGAAGCAGGGAAAAGGGGAATGATTTTTCCGCTGAAAGGAAACAAAAATGATTACCATTGACAAATTATGCTATAATTCCGGGCTCAGATATGAAAATGCCGGTGAGAAATTTGCTTTTTCCATGTTCACACTCATCCTGTGCGTCATGAGCCGTTCCATGATAATTGCATGTATTGTTTTGGCTGTTATGGGGATTCTTACCGTATGGAAAGGAAGAATCCCCCTTTTCCGCTATCTGCATTTTCTGTGTATCCCCCTGGCATTTCTCTTTTTGAGTACAGCGGCGATCATGGTTCATGTTAAACGCGAACCGCTTGATCTATTCGCCCTCCCCATTGGCAGTTGGTATATTACCGGGAGCCTTTACGGACTCATGTACGCGCTGCAGTTAATTCTCACTGCACTGGCAGCCGTATCCTGTCTCTATTTTTTATCCATGAACACGCCCATGCCGGATATCCTCATGGTTCTGGATCGGCTGCACTGCCCCAAACTGCTGATTGAGCTTATGATGCTCATTTATCGTTTCATCTTTATTCTTCTTGACACGGCCTACTATATT
Organism: Lachnospiraceae bacterium; assembly: GCA_022767285.1. Classification (GTDB taxonomy): domain Bacteria; phylum Bacillota; class Clostridia; order Lachnospirales; family Lachnospiraceae; genus JALENY01. The sequence continues at coordinate 42,059 of JALENY010000010.1, read as the reverse complement.
TCAACCGCACAGGAATGCAGAATGGGAAATCGCAATTACCGAACTTCGCTCAAATCTTTTGCTTCCATGTGCTCTGTCCTTATGATACGGGCAGTGAAGCGTTCCAATGCTCTCTACGCCTCTATGGAAGCCCGCTGTTATGACGGCACGATCCGGGTATTAAGCGAAGATCACCCGCCAAAGAAGAAAGTCATTGTACTCATTGCCGTGTTTGAGCTGTTTCTTTTTGCACTATTTATCTGGAGGAGGTTCTTTGCATGAACAATGATATCATATTAAAAGCGGAAGATCTGTACTTTTCTTACAACGACGAAAAATCGCACTCCCTGAACGGTCTCTCCCTTGAAATAAAACGCGGGCAAAAGGTTGCTTTTATGGGCGCCAACGGTTCCGGAAAATCCACTTTTTTCCTGTGTTGTACCGGTATCCACAAACCTTCTTCCGGTACCCTCTATTATAATGGAGAGCCATACGCTTACGACAAAAAGAGTCTTTTGAAACTCCGGAGCAAGATCGGTATCGTCTTTCAGGATCCCGATAACCAGCTCTTCTCCGCCAGCGTCTATCAGGAGATTTCTTTTGGCGCACTGAATCTGGGGCTGCCTGAAGCAGAAGTAAAAAGTGCGGTAGAAGACGTAATCGCCGAACTGGAAATCACGCTTTTCCGTCACAAACCCACCCATGCCCTCAGCGGAGGGCAAAAAAAACAGGTTTCCATTGCAGACATCCTTGTGATGAAACCGGACATCATCATTCTCGATGAACCGGCTGCTGCCCTGGATCCCAGACACACCGCCATGGTCAACCGGATCGTAGATCAAATGACGGAATCGGGAATCACGGTATTTATGGCAACGCATGATGTAAACTATGCCTATGAATGGGCGGATCAGATCATGCTTTTCCATGAGGGACAGGTACTTATGCACGGCACGCCAGAGCAGGTTTTCAGTAACCGGGGTGTCCTGGCACAGACCAACCTGGAACCGCCCGCGGTTCTGGAACTGTTTGACAGTCTGTGCCGAAAAGGGGTTTTGAGAATGAATCTTCCCATTCCCAGGAATCTGAAGACCCTGGAGAAATATATTGCAGATACTAATCTGAATACAACACATTACGGAGGAATTTCACCGGTGAACAAAAATGAGAAAAAAGCAATTCTGGCTGTAAGCTTCGGAACCAGCCATGATGATACCAGAAAAGTTACGATCGATGCCATTGAAGATGATATGAGAAAGGCATTCCCGGATTATCCCGTTTACCGGGCATGGACCAGCAAGATGATCATCCGAAAGCTGAAATCGAGGGATAATCTTCATATTATGAATGTAAAAGAGGCCATGGAGCAGATGAAAGCCGACGGAATTACGGATGTGCTGGTACAGCCAACCCATGTGATCAACGGTATTGAAAACGATCTGATGAAAGAAGATGCCCTCTCTTTCCGGGATTCTTTTCAATCCATTTCCTTCGGTGCACCTCTGCTTACCTCTGAGGAGGACAGCAGCCGTGTCATCGAAGTGCTCGGCAAAGAGTTTTCCTGGCTGAAACCGGATCAGGCACTGGTATTTATGGGACATGGAACTACGCATTTTTCCAACTCCATATATGCAGCCCTGGACTATACATTCAAAGACAAAGGCTATCCCAATATTTTTCTCGGAACCGTAGAAGCATATCCCTCTATGGAAAGCCTGAAACGTATGATCGATGCCTATCACCCGCGCGAAGTTATTCTGGCACCCTTTATGATCGTAGCCGGAGATCACGCAAAAAATGATATGGCGGGAGATGATCCGGAATCCTGGTACTGCAAATTTAAAGAAGCCGGATACGAAGTAACTCCGGTCATGAAGGGCCTTGGCGAATACGAAGGGATCCGGGATATCTTTATTGATCATTTAAAAACAGTATTATTTTGACCAATTATCATCGGATTTCAACTTGACATGAAAAATGTCTGATAGTATGATTTTATAAAAGCAGATTGTTTTTGACACGACAAATACAGCAGAAAAGATTGGACTTAACAAAATGTCCTGAACGATTTTGTTTGGGGCATTTTGTTTTTACGGGTAATTTGGTAGTGTATGCAGATGCTGTCAAAATGATTTCTGAAAGAGAGGAACAGACAAATGGCAAATGAACGTGGAGAACAAATAAGAATTGTACAGGAAACTGTGGCCGGCAAAGAAATCACCTTTGCACATGTAATGGGCGGTCCGGCTCCGATCATATACCAGAAACTTGGGTTAAATCCGCAGTTGGATTACCGTTCCTCTGCCATCGGAATTATGAATATGACCCCTCCGGAGTCAGCCGTAATTGCATCTGATATCGCAGTTAAAAGCGGTAATGTCTATCTCGGGTTTGCGGATCGATTTACCGGAACATTGATCATTACCGGAGAAATCTCGGATGTTATGTCTGCCATGACTGAAATTGTTGATTATTTCCGTGATACTCTGGGTTATGTAGTATGTAAAATTACAAAGAGATAGGAAGTGCAGCCATGGGTCAAATAACGAAGGAAGAACTGTTGGAAAAAATATTCCACGGTGATTATGAACAGCTGAAAGGAAAGAAGCTGCGCATGACCCGTGTTCGGGTTCCCGGTAAGGAAGTTTGCCTGGCTCATGTGATAAGTCCGTCACAGACCTGCATTTATCAGAATCTGGGGCTGCATATCGGCGTTCACGAGGGCGAGGACCATACCGGTGAATCGATCGGCATGCTCCGGTTTACTCCCTGGGAGGCGGTTGTTGTTGCGGCGGATACTGCAGTGAAAAGTGCTGATGTGCAGATTGGTTTTATGGATCGTTTCTGCGGTTCTCTGATCATCACCGGTGGATTGTCTCAAGTACAGACTGCGGTTGAAGAAGTTGTCAGATTTTTCGATAAAGAGCTGGGCTTTAAAACCTGTGAAGTCCACAAAAGCTAAGAAACAGGACTGGGTGAAAAATGAAGAAATTATTTTTGATGGGCAGAAGCGAAGCCGGAAAAACTTCCCTGGTACAGGCTCTGAAAGGTGAGGAGCTTCATTATGAGAAAACTCAATATACCAAAACGGATGAAAGTATGATCGACTCACCTGGAGAGTATGCCGAATCAAAACGCTTTAGTGTGGGTCTGGCCTGCTTTTCTTTCGAGGCTGATGTTGTGGCTATCGTCCAGGCAGCAGATGAACCGTTTAATCTGTTTAGTGCAAGTCTGCATTCCTTTATTTTACGACCGATTATTGGCATTATTACAAAAACGGATTCACCCTATGCAAATATTGCCATGGTCAAACAGTGGATGGTCAACGCCGGCTGTGAGCGCATTTTTCTGATCAATAATGTGACTAGAGAAGGCGTCAGTGAACTGATGGAATATCTGGAAGAGGATCTGCCTCCTTTGACAATGGAGCAGGCGAAATTCAAACAAAGCCTCGGATTAAAAGAATGGGATCCGCTCCCGGAAGGGATTGAATATCCGGAAGAAATATAAAAGAATGGAGCATATCAGATTGATATGCTCCTATTTTCATCGATTTTGCATTGATATGCCCACTTTATTATATTGATATGCTCTGTTTGCAATCGTCCCCTGTTACTTTTATTATTCCGTCTTCCATACATCAGAAGCATTCCATTCTGCAGGAATTCGTGTCATAACGACATCTTCCACAATTTCTTTTTCAAAGATATCGAACGTTTTATTTATAACTCCCATTTTTATGGCAAGATGGGGATTTAATCCGCACTCCATAGTCCGGATAGCTGCAATCAGTCCGCGAAGATCCAGCGGCTTTGTAGATATCTCACTGTTTCCCGCCTTAGTCTGCAGGTCCAGAAAAATACCCATAAACTGCTCTCTCGCCTCTTTTTTCAGCTTCGGAAACAAGGTCTGCAGAATCTGATCCAGCGTTTCCTCGTTTTGTTCCGGCATATCAATGACCAGGAATCTGGATACCAATGCCTCATTCAGTTCTTTTGTACCGGCATAGCCATAATTCATGGTTCCGATAAATCGAGCCGCCGGATGCAGGTCAATTTTGTCATAGCCCGGGACATCTATACTTCTTCGATAATCCAATGTGGCATGAAGCACGGAAACTGCGTCATTTTTCGCCATATTTACTTCATCCAGAATGCCAAAGCCGCCATACTGGGCACACTGGTAAATGCTTCCCTTCCTGAGCTGAACCTGATTGTCCACAAAAGTATCTGTTCCGATCAAATCGCCGCTGTTGGTATTTACATGAAAAGAAACATTAAAAACCGGACGTCCAAACAGATAAGCAAGATTCTCTGCCAGTACATTTTTCCCGGTAGCTTTCGCGCCGGTCAGCAACAGGTTTTCCCCCTGCAAAAGAGCAGCTATAGCCATTTCCAGAACTTCCCGCCCAAAAAAAGGGATCTGCGGTTGTACTACCCGGTGAAACACTTCTTCCTCCACTGCAAACTGACTTTGATAAGCCTCAAGAGCCTCGATCAGCCCGGAGTCTACTTTCTGGTCTTTTAGAAATTTAAATTTATCCATATTGCTCTCCATCTTGCTGCTTCACGGCAGCCAAATAATAATGAAAACTCTATTTGCATAATGCCCTGTATTTCCCGCTGAACCACTGTACAAATCCGAATACCGTTTATCCGAATCTTTCTTTCAATGCTTTTTCCGTAAAATAAATCGGTATGAGCATCACGACTATCTGTACAACATTTATGACAAGTCCCACATTTCCGACCATATCCTCCTCTTTTCCAATGACCAAAATCATACCAATAACAGTCGGAACAAGAAGGATCCAACCAAGCCGAAACCACAGTTTTCCGAAATAGTGATGGGCAAATTCCCACGTTTCTTTGCTCTTCATGGAACGGCTGGTACGGTAACCCACAATCATATTAATGTTTTTCGGCGATTTTTTAAGAAATTGTTTTCCAAACCCAATCATGGTGAGCGGTATCAATAATTCGCAGATGAACATAAATATCCAAAATCCCATGGCGACCTCCTATTATAGGACTGTTCAGCAGAATACTGAATGCAGCCAGACAAAAACATCCGGATGTTTGTATCCCCGACTCATCCGAATGTTGATAAAAAAAGCTCATATCTCATATAATCAGATTTTATATTCAAACATCATATCCCTTCAAAAAGTATTTTACTATATCTCAATGGCATTCAGCAACCCCAAATAATGTTTTTATTTGGGGCTGCTGAATGATGGAAACTCTTATATTTTCTGTCCTGTACTATCCCGACCGTTATTTCTTCTCCTTATGCTCCAGCGAAGCTGCCACAAACCCGCGGAACAGCGGGTGCGGACGATTCGGTCTTGATTTCAGTTCCGGATGTGCCTGAGTCGCAATAAAGAAGGGATGATCCCGAAGCTCGATCATTTCCACGATTCTTCCGTCCGGAGAAAGGCCCGACAACACCATACCATTTGCTTCCAGTACATCCCGATAGGTATTGTTGACTTCATAACGATGTCTGTGTCGTTCCTGAATGGTCTCCTGTCCATACAGTTCATAAGCCTTGCTGTCTTTTTTCAGAACACACGGATATGCGCCAAGACGCAATGTGCCTCCAATATCAGTAATTCCGTTCTGATCCGGCATCAGATCTATGACCGGATGTGTAGTATTCGGGTTCAGTTCAATGCTGTGGGCATCTCCGTATCCGACTACATTTCTTGCATATTCTACAATGGACAGCTGCATGCCAAGGCAAAGGCCCAGGAAAGGTACTTTGTGCTCCCGTGCATAATGAATAGCATGTATTTTTCCGTCAATTCCACGATCACCAAAACCGCCCGGAACAAGAATACCGTCCACATCCCCCAGTAATTCTTCCACATTTTCCGGCGTAACTTTTTCCGAATCGATCCACTTAATATGAACAGTGGAACGAGTTCCGATTCCTCCGTGCTTCAAAGCTTCCACCACACTGATATACGCATCGTGAAGCTGAATATATTTCCCCACCAAAGCGACCGTCACTTCTTTTGTAGGATTACGAAGTGCATCAATCATTTCAATCCAGTCAGTCAGATCCGGATCCGGACACTCCATATGGAGACAGCCGCAGACAACATCCGCCAACTTTTCTTTTTCCATGGCCAGAGGTGCCTCATATAAATATTCCACATCCAGATTCTGCAGCACATGATTACTGGGCACATTACAGAACAAGGCAATTTTATCCTTAATCTGCTGATTCAGTGGCAGCTCAGAGCGGCATACAATGATATCCGGTTGAATTCCCATTCCCTGCAGCTCTTTTACACTGGCCTGAGTCGGTTTTGTCTTCATCTCACCGGATGCCCGCAGATACGGAATTAACGTAACGTGGATCAGAATAGCATTTTCGTGTCCTACATCGTGCTGAAATTGACGGATTGCTTCCAGGAAAGGCTGACTCTCGATATCACCAACGGTGCCGCCCACTTCAATAATCGCAATACTGGTTTCATTCACATCCTCATTTCGATAGAAACGATTCTTAATCTCATTGGTGATATGCGGTATCACCTGCACTGTGCCTCCGCCGTAATCACCGCGTCGTTCTTTGTGAAGTACAGACCAATAGATCTTCCCTGTGGTCACATTGGAATTCTGAGTCAGACTCTCATCAATAAAGCGTTCATAATGTCCCAAATCCAGATCTGTCTCAGCGCCATCATCGGTTACAAACACCTCGCCGTGCTGTATGGGATTCATGGTTCCCGGATCAATATTAATGTACGGATCAAATTTCTGCATGGTCACCCGGTAACCTCTTGCTTTTAAAAGACGCCCAAGACTTGCCGCCGTAATTCCTTTTCCCAGCCCAGAAACAACACCGCCGGTTACAAATACATATTTTACTGCCATCTCTCTTCCTCCTGCAAGATCAGACTTGGCTTCAACATGCCGCCATTTCTTATGACGGCAATTCGACCTGATCTTCTAATACTGTGAATTCTTGCCATGGATGCGGTTCAGCTTCACTGGACACACCCATTAAAAATGGGGACTTCTCCCGGCAAAGCCTGCTTTCATCAGCCTTTGCGCAAGGAGACAGTCCCCATTGACATGTCGTTATTCTATTCGCTTGTTAAATAATACTTTACTATAATAATACGATTCCTACTCAGATTTCAATATGTATTTTCATTTTCCCGTAAAAATCTTTCTATTTCCGTACAGGACACACTGCTTTGCAGGCCCTTCCGGTGGAAGCGCTTCATGCCACCATAGTTCTGCTTATAAAATCAGCTGCGATATCCGTCCGGATTCTGTGACTGCCATCTCCAGGCATCCTCACACATCTCTTCCAGGTTACGCTCTGCTACCCAGCCGAGTTCTTCTTTTGCCTTGGAAGCATCTGCATAACAGGTTGCAATATCCCCTTCACGTCTTCCCTGTATCACATAAGGAAGCTCTTTTCCGCAGGCTTTCGAAAATGCTTTGATAATATCCAGAACACTGTAGCCGATTCCGGTCCCCAGGTTGTAAATATTCACGCCATTGGTGCGCTCCAGGGCCTCGATTGCTTTTACATGACCGATTGCCAGGTCTACTACATGAATGTAGTCACGTACGCCGGTTCCATCCGGAGTATCATAATCATTGCCAAATACATTGACATGAGGCAGCTTGCCGACTGCCACCTGAGCGACATACGGTACCAGGTTGTTCGGAATTCCTTTTGGATCTTCACCCATCAGACCGGACTTGTGGGCACCGATCGGATTAAAGTAACGAAGAAGGGTTACCCGCCATTCATTGTCGCTTTTCCAGATATCGGTCAGAATGCGCTCCAGCATGGATTTTGTCTCACCGTAAGGATTCGTGGTAAGACCCTTCGGACATGCTTCTGTAATCGGAATAAATGCCGGATCGCCATAAACAGTAGCCGAAGAACTGAATACAATCTTCTTAACACCGTGATTTCGCATAACATCGCATAAAACCAGTGTACCGGCCACATTGTTATAATAGTATTCAATGGGTTTACGCACAGACTCGCCAACCGCCTTGTAACCGGCAAAGTGAATCACTGAATCAACCTTTTCCTGTTCAAAAACCTGATTCAAAGCTTCCCGGTCAAGAATATCAACTTTATAAAACTTCGGTTTTGTACCGGTAATCGTCTCAATACGCTCCAAAACTACTTCATTTGAATTATACAGATTGTCTGCAATCACTACTTCATAGCCTGCATTAATCAGTTCCACACAAGTATGGCTGCCGATAAAGCCGGCTCCGCCTGTTACTAAAATTGCCATGGATATGTCCTCCTGCTCTCTCAAACATATATTACTGTTTCATGAACTTTACGGATACATTATATCGCACCCCATAATAAAAGGAAAGGAAAAGTTTTTCATTTATTTATCCGATTCTGTCATATTTTTGCACGATTGGATCGCTTCCATTCCATACACTTCAATCTGCATCAGTGCCGCGAATGGATCAAGAGATTTCAGGGAGCCGCATTTATTCTATCCATTTAAAAAGGGCGGTGTATAAAATACACCACCCATAATCCGTTCCTATTAAACTAACTCGATAAGCACCTTCATAGCGCCATCACCTTTACGCTGAGCGATTTTGATGATTCTTGTGTAACCACCATTACGTCCTTCGTATTTCGGAGCGATCTCGTCAAACATTTTCTGTGCCATGTCGATTTTCTTTGTATGAGCTTTTTTACCTTTGTTTTCCTTCGGAACTTCTGTCACTGCATAAAACACACGATTCATCTGTCTTCTTGCATGAAGTCTGGAAGGAAGATCTTTTTTGATCTCTTTCTCAACTTCGTCATATACAGTAACTTTCTTACCGTCAACAACTTCTTTCACACGTTTGCCGTTGGCATCTTTGCGCGCTACTTTAGCGGTAACTTTTACCGTTTCAAAGTTATCTTTTTCTCTCACTGCCATAGCAATAAGGCCTTCAGCGATTCCGCGAATCTCTTTTGCTTTTGCTTCGGTAGTAACGATTTTACCATGGTATAACAGATTGGTTACCTGGTTTCTAAGTAATGCTTTTCTCTGGCTAGCGGTTCTGCTAAGTTTTCTATATCCTGCCATTCTTATTTCTCCTCCATTTGTGGAACGGCTGTTCATGCATCTTCGGACTTACTGAACAGTCGCTTTTTCTCTACAAATTATTCTTATTCATCGCTGGGACGCAGCTGCAGACCCAGTTCTTTCAGTTTAGCCAGCACTTCTTCCAGGGATTTACGGCCCAGATTACGAACTTTCATCATATCATCAGAAGTTCTGTCACACAGTTCTTCTACTGTGTTGATACCGGCTCTCTTCAAGCAGTTGTACGAACGAACGGAAAGTTCCAGTTCATCAATGTTCATTTCAAGTGCTTTTTCTTTCTCGTTATCTTCTTTCTCAATCATTACCTCAGTTGATTTTGCTGTCTCGGTAAGGTCGATAAAGAGTTTCAGATGCTCACTTAATACTTTTGCAGCAAGGCTGACTGCTTCTTCCGGATCCAGTGTTCCTTTGGTGTATACATCCAGAGTCAGCTTATCAAAGTCTGTAATCTGACCGACACGAGTATTTTCAACGGTCAGATTTACACGTTCTACCGGTGTATAGATAGAATCAACTGCAATAACACCTATCGGCATATCGTCGGATTTACCCTTGTCTGCACTCACATAACCGCGGCCTTTTGTAATGGTAAGCTCCATATACAATTTGCAGTCTGTACCGCCGCTCAACGTAGCGATGACCTGATCCGGATTCATGATTTCGATATCCTGATCCACCTGAATGTCAGATGCTCTTACAACTCCGGCACCTTCATATTCAATGTAAGCTACTTTTGGCTCGTCAGATTCGCTGTTGTTGCGAATTGCAAGACTTTTCAGATTCATGATAATCTCTGTTACATCCTCTTTTACACCTGGGATGGAACTGAACTCATGAAGTACGCCTTCGATTTTAACCTGACTTACGGCTGCACCCGGCAGAGAGGAAAGCATGATTCTTCTCAGGGAATTGCCGAGCGTTGTACCATAACCTCTCTCCAGAGGCTCTACAATAAAACGGCCGTATTTTCTGTCTTCAGATATTTCTGCAATTTCAATCTTCGGTTTGTTAAAATCAAACACTAAATATTCCCTCCTTCTGGGTTATTCATTATTGAGGGTGACCTATTACAAATACCCTTCGGGTATCCTGTAATACATGCCCAACCGGGCAGTGCTTTACAGGGCATTATTTAGAATACAACTCGACGATAAGCATCTCGTTAACCGGAACATCGATCACTTCTCTTGCCGGAGCTTCTTTTACAACACCTTTCAGGTTTTCCTGATCGGACTCAAGCCATTCCGGAACAAGTCTGCCGCCGGTTACTTCCAAAATACCTTTGTATCTCACAGAACTCTTCTTGTTTTCTTTGATTTCTACTGTATCGCCGGCTTTTACCTGGTAAGAAGGAATGTTTACCTGTTTGCCGTTAACCAGTACATGTTTGTGGTCAACAATCTGTCTTGCTTCTTTTCTTGTTCTTGCAAAACCAAGACGGAAAATAACGTTATCCAGTCTCAGCTCCAGCATCTGCATCAGGTTAGCACCTGTCATACCCGGCATTTTATCAGCTTTCTCATAGTAGTTACGGAAAGGTTTTTCAAGAACGCCGTAAATAAATTTTGCTTTCTGTTTCTCACGAAGCTGAAGTCCGTACTCGGACATTTTTCTGTTTGCTCTTCTTAATTCTCTTGTGGATTTTTTATCAATTCCTAAATAGATCGGATCCATACCCAGAGATCTGCATCTTTTAAGAACCGGTACTCTATTAACTGCCATAGTATTCGGACCTCCTAATTAGACTCTTCTACGTTTTGGTGGGCGACAACCGTTATGCGGAACCGGTGTTACGTCACGGATGCTGGTTACTTCAATACCACATGCGGAAAGTGCACGGATTGCTGCTTCTCTTCCTGAACCAGGACCTTTAACCATAACATCTACATATTTTAATCCATGAACGATTGCTGCTTTTGCAGCTGTCTCAGCTGCCATCTGAGCTGCGTAAGGAGTAGATTTCTTTGAACCTCTAAATCCAAGACCACCAGCACTTGCCCACGATAAAGCATTTCCTTCAGCATCGGTCAGAGTAACAATGGTATTGTTAAAAGATGACTGAATATGTGCCTGTCCGCGTTCAACGTTTTTCTTTACACGACGCTTTGTCGTTTTCTTAACCTGCTTTGCCATAAAAAACTAACCTACTTTCTCCTGTTTTCTTAATTATTTCTTCTTGTTAGCTACTGTTCTCTTCGGACCCTTACGTGTTCTTGCGTTAGTCTTTGTTTTCTGACCACGAACCGGAAGTCCTTTTCTGTGACGGATACCTCTGTAGCATCCGATTTCCTGCAGTCTCTTGATGTTCATCGCTACTTCACGGCGAAGATCACCTTCCACCACCTGAGTCTCATCAATAACGTCTTTGATTCTTGCTACTTCTTCGTCAGTTAAATCTCTGACACGTGTGTCCGGGTTAACATTTGCTGCTTTTAAGATACGGTCTGCACTTGCGCGTCCGATACCATAAATGTAAGTTAATCCGATTTCTACACGTTTTTCTCTTGGTAAATCTACTCCAGCTATACGAGCCATGTGATTTTTCCTCCATTTTTCTTTAAAATTCACATTTTTCTGCACTTGGCATAATCATGCTGTAAGATTACGGCTGTGCGCCATAGATAAATCCGAAAACGATGAGCACAAACAAGCTTGTGTCATACGACTTTCAGTCTTTTCCCCTCCGGATATTCTGAAATCCGGGCCCATTCGGGCAATTTTTACAGGGTTATGCATGATTTCGCAGTACAACATATCTTTCTTAATTGGGACGCCGGTATGAACGTCCAGCCATGCCTCCCGGCACGACCTTTCCGGTGAAATGACACACCGGTATTAAGCAATATAATGCAGCAAAAATTTGCGTGGCCGCGTTATTTCCACACAATTACATGCTCGTGTAACTGCATCATATATAAATAGCCATGCGCGGCTAAAACGCACGACTACAGCCGCCTAATTCATCACAAACTAAGGTATGTTCACTTAACAAATTCTGCGCTTCCTGCGCATATTAAACTTCGTAAACGACCTACTCCACACATTTGTTGACTAAGCTTCTTACTTTCACTGAGTCAGCTAATGTATCGCACTAAATTCCTACTTCGCCTTACGGCTCGTACTCATTAAGTTGCTTTCGGTCAACCTTGACGCTGTTTGTGTTTCGGATTCTCACAGATGATTCTGATAGATCCTTTTCTTTTAATGACTTTGCATTTCTCGCAAATAGGTTTTACAGATGATCTGACCTTCATCAGGAAACCCTCCTTTCCCATTGGGTATTCATTTCCGAACTTTTGCGCGCACAAAAAAAAGACTTCTCGCGAAAGCTCGGTTTATAGTATAGCATCCGCTATACCAAATTGCAAGGATTTTTTTCCTGTATTCCAAATAATTTTACTTTATATGATTGTTTTTATTTATCTCTCCAAATGATTCTGCCTTTTGACAGGTCGTAGGGAGAAAGCTCAATGGTTACTTTATCTCCCGGAAGAATACGAATAAAATTCATTCTCAGCTTTCCGCTGATATGTGCCAGAACTACATGCTTGTTCTCCAGCTCGACTTTGAACATGGCGTTCGGCAGTTTTTCTAAAACGGTTCCTTCTACTTCGATTACATCTGCTTTAGACATGGACAATTCCTCCTATTACTCGTTTGATATCTTCATTTCGAACAGCTGCACCCGTTTGGAATTTCTCGGAAAGTTCCTCCGGAATGGCACTGATTAATTGAATGTGTTTCTTTTTCTTCTTTTTCGGCCGGTCACAGGTCCGGAGCCTGCCGTCAGCCAGATATACATATGCGCCTTCTTCTTTTACGATTACATATATCCGATTCCGGTCATGCCCGGCCAGGGACCTTGCCATCATACCCGGTTCGTACTCCATGAAAGCCTCCTCACTGTTTCCAGTCAGTCAGAGTCAGAAGTTCAGGTTCTCCTTCCGTAATCAGGACTGTGTTTTCATAATGTGCGGACCAGGAGTCATCCTGCGTTACCACGGTCCAGTCATCATCCAGCCAGGCTACATCCGGGCGTCCCATATTAATCATCGGTTCAATAGCCAGCGTCATGCCGGGTACAAGCCGAATTCCCCTTCTTTTCTGTGGGAAATTCGGGATCTGCGGATCTTCATGAAGATGCGTACCGATACCGTGACCTACCAGGTCAGTAACGACGCCGTAGCCAAAACTCTCGGCATAATTGCCGATTGCAGCGGATATTTCATATAAATGATGGCCTGCTTTTGCGAATTTAATGCCTTCGAAAAAACTCTGACGTGTAACTTCAATTAATTTCTGTGCTTCCGGGCTGATCTGTCCCACAGCATGGGTTCTTGCTGCATCAGAATGATATCCTTTGTAAATAAGACCTGCGTCCAGGCTTACAATATCACCTTCCTGCAAGATTCTGTGACGGTTTGGAATTCCGTGAACCACTTCTTCATTTACCGATACACAGATAGATGCCGGGTAGCCATTATAATTGAGGAAATTCGGGATACAACCCATCTTGCGGATCAGTTTTTCCCCCGCCTGATCAATGTCCAGCGTAGATATTCCGGGACGAATCATCTCGGCAAGTTCATTATGAACTTGCTCGAGAAGATGTCCTGCTTTACGCATTAATTCAATTTCTCTTTCTGTCTTAACAGATACTGACATGCTTTATGCTCCTAATACGTCAACAATTGACTGAAATACGTCTGCAACGTCCTGTGTGCCGTCTACAGACTTTAAAACGCCTTTTTGGGAATAATAATCAATCAAAGGCTGTGTCTGTGTGTGATAAACCTGAAGACGTGTTTTTACGGTCTCCGGTTTGTCATCATCTCTCAATACCAGTTCTTTGCCGCAGACATCACAGATTCCTTCTGCTTTCGGTGCATTAAACTGAACATGGTATGTAGCGCCGCATGCAAGGCATGCTCTTCTTCCGGACATACGATTTATGATATTCTCATCCGGTACATCAATGTCGATAGCATAATCGATCTTGCTTCCCATCTCTTCCAGTGCTTTGTCCAGTGCCTCTGCCTGCGGAATCGTTCTTGGAAAACCATCAAAAACATATCCGTTTTTGCAGTCATCCTGCTTAATACGATCTGCAACCAGATCAACAACCAGCTCATCCGGCACCAGTGCACCTTTGTCCATGTACTCTTTCGCTTTTTTGCCCAACTCAGTACCGCCTTTGATGTTAGCACGGAAAATATCTCCGGTTGAAATGTGAGGAATATTGTATTTACCTGCTACCTGCTTTGCCTGTGTACCTTTGCCTGCTCCCGGCGCTCCCAACATGATAATTCTCATAAATCCATCCTCCTGTAATTTATTTATTTTACGTGATACTCACGTGAATAAACGACCAGTAGGGACAGATGAAAAATCACTGTCCCCAACCTCATTAGTCATTTAAAAAACCTTTGTAATTACGTACCAGCATCATAGATTCAATCTGTTTTACAGTCTCCAGAATAACGCCTACGATAATGATAATTGATGTTCCGCCAAAGGATACGTTTGCGCCAAATACACCGTTAAAGAAGAACGGGATTACACAAACGATGCAAAGACCTGCAGCACCAATAAATATGACGTAATTCAGGATCTTGTTCAGATAATCCGATGTCGGTCTACCCGGACGAATACCTGGTATAAAACCGCCCTGCTTCTTCATATTATCTGCAATCTCCAACGGATTGAATGTAATGGATGTGTAGAAATATGCGAAGAAGACAACCAGTACAATGTACAGGATAAGACCTATACTGTATAACGGTTCACTGAATTTAAACCAGTTGTTTGAATTCAGCATATTAATAATTTTGCTTCCCCAGCCTGTACCATTGGCTTTTCCTGCAAACTGTGCGATAATTCCCGGCAAAGACATCAGTGATGATGCGAAAATAACCGGAATAACGCCAGCTGTATTGACTTTCAGCGGGATATGTGTGGACTGACCGCCAACCATCTTTCTTCCCTGCATTTTTTTGGAATACTGTACCGGAATGTTTCTCTGTGCTCCATTCAGAACCAGAACAAGTACGATCAGCACCAGTACAATCGCAAGAATGATAATTGCCGAAAGTGCGCCTTTTGCCAGGCTCTTGCCCTGAATAAACTGTTCGAAAAGGCGAACGAAGTCATTCGGGACTCTGGAAATGATATTGATCAACAGTACCATAGAAATACCGTTTCCAACACCTTTTTCCGTAATCTGCTCACCGACCCACATAAGGAACGCTGAGCCGGCTGTCAGAGATGCTGTAACAATTGCTACCGATACAAAGTTAACTTCTGCCAGCAGTCCCTGATTACCAAATCCGATCGACATGGCTACGGACTCAAAGAGGGCCAGACCAACCGTAAGATATCTTGTGATTTCCTGAATTTTCTTTCTTCCATCTTCACCATCTTTATGCATCTCTTCCAGCGCCGGAATAGCAATGGTCAAAAGCTGCATGATAATAGATGATGTGATGTACGGCGTAATACTCAACGCCAGGATTGAAAAATTAGAAAGAGACCCGCCGGTAAAGGCATCCAGAAAATTGAATGCACCGTTTGTCTGAGATGCAAAGAAACTCTGAAGAGCTGCATTGTCGGTTCCCGGAACGGGAACCTGTGAGCCGATTCGAATAACAACCAGCATAAGCAGCACATATCCTATCTTTCTGCGGATTTCTTTGATCTTAAAAGCATCAATAAATGTCTTAAACACTAGATCACCTCTACAGTTCCACCTGCAGCCTCAATTTTTGCCTTTGCACTTTCGCTTACAGCATTAACTTTAACAGTCAGTTTTTTGGAGATTTCTCCGTTTCCAAGAATCTTTACGCCGTCTCCAGCGCGAGAAATTGCTCCACTTGCTAAAAGGCTCTCTACGGTAACTTCAGCGCCGTCCTCAAAACGATCCAAAACGCTTACATTAATTGCAACGATGTCTTTAGAGTTTCTATTTGTGAAACCTCTTTTCGGAAGACGTCTGTATAAAGGCATCTGACCACCTTCAAAGCCCGGTCTTGTAGCACCGGAACGTGCTTTCTGACCTTTGTGTCCTTTTCCGGCTGTTTTGCCATTACCTGAACCATGTCCACGGCCTCTTCTGAAATTATCATTCTGTCTGGAACCCTCTGCCGGGCTTAAATTTGATAAATCCATTATGGCACCTCCTTCTATCTATTGTCTCTTATACTTCTTCAACTTTTACCAGATGCTGCACCTGTTTAACCATTCCACGAACAGCTGCATTATCCGGCAACTCAACAGTTTTGTTCAGCTTCTTTAATCCAAGCGCTGCAACCGTTGCTTTGTGTTTCGGAATCGCACCGATTGTGGATTTTACCAATGTGATTTTTAACTTCTCTGCCATTTTCTAATCCTCCTTAAGCAAGAATCTCATCAACAGATTTTCCACGGAGTCTTGCTACTTCTTCCGGAGTCTTTAACTGTCTTAAACCTTCGATGGTAGCCAGAACTACGTTCTGCTTATTGTTGGAACCTAAAGATTTTGAACGGATGTTTTTAATACCAGCCAGCTCAAGTACGGCACGAGCCGGACCACCTGCGATAACACCGGTACCTTCCGGAGCTCTTCTGAGCAATACAGAAGCGCTTCCGAATTTTCCGATAAAATCATGTGTAATACTGTTGTTTTCATCAAGTGCTACGGATACAAGTTTCTTTGTAGCGTCCTCTTTACCTTTACGGATTGCTTCCGGGATTTCAGTAGCCTTTCCCAAACCTGCTCCAACGTGACCATTTCCGTCACCAACTACAACCAGGGCAGTGAACCGCATGTTACGACCACCTTTAACAACCTTGGTTACACGTTTGATAGCGACTACTTTTTCTTGTAATTCCATAGCGCTTGTATCAATAATCGTATGCTTCATGTGTTCGTCTCCCTTTCTAGAATTCTAAGCCAGCTTCTCTGGCTGCTTCTGCTAATGCCTGGATCTTACCCTGATATATAAAGCCGCCTCGGTCAAAGACTACTTCTTTAATACCTGCATCGATTGCTCTTTTACCGATCACGGTGCCAAGCTTTGCTGCTGCTTCAACGTTGTTGGTTTTTTCTAACTCTGCTTTCACATCTGCCTGAAGAGTAGAAGCGGAAACAAGTGTATGTCCAACTGTATCGTCGATGATCTGCGCATACATATGGTTATTACTGCGGAATACTGCTAATCTCGGTCTCTGTGCAGTGCCGCTGATATGATTACGTAATCTTCTATGTTTTTTCTGACGAACTTTCGCTCTTGATACCTTACTAACCATTTTCACACTCTCCTTACTTATTTCTTACCAGTCTTACCAACTTTACGTCTGATCACTTCATCAGCATACTTGATACCTTTTCCTTTATACGGTTCCGGTTTTCTCTTATCTCTGATTTCAGCTGCGTATTGGCCAACTTTTTCTTTGTTAATACCTTTAACAGTAATCGTGTTTCCTTCTACTACAGACTCAAGACCTTCCGGATCTTCCATCTCTACCGGATGAGAATATCCAAGGTTGAGAACCAGTTTCTTACCCTGTTTCTGACATCTGTAACCAACACCGTTTACCTCGAGTTTCTTAGCATAGCCCTCTGTAACACCAACAACCATGTTGTTGATCAGAGTTCTGGTTAAGCCATGTAAGGATTTCATTTTCTTCAAATCGTTCGGTCTTGTTACTACTACATGACCATCTTCTACTTTAATATCCATTTCTTTCGGTAACTGCTGTTCCAAAGTTCCCTTCGGTCCTTTTACAGTAACCATATTATTTTCTGCTACCTCAACCGTTACACCGGCCGGTACTGTTACAGGAAGTCTACCTATACGTGACATCTGTATTTTCCTCCTAACTTAGATTTTCGGAAGGGACGCTTGTGTGGTTCCCTTCTGTTTTCAGTTGCTATGAGCACTTGGCGAGATATATTCGAGCCTAGTGCGAATGCACACCTCGTCCACTTAGCGAGGTCTTTTCGAGCTTAGTGGCGATGGTGTTTCCTTGCTCTCAGCACTTGGCGAGATATATTCGAGCCTAGTGCGAATGCACACCTCGTCCACTTAGCGAGGTCTTTTCGAGCTTCGTTTTCAACTCGCTCTCATTAAGTTGCTTTCGGTCTACCATACAAAAGCAAGAACTTCTCCGCCAATGCCAAGTTTTCTTGCCTCTTTATCAGTGATCACACCTTTGTTGGTGGATACGATAGCGATGCCAAGTCCGCCAAGTACTTTCGGCAGCTCTTCTGCATTTGCGTAAATACGCAGACCCGGTTTGGAAATTCTCTTAAGACCGGTAATGATTTTCTCGTTCTTATCAGCACCGTATTTCAGGGTGATGCGGATTGTTTTGAAACTTCCGTCTTCGATCAAATCATATTTCGCAATGTAACCTTCATCAACAAGGATATTTGCAATCGCTATTTTCATTTTAGATGCCGGAACATCTACTGTATCATGTTTTGCAGTATTTGCATTACGAATTCTTGTAAGCATATCTGCAATCGGATCGCTCATTGTCATGTGGAATTCTCCTCCTTTAATATTTCATCAAGTTGCTTTACGGGTATGTTCGCTCTACTAACCTCGCGCTTTCCTGCGCTCGATAAGGGTCGCGAACGACCTCACACTAAATTCGAGCTTCGTTTTTAACTCGCTCTCATTAAGCTGCTTTCGGTCTACCAGGAAGCTTTTTTAACACCCGGGATCTGACCTTTGTATGCTAATTCACGGAAACAGATACGGCAGATTCCGTATTTTCTTAAATATGCATGTGGACGTCCACAGATTCTGCAGCGATTGTATTCTCTTGTGGAGAATTTCTGTTTGCGCTGCTGTTTAATTTTCATAGATGTCTTAGCCATGAAAAGTCTCCTCCTTTTACTTTGCAAACGGCATGTTGAATAATTTCAGTAATTCACGGGCTTCTTCATCAGTTTTAGCTGTTGTTACGAAGATAACGTCCATACCTCTTACTTTATCAACTTTATCATACTCGATTTCCGGGAAAATCAGCTGCTCTTTAATACCAAGAGCATAATTTCCTCTGCCGTCAAAAGCATTGGGGTTAACACCACGGAAGTCACGTACACGCGGAAGAGCCAGATTGATCAGACGATCAGCGAACTCATACATTTTCTCGCCTCTTAAGGTTACTTTACATCCGATAGCCATACCTTCTCTGATTTTGAAGTTAGCGACTGAATTTTTAGCTCTTGTCTTAACAGCTTTCTGTCCGGTGATCAGCTCCATATCGCTGATTGCTGCATCCAGAAGTTTTGCATTGTCTTTTGCTTCACCAACACCCATATTGACTACAATTTTGTCGAGTTTTGGCACTTCCATAATGTTTTTGTATTCAAACTTTTTGATCATTGCATCTACGATTTCATTTTCGTAAATCTCTCTAAGTCTACTCACAGTAATTTGCCTCCTCTCTCAAATTAATCAATCTTTTCGCCTGTTGATTTTGCAACACGAACTTTTTTATCTCCGTCCATGGTAAAGCCGATTCTTGTAGCTTTTCCTTTATGAACATACATTACGTTAGAAATATGGATCGGTGCTTCTTTGTTAATAATACCACCCTGCTGATTTGCTGCTGACGGTTTTGCATGTTTTGTAACCATGTTAGTACCTTCAACGATCACAGTATTGTCTTTTTTATTAACAGCGAGCACTTTGCCTTCTTTGTCTTTATCTTTTCCGGCGATTACTTTAACAGTGTCGCCTTTTTTGATTTTCATTGCAGACATGTCGTACCTCCTATAATACTTCCGGAGCTAAGGAAACAATTTTCATGAACTGTTTCTCACGAAGCTCTCTGGCAACCGGCCCAAAGATACGGGTTCCTTTTGGTGTCTTGTCATCTTTGATGATAACTGCAGCGTTTTCGTCGAAGCGGATGTAAGAACCATCTTTACGACGAGCACCTTTTACAGTACGAACTACAACAGCTTTTACTACGTCACCTTTTTTTACAACGCCGCCTGGTGTTGCATCTTTGACTGTAGCAACGATAACATCGCCGATATTGGCATATCTTCTTGTTGAACCACCTAATACACGGATACAAAGGATCTCTTTTGCACCAGTATTGTCAGCGACTCTAAGTCTACTTTCCTGCTGAATCATTCTTGTATCCTCCTAATTATTTAACCTTCTCTACTACTTCAACAAGTCTCCATCTCTTATCTTTTGATAAAGGTCTTGTTTCCATAACTTTTACGGTATCACCGATGCTGCACTCGTTGTGCTCATCATGTGCTTTCAGCTTATAAGTTTTCTTTACAATTTTTTTGTAAAGAGGATGTTTTACGTGATCCTCGATTGCAACCACGATTGTTTTATCCATTTTGTTGCTTATAACTTTGCCCTGACGGGTTTTTCTAAGATTTCTCTCCATTGATTACGCCTCCTTTGCAGCATTTGCTTTCTTGGCAATCACTGTCTGAATTCTGGCAATGTTCCTGCGAACATCTTTGATTCTGCTGGTGTTTTCCAACTGGTGTGTTGCATTCTGAAATCTCAAGTTAAATAATTCCTTTTTAGCAGCTACTAATTCTTCATTTAATTCTGCAGCTGATTTTGTCTGTAAATCTTCTACATATTTATTAATTTTCACTGTTATCACCGCCTTCTAATTGTGCACGAGAAACGATTTTACATTTGCAAGGCAACTTGTGCATAGCAAGACGTAAAGCTTCACGAGCGACTTCTTCAGGTACACCTGCGATTTCGAACATGACACGTCCTGGTTTAACAACTGCTACCCAGTATTCCAGAGCACCTTTACCGGAACCCATACGAGTTTCAGCCGGTTTTGCAGTTACTGGTTTATCCGGGAAAATCTTGATCCAAACTTTACCACCACGTTTGATGTAACGAGTCATAGCAACACGGGCAGCCTCAATCTGGTTGGATTTGATCCAGCAGGGCTCAGTTGCGATAAGACCATATTCACCGTAGTTAATTACATTGCCTCTTAAGGCTTTACCTTTCATAGATCCACGGAACTGTTTACGACGTTTTACTCTTTTCGGCATTAACATAATTATTTCTCGCTCCCTTCCTTAGATGCTTTAGTCGGAAGTACCTCACCATTGTATACCCAGGCTTTTACACCAACTTTACCATAAGTGGTATCTGCCTCAGCGAAACCATAGTCAATATCTGCACGAAGTGTCTGCAGCGGAATGGTTCCCTCACTGTAGAACTCGGTACGAGCCATATCTGCTCCACCCAGACGTCCGGATACGGAAGTCTTGATTCCAAGAGCACCTGCTCTCATTGTTCTTGACATGGTAGATTTCATTGCACGACGGAAAGAAATACGGTTTTCAAGCTGAAGTGCGATATTCTCTGCAACCAGCTGAGCATCTCTGTCCGGTCTCTTTACTTCTTTGATATCAACGATAATTTTCTTATCGGTGTATTTCTGAAGTTCAGCTTTTACTTTTTCAATTTCTGCTCCGCCTTTACCGATAACGATACCCGGTTTTGCAGTGAAAATGATTACTTTTACACGGTCAGATGCTCTCTCGATCTCAATCTTGGAAACACCTGCGCTATATAATTTCTTTTTCAGAAATGTTCTGATATTATAATCTTCAACTAAATAATCAGCGAAATTATCTTCTGCATACCATCTGGAATCCCAGTCTTTAATTACGCCGACTCTAAGGCCGTGCGGATTAACTTTCTGTCCCATGTTCGCCCTCCTTACCTTTCATCTAATACGATAGAGATATGACTTGTACGTTTCTCAATTCTGTATGCTCTACCCTGTGCTCTCGGTCTGATTCTCTTCATGGTCGGTGCCTTGTTTGCGTAGCACTCTGCTACATATAAGTTTTCAGCACTCATACCATTGTTGTTCTCAGCATTTGCGATTGCTGATTCTAAAAGTTTCTTGATTACACTTGAAGCATATCTCGGGCTGTATGCCAGAATACCAAGTGCAGTCTGCACATCTTTACCACGGATGGCATCGAGTACAAAACATGCTTTCTGTACAGACATTCTAGCGTAAGATAACTTAGCAGACGGTCTTGTATCTTTATTGGCATTTCTTGCTCTCTTAATTTGAGATCTATGTCCTTTTGCCATGACAATTTACTCCTTTCTGATTGGCATCCGAATTGATCGGATATCATTGTACACCCTCCCGGGTGTTTCCTTATTATCGTCCGCTTTATGCGGACATCCCGGTATACCCAACGGATATTTCCTCATTATACAAAGTCCTAATTCTCCAGGACCGCCCTCACACCCCAATTAAGGGGTGCTTCGGTTCCATATATTATTTCTTACCTGTTTTCTTATCGTCTTTGCCATGTCCTCTGTAAGTTCTTGTTGCAACGAACTCACCAAGTTTGTGACCAACCATATCTTCGGTAACATATACCGGCACATGCTTTCTTCCATCGTGAACAGCGATTGTATGTCCTACGAAACTCGGGAAGATTGTTGAACGACGTGACCAGGTTTTAATAACTGTTTTTTCGCCAGCAGCATTCAGAGCATCTACTTTCTTTAATAAGCTCTCATCTGCGAACGGACCTTTTTTCAGTGAACGAGCCATTTGGTTCTAACCTCCTTTATTTAGTTAACGCTTTACCATCTCTTCTTCTTACGATTAACTTGTTAGACTGTTTGTTTTTCTTTCTGGTCTTCAGACCAAGAGCAGGTTTGCCCCACGGTGTGCTCGGGCCCGGACGTCCGATACCACACTTACCTTCACCACCACCATGCGGATGGTCGTTGGGGTTCATAACAGAACCACGTACGGTAGGTCTGATACCCATATGGCGTTTGCGGCCGGCTTTACCGATATTGATCAGGTTGTGTTCACCGTTGCCAACAACACCAACAGTAGCTCTGCAAACAAGCGGAACCATTCTCATTTCACCTGAAGGCAGACGCAGAGTTGCGTATTTACCTTCTTTTGCCATTAACTGAGCGCCATTTCCGGCAGAACGAACCATCTGTCCGCCTTTGCCCGGATGCATCTCAACGTTATGAACCATAGTACCAACCGGAATTTCCGAAAGCGGCAGGCAGTTACCGATACGTACTTCGGCTTCCTGACCACTCATAACTTTCATTCCAACTTTTAATCCTGCCGGAGCAAGGATATATGCTTTCTCACCATCTGCATAGCAGATCAGTGCGATGTTTGCTGTTCTGTTCGGATCGTATTCAATAGCCAATACATTTGCCGGAATACCATCTTTGTGATTTCTCTTGAAATCAATGATTCTGTATTTTCTTCTGCTTCCGCCTCCGCGGTGTCTTACTGTGATCTTTCCCTGATTGTTACGTCCAGCGTTCTTATTAAGAGAGGTTACCAGAGATTTCTCCGGAGTGGATTTTGTAATCTCAGAGAAATCAGAACCTGTCATGTGGCGTCTGGAAGGTGTATATGGGTTATATGTTTTGATTCCCATTACTTTTTCTCCTTTCGAATGTTTGTTATCACGCTTTTCTGCGTATAATTTGTCGAATGATCGACGAAATGCGGGTATGTTCGCTCAGCCGGATTCGGCTTACAACCCTTCAAAAATCTCAATATCTTTGCTGTCCTCAGTCAGTGTCACAACCGCTTTCTTGGTTTTAGCAGTTTTTCCAAAAGTCATTCCGCGTCTTTTTGTTTTGCCGTCGCGGTTCATGGTGTTAACACTTTTTACTTTTGTTCCTTCGAACATTTTTTCAACAGCTTCTTTGATCATTGACTTGTTTGCTTCCGGATGAACAAGGAATGTATATTTCTTTTCAGCCATTGCATTCATACTTTTTTCTGTAACCACCGGTTTCAGAATTACGTCATAATACTGAACGTTTGCCATTATGCGTACACCTCCTCAATTGATGCAACTGCATCCTTTGTCAGGATCAGTGTTGTATACTTCAGAACGTCGTATACGTTGATTGTGCCTGCGGAAGCAGTCTGTACGTTCGGCATATTCTTAGCAGACATAACGACATTCTGATCGTTGTCGCTGAGTACTACCAGAGCCTTTTCAACTTTTAAGTTGTTCAGTACATTCTGCATATTTTTTGTTTTGATTTCTCCGAATTTCAGCTCATCCAGAACGATCAGTTTTTCTTCCTGAACTTTGCTTGTAAGAGCGGATTTCAGAGCTGCTCTCTTCTCTTTCTTGTTCATTTTGAAAGAGTAATCTCTGGGTACCGGAGCAAATACAATTCCACCGCCGGTCCACTGCGGAGCTCTTGTTGAACCCTGTCTTGCATGACCGGTTCCTTTCTGTCTCCACGGTTTTCTTCCGCCACCAGAAACTTCAGAACGGGTTTTTGCTTTCTGTGTTCCCTGACGTTTGTTTGCCAGTTGCTGAACAACTGCCTGATGTACTAAATTTTCCTTAACTTCTGCGCCGAAAACAGCATCATTAAGTTCAATCGTTCCAACTACATTGCCTTCCATATTGTAAACAGATACGTTAGCCATCTGTGTGTTCCTCCTTCCAACGAAATTATTCTACCGTTTTAACGGTTTCTTTAATTGTAATCATTGCTTTCTTTGGTCCCGGAACAGATCCCTTAACCAGAATCAGATTATTCTCTGCATCAACGCGAACAACCTCAAGGTTCTGGATGGTAACTTTCTTGCTGCCCATGTGACCCGGCATTCCCTTTCCTTTGAATACGCGGCTCGGATCAGAACATGCACCGTTGGAACCTGCGTGACGATGGTATTTGGAACCATGAGCCATCGGTCCTCTGTGCTGATTGAATCTCTTGATTGCGCCCTGGAAACCTTTACCTTTTGAAACAGCGGTTGCATCAACCTTGTCACCTGCTGCGAAGATGTCAGCTTTGATTTCCTGACCCAACTGATACTCTTCTGCGTTCTCGAATCTAAATTCGCGAACAAATCTCTTGTAAGATACACCTGCTTTGTCAAACTGACCTTTCAGAGGTTTGTTGACCAGCTTTTCTCTCTTGTCAGCAAAGCCAACCTGAACTGCACTGTATCCATCGTTTTCTACAGTTTTGACCTGTGTTACAAAACACGGTCCTGCCTGTAATACAGTTACCGGTGTCAAAGAACCGTCTTCGTTGAAGATTTGAGTCATTCCGACTTTTGTAGCTAAGATTGCTTTCTTCATTCCTTTTACCTCCTGCTTTTCTACAGCGGATTGCCGTTTTCCGGTAATCATTCTAGAACAGTTATATAAGTGGAATGCATTGCATTACTTCTATATAAGTCCTTCAGGATTACTTTCACTTTTTCTCGTCCACGCTTTATGAACGTCTTGGTACACCCGCAGGGTGTTTCATTGTTTGACTTTTTATTATTTGGTTTTCATTTTGATGTCGATATCAACACCTGCCGGCATCTCCAAACGGGATAATGCATCAACCGTTTTCTGTGTCGGAGCAATGATATCAATAAGTCTCTTATGAGTTCTCTGCTCGAACTGTTCTCTGGAGTCTTTGTATTTATGAACCGCTCTCAAAATTGTAACTACTTCCTTTTTTGTCGGAAGAGGTACCGGGCCGCTCACCGTTGCTCCATTCTTTTTTACAGTTTCGATAATTTTGCCCGCAGATGCATCTACTAACTGATGATCGTAAGCTTTCAGTGTGATTCTCATTACTTGACTTGCCATAAAAAAAGCCGCCTCCTTTTCGCACTTTTAAATAGTACGACAAGCGGTGACTGTACACATCTCCGTGTGTGTCCCAATGCTTAACACACGTGTTTCCATCTTTCCGACGGACCTGTTAACTTGTACAGTGACTTGTCGCCAGTTTCCTAACTTGACATTCGCTCCACGGAAAACCTGCCACAGTGGGCAGCAACCTCACGCTTCATCGCTATCATGTCACAACGTTGTTTAGTATACACGAAACCCCCTGCTTATGCAAGGGGTTTTTCATTTTTTTTGTATTTTTTTTAATACAATCCTGGCTGATTTCGACTGTTCCTCTCCCGTATCAGATCAGGTTCGAATAGTCCAGAATCGTAACCCCCAGATTTTCATCCCGCACAACATTCGGCTGTTCTCCGGATGCCTCTGCCTTTTTCAGCAGTTCCTCTGCGGTCAGTCTGGGCACCGGGATGAATGTATTAAGATCTTCCTTCGGGATCTCTTCTTCCACCTCTTCCCGGGATAAAATTTCTTCCTGAATCTGTTCCGGTTCCAAAGACGGTTCTTCCACAGGTTCATTCTCCTGATTCGGCCGGGACTCTTCTTCGGCAGTTTCGTTCTCGCCGATCTGGCTGGCAGTAACTGCGCGAACCAGTTCCTCTCTCGCAAGAGCCATGGCCTCTTCTTCCGACATGGTATCCGCAACCGGCATCTCCGGCGAATACGGCTGCTCATTTGCCGGAGCAATGATCTCCTCGGTCTCTTCCGCCGATTCCTCATCGGCCTCCTCATCCTCCTCCGGTTTTTTCCAGAGTTCTGATAAAATAAAGAGGATAATAATAAACAGCACCACAAGACCTATAATAATCAGGCCTTCCATACTGTGCATCGCCATCATGACATAACCGATAAACGGAACAGTAATCACGACCTCAGAAGCAACATTGCGAAGTGTAATTTCTTCCGGCTGGCCGGAAGCATTTCTTGTATCCCGAACCAGGAATCTGCCGGATCCCGCATCTGCTTCTTCTACCACATAAACATAGGTCCTGGCATCGCTCTCATATATCAGCTTATCACCGATCGCAATGTCAGTCACATCCACATCTCTGGCATAGGTAACTGAACCAACAGGGAGATTTGTATCCATTGAAGAAGAATCGATCACCGTAGTGGATATGCCCATAAGCGGCGGTACCAGAATCGCCGCACCTACCAGAATCGCACATACCAGGAATAAATTAACAATAACCTTTAAAAATTTTGACATAGTTAACTTCTCCTCGCTCTTTTTGTGTTTTCATCTAATTATTCTATCATCTTATTTAAAATATGTACACAAAAATTTATGTTTTTTCTCTTTTTCCTTTTGCCTGTTACCGTATTTTCTTATATAATAGGCTATGATTATGGAATGAAGGAGATACTTATGACATTTGACATCAAAACCATTGAGGATCTTTCCCTTAACGCATGGCCGTCTCATCAGATGCAGGTCTATGACGGCTGGCTTCTGCGTTTTTCCTACTTTTATACACACCGTACCAATTCCGTAGAGCAAATTGGTCCTTCCATCCTTCCTTTTGAAGAAAAAGTGACCTACTGCGAACAAATTTACCGGCGGTGGCAGACACCATGCATTTTCAAAATCACGCCTCTGTGTGATCCTGCGCTGGAATCGCTTCTCATAGATAAAGGGTATCATATAGAGCACAAAACCAACGTTATGGTTCTCGATCTGAGTACTTTCCTTCCGGATGAAAGCGTGGGCCCTTTCGATCTGAACATCCAGGAGCATATCCCGGATGCCTGGATCCAGGGACTTTTCGACCTGAAGCATACCACCAATCCCATACATCGAAAAATTGTGCCTTACATGTATGCAGCCATTCCAAAAGACGTGATTTCCGTCTCCCTCAGGGATCAGGACCGGATCATCGCAACAGGTCTGGGCATTCTGGATCGGGACTATATCGGTATATATGCCATTCACGTGGACGAGGCTCACCGCGGCCATCACTATGCCACCCAGATCATCCAGACACTGTTAAAAAAAGGTCAGCAAAAAGGAGCTTCCCGGGCCTATCTCCAGGTGGTATCCGGAAATCATCCGGCAATCTCCCTGTACCGGAAAATTGGATTTCGAAAGCTGTACACCTACTGGTTCCGGGTAAAATAAAGATCTTTTTCCTATATAAATTGCGATATCAGACAGAAAGTTTTACCGCAGAAAGCAAAAAGCTGCGCAGCCGCGCAGCTTTCTTTATTTTACATTTGTCAAATATGCCTCAATCTCCTGAATTGCCTCTTCCTCGTCATCGCCATTCGCTGTCACAACCACTTTGTCTCCTGAGTCAAGTCCCAGCGTCATCATGCCCATAATGCTTTTTGCATTGACGCGTTTCTGATTCCCAACTTCCAGATACACCTCACTCTTATACTGGCTTGCTACCTGTACCAAAAGAGCTGCGGGTCGTGTTTCCAGTCCGCTTTGCAACTGAATGGTTACCGGTTTCTTAATCATAATAATTCTCCTCCTTGTTTCCCTGCAATTCTTTCGCGATTTCGCACAATTTTCTTAATCTGTGATTAACACCTGATTTACCGACAGGCGGATCCAACATATTTCCAAGCTCAACCAGACTGGCTTCAGGATATTCCAGACGCACTTCCGCCATCTGCCGAAGTGCCGGAGTCAGGCTGCCAAATCCAATGGTCTTTTCGATATATTCAATATCCTCCACCTGTTTTACCGCAGCCGTGATCGTTTTGTTCAGATTAGCTGCCTCGCAATTCACCTTTCGGTTAACGCTGTTTCTCATCTCCTTCAAAATGCGAATGTTCTCAAGCTTCATCAACGCAATATTCGCTTCCATTACAGCAAGCGCATCCACGATCTGCGCTCCCTCTTTGATATATACCACATACATCTTTTTTCGCACGACAATTTTTGCATCTATCTCAAAGCTCTGAAACAGCAAACGGATCTTTTCTGCCTGTTCTCTGTCCGCACAGGCTATTTCTAAATGATAAAACTTTTCCGGAGCACTGATTGAACCGGAGGCCAGAAAACAGCCGCGCAGGTACGCTCTTTTACAACAGCTTTTCTGGAGCAGTGCACCATGATTGGCTGCCTTCAAAACACGAACGGCATCTTCCGTATTGCTGATTTCCATGACATAAACATCGGACTTCTTCAGATATGCATTCTTTCGGGTGTTAATGTCTACGCTTATCTTAAAGCTTTTTTTCAACAATGTAAAGTATTTTCTCGCAACAAATACATTTTCTGTATGTACCAAAACCCCAAAATCACCTTTTTCAGTGGTTCTGACCTCCCCGGCCATGGCGATGATTCCGGAGATTTCTGCGATCTGACAATGTCTTGCCGAACTGATCTGTCTGCACAACTCTTCTTTTACATCACTGGAAAATGACATCGTCTCACCCCTTTTATTTTCTTGGAACCGCGTCTTTTACCAAATCTCTGTGTTCGATGCGCAGTCCATATCCATTATCACCGGACAGACGGCGGTAAAGAGCATTGGCAACCGTCACAGATCGATGTTTTCCTCCGGTACATCCAATACTGATGACCAGTTGATTTTTTCCCTCCGCTATGTAATTAGGGATCAAAAAACGTACCATTTCCTCCAGTTTATTCAAAAACTCTCTGGAAGTCTCGCTGTCCATAACAAAATCAAATACTTCCCGGTCATTTCCGGTAAGTGGGCGAAGTTCTTCAATATAATAAGGATTCGGAAGAAAACGCACATCAAATACCAGATCGGAATCCGTAGGAATCCCATATTTAAATCCGAAGGATAAAATAGAAATAAACAGATTCTTATATTCTTTGTTGTTGACAAAAATCTGATCCAATCCGGCTTTTAACTCCCTTGTCAGAAGATGGCTGGTATCGATGATATAATCCGCCTGTTTTTTCAGGAAATCCAGTTTTTCCCGTTCTTTGCGGATCCCTTCCTCCACTCGCCCCTGTTCTGCAAGAGGATGCCTGCGTCTTGTTTCTTTATATCGTTTGATCAGTACGGCATCCTGCGCTTCCAGATAAAGGATCTCACAGGGAATGCTGGCCTTTTTCATATCCTTCAGCACACTTTCCAGCTGTCCCAGTGCATTGCGGTTCCGCACATCCACACCGATGGCCACCTTCTGTATCTCTGAATAAGCCCCATCAGCAGACAACTGGGCAAATTTCTCAATCAGAGGTATGGGCAGGTTATCCACGCAGAAATATTCTGCATCCTCCAACATTTTAAGAGCTGTACTCTTTCCCGCACCAGACATACCTGTCACTATCACAAAACGCATAACTCAGTCCTCGTCCTCGAATCTTCCGAGCATTTTCACTTCTGTTTCCAGTTCCACCTGAAACTTATCCCAAACCGTCTTCTGCACAAAGCGGATCAGCCGGTAAACATCCCGCGCTGTGGCATTGCCCGCATTGATCAGAAAACCGCAGTGTTTCGCCGACACCTGGGCGCCGCCGATCTGATAGCCGGCCAGACCGGCATCCATGATCAGTTTACCGGCAAAATATCCTTCCGGCCTCTTAAACGTACTTCCTGCGCTGGGAAATTCCAGCGGCTGCTTGCTGACACGCTGTTCTTTCAATTCATTCATCCGTTTCTGAATCTGTGCCGGTTCCCCCTCTTCAAGAGATAACACTGCCTCCAGAACCAGATAGCCTTCTTTTTTCACAATGCTGGTCCGATAACCCAGCTCCAGTTCCGATGCCGGCAAAACCTTCACTTCTCCAGCTCCTGTAAGCACCGTGACTTCCTCCAGAATATCTTTCATTTCTCCGCCGTAGGCACCGGCATTCATGACCACCGCTCCGCCGATGGTTCCCGGTATTCCGGACGCAAATTCCATCCCGGTCAGGCGATGATTCAACGCTGTTTTTGCCACGAAAGCCAGAAGAGCCCCTGCCTTTGCCCGGATTTTTGTGTTGTCTTCCACTTCAATCTCGCTCATATTGCGGTAGATCTGGATCACCGCACCGCGGTATCCCTCATCGCTCACCAGCAGGTTGCTTCCGTTTCCGATAACAAAATAGGGCAGCTCATTTTCTTCGCAAATGCGGCATATCTTCTTCAGCTCCTCCGTGGAGTGAGGACTCAGATAATAATCGGCCGGTCCTCCCACACGAAAAGTCGTATGTTTCGACATCGGTTCATTTTTTTCCGCATTATCGCTTCCCAGCACACTGCAAAACTGATTGAATAAATCCTCTTTCACTTACTTTCCTCCCAGCAGATCTCTTATTACTTCACCGGCTATCATCAGTCCGGCTACACTGGGCACAAACGAGATGCTGCCAGGTACCGGCCTTTCCGTATTTCCTTTTGTCTCTGTCTTCATGTCTCTTATCTTCCGCTCTTTGATCGGAAGCTCTTTTGAATAAAGTACTTTAACTTTTTTAATGCCTCTTTTTCGCAGTTCTGACCGCACGACCTTGGCCAGCGGACAGTTTGTGGTTTTATTGATATCGGTTATTTCAAACCTGCCGGGATCCATCTTATTTCCGGTTCCCATGCAGGAAATAATCTGAGTCTGAACCTTTTTTGATTCCTCGATCAAAAGCAGTTTTGCCGATACTGTGTCAATCGCATCCACCACATAATCAAATTCACCCAGATCAAACAGCTCTTTTGTCTGAGGTCCGTAAAAGGTCTCATAGGTATTTACCAGAATATCCGGATCGATATCGTGAATACGCTCTTTTGCCACCTGCGTTTTTGCCCTTCCCAGGGTCGAATGCAGTGCAATCAGCTGGCGGTTCAGATTGGTGATTGACACAGTGTCATTATCCACCAAAGTCAGGTTTCCCACTCCGCAGCGGGCCAGAGCTTCCACCACATAAGAACCCACTCCGCCTATACCAAACACGGCAATTCTGGATTTTGCCAACCGCTTTACACCTTCTTCACCAATTAACAGTTCCATTCTGGAATATTCATGCAGCATATTGTATCCTTCTTTCACATCTTTCTCCGATGTAAGCCTTTTCTGTTATTTTAACACATTTCCTGTTTGCATTCCATTCCTTTATGCATTATACTAGATTCTAAAGAAAATTGATATAAAAAATTTTTTTTGCAACTGTAAGGAGATTTATTATGTTAAATGGAATTTTTAATATGGACAACCCATTCTGGAGAGCAATGGGAAAAGTCGCCGATCTTGTCATTCTTAACTTGCTTTTCATTGTATGCAGTATTCCGATCGTAACCATAGGCGCATCCTATACAGCACTCTATACGGTTATGCTGAAGCTTGTAAAAAATGAGGAATCTTATATCTTCCGCGGTTTTTTAAAGGCATTTAAGAACAATTTAAAGCAGTCAACCATCATCTGGCTGATCATGCTGGTTGTGGGTGCTCTCCTCGGCATGGATCTGTATCTGTCTAAGCACATCGACATGTCCATGATGAAAGTCCTCAACTATATTTTTCTGGTATTTGGATTTATTTATGCAATGGTGCTCAGTTATGTTTTCCCGGTTCTGAGCAAATTTGACAACAGCACGAAAAATACGCTGAAAAATGCTCTGCTGATGAGCATCGCGCATTTTCCCTGGAGCATTTTGATCATTCTGGTCAATTTGATACCGCTGATCATCTTCTTATTTGATCTCAATATATTTTTTGCAGCCATCTTTCCGATTCTGATTTTTATTGGATTTTCTCTGATGGCTTTTGCAAACAGCTATATTTTTAATCGCATCTTCAAAAAATATATTCCGGAAGTCAGCGAAGACGACGATACGGTGATTTCCGCACAGGAGTCCACAGCGGCTATAGAAGAGAAGGAATCCTGATCATTTATGCAGTAATATCAGACAGGTTTTCCAGGATTTTTCCTGATATCGTTTACGGTAATAACGCGGCAGCGAAATCCGATAATTTCACTGCCGCGCTGTTTTTTATTGTTTTTCTGTTTTACGTTTTTCTGTCCTCACAGTTTTTCTGTTCTTACAGTTTTCCCAGATCATCCTGACAAACCAGCTTTACTCCGTTCTTCGACAGAACCCGAATCGCTTTTTCATTGTCCTGTACACGGAAAATCATATAAGCCAGGTCTTTCTGTCTGGTGGTAAAAGCATACATGTATTCCACATTAATGCCGCTGTCGCCAAGGAAATGAATCACCTTTGACAATCCGCCCGGCTCATCCGGAATCGCAACTGCAAGTACTTTGGTTGCGGAACATATGTAACCTTCCTCTTTAATCACCTGCATGGCATTGTAAACATCGTCAACGATAATTCTTGCAATTCCGAAATCCGATGCCTCAGCCAGAGACAGGGCACGCATATCTATGTTGTTTTTTGATAATACATCGGTAAATTTCGCCATACTTCCCGGTTTGTTTTCCAAAAAGACGGAAATCTGTTTTACTGTCATATCAAGAACCTCCCTTTTCAGACTGTTTTGCGTATTCTCATTTTCTTATATCCCATTCGCTGCGTTTACGAAACCTTGTATTAATACAATTTACGCTTGTCAATTACACGAACTGCTTTTCCTTCACTTCGGGTAATGGACTTCGGAGCAACCAGCTTAACTTTTGCATAGATACCAAGCATGGCTTTTAATGCATTTACCAGTTCTTTTTCTTTTACTGCGATCTCCTTCAGACTGTCAGAGAACATTTCCGGTGTCATTTCCACCTGAACCTCAATGGTATCGCTGTTGTTCACACGGTCTACGATAATCTGGTAGTTTGCTGCATAGCCATTGTTCATAAGAACCGTCTCAATCTGTGACGGGAATACATTAACACCTTTTACGATCAGCATATCATCGCTGCGGCCCATAGGCTTACTCATCTTCACATGGGTTCTTCCACACGGACATTTTTCTCTTGTCAGGACACAGATGTCGCGGGTACGATAACGAAGCAACGGGAATGCCTGCTTTGTAATACTGGTGAATACCAGCTCACCTTTTTCACCATCCGGAAGCACTTCGCCGGTGTTTGGATCAATGATCTCTGCGATGAAATGATCCTCATTGATGTGCATACCGCTCTGCGCGCTGCATTCAAAAGAAACTCCCGGTCCGGAAATCTCCGTCAGACCATAGATATCGTATGCCTTGATGCCGAGATTTGCCTCGATGTCACGGCGCATCTCTTCGGTCCATGCTTCTGCGCCGAAGATACCTGCTTTTAATTTGATTTGATCCTGAAGTCCTTTTTCATGAATGCTCTCTGCCAGATATGCCGCATAAGAAGGCGTACAGCAGAGGATCGTAGAACCAAGGTCGGTCATAAACTGAATCTGACGATCCGTATTTCCGGAAGACATGGGCAGAGTCAGGGAACCAACTCTGTGGGAACCGCCATTTAATCCGGGGCCGCCTGTGAAAAGTCCATAGCCATAACTTACATGAACCACATCATCCTTTGTTCCGCCTGCTGCCACAATGGCTCTCGCACAGCAGTCTTCCCAGAGATCCAGGTCATGCTGTGTGTAAAATGCCACTACGCGGCGCCCGGTGGTTCCACTGGTGGACTGGATACGCACACAATCAGTCAGGGGCACTGCGACCAATCCATAAGGATATGCTTCTCGCAGATCGTCTTTTGTTAAAAACGGAAGTTTATGCAGGTCGTCTACTGACTGAATATCTGCAGGAGTAAGGCCTTTTTCCTCCATTAATTTGCGGTAATAGGGTACGTTATCGTATACGTGTTTTACCTGTTTTACCAGTCGTTCATTTTGCCATGCCAGAATCTGCTCTCTGGAAGCGCACTCGATTTCCGGCTGATAATAATGTTCCATGTTTTCTACCTTCCTTTCGCACGTTATCAAAATATTTCCCATGCCCTTGCTCTGATTCATACGGGTCTCATGGGCACCTGTCTGTGCAGTGTCGATGCACCCGGTTTCATGTTGTTTATACTATATCATTTTAACGTGCAAAAGTAAATAATATCCGTCAAAATACCCTATAAAAGTAAAAGGACCTCTCCGGGTCCTTTCTACTGTTTCATTTTAGGCTGAAAGATCCAGCTTGCAAGATAGGAATAAATCAGCGCCGCCGAGATTCCCACCGCACTGGAGGTAAAGCCACCCAGGAAAATGCCGATAAATCCATTTTCATCGACAGCCTTTTTTACACCCTTCCAAAGAACATTGCCAAAACCGGTCAGGGGAACACTGGCTCCGGCCCCGGCAAATTTCTGAAAAGGCTCATAGAGGCCAACTGCTCCCAGCAGTGCACCCAGACAGACCAGAAGTACCATGATCCTTCCCGGCATCAGTTTGGTCCGATCCACCAGGATCTGCACCAACGCGCAGATCAGTCCTCCGATCCAAAAAGCATTGATATAATCCATCATTTTC
This sequence comes from Lachnospiraceae bacterium, assembly GCA_022767285.1. Taxonomy (GTDB): domain Bacteria; phylum Bacillota; class Clostridia; order Lachnospirales; family Lachnospiraceae; genus JALENY01. Next base: position 6,979 of record JALENY010000010.1, on the reverse strand, counting down.
CTCCTTGCGGTTTGCTTGTGTTATCCTGTTCTATTCTCAGAACATCTTTATAAAATGTCTGTTTCGCATAGTATGTGCCGAATCATCCTTTTTATTCTTTCTATAATGATCTTTTTCTCTGATTATTCATTTTGCTTCCTATATTAAATCCACATTTTCGAATCCCGCTCCCGGAAACGCTTCGCGATAATTCCCCGTAAATGCTTTACTTTCTCTTCCGGAGGGCCTTAAAATCCTTCAATTTATTGGAAACACCGGTCCAGTATTCATGCTGTTCCGGATTCATTTGTTTGATATCGTGAAGCAATGCATCCAACTCTTCAATTACCGCCGGCTGTCTAGTCAGCTATTTCGTATCAACCACTACCCCATGGGCAATTCCGGGTACACTGTTTCCTTCTGAAAAACTGACTTTTGACAGCAATGCACCAGTTGGAACGAACAGAACCCGTTTCCACTCCCCGCTTTCAATCTTCGGTAAAATATAAGAAACAAATACGCTGGCCGCGCAGCCGCAGCCGCTTCCGCCGGCGTGAGTATCCTGTTTTTCCTGATCAAAAATCTCAATTCCACAATCCATATGATTATTCCTTATGTCAATTCCCCGCTCGCCCAGAATATCCCATAAAATTTTCTGCCCGATACTGCCCAAATCACCGGTAATGATTTTGTCGTAGTCTTTAGGGGATCTCTGAAAATCAATGAGATTATGATAAATCGTATCGCTGGCCGCTGTGGCCATACAGGCTCCCATGTTCATGGAATCTTTCAGCCCGTTGTCAATGATTTTTCCGGCCGTCACCCCGGTAATTACCGCTTTTCCTCCCGTCTTTCCAAGAACGCAGGCCCCGCTTCCTGTTACTGTCCAGGAGGCAGACAAGGGACGCTGGTTTCCATATGCCAGCGGAAAACGGAATTCTTTTTCCGCACTGGCAAAATGACTGGAAGTAAGGCTTAAAACACAGTCACCATAGCCGCCTGCCACCGCCATAGCCCCCAGTGACATGGCTTCTCCCATGGTTGAACAGGCTCCGTAAAGACCATACACCGGGATTCGAAAATCCATGATTCCAAAAGAGGATGCAATGGACTGGGCCAGCAAATCCCCTGCAAAAATCATCCGGATTCTCTGTTTATCCAGATTCGCCTTGGCCATGGCCAGCTGCGCTGCCTCTTTCTGAAGTGTGCTCTCTGCTTCCTCCCAGCACTTACATCCCATCATGGGGTCGTCGCAGACCATATCAAAATAGCTGCCCAGCGGGCCCTCGCCTTCTTTTTTACCCACAACTGACGCTGCTCCGAGAATACTCACCGGATTCTCGAAACAGACGCTCTGCTCACCGATCATCTGACTCATATACGCACCTCTCTGTTTTCTGTTAAACTCTGGTTTTCAATAAGTTCCGGTTCAGCTAATAAGACCACTCTGATTCTTTCCAAAGTCATCATCCCTCAAAACCAGCCAAACAACTTTCCGGCCCAATAGATCAGCCCCAGCACCCAGGAGCTGAAAATTCCATATAATATTACTGGACCACAGATGGTAAAAATCTTGCAGCCGATACCGAAAACCTGCCCTTCTTTCTGGAACTCAATGGCCGGTGCCGCCACAGAGTTAGCAAACCCAGTGATTGGGACCAGTGTACCGGCACCGCCAAATTTGGCAAGGCGCGGATAGATATTCCATCCGGTAAACAGTACACTGAGCAAAACCAGTATCATGGAACACCAGGATGCGGCATCTGTCTCATTCAAACCGGCGTTTTTTGCCACGTTCAGAATAAACTGCCCCAGCACACAGATGAGGCCGCCCACCAAAAAAGCTTTTGCCATGTTTTTCGGCAGGCTGTGAACCGGTGTCACACTTTTTACATATGTTTCGTATTCTTTTTGCTGTATTTTATCCATCTCTACCATCCTTTATAAAAAAATAATAATGACCACAGCACTTTTCCCAACGCAGTGCTGATGATCAGTGCTGCGATCCCTTTTACCATACCCGCTCTTCTCGCCATAATCGGTACAATATCCAGAATCTCTGTCAGCGCGATAATCCAGCTGCCGAGAAAAATCCCACCGAACAGCCCATACGTCCCGGCTGCCAGACTGCCCAGCGAAAACTGCTTGCCGCCAAGCGAAAACACCAGTCTGCCAAAAGGCAGTTTCCACTCATACAGAGTAAAAAGGTTGCCCACAATCGCTCCGGCCATAGCACAATTCTCATAGAGCAGCATGTGATGAGCCGTGTGGGTAATTCCCGCATACCGCGGGAGAATATTGAGACCGATCAGAAGCGCCACCAGCCCACTGGCTATGACAATTCCGCCAAACAGCCCGACCATCCCCACAAGCCAGTGACTAATCCCCATTTTCGTGTCTCCCTTCCCGATCATATTTTTCCATGACAGTTTTATTTACATCATCTTCATAAACACGCATCTGTACTTCCATGGGTGTGGGATCCTGGGTTATCTTCCAGGTTCCAAAATGGTTGAAAAAGAATACAACACCAATGCCAATCCCAATGGAGTACATCAGCTCCAGTTCCGTGAATCCGTCAGAAGGTTCCCCGGTAAATTGCTCATAAACTTTTGTAAACAGTCCGGATGTGTCCACATCGGTATTAAATGTCATAATGGAAAAACCGGCGCCAAAAAAAGTAATAATACTAATCACAAATGTTTTTATCCAGCTCCAGGCCCGGTGCTGACGCTTTTCTTTTTCATAAGTCAGGATAAAATCGGGTTCTCCGATATGCACCACATCCACATTGGTCTCTTTTTTCTGGATTTTTTCGATAATATCCATAATAGAAACAACATAACGGCCTGGCTCGTTTTTCGGGATGCTCATAACCAGAAGGCCCCGGTTCCTGCTTAAAACTTTCTCATCACTGCTTGACAGTTTTGCTATATTTCCGAGATATACATGGGGATCATGTACCTCAACATTCTGTTCGGTCTGAATGTATAATGTTTCGCTCATATACCAGCGTTCCTCCCTGCATTTCCTCCGGATTTTTTGAAACAGAACAATAATAGCAGAAAACACCGGCTGCCAGAGCAACAGCCAGCAGAATCATCCATAAGCAAAGTTTTTTCCTTTTCATGCAATTCTCCATTCTATCGCTATTTTGCGGCCACCATTACTGTATATCCTCACATCTTAACTGTCTTTCGCGTTTTCGTTCATCTGCCGCTGCCGATACTGCCGCTTCTGCTTCATTACAACAAAGCATCTTCTTTCTGTTATGCTTCGACGAAACCTGCGGCTTAGCTGTATTGCTGTCCGGTTGCTGCTGCAACCGGATTTCTCGCGTATAGTATGCGTCGCAAGCAAAAAAATATGCGGGGGAATTTCAGATTTTCCCCCGCAGAAACATCAGTATCTTTTTTTCCATTCTGGACACCTGTACCTGCGACATTCCCAGCTCCTTTGCTATGGCCGACTGCGTTTTATCCTGAAAGTACCGCATATCCAGTATCCTTTTCTCTTTATCATCCAGATAAGTCATGGCTTTTTCCAGTACCATCTGGTTCAGGACTTCCTCATTCCGGTCTTTTTTTTCTTCCAGACGATCGATCAATTCAATTTCATGTCCATCACCCTGATAAATGACTTTTGACAGGGATTCTATCTCCGCGGCAGCATCCACCGCGGTAGCAACTTCTTCCGGCATAACGCCCAACTCACCTGCGATTTCGGAAAGGGTGGGTTCCCGCCCCAACCGGTTTTCCATCCTTTCTCTGGTGTGATAGACCTTAAGTGAGAGCTCCCGGACACTTCTGCTGACTTTTATCATGCCATTATCCCGCAGATAACGCTTGATCTCACCCATGATCATAGGCACCGCGTAAGTAGAAAATTTCACATCATATTCCGTATCAAATTTATCAATTGCCTTAATCAATCCAATGCTTCCGATCTGAAACAGGTCTTCCAGTTCCACGCCTCTGTTTTTAAAACGCCGGACGATACTCCATACCAGCCCGACGTTTTCCTCTACCAGCATATTTCGTGCATCTTTATCCCCCTGGTGTGCGCGTTCCAATAGAGCCAGGGTATCTTCCATAAAACCTCCTACATAAACGGTATAATGCCGGTACCTATTTTTTTCTTCATATGAACCGTACAGCCATGTCCCGGACTGGAAATCACTTCCACCGAATCCATAAAAGCTTCCATAAATGCAAATCCCATTCCTGCCCGATCTTTCTCCGGTTTCGTTGTAAATAAAGGTTCCATCGCTTTTTCGATATCCTCGATCCCTTTTCCGTAATCAATTACCGAGACCGAAAATTCCCTTTCACGGACGCTGCACTGGATGCGTATTTTTTTCACTTCATTTTCATACCCATGGATAATGGAATTCGTAATCGCTTCTGATATGGCTGTTTTGATATCAGCCACCTCCTCCAGCGTCGGATTCAGCTGCGTCACAAAAGCCGCAACCGCCACTCTGGCAAACCCCTCATTGCAGGAGCGGCTGTCAAATTCAATCATCATTTCATTGGTGTTCCCCATAATAATCCCCTTTCCAATCATCTTTAATTTTCTTCGCTGTTTTCGCGACTGATCTCAATTATTTTATAGATTCCGGACAACTGCAGGATCCGGTTGATACGGTCATCCACATGGATTGCCCGAACCTCTCCGTTTTTCTGTATCACCTTCCGGTACCGTCCCATAATCATACCGATTCCGGAACTGTCCATGAATGTTGTCCTCGAAAAATCAAATGCCACATGCCGTACCGGCTGGTGATCCAGAATGGCATCCACGCGATTTCTTAAAATAGCCGCGCTATGATGGTCCACCTCCTCCGGCATCGCCACAATAAGCCAACTGCCTTTTATCAGAAACTCCTGTTCCATTTTTCTCCCCTCTTTCCCTCGAATCAAATAAAAGAGAATCCTGCGGGCAGGATTCTCCGCCTGCATCGGATTGTTTTTCCGACATATTTCCTCTCCGCTGCAGTGCGATCCACGCGAAGCTTTTTTGTTTCACAGGACGCACTTTCTTATGATACAAAAAACTGCCCCACTCTGCGCCATCCCTCTCGGATTTTCGCTTTCGTGTGACAGTTTTTTGTTTTCTATTTCCGTGTTTTTATTATCCCATCGAATCGGTATTCTATTCTTCCGACCCGGTATCTCCGTCTTCGGATCCTTCCCCGGTACCATCTCCGGTTTCCTCCGGTTTAACCGCTTCATCCGGGGCGGTTACGTCATCGCCGTTTTCTGCGGGAGTCACTCCCTGTTCATAAGCTGCTCTGGCTTCTTCACTTAAATAATCCATCGCATTGGTCGCTCTTCGGGTTCCCGGGAAAGCCTCGATAATCGCTAAAAATGCCTCATCACTTCCTGCCGTATCCCCGCTCAGGCGATATGCATGAGCCAGACAGTTCATCACTTCATAATCCGGCTGAGACGCAGCATCACATGCCTGCTTTAGCAGGTTGATCGCCTTCTCATAGTCCTCACTATCAAAAGCATTGATACCGTCTTCCTTGAACTTTCTGAAAAGAGTGGTACGCACATCTTCATAAATGCTGTCGTACACTGCTTTTGCCTCCACTGACAAAAGACTAGGATCTACGTTGGCCAGAGCCGATGCCGCTGTAGTAAAAGAACCTTTGTTGTACTCATTTGAAGCAACGATCAAGTTCTCATAACTGCCGGCTTTTCGGTTCGCCTCCTCGATCTGCTGATTCGCGGTTTCCACCGTATCCTTTGACGTATTTACCTCATCTTCCAGTCTGGAAATCTCTGCATTTTGGGCTGCGGCGGTACTGCTGTACTCTGTTATTTTCCTGTTTGCCTCCTGGTTGATGCTCTGAGTTTTCGCAGGCATGAATAAAAACCACACCATAGCAGCCCCGATCACCAGGCCCATACCCAGCGTCAGAAGCGTTGTTCCCAGAGAAGTATCCCGAAAGGATGTAGGCTGCACCACCACTTCATTGTCCGACTGATATACCATTGTGGATGGGGCCGCATCATTTGCTCTTGCTTTTCCGCTCCACATACTGAAACGAGGTTCAAGGGATGTGACCATACCTGTCTGTGCATCCACTTCACGCAAAAAGCGCAGAGTGGTAGTGTTGGTCTTATCAATCTTTATGGCTTTTTTCAGTACTTTTCTGGCTTTTTCATACTCTTTGTTATGAATATGAAGCAGCGCCAGCAGATGATAGCCTTTGATCAGCTTCGGATTCTGAGCCAGGATCTTCTTCAGCTGAATCATGGCAACATCTTCATGCCCCATACGGCAATTCATCAGTGCCTGATTGTATTTTTTGATTGTCTGGTTGATGGTATCCAGCTTATTGGCGTCTTTTTGCAGACGGTTTATGTAATCCGTAGCAATATTCCCCTCCGGCTGGATGTTTTTGCTGATGACCCATTCGCTGAGGGCAGCAACCACTTCACCGGTTTCAAAATAAATCAGACCCAGAAGATTTCTGGCCGGTACATTCAGTTTGTTGAATTTCAGACTTCTCTTCAACTGATCAATGGCTCCGGATAAATCCCGGATTTCCGCCTTTTCCAGTCCCTGATTGTAATACAGCCCCGACAGCACAATGGCCTGTTTCTGAACCACCACATCACAGCCGCATTCCGGGCAATAGGCGGATTCCGTAAGCGGAGCTCCACAATTCATGCAATTCATGCGCTCACCCTATTCCTTCTGATTTGTGCTGGTCTCTTTTAACATTTCTTTCAGGATATCAATGACATCCGTCAGGTCCCTGCTGTAAATGGCACCTTCTGCGTCATCCACATCCAGACTGGGCTGGAATTTTTTCAGTTCTTCCTCGTAATTAATCATTGGTAACTCTCCTCGTATAATAAGTTTATAGACCTCATTCAAAGAGGCTATAGACTTATTTTTTATGATGCAGGTATTGGATGAATTGTTGGACATCCTTTTATACCCACATAGTTAATAAGTTACTTTATAGTCATGGTCCCAGATG
>JALENY010000033.1 GCA_022767285.1 Lachnospiraceae bacterium | reverse complement strand
AAAAGTCCCGGACAGCAGCCCTGTGGTGTAGCATGCTTGCATGCGTAGGCACATGGATATTGGACGGGCTAACCTGTATGAGCAAGTAGGCCGACAGGCTGGATTGCGAATACAGGTTGTGATTGCGGGAGCATGTAATGCGAAGCAATCAACTTTTATTTATGGTGATGTCTGCGTCAGCAGACATGTCCGTTTAGATAAAAAAAGAAACCCGCTTTCGCGGGTCTCTTTTTTTATGAGGGGGGAGATAGTGAGTGGTTATTTCATCTATCTGAGTAATATAATACAGGATAAATGTGAGGAAACTATGTCCACACCCTAAAGAAAATCGAAAATTTCTTAAGAAAAAATAAATTCCTCATAAACATTTTTTAGAATTATTCTTCTGATGTATCTTCATCAGAAGCAGCGCCGGTATCCTGAGTCGTATCTTCTCCGGTACTGTCAGAGGTCTCCTCTGCTTTGAACGTGTATACTTTCTGGTCTGTGATAACAACCTGATCCCAGATATCCTCTTTTATCTCAAAGGAAGCAGCTTCCAGCCAGGAATCCAGTTCCTCCTGATAGTCTTCTTTTTCCCGGTCAGAGATGATCAAAGATTTCTTTGATTCTGTAGCATCTTCGTCGAATTCTTTCTCCAGTCGGATAACATACAGAGAATTGCCGTCTTCGGAGGTGACCACATGATCCACAACCTCACCATCTTTCAGACCGACAACTGCATCTTTGATGGCGGAGTCTGCCGTATCATCTTCAGTATAGCCAAACACCAGGGTAGAAGATGTCAGGTTTTCATCAGCAGCTTTCGCGATTTCACTCATATCTGCAGATGCCGCATCATCACTGGCCAGAATTTCGTTCAGAACTTCCTCGGCCAGTGCTTCTTTTTCTTCCTTTTCTTCATCGGTCAGAGGAATGGTGTTTCCATCTTCATCCTGTTCTGTTCCGTCAAGTGAAACTTTCACATAGGTCACTCTGGTCTGAGCAGCCTCATCATCACTTACGTTCTGATCCACATCTGCAATCATCGCATCATACATCCAGGTCTGATAGGAGTATAATTCCAAAAGAGCTGCCACATCTGCTTCAGACACTCCCATTTCTTTCAGTGCATCCGCATCGTTTTCCTCCATAAATGCCTTAGCAGCCTCTTCAATAGCAGTTTTGTTCTCATCGGACATGGTCACATCAAAATCTGCTGCATGCTGTTTCAGAACATACATGGTTTTGATAGAATCCATCATATCATCTTTTATTGTGTCACCGTAGGTTGCACCGGTCTCTTCATCCGCAACAGTATCAAAGATCTCTGCCATCCCGAAATACCCCGTATAGAATGAGTACATCTGGGCCTGCTGATATCTGGCATAAAGGCTGGCTACTCCCAACGGAATGCTTTCATCGTTGCATACCGCAACGGTAGCGGTTCCATCAATATCTTTTCCACAGCCTGTCATTCCGACCGTGGCTAATACCGCCGCTCCGGCAAGAAGTGTATACCTGATGGTGCGTCCTCCGAACGAGCGTGTATTGCGGTGTGCACGTCCGGTATATTTTTTTAATCCTTTTATCATAAAAATGTCCTCCCGATATTGTAAGTGAACCCTGTTTTCCCGCTACAAGGCTCATTGCATATCATTATATTCCTTTTTTCCCAATAGGGCAAGTTTTACTGAAAATTCTTTTACCGCCTGCAGCATCTGTTCCTGTGTACCTCTGGTTTGAAGAAGGAAATAAGGATTTTTACCGAATACACGGAACTGCAGACAGCCCTGATACTGCCGGACAAGTTCCGGAATCTGAGTGGTATCAAACTGCGGATTCTCATACAGGGTCAGCTGGAATTCCATTCCTCTCTGTTTGACCTCCGTCAGAAAAGCACGATGTGCCGCTGCTTTCACGTTGGCAATAGCCAGAAGATTCTGCACGGATTTTGGCGGTTCGCCGAAACGATCCATGAGTTCATCCAGCATATCCTCATACTCTTCCTCGTTTTCAATGCCTGCAATGCGCTTGTAAATATCCAGCTTCTGGTATTCATTCGAAATATAGCTGTCCGGAATGAAAGCATCCATATTCACATCCACTACTGTCTCAAAATCTTCTGTTTCCTGCCGGACACCCTTGGCTTCCTGGACGGCCTCACCCAGCATTTTACAGTAGAGGTCATAACCAACGGCTTCCATATGTCCATGCTGCTGAGCTCCCAGCAGGTTGCCTGCTCCGCGGATTTCCAGATCGCGCATGGCAATCTTAATGCCGCTTCCAAGCTCCGTAAACTCGCGGATTGCCGCAAGGCGCTTTTCCGCCACTTCTTTTAACATTTTATTTCTTCGGTATGTCAGGAACGCATAGGCAGTCCGGTTGGATCGGCCCACCCGTCCGCGCAGCTGATACAGCTGTGACAGTCCCATCCGGTCCGCATCCTGAATGATCATGGTATTTACATTGGATATATCAAGACCCGTTTCGATGATGGTGGTGGAGACAAGCACGTCAATCTCACCGTTGATAAAATCGTACATGATTTTTTCCAGTTCCCGCTCCGACATCTGACCATGGGCAAATTCCACTCGCGCCTCCGGCACAAGACGGCTGATTCTGGATGCCACTTCGCCGATGTCATTAACCCGGTTATATACATAGTATACCTGGCCGTCCCGGCCCAGTTCACGGCAGATGGCTTCACGGACCAGCTCATCGTTGTGTTCCATGACATAAGTCTGAATGGGCACACGATCCATAGGCGGCTCTTCCAGCACGCTCATATCCCGGATTCCGATCAGACTCATATGGAGCGTTCTGGGAATCGGAGTAGCCGTAAGGGTCAGCACATCTACATTTTCCTTCAGTTTCTTGATCTTTTCTTTATGGGCCACACCAAAGCGCTGTTCCTCATCAATAATCAGAAGTCCCAAATCTTTATATTCCACATCAGCCGACAAGACACGGTGAGTACCTATGACGATATCCACAAACCCTTTTTTAAGGTCAGTTATGGTCTTTTTCTGCTGAGCAGCGGTGCGGAAACGGCACAGCAGATCCACACGGACCGGATAGTCTTTCATGCGCTGCACAAACGTATTGTAGTGCTGCTGGGCAAGAATGGTAGTGGGCACCAGATAAACCACCTGCTTATTTTCCTGAACCGCCTTAAAGGCAGCCCGGATCGCCACCTCTGTCTTTCCGTACCCCACATCGCCGCAAATCAGGCGATCCATGATTTTTCGGCTTTCCATATCGCTTTTTACCGATTCGATTGCCGCGATCTGATCCTCGGTTTCCTCAAAAGGAAACATCTCCTCAAATTCTCTCTGCCATACGGTATCCGGTCCATACTGAAAGCCCTCCGTCTGCTGGCGGGCCGCATACAGTGCAACCAGATCTTTCGCAATATCTTTCACCGCGCCGCGAACTCTCGTTTTTGTTTTCTTCCATTCCTGTCCGCCCAGCCGGTTCAATTTCGGCTTCTTTGCTTCCGAGCCGGAATATTTTTGCAGCGAGTCCAGCTGGGTAGCCAAAATATACAGATTGCTCCCGTTGTATTCAATTTTGATGTAATCCTTCATGACGTTATCCACATCAATTTTCTCGATGCCGCGATAAATCCCCAGTCCATGGCTCTCATGCACCACATAATCCCCGATGGACAGCTCATTGAAAGATGCGATTCTTGTTCCGGAATACTGCCGTTTCTTTTTGGGTTTTTTCTTCTCTTTACCAAAAATATCACTCTCGGTTATGAGCACAAACTTAATCATGGGGTACTCAAATCCCCTGCGCGCGTGGCCATACAGAACCATGATTTCCCCGGGCTGTATTTCCCTGTCTTCGCTGGCGCTGTAAAATGCTGTCACATCCTGGTCCGTCAGGTCTTTGGCCAAACGTTCTGCCCTGGTTCTTGAACCGGATAAAAGAGCCACCCGATAGCCGGCTTTTTTCCATCGTTTCAGATCTTTTACCAGAAGCTCAAAACTGTTATTGTAAGGGCTCACTGACTGGGCAGCAAAAGAATACTGTCCCCGGACCTTCCAGTCTTTCGGACGGTGTTCAATGGCGCAAAAAGATATACAGTTCCTGCCGTTTAACCAGGCCTGTATCTGCTTCCAGCCGAGAATATTCACCTCAAAGCATTCTTCATCCCGGGTTTTCTGCATGAGCCTGTGCTCCATGCTTTCGCGGAACTCTTTTTCCAGCGCAAGGCCGGCTTCCTCCAACCGATTCGGCTCATCCAGAAAAATCAGAGTATCGGAAATACTTGTGTACTCGAGCAGCGAAATGGTCTGTTTCATATCGACATCCTGCAATCTGTCTGTGGCCGGATAGATGCTCACCCGATTCAATTCTTCCAGAGAACGCTGACTCTCCGCATCATAAGTCCGAATGGAATCCACCTCATCTCCCCACAGTTCAATTCGCACCGGGTTCTCGCCGGTAAGGGGAAAAATGTCGATGATGCCGCCACGCACAGAAAACTGTCCGGCCATCTCGGCCTGGGCAGTCCGCTCATATCCCATATTAACCAGCTGTTCCTTCAGTCTGTCCAGATCCAGTGTCTGTTCAACCTCAAAATGCAGTACTTTCTTCTGCATGATTTCTTTTGGAGGAATACAGTCCATGCATCCCCCAACGCTTAAAATAACCGCAGTTTTGGGTTTTTCCAACAGAGCTTTTATGACGTTCATGCGCTGTTTATCCAAAAGGTTGCTGTGAATATCAGCCTGATAAAACAGCAGGTCTTTTGCCGGATACAAAAGCACATCCGGATCGTAGAAGCGATAATCCTCATACAGTTCTCTGGCTTTCAGATCGTTTTCCGCCAATATGAACACGTGTGAACAAGACTGCATCAGCCCGCGCATCAGGTGCACCTTCTGTGAATCCATACAGCCAGAAACCTGGAGAATTCCTCTGTTTCCCTTTATTTTCTTTTTCAGTTCCGGATAGTCCGCAAGCCCTTCCAGGGGCTTCAATAATGCATTCATAGTCTCCCTCAAAACGAATCTTATCGATGATTCATGTTGAATCAGTTGAACTGATTCATAGCCGCATCTACACCTTCTTCGACAATGCAGCGAATCGCTTTACAGCTGTGATCGATAGCCTCCTCGATCAGTGCCCTGTCCTCTTTTGAAAAGCGGGATAAGACATAATCAGCCAGATCCCATCCCTTCGGCTTTGCACCCACACCGATGCGCACTCTGGTAAACTCCTGGGTGCCAAGCATTCTCACAATATTTTTCATTCCGTTGTGTCCCCCGGCACTGCCTTTTGCCCGAATGCGTACATGGCCCGGTTCCAGGTCAATATCATCATACACAACGATCAGTTCCTCTTTCACATTAATCTTAAAGTAGTCCACCATGCCGCGCACCGCTTCGCCGCTTAAATTCATGAAGGTCAGCGGCTTCATCAGAATCACTTTTTCGCCGCCGATCATTCCTTTCCCATACATGGCTTTGAATTTGACTCCGCTCTGGTCAATCCGATATTCCTCAACCAGCTCGTCAATGGTGTCAAAACCCACATTGTGTCGCGTTTTCTCATATTCTCTTCCCGGATTTCCCAAGCCTACGATTAAATACATGATATTATATTCCCTTCTTCGTCCTCAAATATCACCTGCGCAGTATCATTTACCGCAAGCACATGTTCCTTAAAATGCTGCAGCTTTTTCCGATCTCTGGGGCATCGGTTAAACAGAACCAGCCCCGTTCTCTGTACCATATCCTCAAACTGTACTTTTGCGCTCTCCAGATAAATGTGGAATACGCTGCCGTCCAGAATCGTCATCTGGCGGACGATCTCCCATCCTTCCGGTAATTTCAGCGAATCCAGATGTCTGACCCGAAAAAGTCCGTTGTACTCAATTATCACCTGGTTGGGATGATAGGAATTTTCCAACGCCTGAAGATAGGATGCCGTAATAAGCAGAGGATTATCCGCATCAATCAGCACAACTCCTTTTTCTTTCAGAAGCACCGGATCGTAATGTTCCTCCCCCTCTTCCTCCGCGTCAATCAGAAGGGTTGTCCCGAACAGGTTTCCGAATCCCTGCCGTATGATCTGCGAGATTGCAGTTGTTTTTCCGCTCTCTAAAAAGCCGGTTACAAGCGTAATCGGCACCATTCGTTCTTTCATATTCTTTTTCTTTTCCTGTACAATAGTGCGATGTATTTCCACCCGAAGGACATGCATTGCGGTATGCCCTTCGGTTTTATGAGACAAAAAAAACGGGACAGCACCGACTGTCCCGGAAGTTATACCCTCAGGGCATATTGTAATTCATGCCCTTCAGGCGGCACACCATAAGGTATATCAATTAATTATTAATTGTTAATCATGAAATTAATCAATTTGTCGATATCTTCTTTTTCGTAAGCAAGAATTTCCAGCTCCGGAATCTCTCCGTTGGAGAAAATGTTTGCCAGGGATACATACTGTGTTAATTTTGATTTGAGGTTCAGTCTGTCTCCTTCACCAGTAACCAGTTCAACCTTACCTTCACATTTGTCAATTACTTCAAAAAACTTGTCAACGTTTGTAATATGAGATACTTTCATTGTTCATAATCTCCTTTCACTTAACTTCAACTCTTTTTTCGCCCCCATTATACCATAACTTCCCATTATTGCAAGCTTTTTTATTTAAAATAATAAAAAATTGTTACCTGGAGCTTAAATAATATTTTCGTATTCTTTCAATATTATTTAAGAATTCTCGCCTTGCTATCGCAAATGAATCTTCATATAATAGTATGTGATAAAAGCATCAAATCCCTTTGCCTTCGTGGAACACATAAAGGAGCAGACACCAATGAATCAATACCATTACATGGGTCTCTCAAAAGAAGAGGTCGCCAGAAAAACTGCCGCCGGGCAGATTAACATAACTTCATCCAAAAATTCAAAAAGCAAAAAACAAATTGTGATTTCCCACACCATTACCTACTTTAATATGATGAATCTGTTTCTTGCTGTACTGATTCTTTTTTCCGGTCAATACAAAAATCTTTTATTTCTGGGCGTTGTCATTTCCAACGCAGCGATCGGCATCTTTCAGGAATTTAAAGTAAAGTCTCTGATTGACAAATTATCCGTCATCACTGCCCTGAAGGCCTGCGTTATTCGGGACGGAAAAAAAGAGACTATTCCGGTGGAACAGATTGTGACGGAAGATATTCTTATTTTTGAAAGCGGAGATCAGATCTGCGCCGACAGCATTTTGCTGGAGTCAAACGGCATGGAAGTAAATGAATCCATGCTGACCGGAGAATCCAAACCGGTGAAGAAAAAAGAGGGGGATTCGCTCTTTTCCGGCAGTTTTATTGTTGCCGGCAGCGGTGTCGCACGTGCAGAGCATGTGGGGCAGGAGAATTACGCAGTCCAATTGACAGAAAAGGCAAAAACGAAAAAGCGCGCCACCTCGGAAATGCAGAATACCATCAAAAAAATCATTCAGGTGGTCAGCATCGCCATCATACCCATCGGCCTGCTTCTGTACTATTCCCAGTATCAATCCCAAAACGGCGATTTTTCTCAGGCGATCGTGGGGACTGTTGCCGGTGTTATCGGTATGATTCCCGAGGGGCTGGTTCTTCTGACCAGTGTTTCCTTTATTCTCGGAGTGGGACGCCTTGCCAAAAAAAGAGCTCTCGTTCAGGAAATGGAAGCTATCGAAGCACTTGCCAGAGTAAATATCCTGTGTACAGACAAAACCGGAACAATCACCACGGGTAATCTGGAAGTAGTTAAACTGCTCACCTTCAAAGGGACTTCGGCAGATGAATTCAAGATGGTCATGAATGAGACAGCCTTCGCCTTTGATGACGTGAATATTACCCAGTCTGCCCTGATGGCCTATTTTAAACAGACACAGAAATGGACTGTGCTGGATAAGATTCCTTTTTCTTCCTCCCGGAAATATCGTGCCATCCGTTTTGCAGAACAAGGAGATTATGTTCTGGGAGCACCGGAATTCCTGATGGGCGACCGTCCGGATATATTAAATATTGTAAACAAATATTCTAATGATGGCTATCGTGTTCTGCTTCTTGCACGTTCCAGCGGCATTGACAGTGCCTCAGACTCCATCGGAAGTCTAACCCCCATGGGTCTCATTATCATTTCCGACTGCATTCGTACCGATGCAAAAGATACCTTTGCCTATTTTGCAAAAGAGGGCGTCCAGATTAAAGTCATTTCCGGAGATAATCCGGCTACCGTATCCAGTATTGCGGTAAAAGCCGGTCTGTCCGGTGGAGAAAAATATGTAGATGCCACTACTCTCCCGGAAGATCCCGAGCTTCTGGCCCGGGAAATATTGAAATACAATGTATTTGGCCGTGTAAAACCGGAGCAGAAGCAATCTTTTATAAAAGCATTCCAGCGCTCCGGCAATACCGTCGCCATGGTGGGAGACGGGGTAAATGATGTTCTCGCCATCAAGGATGCCGACTGCGGCATTGCCATGGCTGCCGGAAGCGATGCTGCAAAGCAGGCTGCCCACATTGTCCTTCTTGATTCTGATTTTAAGCGCATGAAAGATATCGTTCGGGAAGGGCGTATGATCATTTCAAACATCGAGCGGGTCAGCGCGCTTTATTTGACAAAAACAATTTATTCCATCGTCCTTTGCCTGATTTTTATTCTGCTGCGGCGCGATTATCCTTACACCCCTCTGCAGCTGGGGCTGATCGCTATGACTGCCATAGGCATTCCCAGTTTTATACTGACACTGGAGCAGACGGAAAAAGTAACTTCCGACGGTTTTCTGAAACATGTGCTGGCGGTCTCCGTCCCCGGCGCAGCTGCCATGGTGGTGAGTATTCTTCTGGTACAGATTCTGTCTGTCATGTTCCATTTTAATCCGGATATGACCTATCTGTTCTCTTTGGTGTCCGGGGAGATTGTCGCCATGCTGGTCGTGCTCCAGGTCTGCTCGCCGCTGAATTTCTTCCGGAAGCTTCTGGTCAGCGTCTGCATCGGAATATTTGTATTTACGATACTTATCCTGCACCGGTTTTACGGTGTGCACAGTGTTTTTACCTGGTGGTCACTGCTTTTCATTCCGATCATGCTGCTGATTATCATGGTATTGTACTGGACTTCAAGAATCATGAAAAAATGCTCCGTCCGGTACGCAAGAAAAAAAGAGAATCGACGAAATGGAGGATTAAGATGAAAACAGGACTTGTACTGGAAGGCGGCGGAATGCGTGGTATTTACGTAGCCGGCGTACTGGATGTATTTATGGAACAGGAGCTTGGATTTGACGGTGTTATTGGGAACTCCGCCGGGGCGATCCACGGCTGTTCTTTCATTTCAAATCAAAAAGGCCGGAGCCTTCGATATTACCGAAACTACTGCGGCGATTACCGTTTCATGAGTTTTCGCAGCCTGATTACCACCGGCGACCTGGTGGGCGTGGAATTCTGCTACCATGAACTGCCGGAGAAGTTGGATATCTTTGACAATGAGGCCTTCCGGCAAAATCCCACCCCTTTTTATGTAGTTTGTACCAATCTGGAGACCGGAAAAGCGGAATATCCCCGAATCACCGACATGAGTGTGCAGATCGATCTTCTCCGCGCTTCCGCATCCATGCCATATGTTTCCCGAATTGTGGAAGTTGACGGAAAGAAGTACTTAGACGGCGGCTGCTCTGACAGTATTCCCGTCCAGGCTTTCCGTGATATGGGCTATACTCGCAATGTGGTCGTTCTGACCAGACCGGCGGACTATCGAAAAAAACCGGAATTTTCCGGACTTGCAAAAATCGTTTACCGGAAATATCCTGCTTTTGCCGAGGCACTTGATCATCGGTATCTGAGCTATAATCAGACAGCGGAGGCCATTTTGGATATGGAAAAGAAGGATGAAATCTTCGTTATCCGTCCGGAAAAAGATCTGGAGATCGGTCGGATTGAGAAAAATCCGATGAGTGTGGAACGCGTTTACAACACCGGACGGGAGGACGCATTGAAGCGAATGGAAGCACTGAAAAGATGGATGAAACAGTAAAATACTTATTATGGCTTATAAAGATAACCCGGCGGGACCATTGCCACGCCGGGTTATCTTTATTACTTATTTTTTTATTACTTATTTTTTTATTACTTTTTTTCTATAAGCGTTCACCGAAGCAAAAGATCATTTGCTGTTTATAAGCGCCTTTTTTCCATGCTTTAGTGATTTTTTCAAATGCTTTTCCCAATGTCTTTTGCTTAATACAGGAATACCGCTACTCCGTATGCAGGAAGGTCATACGCAAAGGAGAATGGTCTTCTGTCACACTCGGATTTTTCTGCCTTGTAGATTTCCGGACGTGCCTCATTTCCGCCGTACTTCGGATCCTGGCTGTTCAGAATCAGTTTGTACTGTTTCTTTCTCGGAACGCCTACACGATAGTCCGGTCTTGCCACCGGTGTATAGTTGATGACAAAGAGCAGATTATTTCTCTTTGTGGGTGATTTTCTCACAAAGCTGTAAATACTGCGGTCCATATCGTCCGCATTGATCCACTCAAAGCCATTCGGATCATAATCCGTTGCATGCAGGGATGGATATTTATTGTAAAGCGCAAACAGATCTCTTGTAAAATCCTGAAGGTGACGGTGTTCCTCTTCACTCAGCAAGAACCAATCCAGTTCACGTTCCTCACTCCACTCCTGAAGCTGGCCGAAATCCTGTCCCATGAACAGAAGCTTTTTGCCCGGATGTCCGACCATATAGGTGTATCCAGCCATCAGGTTATGAATCTTGTCAATGAAATATCCCGGCATTTTACTCAGCATAGAGCATTTCAGATGAACCACTTCATCGTGAGACAGTACCAGTATGTAGTTCTCACTGTAAGCATAAGAAGTGGAGAACGTCATCTTGTAATGATTGTATTTTCTGAAATACGGATCCAGCTTCATGTATTCAAGGAAGTCATTCATCCAGCCCATGTTCCATTTCATGGTAAATCCGAGGCCGCCCTCTTCCGGCTGTGCCGTTACACCCGGCCATGCGGTGGACTCCTCAGCAACCATAACAGCACCCGGATTTCTTCTGGTCACACAGGTATTCAAGTGACGGAAGAATTCGATTGCTTCCAGATTTTTGTTTTCACCGTATTTGTTTGCTACCCATTGTCCATCCTGTTTGCCGTAATCCAGATACAGCATGGATGCCACCGCATCAACCCGAAGTCCGTCAATGTGGAAATGTTCAATCCAGTAAAGCGCATTTGCGATCAGGAAGTTGCTGACCTCATTTCTGCCATAATTGAAAATCTTGGTTCCCCAGTCAGGATGCTCGCCTTGTCTCGGATCCGCATGTTCATAAACTGCATATCCGTCAAAGTTGGCCAGACCGTGCGCATCCTTCGGGAAGTGTGCCGGTACCCAGTCAAGAATAACACCGATCTTATTTTTGTGAAGATAATTGATCAGATACTGGAAATCCTGCGGCGTGCCGTATCTGGATGTGGGAGCATAGTATCCGGTTACCTGATAGCCCCAGGAACCGTCAAATGGATGCTCTGCGATGCCCATCAGTTCTACATGGGTATAGCCCATCTTTTTCACATAGTCAACCAAAGGCTCAGCCACTTCACGATAGTTGTAAAAACCGGCCGGATTTTCTTCCGTAGACGGATGTTTCTTCCAGGATCCGATATGCATCTCATAAATGACCATCGCATCTTTATTCACGTCAAACTGAGCACGCTTTTTCATCCATGTACCGTCGGACCACTTAAAATCTGATATATCGACGATTTTCGATGCAGTTCCAGGTCTCATCTCACATGCATTTCCGTAAGGATCTGCTTTATACAGTGTTGTGTCAAAGGGTGTGACTATGCAATATTTGTACAAATCACCCGGTTTCGCATTTTCAATCGTCAATTCAAACACGCCAAGCGGCTCCAACCGCTTCATCACATTTTTTTCCGGATCCCATCCGTTGAAATCACCTACAACGGATACTTTTTTGGCATCCGGTGCCCATACTGCAAAATACGTTCCGCCTTCTCCGTCCGGCGACAGCGGATGCGCCCCGAGCTTTTTGTAAATGTCGTAATGTGTACCCTGCCCGAATAGATACTGATCTAACTCGCTAAATTCCATGGTCTTTTTCATATCCTAACCCTCACTTTTGGTTGTTAATATTATACTGCCGCAAGCTTCCAAAGTAACTCTGATCCGTCCGTTTTCCAGGCTGCATTTTTCTTTGGTAACTCTATTATAATATTCTTTGTCAGGAAATGGAACTGTAAAATCGAATTCTGCAGAATTTTCATCATTGTTCACCGCAACAACAACCGCATCTCCTTCATAGACGCGGCAAAAAGCATACTGCCGGTTCGTAAGACGCAGCTCACGATAGACTCCCTTCTGCAAAATAGGACTCTGTTCTTTCCGGATCTGAGCAAGCATGGTGATCCAGCGGGTCAGTTCCGGATTCTGGTTGTTGTTAATCGCTTCGGACAGTACGACCTGCGGACGCAGAGGATCGTCATTCCCTCCTTGTTTGCGTCCTTCCATGCCCCACTCTGAGCCATAATATATGGATGGCAGCCCCGGAATGGTATAAAGGAGAGTATATACCGGAAAAATGTGGCGCGGTTCACGCAGCTTGCTCATCAAGCGGTCCACATCATGATTATCCACAAAGGAATACAGCAGTTTATCCCGGTACATTCCTCCATGCTCTTCAAATTCTCTCCTGCAGCTATGTGCGATCTCGAAGTAGTTGTGATCGTTGTGTCCGGAATAAAATGCTTTATGCATCTCATAATTGGTCACACTGTGCAGACGGTTGTTAATCAGGTACCGGTTGTAATCCCCATGAATCACTTCTCCCATCAGCCAGAATTCCGGTTTCTTGCTGTCTGTAAATCGTCTCAGTTCTTCCATAAAATAATCCGGTAAACAGTCAGCGCAATCCAATCGAATACCATCGATATCAAATTCATTGATCCAGAAGTTAACCACATCATTGATCAGATAGCGGCGAACTTCCTCATTGGGGAGATTCAGGTTTACCAATTCATAGCAATTATGCCATGCTTCATAGGAAAAGCCATCATTATACGCGTTGTTCCACCCAAAGTTCAGTCCTTTGAACCAACCGCAGTAAACCGATCTTTCTCGATTTATTTTTACATCATTGAATGCCCAGAAATCTCTTCCCACATGGTTAAACACGCCATCCACCACGATTTTGATTCCCATTTCGTGAGCTGTTTTAACAAAATGCTTAAAATCATCATTATCGCCAAGCCGCCGGTCAACCATTTTATAGTCTCTGGTATCATATCCATGTGCATTTGACTCAAAAAGCGGCCCAATGTAAATGGCATTGCAGCCAATCTCTTTTATATGCGGAAGCCACTCCTCCAGTTCATCAAAATGCCGGGTTACCTCTGTCTGTGTATTCTGTCTCGGCACTCCTGTCATACCGATTGGATACATGTGGTAAAATATTGCCTCTTCATACCAGGTTGTCACATTTAAAACCTCCTAAAATTCTTTTTATACCAACACTCCAGAAAAAGTTTTTGCGGGATACGGACCTCAGAAACATATTCTGTATCATTGGCTCATTTCATTTAAATTAAGAAAAGATTCCATAGAGAAACTGTCTCACAATTTCGTATACTTTCTCGTCGGATACGGAGAGATCTGTTACGCTGTCCCGATTCAGCAGAGTCACCAGCATATGGGAATCCAGGATTCCCATGAAACTGACCGCAAACAGTTCCTGGCGTCCGTTCATGTTTCCCAACACATCCGAAAATCGCTCAAACACATTCACCAACATCCGGTAGTATTTAATGACCTGAGGGTACACTGCCTGAAAACCTTCCGTCTCACGGCCCGAACGAAACTGGCTCAGCATGAAAAAGTAAAACTCTCTGTGACTCTCCGCAAAATCATAATATGCTCTGGCCACCTGATACAGTACTGCCGAAATATCTCCCTGTATATTTGTCGCATCCGCAAACCCGCTATTTAATGCAGCACAATTCGAATCAACAATTTCTTTCAAAAGACCCTGTTTACTACCGAAATAATAATACAGTGTCGGTTTTGTAATACCTGCCTGGTCCACAATTTCCTGTACCCCCACTGCATCGTAGCCGCGGGCGCAAAACAGAGAAAGTGCTGTTTTTAAGATTATCTCACGGTTATCCATCCTGATTCGCTCCCTCGCAAAATCTTTTCTAAACGGACATGTCTGCTGATGCAGACATCACCATAAATATATTATTATTATACCAATCGGTATACAGAGTGTCAACAGAAAACAACCCACAAATACATTTCCACTCTGCTGCTGTGTAATCTGTGCAAAGCGCTTTTGTTTCACAAAAACACACTCTCTATGAAACCAAAATTGACCTGTCCGTTGATGGACAGGTCAAAAATCATTTTTTCAGGGATACCTGACATACTTTTATTCTTCACAAATTTCCGGCACGCTTTTACTCTTCGGAAATACACGATAAGCATTTTCTCTAGTAATTTCAATTACTTCATCTGCGGAAATCCCTTTAATCTGCGCAATCTCTTCTGCAATATAGGGAATATAAAGCGCACTGTTTCTCTTTCCCCTGTATGGTACAGGAGCCAGATATGGAGAGTCTGTTTCAAGAAGCAGCGAAGTAAGCGGGGCATATTCCACCACTTCTTTTAATTTCCTGGCATTTTTAAACGTAACGACACCGCCGACGCCCAGCGAAAAACCCATATTCAGATACTCACGGGCCATCTCCTTTCCATAGGAAAAACAGTGTACCACGCCGCCAATCTCTCCGGCTTTCATCCGTTTCATGGTATCCAATGTATCTTTTGCCGCCTCTCTGCTGTGGACAATGATCGGAAGGTTTTCTTCACGCGCCACATCCATCTGACGCTCAAACCAGAAAATCTGAGATTCGTGCTGCTCCTTGTCCCAGTAATAATCTAATCCGATTTCTCCTACCGCCACCGTTTTTTCGTGTCTGCACAGTTCTTCCATTCTCCGGATCCATCCCTCATCCAATGCACCCACATCATCCGGATGAACCCCGACAGCCCCATATACAAACGGATATTTTTCCATCAGATCCACCGTTCGCTCCCAATTGTCCACTTCCGCACAGACGTTAATGATACGTTCTATACCGTGATCGTGCATAGCGACAATCAGTTCATCCCTATCCGGGTCAAACTGTTGGCTGTCATAATGGGCATGTGTTTCAAATATCATATAAGTTCCTCCCTCGAGTCTCTCTCAACTGTTAATATGGAAATAACCGCCGGCAGGGTGATCCCACCGGCGGCGTATATCAAATAAGACAAAATATTCCGGTATACCCGGATGGGTATACATTATGATGCGAAACACTTCCGCCCGAAGGGCATGCACTGCGGTATACCCTTCAGGTATACTTTTAACAAATCTCTGCGCCTGCCGGCATCTCGCGTTCCGGAGTCAGAAGACTTAAGTTGCCTTCTGCATCCTCTGCACACAAAAGCATTCCTTCCGAGAGGACTCCTGCCAGTTTTGCAGGTTTTAAATTGACCAGTACCATTACTTTTTTACCGACCATTTCTTCCGGTGAGTAAGCAGATTTAATTCCGGATACGATTTGTTTTACCTGACTTCCGATTTTTACCTGAGAGCACAGAAGTTTTTTGGATTTTTTAACAGGTTCACATGCAATGATCTCACCGACCTGAAATTGCATTTTCTCAAAATCCTCAAACGTAATTTCAGCCTTGGGTTCCATATCGATCACCGGTTCTTCCGGCTCCTCTGTCTTACCTGCAGCAGCAGCCTGCTCGGCCTGCATAACTTCTACTTTTTCCATAACTTCTTTTACATCCAGTCTTGCAAACAGAATTTCCGGCTTTTCGGTCACTTTGCTGCCGGACGGATACAGACCCCAGGTCTCACACTCATCCAGCGTTCTCTTCACACCGTTCAACTGTGCAAAGATACGCTCGGTTGTTTCCGGCATAAAAGCTTCCAGAAGTGTTGTACCGATAGAAATACCCTCCACCAGGTTATACAGCACTGTTGCCAAACGGTCCTTTTTAGTCTCGTCTTTTGCCAGAGCCCAGGGCATAGTCTCATCAATGTATTTGTTGCAGCGTTTGAATACGGTAAATACTTCTGTGATGGCATCTGCCACACGAAGATCATCCATCTTGGCCTGAACCTTTGCAGAAGCCCCCAGGACAACTTTTTTCAGTTCTTCGTCCACCGGTTCATTGACACCTGTGTTGGTCACAACACCGCCAAAATATTTATTGGACATGGAGATCGTACGATTTACCAGATTTCCCAAAGTATTGGCCAACTCGGAATTCATACGCTCTACCATCAGCTCCCAGGTGATTACGCCGTCGTTTTCAAAAGGCATTTCGTGAAGCACAAAGAAACGCACCGCATCTACACCGAAGAAGTTCACAAGGTCATCTGCGTAAATCACGTTGCCTTTGGATTTACTCATTTTTCCATCGCCCTGCAGAAGCCACGGATGTCCGAATACCTGCTTCGGAAGAGGCAGATCCAGAGACATCAGGAAAATCGGCCAGTAAATCGTATGGAAACGAATGATATCTTTTCCGATCAAATGCAGGTCTGCCGGCCACATTTTCTCAAACAGTTCACTGCTGTTTCCGTCACAGTCATATCCGATACCGGTGATGTAGTTGGTCAATGCATCCAACCATACATACACAACATGTTTCGGATCAAAATCCACCGGAATACCCCATTTGAAAGATGTTCTGGAAACACAGAGATCCTGAAGACCCGGAAGCAGGAAATTATTCATCATCTCATTCTTACGGGAAACCGGCTGAATGAATTCCGGATGCTCATTGATATACTGGATCAGACGATCCGCATATTTGCTCATTTTGAAGAAATATGCCTCTTCCTTTGCCGGGATTACTTCGCGGCCACAGTCCGGGCATTTTCCGTCTACCAGCTGGGATTCTGTAAAAAATGACTCACAGGGGGTACAGTACAGCCCCTCATAATATCCTTTATAAATGTCACCTTTTTCATACATTTTTTTGAAGATCTTCTGTACCTGGGCCTCATGATCCGCATCTGTGGTACGGATAAATTTATCATAAGAAGTATTCATCAGATCCCAGATATTCTTGATCTGACCGGCTACATCATCCACGAACTCCTTGGGCGTAACTCCCTTATCTGCAGCTTTTAATTCTACTTTCTGACCGTGCTCGTCCGTTCCGGTCTGGAAAAACACGTCATATCCCTGCTGTCTCTTAAAGCGGGCAATGCTGTCTGCAAGAACTGCCTCGTAGGTATTGCCGATATGCGGTTTGCCGGATGTATAGGCAATGGCCGTCGTTATATAGTATTTTCCTTTTTTCTCCATCACAAAATCTCCTCCTAATTTATTAAAAAATCTTGTAAATCATGCATTACGGTATGTCCTATGGGTATACATTATAGTACGGGCACCTCCGCTTGAAGAACATGCATTGGGGCATGCTTTATAGTGCGCAAGACCCCAGCCCGAAGGACGTGCATTATGGTATGCCTTCAGGTATACCATTCCGTCGGGCAAACCGTCTAATAGAATATAGTATACACAGTTTCTCTTTTGTTTTCAAGGATTTCTGACTTTCCAGAGTATTTCATCTGCCGGAACCGAATGGGACATTCTTCATTGTCCAACCTTCATAATATACGTGTCCACGCCATTGGAGTAAGCTACCGTTCCGATTTCCTGCAAAAGCAGATCGTTTATGTTGGGGAATTTCTCCCGCTCCAGCGTGCCGATATAAATATAACTGATCTTATATTTTTCGATCAGGCCCAGAACCTCTTCTTTATCTGTGGAAGTATATATCTTTTCTACATCTGCAACCCGTGCGTTCTGTGCCTCTGTGTCATTTCGCCACAGCCACTCATGGACGTACCATCCGGTTACCGTAGGCAATCCTGTCGTCACCGACACCCTCTGATAGCCGGTATAGCTGTCTCCGTTTGCTTCCAGAACCACCGGCTGTCCTTCCACATTTTCGTTCAGCCATCTGATCGCATCCTGATCACTCGGGAAGGAGTCTTCCAGAAAAATCGATGCATCCAGGCCCTTAAACCGCTCAAGATCAAATATATTTCCGTACTTTGAGTGAATGGCATTTACACCGAAGCCACCCGTCAAAGACAGGCAGAGCAGCCCGATGGCTGCCAGCACTTTTACCCCTTTTGCCGCCAGCATCAGCGCACGGGTCAGAATATAAGCCATGCAGATACCGAAAAGGATATAGCCCTGATAAGTCAGCTTGAACATGGTATTTGCCCGATAACTGTTTGTGTAAATATCTTCCACATAAACAACCTCCGGCATAAGGATCAACCCCATAGCACAAAGACTCATAAGAAAAATAAAGAAGTCTGCCGGATTAAGATAGCAGAAAAATCCCACGATACCGCTTTGTTTTGTTTTTCTTCTCTTAGCCGTACTTCCGGTGTCATCTCCCGGACCCGGTCTGCTATGCGCCTTTTCTCCGCTGTGGACCACTCTGCCGTGATGACCTTTCCTTCCACAGTAGGAGCGGATACAGAAAATAACGAAACCGATACAGATGACAAAGGGCAGTCCCCAGAGAATCACCAGTTGATAAAAAGCTGAATGGCTGTGGGTCAGCCAGATATTCGAAGCAATCTTGTCAAAGGTCAGCGTAAAGGGCAGGCTTGCCGCCCATCCTATGACCAGCACTTCCGCCGCCTGCAAAAAGGTGGTGACTGTATATTGCTTCAATGATTTCCGGTAAATGCAGATATTCAGAAAGAAAACAACACATCCGCCCACCACAAAATAAATGGGAAAATCCCAAAAGTTCGTCCAGCGAAAGATTCCCGTAAAGAATCCCATAAAAAGAATCTCCGGCTGAAACAAAGCTTTTCTCAATACAGTCCCCATTTTCTCCTTTCCGGAACAGGAATTGTTTTTTTGTTCTTCCTGTTGAAGCGCCCATGCAAAAGCAATACCCACCACAATCAGAACGAACATAAGGTTCGCCATATGTGCATGAAGGTCACCCAGCACCAGCGAATAAGATGGAAACTCATGAATGGTCTTATCTGTTTCCACCAACGGATCATGGCCGATGTATCGGGTGGAATCCGGATAATAGTAGTAGTATTTTTCCAGAACCGTTCCCTGGATCTTACTCACCAGCAGTTTACCCAGCCGGTATATCACATAATGCATATTTCCGCAGAAAGATACGGCAAACCCGGAGAGGATTCCTCCAAACATACACCATTTTGTCCCGACTGTCTTCCGCACATGCAGCTGCATACAGTATAAAAGCTGATATACGATAGAAAATGGCATCAGGAACGCAAACGGGCCGATCATCGCCCGCATCAGATTATATCCCTTTCCGGCACCCACTCCGGTTATCTTTGTGAGATAAACGGCCAGATACTGACCGCCGTAATAGTAATTGATCGTCTCGCCGGAATACCACGTGTCCGTCGGAGGCATGTAATCTGCCCGCATCATAGTCGTCATGAACCCGTAATCCATAAATTTTTCCGTTCCGTATGCCGCCGGATCGAAACAGACCACATAGGTCCAAAAACCAAAGATCAGCAGAAACAGCGCTTCCTCAATCAGAACCAGACGAAAATCCATCCCTTTCAGCCACGACTGCTTCTTTTTTCTGCAAAAGAAAGCATATGCCAGATTTAAACATACACAGACCAGCGCCGTCAGAATGCAGTTAAAGGCAGAAAACTTCAGCAAATGCATGCAGGAAAACACCCACATGACATAACCGGACAAAAAAATGCTCAGAGATTTGGCGAAAACCCATCCCTTATCACGGAAGCCGGAAAAAAGCCGCGCCGTCAATGGCATAAAACCAATTCCGATCGCCGTTATCAGAAAATACCAGATTAAAAAAGCCATATATATACCTGCGGAAAATCTTTTTTGTGCAGCCGGCCTTTATCCGCTGCACAAAAATATCTCACATTCCTTTCATAATTATACTGTGTTATCGGAAAAGCCCTTCTTTCCCGATATGATATTGTTATATTGTTCCCCGCAATCTGTAAAAATCGCGCAATGCCTGTCCACCAAGCCGAATAATCCTGGGTAAATTGATTGAGTTTGTGCCTCCCTGGCGCGGTCGGAAGGTAATGGGCAGAAATTCCACCCCAAGCTTTTTTTTCACAAAAATCACGCTGATCAGCACATTGGTCAAATTATATTTTTCCGGAATCAGATGCATCTGCTCTTTCAGAATATCCGCTTTTATCAGACGGAAAGGCGTATTGGCATCTGCCACATTCACGTGAAAGACAGCCAGAAGAACACCCTTCAATACTTTCGTAACCAACAGGCGTCCAAAACCATCCTGCCGGTGAATACGATTTCCGATAATCATCGCTCCGCGCTTTCTGTGACGCCAGAACTTCGGGAACTCTTCCGGAAGCGTCTGTCCGTCCGAGTCTGTCTGAAAAATATAATCCGCTCCCGCTTCGATCGCATATTCATATCCAAAACGAATCGTGGCTCCATGTCCCTCGTTTTCTTTTGTCAGTGCGATCAGCTGCGGAAATTTTTCCTGACATTTTTCCATAATTTCATAAGTTTTGTCTCTGCTGCCGTCATCAATTACCACAAGCCGGCTTTCTTCTCCCGCTAAAACCGCCACTTTATGCCACTGTTCAATCACAGAAGATATCATCTCTTCCTCATTATAAGCAGGAATAATAATAAATAATTTGTCTTTACAGGCATTTCTGTCCGCTGTGCGGAAACCGTTGTGTTCCGACTGATACATTTTTCCCATATCTATCTCCGTTTCTATATCAAACTGTTCTCTTAAAAATCACAAAACAAAAGTCTGTTTTTCAGATTGTCTGCCATAGATTCCAGCATCAATCTTTTACCGTAACTCTGCATTTTTTCGTGCATTTTAATTATAACAAGTTCACCTTGACATGTCTATGGTTTCATAATATAATAACAGAAACAGTAACCATTACTATTATCGGAAGGAGGTTTGCATGGCAACACTAAAATACAGCCGACAGCGAGAGTCCATCAAAGAATTTCTGTCCAACCGACACGACCACCCCACTGCCGACATAGTGTATGAAAATATCAAACTGATTTTTCCAAACATCAGCCTTGGGACTGTTTACCGGAATCTGGGACTATTATGTGACCTGGGAGAGATTCGAAAAATCACCGCAGGCGACGGGAAAGAGCACTATGACGCCAATCTGGAACCGCATAATCACTTTATCTGTCAGAAATGCGGACGATTGATCGACATGCCCGCTCATATTCCCGACTACAATCCGGTTATTTCGGCGGAAAATTTCAACGGTGAAATCGAGGGACACACGATCTTCTTTTTCGGCACCTGCGATCAGTGTCTAAAATAGACGGAACGGGTCAAAAATAAAGATTCGGAAAGAAGAAATACTTATTGACAAAATATATCATATGTGGTAAATTAAAATCAGTAATAATTACTATTATTAAATCAATCATTGATAGCAATTAAAATTTTATATGTAAAGGAGAAAAAGATTATGGCAAAATTTGTATGTAACGTATGCGGATATGTTCACGAGGGAGATGCAGCACCGGAATTCTGTCCGATCTGTAAAGCACCGGCTGAGAAATTCACCGAGCAGAAGGGTGAACTTGCATGGGCTGCTGAGCATGTTGTTGGCATCGCAAAAGGCGTTAGCGAAGATATCATCGCAGACTTAAGAGCAAACTTCGAAGGTGAATGTTCAGAAGTAGGTATGTACCTGGCTATGGCACGTGTTGCTCACAGAGAAGGTTATCCGGAAATCGGTCTTTACTGGGAAAAAGCAGCTTACGAAGAAGCTGAACATGCAGCTAAATTTGCTGAGCTCCTTGGCGAAGTTGTTACCGACAGCACAAAGAAAAACCTTGAGATGCGTGTAGACGCTGAGAATGGCGCAACTGCTGGTAAATTTGACCTGGCTAAACGTGCAAAAGCTGCTAACCTTGACGCTATTCATGACACTGTTCATGAGATGGCAAAAGACGAGGCAAGACATGGCCGTGCATTCAAAGGTCTGTTGGAGAGATACTTCGGCTAAAAAGCAGTGCTTTAATCAACCACAGAGGGGATAGACAATTATCTGTCCCCTTTTTTATACCCTTTGGGCATACCATAATTCATGCTCTCCGGGCGAGGGTGCTGCGCACCATAATGTATAATACCCTTCGGGCATACATATAACAGAGAATCTTATGAGGAGGATATCTTATGTCTAAATATTCCGGCACAAAAACAGAGAAAAACCTGATGGAAGCTTTTGCAGGCGAATCCCAGGCAAGAAACAAATATACATACTATGCTTCTGCAGCAAAAAAAGCTGGATATGAGCAGATCGCAGCTATTTTTACCGAGACTGCCGATCAGGAAAAAGAACATGCAAAAATGTGGTTCAAAGAGCTTCAGGGAATTGGTAGTGTAGCAGAAAATCTCAAAGATGCTGCTGCAGGAGAAAATTATGAGCATACAGAAATGTATGCAAGAATGGCGAAAGAAGCCAGAGAAGAAGGTTTCCCGGAACTGGCTGCAAAATTCGATGGAGTTGCTTCCGTTGAGGCAAGACATGAGGAGCGTTATCTTAAAGTCCTTAAGAACTTTGAAGAAGGAAATACATTTAAAGGAGATGCTCCTTTCGGATGGAAATGCCGCAACTGTGGTTATGTTCACACAGGTCCCGATGCTCCGGATGTATGTCCGGTATGCGCACATCCGCAGGCATATTTTGAAAGACGAGCTACAAATTACTAAGATCCGTATAGCAAAAAAGGCTGCAAGAGCAGCCTTTTTTGCTTCACCGCAGCCATATCACGAATTATCATCGTCATCAAATTCAAAATCGATATCATAATCTCCATCATGATCCAGTCCGCAGCCGCTGCTATAAAATTCTTTCCCGACCACGTTTTTGTATCTTCTGGCATGTTCGATCAAGTCAGACAGCATATTTACCACATCTTCTGAATTTTTGATATTTTTCAATACAATCTCGTGATCTGCATCCACTTTTGACACCAGGACAATTGTACCGGTTCCGAATATTTTCTGTCCCAGCGTCCTGCGAAGCTGAATATCCGTGATCCGATACAGCAGAGTCTGATCCGAAACGGTGGTCAGTAAGCCGCGGTTAATGTAAATACGTCCATTTCTTACCGTGTATTTCTCAAAACCAATTGGAAACCACATCACATGTTTTCTGTCCTGCCAGATAATCTCATTCTGCTGATATTCCGTCTGATTCATTCTCCTATCCCTTTCCGCATAATGCTTTCTAAAGTTCCGCAGTGTTCTCTTCAGGCAATGCATGTATCTCCTCATTCAGAGACAGCATTTTCTCATCCAGTTTCGCTACTATTTTGGCACAGTTTCTCAGCTCACGACTGATATGCTCCGGCGCATTCCCTTCGAATTTGTAATATATTTTATGTTCCAGACTGGCCCAGAAATCCTGGGCAACTGTCCGGATCTGCAGTTCAACTTTCGTATCCACCACGTGATCCGACAAAAAAATCGGCACAGCCAGAATCATATGGTAACTTTTGTAACCACTCTCTTTTGGATTTTTTATATAGTCCTTCAGGGAAATAATCTTTAGATCGCTCTGTTTCGCTATCATATCCGCAATTCGGTAAATATCGGAGGTAAATGAACAGATGATCCGGATTCCCGCTATATCATTGACATAGCGCACCATGTTTTCCAGGGTGGCCTCCCGTCCGTCCCGCCTTAGTTTGCTCACAATGCTTTTCGGACTTTTTATTCTGGACTTTACATGCTCAATGGGATTGTATTTGTGAATATACTGAAATTCATCACTCAGTATCTCTATTTTTGTCCCTACTTCCTTTAAAGCGGAATTATACAAAAAAATCAGGGTATCCCAGCTGTCAATGGATTCGTAATCCAAATCCGGTAAATTGCTATTTGTCATTCGTACTCTCCTGTTTTCACTTCTCAATCCCCATTCTGGATTTTAAACCCCGGTCATAGGGATGTTTTATTTTGCGAATTTCTGATACATAATCAGCCAGTTTCAGAAGTTCCTGGCCCGGATTCTGCCCGGTCAGAATGATTTCCAGATACTCAGGCTTTCTTTTGAGATAATCCACCAGCACTTTCTCATCAAAGAGACCTGCTCTTATGGTATAAATCAATTCATCCATAAAAAGCACCTGGTACCCCTCATTTTCCGCTTTTTCCGTAATAAAGCGAAACTGTTCCAAATAGTATGCTCTTCGCTCCTCTTTTTCTTCCTCTGTCATGCAAAAAGAAAATTTTTCAGTCTCAAGGCCGTCCACAAAAGTAATATTCGGTACCTGTTCCAGTATTTTCCGCTCGCTGGTTCTGTTATTTTTCATAAACTGATAAATTAATACTTTATAACCATAACCTGCCGCTCTGGTACACAGGCCCATTCCTGTTGTGGTTTTTCCTTTTCCATCCCCGCAGTAAATATGAACACATCCAGTTTCCATAAGATACCTCTTTCCTGACTGCCTGCGCAGCCATCGCAAACCTGTTTTCTATTTAACAGGTTACATTTCCAATTTCATATCGCCGTCTTTGATCCAGCGCATTTTCCGCATTACCAGATTGACACCATAGGCCAGAACTCCAGGCAGAATAAAATGCATAACCGCAATGAAAACCAACACCAGCGTCGGATCCATATAACTGCTCATATCCTGGAACGTTGTGATCTGACCGACAAGGCCTGCCGTTCCCATACCGGAGCCGGTAGCTGTATTTGTCATTTTAAATACCATTGTACCGACCGGTCCCAGGATTGCCGAGGAAATAATGGCCGGAAGCCAGATCAGCGGTCTGCGCACAATGTTAGGCACCTGAAGCATGGAAGTTCCAAGTCCCTGGGCGAGAAGTCCGCCAAAACCATTTTCCTTAAAGCTGGCCACAGCAAAGCCGATCATATTGCAGCAGCAGCCAATGGTAGCAGCTCCTGCAGCCAGTCCGGACAGATTCAGAATAATTCCCAGGGCCGCCGAACTGATCGGAAGAGTCAGAATCATGCCCATCAGCACGGATACTACAATTCCCATTAAAAATGGCTGCTGTTCCGTTCCCCAGTTGATCAGAGAACCCAGCCAGGTCATAAACTGACTGATTGGAGGTCCCACGATCATACCAACCGCAGAGCCGGACAGGATGCTGATAAACGGTGTCAAGAGAATATCCAGTTTTGTTTTTCCGGATATCAGACGGCCAATCTCAATCGCCACCATAGCTGCCACAAAAGCTCCCAGCGGTTCACCCGGACCGGATAAAAGCACACCGCCTTCGGTAAAGACGCTTCCCGCCAGGATTTTACCGGCAAACGCTCCAACCATACCGGCAGAGGCAGCGGATACTGTGACAAGTACACTGGATTTAAACTTACTTGCAACACCAACACCGATTCCCGCACCGGTCATAGCTGATGCAATTTTCGCAAAGCTTACCAAATATCCGCCTGCTGCACCTCCAACCAAAAGTCCAATCTGCTGTATGATCGTTCCGATAATCAGCGTTGCAAACAAACCGGATGCCATTCCACTCAGGCCATCTACAAAAATGTGATTTAATATCTTTTTCATTTCTTTCCTCCTCATACATTCGTCTATATCCCACGATCCCATTTTGCTTCATCCTATTCGCGAATCCTGTATCATGGTCTCTAAATTCATCTTTCGGCTGCGCCTCTGATTCATCAAGTGCTCCTATTATACCATATTGACGCACTTATCGTGTACTTTTTTTGATAAAGACCTCAATAAATGAGGAGTGCCCCGATATTTTCATACCGGGGCAATTATTATGAAAAAATTTTGTATGTGATTTTCATCACATTTGATTTACTTTGGTAGTCCTTTTTGAACTATTTATATCATAGCAATCAATTATGAACAATTCATGAACAAATTGTAAATAATTATGATTTTGTACAAAATGTGATTTATTTTTAAAAATTTTTTGTTAATTTTCACAATTATTTTTTCTCATTATAAAGCCAGTCCCTGTGCAATTTGTGGAAACGGTGCAAGGCTTCTCTTCAAAATACCGTTCAAATGCGCAATCAGTGTACCATAGTTTGTAATCGGTATTCCCTGTTCCTGTGCGCAGACAATCCGGTATTTCATTTCTCTTTCATTCAGCATACAGCCGCCACAATGGATGATCATACGATATGGTGTCAGATCCTCCGGGAATTCCGTTCCGGATGTAAAGACATATTCCGGCTTTGCACCTGTGTAATTTTCAATCCACCGCGGCAATTTCACTGTCCCGATGTCATCACACTGCCTGTGGTGCGTACATCCCTCTGCAATCAGTATCCGATCCCCATCTCGAATCTGATCCAGTGCAGAAACTCCCCGAACCAGTGTATCCAGATTTCCCTTGTAACGGGCAAATAAAATGGAAAATGATGTGAGCATAATATCTGACGGCGTATCAGCACTGACTTTTCCAAATACCTGGCTGTCGGTAATCACCAGCTTCGGCTTCTTCCCCAAAACAGACAAAGTATTTTTCAATTCATTTTCTTTCACTACAACCGACACTGCATCCGCATCCAGAATATCGCGGATGGTCTGCTGCTGAGGCAGAATGAGACGTCCCTTGGGGGCAGCCTTGTCAATAGGAATCACCAGTATCACCAGATCCGACGGTTCCAGCAAATCTGCCACAATACGCTTTGGATTTTCCTCTTTTACTCCGAGAGCAGCTATTTGCTCCTTCAATTCCCAAATGTTTGTTTTCTCTTTTGCGCTGACCCAAATGTATCTGTTTTCGGGCCGAGTGCTTTTCTCCATAAGATGCAAATCGGGCTTTATACCTGTGAGCAGCACGTTTTCAGCACCGACGGGAACTCCTCCGTCTTTGCTCAGCAGATCCGACTTGTTAAACGCGACCAGATAAGGAATCTTTTTTTCCTGAAAACGCTGAATCAGTTTTTCGTCTTCCGCAGCCAGCCCCTTTTGTCCGTCGACCACAAGAATCGCCACATCCGTCTTATTCAGTACCTGATAGCTTTTTCGAACCCGGAGAGCTCCAAGTTCTCCGTCATCATCAATCCCAGGGGTATCAATCAGCATCACCGGACCCACCGGCAGCAATTCCATGGTTTTGTACACCGGATCGGTGGTTGTTCCCAACACATCCGATACGATTGCCAGATTCTGACCGGTCACAGCATTGATTATACTGGATTTTCCAGAATTTCTCTTTCCAAAAAAAGCGATGTGCAGCCGCTCCGCAGCCGGTGTCTGATTCATTCCCATACGATGGTCCTCCTAAAACAGGCTCTTGATCTGTTCGATCAGGTCACTGAAAAACTGGCCGATCTTTGCAAAAAATCCCTGTACGGCTTCCTCCGTAATACCGTATTCGCTCAGATCCAGACCGGAAATTCGGTCATAAAGAGCGCTGGCCTGTTCTTTGATACTTTCCAGATTCAGATCCAGGCTGCTCAGTTTTTCCATCAGCTGGCGTATCAGCTGGCGGTCTTCTTCGCTGAGTGAAATCTCCAGTTTGTTTGCAACATCATTAATTACATTTTCGATTTCTTCCGGATCTGTGTATTCATTAGCAACAATAATCTCTTTTACCGCAGCAATCAGCTCCTCCGCTTTTTCCGGATCACCGATGCTCTCTGCCAGACCGCTGGTTACGATCAGCTCATTAGTGGCTCCATCAGCCAGTTCCGGTTCGATTACGTTACCGGTCATTCTTCCATATGCCTCCATGGCACCTACCAGAGCTGCTGTTCCTGTGATTCCATAAGGGCCTGCCACAATTACCTCTGCATCCTTCATTCCGGCTGTAGCCAGTGCATTCTGATACATGCCCTCGGTACAATATGTGATGTTGTGTGTCTCTACCTGAATCCCGTATCCGGATTCTTTTCCGGTCACTTTAACTGAGGAGAGTGCCCGGTCACCGATGAGGCTTGCATCCATATAGCTGCCCAGATAATCATATTCCTGCTGATTCGTAACTTCATAAACATCATAATTGTCCAGGCTGCCTTCTTCAATTTCAAGCAATTCCAGAACGGTTGCTTTTTCCTGATCATTCAGGTCTGCTCCCAGAGACAGATATGGTTTCTCCTCCACACGGTCTGCCAATGCAGTGACTGGTGTTAATACTGCAGCAGCCATCACTGCAGCACATAAAATTCCTGCTGTAATTTTCTTATTCATGTATATTACCCCTTTTCTTTCAGTGTACGGCTGTTGTCTGCATACCATGAACGCCATGGCTCGCTATACAGACATTTTCAGTCTTCTTATTATTTCTCAGTATTGTCACACGCCCAGTATAGCACTCATACTCAGGAATGTCTTGTTAAAAAATTATTAAAATTACTCCGCCAATGCATTTGCCAGTTTTGCAAAATCCTCCAGCGTCAGTGCCTCTCCGCGCACAGTCAGAGGAAATCCACAGCTTTCAATAGCCTGCTCAACGGTTTCCTTGGAAAAAGACAGGCCGGAATAATTCTTTATTCCGTTGGCAAGTGTTTTTCTTCTTTGATTAAAAGATGCCCGAATCAGCTGAAACATCAGTTTTTCATCTTTGACTTCCACAGCCGGCCTGTCATACCGTTTCAGTCGGATGACCGCACTTCCGATCTTCGGCCGCGGCATAAAGCAATTCTGAGGGACATTGGCTACAATATATGGTTCGGCATAATACTGGACTGCCAGTGAGAGGGCGCCGTAATCCTTACTGCCCGGGCCGGTCTGCATGCGGTCCGCCACTTCCTTTTGTACCATGACTGTGATGGAGTCCACCGGCACATGATTCTCAAACAGGTTCATGATGATCGGTGTCGTAATGTAATAGGGCAGATTTGCCACAACTTTTATGGGACGGCCCTGATTTTTCTCCGTCACCAGCCGGTTAATATCCACTTTTAAAATGTCTTCATTCAAGATGGTCACATTGTCATATGCACTCAGAGTATCTTCCAGAATGGGGATCAGTGCTTTGTCAATCTCAACCGCAATAACTTCTTTTGCCCCATAAGCAAGATATTGGGTCAGGGTTCCGATCCCTGGCCCAATCTCCAATACAACGTCATCCTTTGTAATTTCCGCAGCACGGACAATTTTGTCCAGCACATGCGTATCAATCAAAAAATTCTGACCAAACTTTTTCTGGAAGACAAAATCGTACTTTTGGAGCACCGCAATGGTTTCCTGCGGGTTTCCCAAATAAGGTTCTGTCATAAAAGTCTCCTCAAACAATTTCAAAATCAAAGTCTTTTTCGTAAAGAATAATGCGGTTGTCATCATCCATAGCTTTCTTGGATAATTTTCGGCCGAACTTTCTCGTGCCTTTGTTGGCCCGCTCAATTCCTTTATCCACCATCATCTTTACTTTTCCAACGGTAACCGGCTCAGAATCCTTCTGATTATCTCCAATCAGCGTGTAAAGCGCAAGAACCGCCATCTCATCCATCTTATATCCCATTTCATTCGCATATGTTTTTGCAAATGTTACCAGCTCATCGTTTGTAAAGACCGGAATCGTAATAGACGATGTGAATTTCTCTGCCAGCTCCGGATTCTTTGCCAGCATATTTTTCAGATCCTGCTTTTCATCTTCCAGCATGACCACCAGACTGTCCGTACGGAATTCCATCGCCTGTGACAGTTTTGCCGCCGTATCTTTTGTCAGTTCTCCGGCACCCTCAATAATCAGGAAACCACCGGAAAGTTTTGATACTACCGCCGCCGGATCTTTTTGATTAAAGTACCGTCCGATCACCTTCGCTACTTTTGCAGCTTCAATTCCCAGATCCTTGCAGACTGCCAGAACAATGGCATCACAAAGTCTCGTTTTTCCGGATCCCTGTCTGCCAATCAGAAGGATATTGCCGCTTCGGGAAGTTTTATCACCTGCATTGTTATGTACATCGGCAAGTGCTTCCGTAATCTGCTGGCTCATACCCGGAATCGTCGAAAAATAGGAGAAGATTCTCTTTTCTTTTTCATCCAGGGGGCGCGGCTCCACCGGAACATATTTCAGGCGCTTCGGCTCATCCGGATCAATGGAAATGCGGTTCAGAACTTCATCCAGGTCTGAAAGATCTCTTGTCTTCTGAGGTTCTTCCTGCGGAACTTCAAACTCTGAAACTTCATCAATTATTGCCGTGTCTTCATCCGAAACTGCCATATCTGGAATCGGGGAATTCTCTTCTATAGTAACTGCCTGCTCAACAATAGGCGCCTCCTCTGCATAAGCAGTAACTTCTCCGGCATCCGGTATATCCTCGGACATATAATCACTGAAATCTTCTTCGGGCTTCTCCTCCAGATTGTTTTTCTGCAGTTCTGCAACAACTCTGGCAAGCTCTGCCTCAAACAGGCTGTCTTCGGTTTCTTGCGCTTTTTTGGCATCTTCTGCTTTTCTGGTTTTTTCCAGTTCATCCCGGAAATTAAATTCCCTTGTAAGTCCCAGTGTTTCGTCTGTCTCTTTCGCATAAAGAAGAACCTCTTCCGGGACCTCACACTCTGCTTCTTCCGCTGCTCCGCAGGCATTCTCTTCGGTCGCTCTGCGTACCTCTGCCACTCTCTGAGCCTCTTCCTCTTCTTCTGCCTGGCGTGCAAATTCTTCCTGAACTCTTCTGGCCGCCTCTTCCAAGGCTCTTTGTGTCTCTTCCTCTGCTCTCTGGGCTTCCTCCTCAGCGGCTTTGCGTGCAGCTTCTTCCTGCGCTCTTCTGGCTGCTTCTTCTTCCGCAGCTTTCTGAGCTGCCTCTGCTGCCTTCCGAGCCGCTTCTTCCTCCGCCGCTTTCCGAGTCGCTGCATCTTCTGCACCCAATTTATTTTCTAATGAATCATCCGTTTTTACAAATCCTCCGGAAGCCACTTCTTTTGCCAGCATACTGCTTGTCTCAGCAAACAATGCTTCCAGATCGATCTCATCTGCAGGTTTTGCAAAATCGTTCAGGCTCATCTGGCCTGCAATCTGGCCGTTATCTGCAGGAGTTTTTTTCACAACAGCCCGTGACACCTCGGTTGCATAAGTCTGTTCTGTGTTCAGCTGCTCCGGTTCCAGATCCTTTACTTCAAGACCTGACAGATCTTCCCGGATGGGTTTGTATTCTCTGACCGCATCGGTTTCTTCCGCGAATTCAAAAGTCTCCGCTTCCGGGACCGTACCTCTCTGATTCAATCCGGAAAATACCTGTCGGATACTGTCAGCCAGCTGGTTCTGCATTCGTACCGGGTCTGCCATTTTGTCCCGGCTGATCGTACCGGTATAAGGCATTTTCAATCCGGATTCTTCCGAAACTGCAGTACTTGCAGCCATATCCATTTTTTCAATTGCCTGCTCCGTGCGAATAGTCGGCTTTTCCTGCTCATATTCAGGAGCTGACTTTGAAACGGATGCCGCTGTTCTGGAATATGACTGTGTATTGGAAACAGCCCGCGCTTTTTTCACGCTCTCCTGATATTTTATCTGCTGTGATGGTGAAAGCGCCGTATACTGCATCTTTAATTCCATGGCTTTGGTTACATATTTTCCTTCGCCAAACCATAAAATAATATCATCACATACTTCAATACATTTTTCTTTATTGCCGGCCTGACTGTACAGCTTTGCCAGCTCATAGGACCAGTGCTCAGTAAATTCCCCCTCTTTGTACCGTTCAAGGATCTCAATCTGGTCCTCAATGGGTGATTTTCTCGCACGATACAGTTTATATTTCAAAATATATTTTGAATTGTCCGTAGGCGAGACTTCCGTAAATTCCGTAAAATAATCCAGTGCCGCATCGAAATCACCCAACCTGATGCACAGTTCTGAAAGCCGATACAGAACGGTCTTGCTGTCAGGAGATCTTTTGTAAGCAATCTCAAGTATTTTTCTGCAGTCTTCCAACCGGTCTACTCTTTCATATATTTCTCCAACCATACATAAGGTCCGCGCACTTTTTACACGACGCCACTCTATGTCATCCGCCCTGTCCGCAGCCGTGTCGAAATCGCCGGCTTCCGCTAACTCTTTTATCTCATCAAGTTTCTCGCGATACTCCGCTTTATCCACTATACTCACCTCTAAAATAAATTGATCTTGACATACTTATAGTTATAGTACAGTGTACCATATCCATTTTTCCTTGTCAAAAAAAATCCCGAACTTCCAGCATTTTCAAAGGGTTTCCGGCCCGGATCCCTGGCCGATGAGCGCCCTTGTCCCCTCGCACAGATCCTCATACGTATTCATCGCAGCAAGATTTCTGCGAAGCTTTGCTGAGTGGGGCATACCGGTGGTATACCAGGCGATATGTTTTCTCATTTCCCGTATTCCGGTATATTCTCCTCTCAGTTCGATTTCCATACGCGCATGGCGCAGCATCATTTCACGAACTTCGGACCAGGAGGGTCTTTCCATCCGTTCTCCCTTCTGGAAAAAGTGATTCAACCGGGAAAAGATCCATGGATTTCCGCGAACAGCCCGTCCGATCATGACAAAATCACAACCGGTCTGCTCCATCATGGCCTTTGCGGATTCCGGATCGGTCACATCACCATTGCCCATGACCGGTATCTGTACGGCTTCTTTTACCTGTCTGATGATATCCCAGTCTGCCTTTCCCGAATAATACTGCTCCCGGGTTCTCCCGTGTACCGCAACCGCAGCACCGCCGGACTGTTCAATAATTTTTGCCACTTCCACTGCGTTGACATGTTCCTCATCAAAACCTTTGCGTATTTTCACAGTGACCGGCTTTTGTATGGCCTTCACTGTTTTTTCCACAATCTGACCGATCAGTTTCGGATTTTTCATCAGAGCGGAGCCCTCTCCGTTCCCGGCAACCTTTGGAACCGGACAGCCCATATTAATATCGAGGATATCAAATGGGCGTTCTTCGATCCTTTTTGCCATCTCGCTGATCACATCCGGATCCGATCCAAACAGCTGCAGGGAAATCGGATGTTCCCTCTCATCGATTTCCATCAATTCAAATGTATTTTTATTGTTAAACTGTATCGCCTTTGCACTGATCATCTCCATGCAGATCAGACCCGCACCCTGTTCCTTGCACAAAATCCGAAAGGGTAAATCCGTTACCCCTGCCATGGGAGCCAGCACAAATGGATTTTCCATTGTTACATTACCGATTTTTTTCATAAATAATACGAAGTCCCTTTAAGGTAAGCATATTATCGTAAATGTCAATCCGGTTTGTTTCATCTGCGATAATCTTGCCCAGCCCTCCGGTCGCGACAACCTTCAGATTGCTCAGACCGGACTCTTCCTTTACCTTGTCTATAATATATTCCGTCTGACCAATATAGCCGTATACGAGACCGGCCTGCATACTGGTGATAGTCTCTTTTGCCAGAATAGACTTTGGCTTCTCAATGGCGATCTTCGGCAATTTTGCCGCATCCTGCCACAGGGCACGTGCACTGATCTCGATTCCGGGAGACGTAATGCCTGCTATAAACGCACCCTTTTCGTCCACCAGATCATAAGTGGTTGCCGTTCCGAAATCTATTACAAGCACCGGACCTCCATAAAGCGTGTAGCCTGCAGCCACATCCACAATGCGGTCTGCACCGATTTCTTTAGGGTTATCCGTCACAATGCGGATGCCGGACTTGATACCGGGGCCCACGATCAGCGGTTTTGTTTTAAAATATTTGATGATGGCACTGTTCAGGGAATACATAACATCCGGCACAACAGAACTGATAATGACATCGTGGACATCATCTTTGTCCAGACCACGTTCCTGAATCATCAGACGCATCAAAATTCCGAATTCATCGGATGTGCGCGACTGCTTCGTTGTCATGCGGAAAGTGGCCAGCAGCTTTTCCTTTTTAAAGATACCTAACGTTATATTTGTATTTCCTACGTCAATAACCAATAACATCTGTTTTCCTCCTTTGTTATCAAGCTCCTCCGTTCCGGGAGCAAAATCAGGATCAGCCTTTTATCAACAGCCCGCAAAAAGTGCCGGGTTTTGATGTCATCGGCCTGAATCACTCATTCAGCACAAACGTCCGATAAAACAGTTCCAGGGATTCCAGCAATTCCATATGTTCCCTTCGAATCCTTTTTATTTCCAGTTCGCTCCCGATTTCATCAAACCTTCCGTCCCCTTCCAGACTCTGTACCTGGAAATGAAGGGATCCGTCCTCCTCAAAATACATGGTCAGGACTCCGCCCACCTTTTCCGTGAACGTCACGCAGAGTATCTGCAGCTCCTGTTTAATGCTTTCCGGCAATTTTACAAAATCCGGGTTAAAATAATATTTTT
Source organism: Lachnospiraceae bacterium (assembly GCA_022767285.1). Classification (GTDB taxonomy): domain Bacteria; phylum Bacillota; class Clostridia; order Lachnospirales; family Lachnospiraceae; genus JALENY01. Next base: position 77,052 of record JALENY010000033.1, on the reverse strand, counting down.
GTTCATAATAACTTGCCCCGCACAGAGTCTCTCTAGACATAACCGTACAACCCCCTTACTGACACTTCTCCCGCATAAACGGCCGCTTTTGTGCCGTCATCTTTCGTGACCAGCAGCTCACCTTTTTCATTGATACCGCCGGAAATTGCGGTATATTCATTTCCCGGCTCCAGAACACAGATTTTCCGGCCGCAGTTGATCAGAATCTCATTGTAGGAATCTTTCACATCGGCAAGATTGCCACGTTTCAGAAATCGGAAGTAATTTTTCTCAAAACGATGCAGCACTGCTGCAATGACTTCCGCCCGATGGACGTTTTCTCCCTTTTCCCGGCACAGGGATGTGGCTTTGTCTGCAATATCTTTGGGGAAATCCTTTAGATTTACGTTAATGCCGATTCCAATCACCACATAATTAATACATTCCATCTGCAGGCTCATTTCTGTCAGGATTCCGCAGATTTTTTTTCCGGAGATCACCACATCGTTGGGCCATTTGATCCATGCATCGAGGCCCAGATCATGCCGCACTGCCTGCGCCACAGACAGACCTGCCACCAGCGTGAGCATGGAGGCCCGCTCCGGCAGAATATCCGGACGCAAGATCAGGCTCATATAGACAGAGTGACCGGAAGGGCTGGACCAGCTTCGTCCCCGTCTTCCTTTCCCGGCAGTCTGCATGTCTGCCACAAGGACACTTCCCTCAGACGCACCCATCTCCGCCTCCCGCTTCGCCCAGGTATTGGTGGAGTCAATTTCGTCTTTATATAAAACCCGGTAGGGCAGGATGTGTCGGTCCGGCAGCTCCGGATTTTTTTTATCTGCACAGCCGGCTCGTTCTGACTCTTTTTTTTCTGCACAATCGGGCTGTTTTGACCTGGTTCTGCCTGTGCAAACCGATTCCCTGCTGTCAGTTATCTCCTCCGCTTTGCGCTTCTGCCACAGACAGTTCTCGATCTCCGAAGGGGTCATCACATCGGGGATCTCCACCAGACGGTATCCCTTTCTGTTGATTCCTTGGATCTCATATCCCTCTTCCTGCAGCTTTTTGATGCACTTCCAGACTGCGGTTCTGGATACGCCCAGACGTTCACAGAGTTCCTGTCCGGAAACATAGCCTTTTGTCTGCCGCAAAATGGATAATATTTCTGTTTTCATGTGTTTACTGTTCTCCCAAAGTTGCAACCATCACAGCTTTGATGGTATGCATACGGTTTTCCGCCTCATCAAATACTTTTGACTGCTCAGATTCAAATACTTCATCCGTCACTTCCATATCAGTCAGATTGAAGCGTTCTCCCATGGTCTTTCCTATGGTGGTCTTGAGGTCATGGAAAGCCGGCAGGCAGTGAAGGAAAATCGCCTTCGGTCCTGCATTTTCCATTACCTGTTTTGTCACTTTGTAAGGGGTCAGTTCGCGGATTCGTTCTTCCCAGACTTCATCTGGCTCACCCATGGATACCCACACATCCGTATAGATCACATCGGCACCCTTTGTTCCCTCGGCCACATCTTCCGTCAATGTAATGGTTCCGCCGCTGGCTTTTGCATACTCCATACACTGTGCCACAAGTTCCTCATTTGGAAAATACTTCTTTGTCGTACACGCCACAAAATGAAGACCCAGTTTTGCACAGACAATCATCAGAGAATTGCCCATATTGTAACGTGCATCGCCCATGTAAACCAGTTTTCTGCCCTTCAGATCACCGAAGTGTTCCCGGATGGTCAGCATGTCGGCCAGCATCTGTGTGGGATGATATTCATTGGTCAGGCCGTTCCATACGGGAACGCCTGCATGTTCTGCGAGCGATTCCACAATTTCCTGGCCAAATCCGCGGTATTCAATTCCTTCAAACATTCTTCCCAGCACACGGGCGGTATCCGGAATACTCTCTTTTTTGCCGATCTGCGAACCGCTGGGATCCAGATAAGTACATCCCATCCCAAGATCATGGGCAGCTACTTCAAAGGCACATCTGGTCCTGGTACTAGTTTTTTCAAAAATCAACGCAATATTTTTCCCTTTATAATAGTCTACCTGGATACCTTTTTTCTTTTTCTCCTTCAGGTCTGCTGCCAGATCAAGCAAATACAGAATTTCCTCCGGTGTGTAGTCTTTCAGTGTTAAAAAATTTCGTCCTTTTAAATTCATGATGTTTGTCCTTTCTGTATAAAACTTATTATCATTGCAGCCATTCCTATATCCTGCATGTTATGCAGACCTGCCAATTTCCGAACAGCAGCAAATCATTTTCACAAAAGCGAGATCCTCATCCAGATCTTCCGCTTCCCTGTACCGTAACCTTACTTCTTCCAGAAGCTCCTCCACGGTGTAAACCCGATTTCTCGGAACACGGCACATTTTTGCCGTCGCCTCCAGCATTCCGAGGAAAAGATCCTGGTAAGTCCAGTCACTTCCCAGTCTCAGTTCCGATGCAATCGCAGGAAGAATTTTTTCCGTAAATTTCCGCGCCCACAGACACTTCGGCATGTCCGGGCGATACATACTGAGAATCTCTTCTTTCAAAGCATCCGGCATATTCAGCAGTCGGTCGAGATAATACTGCTCCGGATACGCTTCATCAATATAATACAGCAAACCCTCCAGACGGTAAATAGCCCGCAGCCCATCCAGATAGCCTTTCATGATGTTCTTTTTGCTTCGCTCCCCGTCAAATTCCAGGATTCCTCCCAGATCTGTTCTCGGTGCGATTTCCAGGATGGACACGTCCTCCGCTATTTCCACTTTTTTTGTTATGCCCACGCCATAAATCCGGACAACGATCAGGTCCTTGTAACCTGCATCGAGAAGCACACTCACCGGAATGTTGTCCGCAGCACCGCCATCCATATAAAAAGTTCCGCGCAGTTTTTCTACCTTAAAAACAGGAGCCATGTAGGATGTGGCCAAAAGGTAATTTTCGAGGAGATCTTCGTCCACCTCTTTCATGTTGATCTGCTCTTCGCGCATCTCGTCCAGATTAAATGTGGTCACATAAAAATCCATGGGAGAAGCCTGAATCGCCCGGGGATCAATGATATCCGCGATCAGTTCTTTTAAGGGAGTCACGTCCATACCCCTGTTTTTTACAAATCCGAGAAGAGCACTGACCGATTCTTTCGTAGGCATGGCCCCTTTGACCAACCGTTCCGCCACTTCGTCATCAATATCCATAATCTGGGAATAGGTGAGATTTTCCCAGACTTCTATCGCCTTGTCCAGGTCTCCCATGCAAATCATGGCACCGTTCAGTCCGCCGACACTGGTGCCGGCAACTCCTTTTATTTTAACGCCGGCCTCTCTCAGTGCTTTCCAGACACCGATCTGATAAGCGCCTTTGGCTCCTCCGCCTTCCAAAACCAGACCGTATTCTTTTTCCAGATCAATTACCGGTTTTATGCTTATCACCATCCCTTCTCATTGCCTTTACGCAAAAATATCCAGTGGTGCAGGAACAAAGAACTGTTCTCTTTCCTGATACATACGGATTACTGCATACATTTGACTGTTCACAGCCTCCGCTGTCTTGCGGCTTCATACATCAGAATCCCGGATGCCATGGCGGCATTCAGGGACTCAAGCTGACCGCACATGGGAATTTTAATCAGGCGGTCTGCCATATTTGCCAGTTCATCAGTCAGGCCGTTTCCTTCGTTTCCGATAAAAAAGGCCGTTCCCCTTCGGTAATCTTCGCGGTCATAGTCCCGCTCTCCGTTCAGATGGGCGGCAAACGTGCGCACATCATGAACTATCAGTTCACCCAGCACGTCCTCGATCCGATCCGTATAGAAAAATGGTACCCGATAAATAGAGCCCATCGTAGATCGTATGGTCTTTGGATTGTAGATATCCACACTGTTTTTCGTCAGAATGATCCCGTCAACACCGGCTCCCTCAGCGGTGCGAAAAATGGTTCCCACATTTCCCGGATCCTGCAGATCCTGAAGGATCATCAGCAATGGATTTTTCTTTTCCAGCATTTTCTTCATGTTCCAGGAATGCTGCCTCATAACGCAGAGAATTCCCTGGGGAGTCTGCGTATCGGAAATGGAAGAAAATACCCGATCGTCTACCTCTTCCGCCTGCGGATGTTCTTTCCGGATTTCCGGATGTTTTTCCAGAAAATGACTGGCCGCGTAGATTTTTTCGATCTGCTCCTTCGGTGCTTCCCGGTACATCCTGTACCCTTCCACCACATAAAGGCCCTGTTCTCTGCGCGCTTTTGCCTTTTTATTTAACTGTACTATGTTCTTTAACTGTGGATTGCTGCTGCTTGTTATCATTTTCTCTCTATCAAAATAAATATGGTTTCCGGTTACAAATCATTCCGGCCACTGGCCGTTTTCCACTGTCATACAATTTTTGACAGGATATCATTTTTTGCCACGATCAAAAGGGTCTCGTTTGCCGGCAGCGGCATATCCGGATCGATATTCAGCTCTATACTGTCCTCCTGTATCATACCGATGACATTGATGCCCTTTTTCCTGAGGTTCAATTCTTTCAGGCTCTTTCCAGCCCAGTCAGCCGGCATGATGACCTCGACCATGCTGAATGATTTTGACAGTTCATATAAGTCCAGGAAACTGCCGGAAATCAGTTTTTTCGCGGTTCTGGCTCCCATGGCCTGCTCCGGATAAATAATCTCATCCGCTCCGATTTTCTTCAAAATCTGGCCGTGAAGCTCAGTACCCGCTTTGGAAAGGACATAGGGTGCCCCTGCTTCCTTTGCCAGGATGGTAGCCATGACACTGCTCTCCATATTTTCCGAGATGGCCACGACCACCGCATCCACGTTCCGGATGCCGATATTTTTCAGAACACCGGGTTCTGTCACATCCGCTTTCAGCGCATAAGTAACAATATCCGCGATTTCCTGCACAATATCCTCATTTCGGTCCACAGCAATGACTTCATATCCCGCATTCGACAGTGTTTTGGCGATGCTGAACCCGAATTTTCCAAGTCCTAATACTGCAAATTGTCTTTTTATCATAATGTGCTCCCCTATCCTATAATAATACGTTTCTCCGGACGCTCAATGGAGGTATTCGCCTCTTTGGAACGCCGTGCTACTGCAGTTGCCATGGTAATCGGACCGATTCTTCCGATGTACATGGTAAAAATAACGATCAGTTTTCCCACAAACGGCAATTCTGCGGTAATTCCTCTGGTCAGACCTACCGTGGCAATGGCCGAGGTAATCTCATAAGAGACATCCAGATAAGAAAATCCGGTTGCGGCAGACAAAAAGATGATCAGGATGAAAAGACAGCCAACCATAGTCATTACCACCACCGTCGCCGTCCGCCTGTTGTCCTCGGAAATCTGCCTGTGGAACACATCGGTGTTCTTCTTACCTCGGAAATATGCGATTGTCGTCAGTGCCAGAACCGCCATGGTTGTGGTCTTCACGCCGCCGGCGGTACCCATGGGCGAACCGCCCACAAACATCATGAGCATGCTGATGATACCGGAAGAATCTGTAAACCGGTTCTGGGCAATAGTCTCAAATCCCGCCGTTCTCGTGGTAACCGACTGAAAGAGACAGGCCATGATTTTTTCGCCCATCCCCATGTTTCCGATGGTATCCGGATTACCCCATTCAAAGATAAAAATGAACAAAGCTCCGCCGAAAATCAAAAGGGCGGTTGTAAAAAGAACGATTTTTGTGTGAAACTGAAGTTTCTCCCAGCACTTGCGAAGACAAATACGCCGGTGAAGCACATCTGAAAGAATTTTTTTCACATCCCACCAGACGATAAAACCGATACCTGCAACAATGATCAGAAATATGGTTGTAAAATTAACCAGCGGATTCCCCACGTATGGCCGCAGACTCTCCGGACCGATGATGTCGATCCCCGCATTGCAGAATGCGGATACCGAGTTGAATACTGCGATCCAGATTCCTCTGGGGCCGTATTCCGGCACAAACTGGAACATATACAAAACAGCCCCTATCATTTCAACCGTCAGGGTTCCGAAGACGACCCGGCGCACCAGGTTCACCATGCCAGAGAGATTATCCAGATTATAGGACTCCTGAATCAGCCTCCGGTTTTTAATGGTAAGCTTTTTCCCGACAATAAGAAAAGCGATCATGCTGCAGGTCACAACGCCCAGTCCTCCCAACTGGATCAGGCACAAGATAACCGCCTGGCCAAACAGGCTCCAGTGGCTAAAGGTGGGAACAGTCACCAGACCGGTAACACAGATGGATGTAGTCGCCGTAAACAGTGCATCTACAAGACTGGTAGTTTCGCCTTTTGCTGTAGCCACAGGCAAATATAAAAGAACGGTTCCCACCAGGATCGCCACCGCAAATCCCAGCGCCAGGATCCGGGAACCGCTCAGATTTTTCAAGATCTTCTTTTTTCGCTCCATATACACTATGGGGCCGGTATAATTCATACACCAGCCCCTCCGTTTCCTTTATTTATTTTTGCCGCATATCAAACCGGCAGTTCTCCGTTACGCCGCAATTATTTTTTATAGTTCTGTGACAGAGAACGTGCAATCTCATACTGATATTCAGAAATTCCTTTATGCATTGCCAGCGCTTCGTTGATATCGAAATCCTGGAATTCTCCATTCTGGTAGCCCACAACACGTTTGTTTTTTCCTTCCAGGAGCAGATCTACCGCCAGACATCCCATGGTAGATGCATATACACGGTCTTTACAGGTCGGGGATCCGCCGCGCTGCATGTGTCCCAGGATGGTAGCACGGGTCTCAACACCGGTAGCCGCCTCAATACGGCGTGCCATACTCGCAGAATGACCGATACCTTCTGCATTTATAATAATATGATGCTTTTTGCCGCGTTTTCTGCTCTCAATAATGTTATCAACCAGCTTCTGCTCATCATAGTCATATTTTTCCGGGATCAGAATGTCCTCAGCACCATTTGCAATACCGCACCACAGCGCAATGTATCCGGCATTACGTCCCATAACCTCAATAATACTGCATCTTTCATGGGAAGTGGAGGTATCACGCACCTTGTCAATTGCTTCCATAGCAGTATTTACTGCGGTATCAAAACCAATGGTGTATTCTGTGCATGCGATGTCAAGATCGATCGTTCCCGGAATACCAATACAGTTAATGCCAAGGTTGGCCAGTTTCTGTGCACCTGCGAAGGAACCGTCACCGCCGATGACAATGAGACCGTCAATTCCATGTTTTCTGCAGTTCTCCACTGCTTTTTTCTGTCCTTCTTCTGTACGCATCTCTGCACAGCGTGCTGTACCAAGAATTGTACCGCCGCGCTCGATCGTATCGGATACATCCTTCGCGCTCATATCGATGATCTCTTCATTCAGAAGTCCGTCATAACCTTTCAGAATACCTTTCATTTTTACTCCGCGCGCAAGACCTCTTCGGACTACTGCACGGATTGCAGCATTCATGCCCGGAGCATCGCCGCCGCTGGTAAGAACGCCGATTGTCTTAATTTCCTTTTTTTCAGCCATAGTAGTTTGCCTCCTAATCTGCCCCATAGGGTATACCATAATACATGCCCATTCGGGCGGCGTTTCACAAAGTACGCCTGCAAGCTATACCGTAATATATGCCTACATTTTAATGCATTTTGGGGTGTTTTTCAATACTCTTTTCTACGACTTTCACATTAGAATCCCCATATATTTTGTATAGTTTTTCCAACAGCCGGTCATTTATTTTCACATTCCGGTTTGCAGGCAGCCGTTTTATGGCTCTGGGGCTTTTTACATAGATTACAACTGCATCATTACCATCGGAGTCCGCCAGTTCCCCGTACAGATCCTGTTCTTTTCGAACAAACTCTTCTATTGACTCAAGCTGGATCCACAGTTCCCGACTGACCTGATCAAATTCCCAGACCTTCTCGCAGATCAGTTTGCTCGGTTTCTCATCTTCCGCTGAGACGCGTCCCTGGATAAAGACCTTTTTATCCTCTTCCAGCAAAGCTGCGTTTTTCTCGTAATCCCGCGGAAAAATCACCACTTCCACGGTACCCACCAGATCCTCAAGTCCGAGGAATGCCATCACTTTGTTGTTTTTCGTATATTTGATCGTCTTTTCCACAATCATGCCGCCGACGATCTCTTTTGCTCCATCCATCACTTTGGGCTGTCCGGTCTCTTCATCCGGCTGGAAGTCCGTGGTAACTGCCGATATATTTTTTCGCCATCTTTTCTCATATTCTTCCAGAGGATGACCGCTGATATACACGCCGAGAACCTCTTTTTCAAAGGCAAGCTTCATTTCTTTGGAGTATTCACCTACATCCGGCAGTTTTATTTCATATTCCTGCCGTTCCTCATCGCTGAACATATCAAACAGTGACATCTGACCGGTCATGGAGGATTTTTTTGCGTGAGATACGTCATCCATGATCTGAAGATAGATCATCATAAACTGCTTTCTCGTTCCGCCCAATCCATCCAGCGCACCTGCTTTGATAAAATTCTCCATGCTGCGCTTGTTGATCTCACTGCCCCAGGTCCGATCAATAAAATCCCGAAGAGATGTGTAGGGGCCTCCTTCCCTGCGCCTTTTTACGATCACCTCGATGGCAGGGCCGCCGATATTTTTTATGGCATTCAGGCCATACCGAATACTGTCTTTTTCCACCGAAAAACTGCCTTCACTGGTGTTGACATCCGGCGGCAGTATTGCAATTCCCATCTGCCGGCAGTGCAGAATATATTCCGCCACCTTTCCCGGATTATCAATCACGGATGTCATAAGCGCCGCCATAAATTCCACCGGATAATAATATTTCAAATAAGCAGTCTGATACGCAACCACTGCATAAGCTGCCGCATGAGACTTGTTAAATGCATATTTTGCAAAGTCGGTCATTTCATCGTAAATCTTATTTGCCGTCTTTTCATCAATTCCGTTGCTGATACAGCCCGGAACATGTTCCTCCGGATTTCCGTAGACAAAATTCTGACGTTCTTTTGCCATGACCGCAGCCTTTTTCTTTGACATGGCACGGCGCACCAGATCGCTTCTCCCGAGTGTATATCCACCCAGATCACGCACGATCTGCATAACCTGTTCCTGATAAACAATACAGCCGTAGGTCGGTTCCAGAATATGCTCAAGCTGCGGACAGTCATAAGTTACACTGGTCGGGTCATTTTTCCCCTTGATATATTGAGGAATAAAATCCATCGGACCCGGACGGTACAGCGAAATACCGGCAATAATATCTTCCATGCTCTGCGGCTTCAACTCTTTCATGAAGTTCTTCATACCGCCGCTTTCCAACTGGAACACGCCTTCGGTCTTTCCTTTTCCGATCATCTCCAGAACTTTTTGATCGTTATAGTCGATCGCATCCATATCCAATGAAATCCCTGTGGTTTTCTCCACCATGCGAACCGCATTCTGAATAACCGTCAGGGTACGCAGTCCCAGGAAATCCATTTTCAAAAGACCCAGTTCTTCCAGCGTAACCATCGTAAACTGGGTGGTGATGGAACCGTCGGAACCTCGGGACAGAGGCACATACTCATCGATGGGTTTCTGACTGATCACAACACCGGCTGCATGCATGGAAGTATGGCGCGGAAGCCCTTCCAGTCTTCTGGCCATATCGATAAGATATTTGATCTGCGGATCCTCGTCATACATCCGGCGCAGCTCCGGATTCATGGTCAGCGCTTTCTCTATGGTAATATTCAGTTCGTTTGGAATGGCTTTTGCAATGACATCCACCGCCGCATAAGGCATATCCAGCACACGTCCCACATCCCGGATGACACCGCGGGCCGCCATAGTACCGAATGTTACAATCTGAACTACGCGGTCTTTTCCGTATTTCCGAACCACATAGTCGATCACTTCCTGCCTTCTCTCAAAGCAGAAGTCAATATCAATATCCGGCATGGAAACTCGCTCCGGATTCAGGAATCGCTCAAAGAGCAGATTGTATCGAATGGGATCCAGTTTCGTGATTCCCAGGGTATAGGCCACAAGGCTTCCGGCCGCACTGCCCCTTCCCGGGCCAACACTGATGCCGTTGTCCCTGGCATATTTGATAAAATCCCACACAATCAGGAAATAATCCACAAATCCCATACTGGTTATGGTATTCAGCTCATAGTTCAGACGATCTTTCAATTCCTGCGTCACCGGCTGATAACGCTCTGCCAGACCCGCCTCACAGAGCTTGCCCAGGTATTCCCGGGCGGTGTATCCCTCCGGGACATCGTACCGTGGCAGTTTATAGACGCCAAACTCAATCTCCACATGGCATCTCTTTGCTATTTTATGAGTATTTTCAAGTGCTTCCAGTGCATAGGGAAATAATTCCGCCATCTGCTCCGGGGATTTGACATAATACTGCCCGCCTTCATAGCGCATGCGGTCCGTATCCTCCACTTTTTTACCGGTCTGGATACACAAAAGAATATCATGGGAAGCCTCATCCTCCGCATAAGTGTAATGGACATCGTTGGTCGCCACCAACGGGATATTCAGTTCCCGGCTCATGCGCAGCAGCTGATTGTTCACCAGCTTCTGTTCCGGGATCCCATGATCCTGAAGCTCCAGGAAAAAGTTATTTTCTCCGAAAATATCAAGGTAACGAAGCGCTGCCTCCTTAGCTTCCTCATAAAGGCTCCGCGTCAGATACCGGGAAACCTCACCAGCCAGACAGGCGCTCAGGGCAATGATCCCCTCGTGATACTGACGCAGTACCTCCAGATCTACACGAGGCTTATAATAATAGCCTTCCACAAATCCAATGGAAACGATTTTCATCAGATTTTGATAACCCTGGTTGTTTTCCGCCAGAAGTACCAGATGATAATAGCGATCCTCACCCGCTCCGGCTTCCTTGTCAAAACGGGAATTCGGTGCCACATACACTTCGCATCCCAGAATCGGGTTAATCCCGGCTTCTTTTGCCGCGCGATAAAAGTCAATGACACCATACATAACACCGTGGTCCGTGATGGCCGCGCTGTCCATACCAAGCTCTTTGACTCTCGCCACATATTCTTTAATTTTGTTGGAGCCGTCTAACAGGCTGTACTCCGTATGAGTGTGAAGATGTGTAAAATTCACTGCAAAACCTCCGTTTTTTGCAATAACATCCGCTGCGAAAGCTTTGGGTTATCTCAGTCACTATGACGGCCGGAAGAAGTGGCGCCAAACTGCCACAGCATTCCCATCACAGCCAGAACAACTGCCGCAATCAGGTTTACTGCATAACTCTCAATTCCAAGCAGCGGACAGAGCAAAAATGCCAGTGAAGAACCGCCGCCAAAGGCAGTAAAAAGGATTACTACCGGTCGGACAAAAGCCACTGCAAGGATTCCCGCTATAATTCCCGCTGCCACCGAAGCCCCGATGATCCACCAGGTATTGCCGTTTCCGACAGCCCCCTGGAGCAGAGTCGACACCAGCCCGTACCCATTCACTGCTACAAACAGAAAAATTCCCATTTTATAAAAGAAAAATGCCAGACAGGCAAAGATAAAACCCGCTGCCAGCACCGTTCCGGCAAGCACCGGAGTCTCTGCTTTCAGCCATATGCCCGCTATAGCGCCCAGGATCGCGCCAATGGCAAAACCGGCCAGGCAGATCCAGAATTTTAACAGCTTATATCCCCAAAACAGCGTACAAACTGCCACAATTGCCGTAAGGACAGTTCCCGCTGTTCCAAGCCAGGGGAGCCTACCCAACAGATTCTGTATCATACCAGGCGTTTTTAAAATTGCTTCATAGTTCATTCTAATCAACCTCTTATCCGGGTCCTCTTTTTCCTCTAATTTGAGTACCTCAGCAGACTATCCCACAACAATAATCTTTCCCTTTTCCAGTTTTACTTTCTTTTCCTTATACAGATGTCCCACCGCGCGCTTGAATGCATTTTTGCTCAGCCCGAATTCCCGCTGAATCACTTCGGAATCCGCCTTATCATCAAAAGGAAGTACACCGCCGAAATCATCGCGGATGGTCAAAAGTACATTCTCCGCATCTTCGTTCATCTGAAGATAGGCTTTTTTGTTCGGGCTCAGATCCAGCTTTCCGTCTTCCTTTACATCTGTGACGCGCAGAGAAAGAACCTGTCCCACCTTGAATCCTCCCTGGGCTTCTTTTTTGGGAATCAGACCGCTATATTTCCAGTCAACCGCCACAAAAGCGCCAAATCGCTCGCTGATCTCATAAACATATCCTTCCACCATGTCACCCGCCTGATAGGGCGCGTTTTTTTCAAGATAACGATATACTTTCATGGTTGCGCAGAGACGGCTGCTCTTATCCAGGTACAGTGCCACCGGCACCTCTTCACCCGGATGAACTTTTTTCGTCTGTTCTTTAAACGGAAGCAAAAGGTCTTTTTCCAGTCCCCAGTCAAGAAATGCACCGATTCCGCAGGTCTGTGCCACCTTCAGTTTTGCCACCTTCCCAAGCCGGATCTGCGGTTCCTTTGTGGTTGCAATGGGCCGATCCATGGAATCTTTGTATAAAAATACTTCCACCGAATCCCCTTCTTTTACACCTTCCGGCACCTGTTTTGCGGGAAGAAGCACCCGCTCTTTCTCGCCGGCATTACGGCTTTCGGCAAGATAAACACCGAAATCCACCTTTTTTACGATTACTAAGTTCTGCTTTTTACCAAGTTCTAACATGTAATATCCTCTTTCTATAAAAATCTCATATCTGTTTCCGTATATTTTAAAAACTTTCCCGTTTTATTCCGGAGTCTTTGTTCTTTCCGGTTATCATTTATTGAGCACTCACATAACTTTTCAAAATGAGCGTCCACTAGTGCGCTCTGTTTATCGGATCTCCACCGTAGAATACGGTTTCCCTTCCTCATTGCAGAGAAATACTGTCCATACACCATTTTCATGTTTTACTTTCGGAAATATCTCATCTCCCAGTACCGCCTGTCTGCGATATTCCGCACGCATCTGGTGAATCCGGATATCTTCCGGCAATTCCTCCAGTGCCATCTTCACATACTGTCCGTTATTTACGTGATGGTTTGTGTCGATCTGGTCTTTTCTGACCAGAAAAGATGGCCGCTCCTCACAGTCATCCGGCATGCGGATCCGTCTGGCATCGCAGGGAAGCTCCATTTTCTCATCCAGTTTGTAACCCTCCAGCTGTTCCTCCGTCAGCCTTGTGGGGTGCCCGGTATTCATGTCCACAAATACCCACTGAGAATCTGCCCGGGCAATATAGACACCGGCTTCATCGGTCATCTGAAAGTTCCGGTACCCGTTGCATCCGCGAAACGCATAGGGCCAGGTGCTGATGGTCACTTCCTCCGTCAGTTTCGGCATACGGTCAATAACGATCTGCCAGGCTGTCAACATCCAGCACTGCCTGTTTTCCGCCAAATTGCCGACACCAAGGCCCAGGGACTCTGAGTGGAAAATACTGCAGTCCTGAAAATAATCGATCAGCTTATCCAAAGTCAAAAAACACTGCTGATCAACTTCACTGTAACGAATCTTACTTTTAAAACTGTACATACATTGCCTCCGAAAATAGCCTTTCCGATATACATGCAAAGAAACTTGCAGCCAAACGGCGCTGTCTTTTTGTCCGGGTATTCCTCCCGGAGTGTTTTTATTTCATAGGAAAGGAATTTCCTATGAAATAACCACTATGTGCATTATAGCATGAACCGGCGGAAAGAAATAGATTTTTTTCTTTTCCTCCTGCAGCGTTGGCCGCAGGCGAATGTTCTGAACTTCCCATCTGTTTTGTTCAGAAATATTTACAGAAAAAGAGCTGCACCCGGCAGCCCTTTTTAAAACCGAAACACAAAAGCCTCCGGTAATCATTACCGGAGGCTCTTAAGCAGGGCTACAAGGATTCGAACCTTGAAATGACGGAGTCAGAGTCCGTTGCCTTACCGTTTGGCGATAGCCCTATTTACGCGACAAAATGTATTATATACTATGTCGCATAAAAATGCAAGCACTTTTTTGAATTTTTTTATTATATTTTTTAATTTGTTCCCACAAAGCTTTTATCCACTGTGATGACACATTCGTATCTGGAATCCACTTCTTTCACTTTATTGATAATCGTACTCAAAAGCTCATTCTGCCGGTCACCGCTGTAGCTGTACGGCATGACAACATCAAAAATCAGATTAATCTGATTCTCACCATTTACCATTCGGAAATCATGAAACGTGATCTGCTCATCAATACCAGCCAGAACCTGGTGCACCTGTTTTTTTGCTTTCAGAAGTTCCTGATCCCGGGTCTCCACCGGATCCATATGGATGACGAGAAATATTCCCAGTTTTTTGCTCACTTCCCGTTCAATGCGGTCAATAATTTCATGGGAAGTTTCGATATCCACATCTCTCGGAACTTCTGCGTGGACAGAAGCCATGCTCTTGTTGGGTCCGTAATTGTGCACAATCAGATCGTGAGTTCCGAGGATCCCGTCATACCCTTCCACCATCGTGATAATCTGCTCACACAATTCCGGATCGATCGCCTCTCCGATGAGCGGTTCCAGCGTGTCTTTGGCAATATTGATTCCTGCCCACATGACCACAAGAGAAACCAGGAGACCTGCGATTCCATCAATGTTAATTTTGAAAAAGAGCCCCACCAGAATTGCAGCCATGGTCGCAGCCGTTACAGCTACATCTCCGATACAGTCCGCTGCCGTTGCCTCCAGTACCTTGGAATTGATCTTTCCTCCGAGCTTTTTGTTAAACATACCAAGCCATATTTTCACCAGCACCGATACTCCCAAAATGATAAAAGGCACCAGTTCAAAAGCGATCGCTTCCGGATGTATGATTTTCTGTATACTGCTCTTAAAAAATGTAAACCCTACTTCAATAACCAGAAAAGCAACAATAAATGCCGCTATGTACTCAATTCTCCCATGTCCGAAAGGATGGTTTTTATCCGCCGGTTTACTGGCCATCTTCATGCCCACGAAGCTGATAATCGAAGACGCTGCATCCGACAGGTTGTTAAACGCATCCGCCGTGACCGCAATGCTGTGCATAACAACGCCTGCCAGAAACTTACCTGCAAATAATAAAACATTGCAGATAATTCCCACTGTACTGGCCACAACGCCATATCTGGTTCTTACCTGCACATCCTGCACATTTTCACTGTTTTTGATTAATTTTCTTATTAAAAACTCTGTCATATAATCCTGCACCCACTTTGATCAATCCGGATACGGAGCGAACTCTGCCGCATCCGAATACTACATTTTATTTATGTATACCATCAGTTCTATCCCTTTATACTAACCATTTTATGTCAATCCGTCAACTAATTTTCATCTTTCCTGAGTTTTATATTTTACTTACCTTTTACAAAGTGCTATAATATTCGCGAACACAATAATTCAAGCGGCTGTAAAGCAGTCATTTATCGAATGCGTGCAAACCATGGCACCGCCGGACAAGGTCATGGTAAAAACATTTAATGCCTACAGGGCATCCAGCAGCAAAAGCCGCAGGTGCTGACCAATGATGGTTATGAACGCGAGCCACAGAAATCTACCAAGGAAGGATTGTGAACCATATGAGAGCGATGAATCTGACACTGTTAACCGACCTGTATCAGTTAACCATGATGCAGGGCTATTTTAAAAATCCCACAAATCAGGTTGTGGTCTTTGACATGTTCTACCGAAAAAATCCCTGCGACGGAGGTTATGCCATCGCGGCCGGACTGGAACAGGTAATCGAGTACATCAAGGGATTGAACTTTTCCTATGAAGACATCGAGTACCTGAAGAGCCTTAATCTCTTTGATGCGGATTTCCTGGAGTATCTGCGCAGCTTCCACTTTTCCGGTGACATTTATGCCATTCCGGAAGGCACTGTTGTATTCCCCAGAGAACCGCTTTTGAAAGTAATCGCTCCTATCATGGAAGCCCAATTGGTGGAAACTGCCATTTTGAATATTATCAATCATCAGTCTCTGATCGCTACAAAAGCAGCCAGAGTTGTCTATGCTGCCCGCGGTGACGGAATTATGGAATTCGGTCTGCGCCGGGCTCAGGGACCCGATGCCGGAATCTACGGTGCCCGCGCCGCTATGATCGCCGGATGTATCGGCACTTCCAATGTACTGACCGGTGCCATGTTCAATGTTCCGGTAAAGGGAACCCATGCCCACAGCTGGATCATGAGTTTTCCAGATGAATACACCGCATTTAAAACTTATGCCAACCTGTACCCCAATGCATGTATCCTGCTGGTGGATACATACGACACCTTAAAATCCGGTGTTCCAAATGCCATCCGTGTCTTTAAAGAAATGCGTGAGAGCGGCATTGAACTGAAAAACTACGGCATCCGCATGGACAGCGGTGACCTTGCATACCTGTCCAAAAAAGTATATAAGATGCTGGCAGAGGCCGGTTTTGAAGATGCAACCATTTCCGCATCCAGCGATCTGGATGAATATTTGATCGATTCTCTGAAGACCCAGGGTGCCAAGATCAATTCCTGGGGCGTGGGTACCAATCTGATCACCTCAAAGGACAACCCGGCCTTTGGAGGGGTTTATAAGCTGGCAGCCATTAAAGATAAAGAAGACGATACCTTTGTCCCGAAGATCAAATTATCTGAGAACACAGAAAAAATCACCAATCCGGGCAACAAGACTATTTACCGTATTTATGACAAAGAAACCGGAAAAATCCGGGCTGATCTGATCTGCCTGGCAGATGAGACTTTTGACGAAAGTCAGGATATGATCATCTTTGACCCGGTTGAGACGTGGAAAAAGACAAAGATCCACGGCGGCACTTATACTCTGCGTGAACTGCTGAAACCGGTCTTTATCAAGGGTGAATGTGTCTACCCGTCCCCGTCCGTTATGGAAATTCGGGATTACTGTACACGAGAAAAAGCAACCCTCTGGGACGAGACCCTGCGTCTGGTCAATCCGCACGAAGTTTACGTGGATCTTTCGGACAAACTGTACAAGATCAAATCCGAACTTCTGGAAAAGATGTCCATGAGTGGGCTGGAGTAAAAGATAATTCATGCTGAAATAAAGTACAAATCAATTAAAAAAGTGCATTTCCAGATCCTGAGATCATACCGGAAATGCACTTTTTTATCAGTCATATTTAAGTTTTTGTTTTCCCGGCCGCTTCGGCCTCCGTTTAGTCTTCCATGGTTTTTGCCAGATATTCCGCCACAATTGTAGCCAGCTTTAATTCCGTTTCTCCCAAAATACCCTTTTTATCTTTTCCCAGAATCATCACCGCGCCGATGGCGTCTCCGGCGCTGATGATCGGAACGATCACCTGTGCTGCATGCTCATCATCTTCTGTCACAGGATGATATCGATCCACACCCGTTATCACATCCCGATTCATAATGAGCTGCTCTACCTCTCGGCTGACTGTCTTATTCAGGTATTTTTTCGCTTCCGGACCAGCCGCTGCGATGATCTGATCCTGATCGCAGATGCAGACCAATACTCCTATCACCCGTGCCATCACATCAGCCAGTTCCTGGGCGCAGGTTCCCATCTCACCGATGGGGGAATATTTTTTTAATATTATTTCACCGTTTCGGTCCGTAAAAATCTCAAGGGGTTCGGATTCCCGTATTCTAAGCGTCCGGCGTATCTCTTTCGGGATGACTACGCGACCGAGATCGTCGATACGTCGTACAATTCCTGTAGCTTTCATATAATAGTTCCTCCATTTACTGTACAATCCAATTACTGTTCTTTTCGTCTCTGGATGTAGTATCTGTAAATGGAGGAATTTTATACTTAATCTTTTTTCTTAATCATGATATTCCAGCTCAAATCTCTGTTCCAAATAACAACGCCGGAAATCAATCTCTCATTGTCTCCAACGGACATCTATCGTATCGTGAATTCACCAAGGCAGTGATTCATAATGATTCACAATGATTCACAATGATTCACCCTTATCACATAGCCTCTTATATTGACAACATATCTGAATACAAGGTATACTTAAAGCTCCGGGATATCTGTATCCCGGCAAAAAACACGAAAGAGTGGGAGAAAAGATGATCTTAAATTCTACCGGATTAACCGGGAAAGCAAGTATTGATAAGCCATGGCTTAAGTTTTATCCGGAATCTTTACAAAATATTGAAGTTCCACGAATGACATTGGAATCCTATTTAAAAATGAAAAATCCAGATGACAGCAAAGATGCGATTGAGTATTACGGAAATCGCTATACCTGGAAAGACTTTTGGCAAGAGGTAGAGATCGCTGCAAAGGCGTTAACCGTGATCGGATTTGGTGAAGGAGACAGAATCCCGGTTTTTGTACAGGCTGTCCCGGCACATTACATTTTACTTTTGGCAGCTGAGAAAATCGGCGCTGAACTGATTTGCCGTGACGATACACCGGAAGAACTTTGCTTTGCCATTCGTAAATCAAAAGCATCAACTGTTTTCGTACATGATTATACGTCTAAAGAGGATGAGGAATTGTTCCGTGCAACAACTCCCATGACTCGTATGATTAAGGTTTCTCCTTATGACTATGCGGATAAGAACAGCATACCGGATTATATTGTAAAAGAGATCGAATCTCGTTATCCCTCCGAAACAGAGACAACAGAAGGAGATCTTACATGGGATGAGTTCATGGAGCTGGGCAGAAATTACAACGGTAGTTTCGCAGCACCGGAGAATCCTGAAAGACCATTATTTGGAGCATATACCAGCGGTTCAACAGGGATTTCAAAATTGGTTATTCATTCCGGAGCTAACATTGTAGCCGTTGCCTATCAGATGTCCGTCTTTATACCGGCTTCAGAAGTACAGGAAACATGGTGGCTTCCTATTCTGACACCTGCATTGGTCGCAGCAACGGTTTCCATGACTATTTTCCCGATGTCCGCAGGATTAAGAGTGATTCTTGACCCATTTTGCCCCATTGATGACATCGATATTCGGTTTATGGATTTAAAACCGAATTATTGGGCATTAATACCGATGATGTGTTCAATATTAATGAAAAGTGACCGGATTCCGGAAGATTACGATATGTCACATTTAAAAAGCATCGGTCCGGGCGCGGAACCAATGAGCGAAAGAAAATATCGCGAAGTAGAAGAATTTTTCCATAAACATAACTGTATGCATACATTAAGTGCCGGATATGGTCAAAGTGAAGGCGGTTCCTGCTTTACGCTGCCAAATCCAATGTTTCCGCTGAAAGACGGATGTGTAGGTATGCCAATGCCTGCAACTGTACTCTCTGCTTTTGATTCTGAAACCTTAGAAGAGAAAAATTACGGAGAGATCGGCGAAATATGTATGACCGGCCCGGCAAAAATGCTTGGTTACCGCGGTTACATGGGCGAAGAGATGACCGAAAGGACACTGGTTGTTCATCCGGACGGCGAAATATGGCTGCATACCGGTGATATTGGATATATTACAGAGAATGGTATCGTTCACATCCTTGGCCGTGGATTTACAGAGCGCTTTGGAGGCGGCTATCTGTTCATGATGCGAATGGAAAGCCGCGTGGTTGAGGCAGAAGGTGTCGAAGACGGTTTCTTCTGTTTCGTGCCTGACCAGGATCATGAAGGATATTTCGTACCATATTTATTTGTTATTTTAGAGGAAGGTAAGACTCTGAAGGAAGTAAAACCGGCAATCCTTGCTTCATTGGAGGAACACGAATATCCCGTTGAAATTACGGTAATCAAAGAGAGACCTTTCTTCCATTTTAAAACAAACAGAAAAGAGTTAACTGCAGAAATTGTTGCAAGATTAGCCGAAAAAGGAACAGGAAAGATGAAAGTAGTCTGGACACAAAATGAAATGGCATCCGGATACGAGATTTGTTACAGCACAAGCAGCAATTTCCGTGAATGCAAATCGATAAATGTTTCATCAGCTCAAAAGGTTCAGGAAGTAATAGACGGGCTTAAAAAAGGAGACCGCTACTATGTCAGAGTCCGTGCTTTCAATTCTTCCGGTTCAAAAACATACTATTCAGCCTGGTCTGAGACTGAGTCACTTATACATACGACGATTGAGCTTCGCAATGTAGTAAATGGTGTTGAACTTACATGGACAAAAGTCAGCGGAGCAAATGAATACCGAGTATATCGTATGAAACTTGGTGAAAACAACAGCACCAGGATCGCCGTTGTCAAAGATACTACAACTTATGTTGATACAACGGCAGAAAATGGTACTCGCTATTGCTATTATGTGGCACCACAAGTTCCGGGCGTCAAGGCAATGACAAATATTGCTGCACAAATGTACCTTGCAGCTCCAAAGATTGAAAAATTATGGAATAACTAACGGAGGGATCCTTGTCCTTTCCGGCATCCATCCGTTCCTGTATGGTTCCAATCACATCTGCTCCTGGAAATGCCTTTTTACCCAGTCAGAAAAATATCCCCCGCCATTCAAAGCGGGGGATATTTGATAATCCTTGATTTATTCTGTCTTTTCCGGGTTTGTAACACTGACTTTATGGTCATACCATACACCTTTTGTTCCGATGAGCGCCAAGTCAAATTCCTTATCCAGCGCAGGTACCGGAATATCAAAACCATATACTTCTTCTGTCAAACCGTCACTGTATGTAACGGTGTCTGTGGTAGGCTGGATAACCTCCGCACCTTCTTTCTGTGCATCTTCTGCCAATCCCAAAAACAGGTTCACAATGTTCTTTGATGCCAGTGAAACATGCAGAACCATCTTTCCATCCTTTACAGTCAGAGTTCCTTTTCCGTCACAGGCTTCACTTACATGGAACATTGCACTGTCTGTATCAAAATCAGCGGTATACACGCCGTCTTCCAGGGCAGATGTGCCAATAACTGCTGCCGTATGAGCAACATAGATATCCTGAATTGCACTGATTCCACCAAGTCCGGCAATCTGAGTTTCAATACTGTCAAACTTACCGGAAGCGGTGAACAGACTTTTCCATGAATCCTCATCGTCACCTGCCATATCATTGTTCGCATGATCGCCGGCTACTACCATCAGGGGACGAAGAATTACCTTCGTGTATCCGGCTTCTGCAACCGCCTCGATCACTGCTTCGCAGGAAGTCTCTTCCGGTTCACCCTCAACAGTTCCGATAAATACATTGTCATAGCCGAGTGCGCTCATCTGGGTCTGCATCTGGCTGTAAGATACTTTTGCTGTGTGGGAAGTACCATGTCCCAGAAGTACAAATGCAGCACTATCCTCTTTTGCTGCATCCAGACTGTCATAACCTGCAGTCGCTACAGCTTCCGCAGTAACCGCCTCTGCCACTGCCGCTTTATCATCATTGATGGCAGCGGCATCTGCGCCAACCTCACCAAGCAACGGTTCCGCAACCTGTACAGCTTCAAACTGATCCTTATATTCTTCCACTGCTTCCATGAGTTCATCATACTCTGCGCCATGCATCAAATGAGTGGGCTGGATAACAAGATTTTTCACACCATTTGCTACCGCACGATCCAATGCCTGCTGCATATTATCAATATGCTCATCATCCCGCGCCTGAATATGATTAATGATAATCTGAGCAGTAAAAGCTCTTCTCACAGACCAGTCCGGATATGCCGCCTGAAGCGCATCCTCAACTCCCTTGATGTCAGAAACACGGCTGTCGTTGAACGAGGTACCAAAGCTGACTACCAGAAGTTCATTCTCGCCAATCTCATCCTGATTGCGCGGATCATCTTTGGATGCATCACCGGTATCTCTGCCAAAGTAATCCGGATCTGCATTTTCACCCTCTACCAGCTCTTTCTGTGCATCCGTCAGCGCATCCCATGCAGCTTTTGCCGCCGCACACTGGGCATCCGTCTCACTGGTTCTTTCCTGCACATAAATGGCATCAATCAGGGCAGCCACATTATCCGCCGCTTCCTGATCAGAAACGACTGCATCGGCAGGCTCTTCCTCATCTTCCGGAGTTTCTGCCTGTTCATCGGACGCGGATTTGTCCTCCGCACTGCTGCCGCATCCTGCCAGCAATGAAACCGCCATTGCTGTGGCACACAATAAAGTTACTATTTTCTTCTTCATTTTTTCGTCCCCCTAAACGGATTTTATAGTGCAGTATCTTGAAAAAACATAAATAAAAGGGATACGAAAAAACAAAATCCAACGTGCATGCGCAGTTGGATTGTCGAAATATTTTCGGTACAATCAAACCTCGTGATCTGGAACTTGCATTCCCGTACCACAGCTGGCAGGTCTCCTGGCTCGCAATTCAACGCATATTACCGCCTTCCCAATCGCTCAGTGACATCATGGCAATACGCTCTTGCATACAGTGACGAGATCGCACAGGCATTTCACCTGTTTCCCTATTATCCGTAACTTACTTACGGCACCAACTGTTTCTTATTTAGTTTTTTGAAAAGATCTACGGAGATAGTATAACATAACCGGAATAATATGGCAACCGGTGTCTCTGTTTTTTAACATTCCATTTCCAAAATTATTGTCTTTTTATAATCCGATACAGATCAATCAATTGCTGCGCAAACATACGCGTCGTTTCCGCCATGGCAAGCTGATCTTCCGCATGTACCAGAGTCAGGCGGGTCAGAAGCCCGTTTTCCGTGGACACTTCTTCCTGAATCAGGTCAAAATGTGCTTCGTGAGCATGCATGTAATTATCATTTCCACGCTCGATGGCAGCTTCCGCCTCATCAAATTTTCCTTCTTTTGCATACTCGACTGCTTCCAGGTAATCACTTTTTGCCGTTCCACTGTAAGAAATAAGCAAAAAACAAGCCTGTTCCAACTCTTCCTGTGTAACACTCATCTCAATCTCCTATCTGCCGCCTCACAGCGGCAATACCCTATTTATTTCCCATAACCTTCTTGATATCGGCATACACTTTTTTTCCGTCCATCATGCCATACGCCATCATATCGATCACTTCAACCGGTTTACCTTCCGCCATCTCTGAAATCCGGTTTTTCAGATACCGCACCTGCGGCCCGAGCAGGATCAGATCGGCCTTGCCCACATGCTCACGAGCCTTAATCTCACTGGCTGCCCAGATGTTCAGATCACATCCGTCTTCTTTTGCCGCTGCGACGATCCGCTCGCAAAGCATACCTGTTGACATTCCCTGAGAACAAAGTAATAATACATTCATAACTAACCCTCCTGTTGTTTTTTTCATAAATTATGATATAATATCCGCAAACACAAATCATCAAACATCTATACGATACTCCTTTGATGATATCCCGTGTGTATAGCGGCACATCGCACGCTTTCCCGCCACCGGGCACAAAACATGACTCTCAACTCAATTTTAGCCCTCATATCTGATTTTGCTGTGGAGGTGATTATTTGAATCTGATTGACTTATCAAAACGTTACTTGTTAAATGAAACGGAACATCGTGTGCTCTCCTGTATTCTGTCGGAAATCGAAAACGGCAACACCAAAATCAATATCCGCTCGGTTGCACAGCAATCTTATGTTTCCACAACAACCGTTATCAAACTGGCAAAAAAACTGGGTTATCAGGGCTACAGTGACATGATTTATTCCCTGAAACGCCGGGTAGAAGAAGAACGCAACACTTCCGCAGGTATTGATCTGTCCAGTATTTTAAAAGATGTGGATCTGCCTGTCATAGATGCTTTTGCAAAAGAGCTTTTCAACCAGCGGAACAACTGCATTTACATCGTTGGTCTGGGCTTTTCCACCATTGCTTCATCCTACCTGATGCGGCGGCTGGCCACTTTAAATATTCTTGCCTATGACGGTTCTCCGGTGGATATGATGCGCAGAAGCAACACTCCCGGTATGACCATCATACTCTCCAAAAGCGGCGAGACCCAGGATCTGATCGATATTGCCGTTCATGCAAAGAATATGAAACACAAGCTTTTTACCATCACCTCACATGGCGAATCCACCCTGGCCAAAATGAGCGATCATTACCTGACGATTCATACCGGCGGCCCGGTTGCCTATAATGTTCCCGACTTTTTCATCGGACGCACGATCATATTGTTTGAATATATTCTTTCCAAGCTCGTAGTCGATCTCGAAAGAGAGGCAGTACATGAGCCATTCGATAAAGAAATCTTTCAATGAATAAATTCTAACATTTTAAAAATACAAGTGCAACCGGGACCGCAAAAGAATAACATGTTTTTTATTCAGTTTACAATTTTTTTATTTGTACAAATCGCTTGAAAATCCAGGTGAATTGTTTATGCTTCTAATATAAATGCATAAATAATTCACCTTTTTTATGCACCGAAGAAACGGTGCCGAAAGCAAGTACGATATGAATATTATGCATAATTATACAAAGAAAGGAGGGTTTAAACCATGAAACAGTTTTCAGTCGTAATCGCCGGCGGCGGTAGTACCTATACCCCGGATATGCTCGAAATGCTGTGTCTCGTAAAAGAACATTTCCCGCTTCGCCGTGTTGTCTTATATGATATTGATGAAAAGCGGCAGGAACCAATCGGCAAATTCGGAGAAATCCTGTTTAAGGAATACTACCCCGGCGTTGATTTCACCTACACCACCGACAAAGAAACGGCTTTTACAGACATTGACTTTGCTCTGGTTCAGATCCGTCCCGGCGGTTTGAAAATGCGAGAACTGGACGAAAAAATCCCGCTCAGATACGGCATCATCGGACAGGAAACCTGCGGTCCCGGCGGCTTCGCCTACGGCATGCGCTCCGTTCCGGCCATGATCGATCTGGTAAAATCCATCCGCCGCTATTCACCTGAAGCGTGGATCCTGAATTACTCAAATCCGGCTGCCATCGTTGCAGAGGCTACCAAACGGGTCTTCCCGGACGATTACCGCCTGATCAATATCTGTGATATGCCGATTTCCATCATGGATATCTTCTGTCCCCTTGCAGACGGCCGCAAACGCACAGATATTGAGCCCCGTTATTACGGTCTGAACCACTTCGGATGGTTCACACACATGTATGACAAAAAGACAGGCGAAGATGTGCTGCCTCTGATCCTGGAAAAGCTGAAAAAGGGAAACTGCGATGAAGAGCTTGGTTTCTCCGGTAAAAATGATGATTACTGGAATTTTACCTTCAAGCATCTGGAAAAAATGGTTCAGGATTACCCGCACTCACTTCCCAATACCTATATGCAGTATTATCTGTATCCGAATACCATGGTACAGCATTCCGATCCGGAATACACTCGTGCCAATACGGTCATTGACGGAAGAGAAAAGCGCGTAAAACAGTACTGTGAAGAAATCGCAGCTCTGGGTAAGATCCGCGGCACAAAATTTGATCTGGACAGAAAATACGCCAAAGGCTCACACAAGGATGCCGAAGGTAATTTTGAATCCGCAACTATTGCGCACAACGATGCCCACGCCACTTACATTGTTGAGCTGGCCATGAGCATTGCATACAATCAGAATGATATTTTCCTGATCATCACAGAAAATAACGGTGTTGTCCCGAATCTTTCCGATGGTATGATGCTGGAAGTAGCCTGCCGTGTGGGTGCAAAAGGCGCAGAGCCCATCCGCATCGCTCCGGCCGGAACCTTTGAAAAGGGTCTTCTGGAAGGACAGTATGCCTATGAAAAACTCACCGTCGACGCCGCGCTGGAGG
Source organism: Lachnospiraceae bacterium (assembly GCA_022767285.1). Lineage (GTDB taxonomy): Bacteria > Bacillota > Clostridia > Lachnospirales > Lachnospiraceae > JALENY01. The sequence goes on along the minus strand of JALENY010000033.1, from coordinate 51,462 downwards.
GCTCCTACCAAAAAGCCCTGATGGCTCTTACGGTCAACCGTACCGTGGTGGATACGGATCTGGCCCGCAGGATTCTCGACGAGTATATCGCTGTGAACGGGGAACATTTTCCCGAATTAAAATAACAAAAGAAATGAGGGTGGATTATGAACAAACTAACAGCTTTTATGGAAAAATATTTAATGCCTCTGTCTCAGAAGCTTTCAAGCAACAAGTATTTAGTAGCACTTCGTGACGGTCTGATGCTGTCCATGCCTCTTTTGATCATCGGTTCAATCGCCATCGTTATCGGTGATTTCCCGGTGCCTGCATTCCATGACTTTATGGCATCCATCGTCGGCGATGTTTGGTACTCCTGGTGCTGGGATATGGTTTATCCGGCTACCATGGGTCTGGTAGCTCTATTTGCCGTTATTGGTGTTTCCCACAGTCTGGCAAGTGAAGAAGGCGTAGAACCCATCCCTGCAGTTGCTATCGCCATCTCCGGTTATTTCCTTCTGCTCCAGCAGATGGAAGGCGGCGGATACGAAGCTTCCAGTTTTGAAGCAGGCGGTCTCTTTACCGCGATGATCACCGCGCTGCTTGCAACCAAGCTGTATTCTGTTATGCTGAAAAAGAACTGGAAGATCAAAATGCCAAGCACCGTTCCGGGATTTGTTACACGCCAGTTTGAGGCACTCATTCCGGCAACCCTTATCGTTGTGCTCTTTTTGATTATTCGTTTGATTTTTGCCGCAACTCCGTTTGGTACATTATCAAACTTTATTGTAACCGTAATTCAGATGCCGCTTACCAATATCGGAACAACTCTGATCGGCACTATGTTTATTACTATTCTGAACTCTTTACTTTGGTTCTTCGGCATTCACGGTACCGCTGTTATCGACTCTTTCATGGGTCCTCTCTGGTACGCTGCACGTTTTGCCAACCTTGATGTTTTCCAGGCATCTGCCTCCGCAGTTCGCCCGTACATCGTAACTCAGGACTTCGCTAACCTGATCATCTTCCTTGGCGGTACCGGAAACACACTGTCCCTGGCAGCGATCATGGCATTCAAATGTCGTTCCAAACGTCTGAAATCCCTCGGAAAACTGAGCTTCCTTCCGGGTCTTTTCAACGTAAACGAGCCGGTTATCTTCGGTCTTCCGCTTGTGCTGAATCCGATGATGGCAATTCCGTTCTTCATCGTACCGCCGGTTACTGTGCTGATTTCTTTCGCAGCAATGTACTTTGGCCTTGTTCCATATCCGTCCGGTGTCACGGTTCCGTGGACTATGCCGGCTCCTATTGGCGGGTGGATGATGTGTAATGATATCCGCGGAGGTATCCTGCAGATCGTGGTACTGATTATCGGAGGGCTGATTTATTATCCGTTTATTGCAGCTCTGGATAAGCAGTATCTGAAAGAAGAAGCCTCTGAACCTGCTGAAAAATAAAAGAAAAGGAATTATTTATGAAAGCATCACCCGCAGCACCCATACGCAGATTAATTGCATATATTATTGACTGGTATCTGGCAACCATCGTATGCGGCACACCACTTATGCTGTTTAACTCCATGAAATCCGGATCCACATCCATTGACACTTCCATTCCGCCAGGGGCGGAAGGATGGCTGTGGGGCAGTTTTGCCATACTGCTCGGCCTCCTTTACTATTGGCTATTACCGGTTCTTTTTCACGGAGTTACACCCGGTAAAAAACTGATGCATCTGCGCATCATTTCCAGAAATACCAAAGAGACTCCTTCTGTTGGTGCACTCTTTCTGCGCCAGGGGGTCGGTGTGCTGCTCATTGAAGGTGCCATCGCATTTCCCAGCCAGCTGCTGCGCGAGCTTCTGGCGCGTATAACCGGAGACCGTGTTGTGTCGGTGATACAGATCGTCATGGTTATAATAACCGTCATCTCTATCACCATCGGTGTATATACACCGGAAAAACGTATGCTGCACGATTTCATCGCCGGAACCGCAGAAGTATGGGACAGCGAAAGTAAATAATAAACATGTGATCATGAAAAATATCCCCGGAAAAAAGGACTTCTTGCGCGCTTACCGCACGGTTCCTCTTTCCGGGGATGTTTTTATTTAAATTTCTTTGTTCTCCCTATTTTCCTTCATGCCATGCAAGCCGTCTGCTTGCGGAATGATGTTCCCCGGTCATCCAGTCCACATCATTGGTAATCCAATCCATGATTTCCAACTGGCGTGTTTCCCAGGCAATGGTTGCTTCACGGTCGGCTTCCGTTTCATCCAGTTCCATGGTAGTATCAATCTCATTGTATCCGAAAATGTATCCACCTGCACTCCAGATACTGAAGTTGCTGTCAGGACCCGGATCCACCGCATCCCCCCGTGCTTCTACAAGAACATCATGTCTGCGTTTATATTCCTCGTCACAACCCGGTTTCAGCTTCGTCATAAACATCCTATGACGAATCAGTTCTTTGCTCTTTCGGACGACACCGAAATTGTGATACATCAGCCTCATGTCATCACCCGGTGTGGAAATCCAGGTAAAAGTATCCTCCATTTTCTTCACAAATTCTGCCTTTACAGCCGTTTCCTCATCCGAAATAACCGCACCATCCTCATTTTCATAATAACCGAAAATCAGGCTGTCCGTATTCCAGATGCTGAAATTCTGAATTCCGTTCCGATCCAGATATGCCGTCAGATCCGGCCATATCTCACCCAGTTTTTTGCGGTACGTATTCATCTGTCCGCTTTTTACTTCCATTGCAAATGCATGCCGTTCCATAATGATTCCTCCTGATTTGCCTGCCCGCTAGAAGGCGATTTCTTTTACCTGAAAAGATATGTACTCAAAAGATTATTCTTTTCATATTCCTCACTACTTTCACCGCTTTTCCTGATGGTATAAATAGCAGCAATCGTTTCTTTACTACATAATATTATCTCATATTTTTCTATTGCAGAAAAGTCTTGATGTATAATTTCTCTTTAAACACAAAATTTTTGCCGGATCAGCGCCTCACTGACCTTCAGTACATCATCCACTCTCTCTGGATCACCCACCGTCTCCAGGAACAGTCGATACTCATCTTCGATTCCTTTTCCATGCAGAACCCGATAAGCTCCCGCATCACTACCCAGACCCACCTTGGCGCCGGCTTCAAAAGCAAAAGCGATCCGCTCCCTGGCTTTTTCCTGTATTTGAGCAATCACTCCGTCATCAAAGCGCTCGCTGCCCACAAGATTTGCAATGGTCACAGCCGTGGGTACCCAGACCGTATCGGAATCTGCCAAAGCCTGTATCGTATCCCGTCCCATATAGTTGCCATGTTCAACAGAATCCACCCCGGCCTCCACAGCGTCCAAAACCGGGCCGGCTCCATTGGTATGAGCCATGACTGCCATGCCTTCTTCATGGGCGATATGAACCATCTCCCGCACTTCACTGCCGGTCAATGCCTCTCCGGTAATATGTCCGTCCGTATCAAAATCCATAATCCCGGTAGTCATAATTTTAATAAAATCAGCCCCCTGTACCTTCGCCTGACAGACCAGTTCGGCATATTCTTTCATCGTATCAAATCCTTTTCCGACAATACCTCCATAATGACCCTTTTTATGAATAGCAAAAATCGGTGTACGATAGTCGATATTATATTCCGATGCCAGCTTTTTCGCCAGCGCGGAAACGCCAAGATTGTCCCCTCCGTCCCGGACAAACGTAATTCCCCGGTCCGCATATGCCTGCAAATGCTCCCGTATCAGAGTCTCATTGGGCACCTCTTTATGATCCCGAACCGCTTTCCGGTAATCATAACCATTCATAAAAATATGTGCATGACATTCTCCAAACACGTCCTTCTTTTCCTCATCTTTCCCTTGATCATAATGCCCGCAGTTTCTTCTTTACGGCAGCGCATGTATATGAGAACATCTCTGTTCTGTAAATGAACATTATCATTTAATAAAACAATTCCAACTCTCTCTCCATATCATTCAGCCGCTGAGAATATTCTTTAAGCTGAACGGCCATCTGTTCCTTGTTATCCCGATCCGATTTATAACAGAGCTGATGTTCCATACTGGCCCAAAAGTCCATGGCCAGAGTACGGATCTGTAGTTCCACCGGATAAAATTCTTTCGTGTTCACCCCGTAAACCGGCACTCCGAGAATCAGATGAAGGCTTCGATATCCATTCGGTTTTGGATTTTCAATATAATCCGATTGCTTTACCATAATAACATCCAGCTGTTTCTTCAGTATTTCAGCAATCTTATATACATCTTTTATGTAATAACACATAATCCGGATTCCTGCAATATCCGTCAGGCATTCCTTTGCCATCTCAAAACTGGGCTCCAGATTTTTCCTCTCCATCTTCTCCAATATGCTGGCTGGTTTCTTGATCCGATGACGAAAACTGTGGATCGCCTTGTGGCCCAGACTGCGCTCCAGATCTTTTTGAATTCCCTCCAGTTGAACCAGAATTACCGACAGAGCAGTTTCATATGGCTGAATAAATTCATTGTAAGTGCGTATATCACTAAGCATTTCCTCAACATCTGTATTCATTCAAATCTCCTTTTTCTCCTGCAATTTATTACAGCTATACTTAAATCAAGTATCCTCTGTTCCATGGTCAAACAGTAAGCAGCTTTATATGCAGGGTATAATTATTAATTATATCAAATAGCTTTGTCTATCTTATGACCTTTTTCTGAAAAAAATATAAAATCAACCGTCAATAATCTCTAAACTCTTCAGATAGTTTCTTAACTTTTTATAAAAGCACTAACAATTCCATATTCATTGTGCTATTCTATATATCAACAATAGCGTCTTTGTACAGAATACAGCGCGAAAATAAGCGAAATCGCATGCCCGGGATTCGTTATACTCTGTGCACCGACGCGAAAGGAAGAGGTGTACTATTTTTGAAAGAAAGATTTCAACAATTTATGGCCGGTCGATACGGCAACGATAATTTCAACCGCTTTTTACTGCTTGTTTCTCTGATCCTGATGATTCTTTCCCTGTTCAGCCGCCGCAACATATTCTATACCCTGGCACTGGCTGCTTTGGTTTACTGCTATTTCCGCATGTTTTCCCGGAACACATACAAACGCTATGCGGAAAACGAAAAATATCTGGAACTGAAAAACAGATTTCTTGGAGTATTTCACAGGGAAAGGGATCACGCAAGCCAGCTGAAAAATTACCGTTTTTTTAAATGTCCCAACTGCCGCCAGAAAGTACGCGTACCCAGAGGGAAAGGAAAGATCAAGATCCACTGCCCCAAATGCCACACCGATTTTATTAAAAAGAGTTGAGGTTTTTTATGTTCGGATACGTTACAGTTAACAAAGAAGAATTAAAAATAAAAGATTTCAATTTTTATCAGTCCTGCTACTGCGGGCTGTGCCGGACGCTGAAAAAGCGGCACGGAATCGTCGCGCCCTTAACCTTGTCTTACGATATGACCTTTGTTGTTCTTCTGCTGTCGGCACTGTATGAAGATTCTTTCCAGGCCGGCACTGCGCACTGCATCGTCCACCCGGCCAAAAATCATACTACCCGTCAGAACAAGTGGAGTGATTACGCAGCCGATATGACCATCCTTATGGCATATCACAATCTGAAAGATGACTGGCAGGATGAAAAAAAAGTCAATCGTCTGGCTTTGGCAAGTATATTAAAAAAGCAATATAAAAAGGTTGCCCGTCTTTATCCCCAACAGAAAAAAGCCATTGAAGAATATATGAAACAAACTGCGGAGAGTGAAGCCAAAAAAGATTATGATCTGGATCGCGTCAGCGGCTATACCGGTGAATTACTCGGAACCCTCATTGCAAAGGAAGACGATATATGGCATGATATATTATATCGGGTCGGATTCTATCTGGGAAAATTCATTTATCTCATGGATGCTTTCGACGATCTGGACATCGACCGAAAAAAGAATAACTTCAACATCCTGCTTCCGCTTTCCAATAAAAAAGACTTCGAGGCCTACATTGAAAACACGCTGATTATGATGATGGCAGAATGTTCAAAAAACTTTGAATTATTGCCTATTTTGCAGTATACTGATATTCTACGGAATATTTTGTATTCCGGTGTCTGGTCAAAATACGCATTGATAAAGAAAAAGAAAGAGCAGAAAGGCATAAAATCCGATGACTTCTAATCCTTATGAAATATTAGGCATAGACCCTTCCGCATCCGATGAAGAGGTAAAAAAAGCTTACCGCAAGTTAAGCCGCAAATATCATCCGGACGCGAATATCAATAACCCCAAAAAAGATCAGGCTGAAGCAAAATTTAAAGAAGTACAGGCCGCATACACCCAGATTATGCGCATGCGGGAACAAAAGGACTCCTATGGATCTTTTTACAATGACCGGCGTCAGCAGTCTTATCAGGGCTATTCGAATGAAGAAGCTGTTCAGATGCAGGCTGTTTACAATTTTATTAACAGCCGTCACTTCCAGGAAGCACTGAACCTTCTGAACCGTATGAGCAGCCGTCCGGCAAACTGGTACTATTTGAGCGCGGTTGCCAACATGGGGATGGGCAACAACGTAAATGCAATGGATTTGGCCAAAAAAGCTGTGGATATGGATCCGTCCAATCAGGAATACCGTGCATTGCTGCAGCGTCTTCAATTTGGCGGACAGTGGTATCAGCAGCGTGGACAGCAATACGGCGGCACACCCTTTGACGGAAACCGCGACTGGTGTATGGATATGCTGTGTCTCAATCTGTTCTGTAACTGCTGCGGTGTAAATCCCTGCGGACCGTGTTGATTTTTATAGAAATAATGCCAGAGGCATTTATATAAAATACAGAGCAGTCCGTTTTGCGTTTTTCGCGAAAAAATGCTGCCGTACCTGTGATTTTCATCATTGGTACGGCAGCATCGAAAATATCTTATACAATTTTTCCGTCTTTGATCACATACTTAATATCCAGATTCTCATCCAGAAGCACTATATCCGCTTTCTTTCCCACAGCCAAACTTCCGTACTGATCAAAAGTACCGATTGCCTTTGCCGGATTAACCGCCGCGCATTTTACCGCACTTGTAAGCGGAATATTCATCTTCTTAACGGCAGTGCGCACGCAGTTCATCAGGTTGGTAACAGAACCGGCAATATTTCCGCCTTCCGTCAGGGTGGCAAGGTTTCCGCGAACCGTCACATCCTGACCGCCCAGCGTATACTGGCCGTCATCCAGACCGCAGGCCATCATACTGTCACTGATCATAACGATGCGGTCATCCCCGAACATCTTAAATGTGGTGCGAACCGTTGCCGGATGGCTGTGTACGCCGTCGATAATCATTTCAACCATAACCTTTTCCGTATCGCAGGCAGCTCCGATCACACCCGGCGCACGATGGGTATAGGGCGGCATTGCATTGTAAAGATGGGTCACATGACTTGCACCTTTTTCAAAGGCCTGCATAGCCGTATCATAATCGGCAGTGGTATGGGCAATGGATACCCGCACATCCCCACTGATTTTTTCAATGCATTCCATATTTTCATCTTCTTCCGGAGCAATATCACACAGCTTGATCAGACCATTTGCCGCTTTCTGCAGACGTCTGAACATCTCCGCATCCGGTTTGTGGATATAGGCACCGTTCTGGGCTCCCTTTTTCGCCATGGAAATAAAGGGTCCTTCCATATTAATTCCCACCAGATCCGAGCCTGTCTCACTTTTATAGGAAGCGGCATTGGCGAAAATCTTTACCAGACGTTCCTCATCAAAAGTCATGGATGCGGGACAGATTGCCGTAACTCCGTTTTTCAGCTGATATTCAGCCATAACGTTCAGCGCTTCCGGGGTTCCGTCACAGAAATCATAACCCACACAGCCATGGAAATGAACATCCGTAAGACCCGGGATCACATAGAGCCCTGTGGCATCGATCACTTCACCTTCTGCCTCTTTTACAATACGATCACCTTCCACATAAAGATTGCCCTCTGCAAAAGCGCCTTCTTCCTGAAAGATTTTTCCGTTTTTAATAATCATCGAAGTTTCCTCCTTAAGCCTTCAAAGTAAGGCTTCACACATAGCTTAAACCAATTCAAGCAGTTTAGACAAAGCAGCTTTGTCACCCACAACGGTTACATCCGGATGCAGCTGAAGAACAGAAGCCGGAACTTCCGGTGTGATCGGACCGGCAAAAGCTTTTGCCATGATATCCGCTTTCTCCTCGCCGGCTGCGATCAGAAGGATTTTCTTTGCACTCATAATGGTGCCGATGCCCATGGTATAAGCCTGCCTCGGAACGTCTTCCTCTTTTTCAAAGAAACGCTTGTTGGCATCAATGGTACTCTGTGTAAGATCTACACACTGTGTTCCTTTTGAGAAAAACGGAGCCGGCTCGTTGAATGCGATATGTCCGTTGTGGCCGATGCCCAGAAGCTGAATATCTACACCACCTACGCTCGCAACGACCGCATCATATTCTTTACACGCTTTTTCGCTGTCCGGTTCCAGACCATTCGGAACAAAAGTCCGGCTCTTGTCAATGTTAATATGATTAAAAAGATTTGTGTTCATAAAATAACGGTAGCTCTGGTCATTATCACCGGAAAGACCTTTGTATTCATCCAGATTCACACTGGTTACTTTTGAGAAATCCAGGTCGCCGTTTTCATATTTCTCCACCAGAGTTTTGTATGTGCTGAGCGGTGTGGAACCGGTAGCCAGACCCAGTACACAGTCCGGTTTTAAGATAACCTGCGCTGCAATAATATTTCCTGCGATACGGCCCATCGCCTCATAATTATCCCCACAATAAATTTTCATGTTTCTCAATCTCCCTTCGTTACTTGCTAAGACCTTGTTTTTCTTTATCATAGCCCACAAGCTTTTTTTATTCAATGCTTTTTTCAACATTTCTTTTGCATAAACTTGTCTATTCTTCTCCATAGGTAAAATAGTCTACAAAATCCATCCAGTTCATCGCACCCTCTTCTGTGATATAACGCTGATCCAGAAGCTGTTTTTTATGGGACCCGGAGGCATCCACATAGATCGGTTCGCCCTCAATCTCCACACAGGTCAGCATATAAGATTCCTGAGAAGAACCCATAAAGCCGGATGACCACACGCCCATAACCACATGGGATCGGATACCCGCCCGGTTGCACAGGTCACTCAGCACTCTTCCATAGCCGGATGCAAAAGCATTTTTCACTGCCGCGCAGGAAAGATGGCTCTTGAAGTTCAAGTTCGTAAAAAAGTCTGACATAGCGGTAATACCCTGGGATTGTTCCGATGGCTGCTGCAAAATCAGATTTTCATCCATCCAGCCAAGAAAATAATCAATGGCTTCTTTTGCGCCATATTCTGCCGGCATATCAGCCACCACCTGATTTAATACAGCATCTCTTTCTTCCTGTATATTCTGAACTTCGGCCATACGCTCTTCGTTTATGGCCGCCAGCGGATCCTTCAGTTCCTCCAGATTGGTCACGTAACCGTCTTCATCTATACTTCCGTTTATGTCAACACCTTCGGAACAGTACAAAAACAGAAGGCATTTCTGAATCAACGGATCCTCCACCAGCTGGATATCATCGTTCTTGTAAGCCAGATTTTGATCTTCCTCTGTCATGGGAATTCCGATCATTCCGTAAAAATAGTCATCCGCTCCGTATTCCAGCGCATTGTATGCTCTGGTAAATTCCAGCCCGGTAAGAGGTTCCGGAAAAATCACTTCCCCGCCTTTGTACTCATCCAGTGCCGTTTTCAGCGCATCATACGCTTCTTTTTCTCTCTCTGTCAGCTGATCCAGGTAAAAAGTATCGATAAAAGGCTCTTCACTTCTGGGAGGATTGGGCATGGTATTTCCAATGCTGTTTTTCTTGAACTCCTGGCGCTGCCAAACTGCCAGCAGGGCGATCAGCGCCGCCAGCGCAATGCCACATAGAATAAGAATCTTTTTATGTCCTTTTACCCAATTTTTCATTCCAGTCTCCATTCCGCCGCCTGGCAGCGGCACAAAAAGCAGTGAATCTTTTTCAAAAAGCAAATGCCCCATAATGTTCTTTTCTCATAACGGAAAATCAGGGGACGCCATAGAAACAGCGTCCCCCGCAAGTTTTTTAAATCAAATCACTCCACGATTATTTGCAGAGTTTCTTGAATTCGTCAGCTACAAACTGAACTTTCGTTCCAACGATTACCTGAACGCTGTTTTTACCAGGTCTGATTACGCCGGCAATACCAGCAGATTTGATTTTCTTTTCATTCACTCTCGCCTGATCTTTGATTTCCAGACGAAGTCTTGTGATGCAGTTATCAATGGAAGTAACGTTTTCTTTTCCGCCAATACCTTCCAGAATGATCTTAGCTACTTCTGTGTAGTCATTATTTGCCAGAACAACCGCTTTCTCAGCTTCTTCGTCGTCATCTTCACGACCCGGAGTCTTCAAATCAAATTTTGTGATAGCAAAACGGAATACTACATAGAATACGATAAATGCTGCAATACCCAGCGGGATGATCAGCCATGTCTTAGCCGCTGCAGGCAGGGAAGCGGAGAACAGTAAGTCTGTCGCACCTGCGGAGAAGCAGAAGCCGGCACGGAAACCAAGTGCTACGGTGACAACGGTAAAGATTCCGTAAAGAATTGCATATACTAAGTACAGTACCGGGGCAAGGAACATGAAACCGAATTCGAATGGCTCAGTTACACCGCAGACAAATGCACAGATGGCTGCGGATAATACAAGACCGATTGCCTGTTTTCTCTTTTCCGGTTTTGCAGTCTGAATCATAGCCAAAGCAGCACCCGGGATACCAAACATCATACACGGGAAGAATCCGGACATGTACATACCCAGAGACCATGTAACGTCTGCGCTTGTCTCGCCTGCCCAGAAATGAGACAGGTCACCAAGACCGATGGTATCAAACCAGAATACGTTGTTCAGAGCGTGATGCAGACCAGTCGGGATCAACAGACGGTTCAGGAATGCATAGATACCGGCTCCAACTGCGCCCATACCCGCGATAGCTTCACCTACTGCAATCAGAGCACCGAATACGATCGGCCATACGAACAGCAGAATTACGGAAACAACGATGGAAACAACACCGGCAATGATCGCTACGCAGCGTTTTCCGCTGAAGAAGGACAACCAATCCGGAAGTTTGGTACCCTTAAATCTGTTGTAGCAGCTGGAACCGATGATACCTGCAATAATTGCGATAAACGGGTTCGCAATTTTGTCGAACGCAAGGGTTTTGTTTGCGCTGTCAGCGATAGACGGCATAAGCGTTGTAACAAAACCTGTGTTCAGAAGTGTTGTAATCATCAGCCAGGAAGCAAGTGCTGCGATACCGCCGGTACCGTCGTTGTCCTGAGACATACCAACACCAACACCGATAACAAACAGAAGTGCCATATTGTCGATCAGGGCTGCACCTGCTTTTACCAGAAACAGACCCAACAGCGGCACAAATCCGGTGATCTCACCGCCCTGCATAGTTGCCGGACAGAGCAGATAACCGATACCCATCAAAATACCACAGATAGGCAGACAAGCTACAGGTAACATTAAGGCTTTACCCAGTTTTTGAAGATATTTCATACTGAAATCCTCCCTTCTTCATAAAAAATTTTATTATAAAAGTCCATCCCCTAACAGACTTTTATTTCTTTGTGGTTTCATTGCAGTAAATTTTTAATGCCGGGAAACTATTATAAATTTGCTTTGAAGAATGCCTCAAGAGCCGCTGCTGCATCCGCCTCATCCGCGCCATCCGCTTTTACAGTAACTTCATCACCTTTTTTTGCTCCAAGGCTCATTACGCCCATGATGCCTTTTGCATCAACGGTTTTTGCAGCGGTAGCCAGTTTAATAGTACTTGCAAATTTCTTTGCCTCTTTCACCAGCATTCCGGCCGGACGGGCATGAATGCCAAGTTCATCCGTAATAACATACTTAAATTCAGTCATTTCTTCTTCCTCCTACTTATTTTTCAAGTTCCATAATATCATCGCCTGGTTTTACCTGTTTCCCTGTGAATCGTTTTACTTCTTTATAATCATCGGAATTACAGATAATTACCGGTGAGATCGTATCCAGTCCTGCTGCCCTGATCGCATCCATATCAAATTCAAGAAGCAGGTCTCCCTTTTTAACTTTCTGATCCGCTGCCACATGGGCGGTGAAAGGTTCCCCTTTGAGGGAAACGGTATCAAGCCCCACATGGATCAGAATCTCTGCGCCCTCATTGGAAGTAATGGTAATCGCATGTTTTGTGTCAAAAACCATAGCAACCGTTCCGTCAACCGGTGCGTATACCTTGCCCACAGTGGGTTTGATCGCCATGCCTTTTCCAAGCATTTCCTCTCCAAAAGTCGGATCGCTGATTTCAGAGCTGGGAACTGCTTCCCCCTCAATGGGTGCTCCGATTATGCTGCCGTTTGCCTTCGGCTGTTTCTTCTTAAAAAAATCAAACATCTCTTTTTCTCCTTTCCCAATAATTCCGGATCAGTCTTTTACATTCGGCTGAATCCTTCGTATATGAACTGTCAAATAAGACAGTTCTTCTTTTGTAATAGTCTGCCCATATCGTTTTTCTATATAATCACCGATTTTTTTACTGCACGCATATTCGGCAGGATACATCCGGATGATCATATCAATAAAATCCTCTTCCTTACAGTCCAGCATCTGTCCTGTAAACAGTCTCTGTGCCAAAAATTTGAGATGGGTCACAAAACGGGAATAATAAAGGCCAAGCTCATTGAGATTGGTGTGCATCTCCGCTTCCACAATATCCAGCACTTCCTTGATCAATGTGGTAATGTTCATGGTATCGCTCATGCCGGTATTATATTCCGCATTCACAAAATGCATGGCAATGGATGCCGCCTCGTCCACGGGAAATTCAATACCGAGACGCCTCTGTATCAATGAAATGGCATACTCACCGATCAGATACTCACTGGGATAAAAGCTTCTCACTTCCTGAATAAGCGCATTGTGAAATATCATGCCGTGCTTTTTCCGGTCAATAGCAAAATTAATATGGTCTGTCAGCGTAATATAAATACTCTGGCTCAACCTTCCCGACATTACCTGTTTCGCATAATCAATAATATCCGCAGACACTTCAAGATGCTCCAGCGGAAGGGACTTTAACAATTCCGTGAACTTTCCTACCTCATCCCGACTGTCCAAAATAAATACTTTTTCAATTTTTTTATCGTCCACAACATCGCCCGGCCGCTTTTTAAAAGCAATCCCTCTGCCCATAATAACCACTTCCCGATGATTCTCATCAAAAGCGCTGACTACGTTGTTGTTTATAATTTTTTCAATTATCATACATTATAATGCGTAGCACCCCCGCCCGAAGGACATACCTTATGGTGCGAAGCACCCACCCACCCGGGTATGCATTACGATACATCACGGTATGCCCTTTGGGTACGATTAGAATAAAAAAACCAAACTTCATCAAAGCGTTATCGCCCTATGAAATTTGGTTTTGCCTGTTCTAAACACAGTAACAATCCTGTACAATATATCTAATTTTCCCTTGTTAATTGATAGTGTATCAACAAAAATACACAATGTCAACCTCTAGTTTATATTTTTTTTATAATTTAAAAAAGAATCAAACCGGAATTAACATTCCCTTACAAACACAGCTTCTGTTCAATAGCCCTCACGGCTTCTTTCTTTTCTTAACTGATAACGCTTTTTGCCGCTCTCCCATTCCCATTTCTGCTGCTCGTTCTCCAGGATCAGCCCCGGAACTTCCAGCGCATGTCCGTCTTTGTCGATGGCCACCATAACCACATATGCCCGATTAATTACCTTTCTGGTTCCGTTCAGAGCTTCCGTGTAAGTATCCACACGGACTTCCATAGAGCTTCGGCCCACATAAGTCACCCTGGCCACCAGCACAATAATATCATTACTGTAGGCAGGCCGTTTAAAATATATATTGTCTATGGCAACGGTTGTAACTTCCGCCTCTGCATGGCGTTTGGCCACAATTCCCGCAATCTCATCAATCCACTGTACCAGAATACCGCCAAACAGGCGTCCGTATCCATTGATATGCTGGGCGCGGACGATATAAGACTGTTCTGCCATGGAGTCTTTTATATATTTTTCTTTTTTCATAAAGCCACCTGCCTTTTCATATGATAGAGCGACTGTCCCATTTACCAACTGCTGTGGGATGGGTTCACATTTGCAGCATCTCTTTTTTCAGCCCGGCACCATACCAACGATCCGGATTGCGCAAAATGCCTTCACCCGACACAGGTCATCCAACATCCATCCGATGTCTCCGCATGATACAGACATACATAATCAGAAGCAATGCGGATGCCAGGATCCATGCAACCGGACTTGCCATACAAATGCCAAAATAGCTTCTGTAATGTCCTGCAATCTGAGCAGCCGCACCTCGTCCGATCAGTTCTGCAATTCCCGCAGTCATGGGCAAAATCCCGTATCCCATTCCCTGGATTCCGTTTCGATAAGTGTTTACAATCATGAGCGGAATCATAAAAACAGCGATACATCGCAGATAAATTTCCACCTGAGCCATGATCGACTGGATATCCTCTGATACGAACAGATATGACATATATTTTCCAACTGTCCAGAAAAATATGCTGGCAAGCATGGAATAAACAAGGCCAATCGCTGTTGCCGCCCGAAAACCGCTTCGAATCCGGGAATATTTTCCGGCGCCGCGATTCTGGGCACAATAGCTTGTCATGGTCGTACCGAGCGCAACATAAGCCTGGGTAATGACATTTTCAATCTTATTTGCGGCCGTAAATGCCGCCACAGCAGCTGAACCCAGTATATTCAGGGAAGACTGGACCATCATGGTACCAATTGCCGTAATGGAATACTGAAATGCCATGGGAAGTCCGACCCCCACTTGATTGCGCACCAGATACACATTCAGTTTCCAGTCGTCTTTTCCAAGCCGCAGCATCGGTACTTTTTTTATGATGTAAATCAGGCACAATACCGCAGAGATTCCCTGTGAAATAACCGTCGCATAAGCAGCACCCGACACACCCATTTTAAAGAGGATGATCAAAACCAGATCCAACACGATATTAAGGCATGCCGACAGAATCAGAAAATACAGCGGCACTTTACTGTTTCCCACCGCACGCAGAATGCTGGAAAAAAGGTTATAAGCGGTGGATGCAAAAATGCCTGCACAGATAATCATAATATAGCGATAAGCATCCGCAAAAATATCTTCCGGTGTATGCATGAAAACCAGCAGTTTTTTCATAAGTAAAAGACTGAGCAGTGTCATGACCACACTGACGATGATCGACAGCACATAAGCAGAGCTGACGGTTCTGCGCATCCCACGCATATCCTTTGCTCCGAATTTCTGCGCAGTCAGTACCGTAAATCCGGTGGTCAGCCCCATAAGGAATCCCAGGATAAAAAACATGATCGTTCCCACAGATCCCACTGCAGCCAGCGCACGGTTCCCCACACATTTTCCCACAATGATGGTGTCTGCCATACTGTAAAACTGCTGAAATACATTTCCAAGAAAAATCGGTATCGTAAAATTAATAATCATCGCGGCCGGTTTGCCGACAGTCATATCCCTTTCCATTATAACATATACTCCTCTGTTTGCGAAAAATACCGTTAATTAATATAGGATTGACCGGCATTTTTGTCAACTTCTATTTTAAACAAAAAACAATTAATTTCCCGACCGTTTGCAGGCACTATTTGGAATCCCGCAAAAAAGAGGAAGCAGCCCTCTTTCTTAATTTGCAGCTGCTTCCTTTTTCATTATTTTATCCATTACCTGTTTTCTCATCTCATCATATGTCTCACCTGTCGCCAGAGATAATTCCTGAAATAAATACTCTTCTGCATGCTTTAAGAAACGTTCATCACTTGCAGAAATCCTTTTTCCGATTGCTTCCCTCTCTTTCTGGTGCAAATACAATGTTTTAATAATGCGAATCCACATCCTGCAATCACAAGTCTTCATCGCTGTTTTATACATTTCCTCACGAAACTTATGATTGGGATTCCAGAACAGCTCCACATTATCAATCTGCTCCAAAAACTGCGCGGCTTCTTCTTTGGTCATAATCCTTCTGCTGACCATCTTGTCGCTATCCACCGGAAGATAAATCTTGCTTTCTTCGGAATTAAGCGGTCGCAGAATGTAGTACAATGCATCTTTGTTAATGCCCGACATATTCAAATGGGTCACGTTCTCCACTAGGCAAAGACCATTATAACCGTGCACTACGTATTCTCCGCTTACAAACATCAAATATCCCTCCTGCCCGAATAGAAATCTTCTTTTCTTTTTATTTTAGCAAAAAAATTTTTTCTTTGTAAGCAGTTTTTCACAGGGAAAATTATCGCTCCGTTCATTTATCTGAAGTTTTTACGTTCTTCCGCATTCGGAATTATTCTCTTCATGACAGTCCCTTTGCTGACGAAAAAACGTGGATTTGACTGAAATTATATTCCAGGTTCCTCCAGCCAGCCAGAAGCCGTGATAATCCTTGCCTTTTTCCCCGGCCGATGCAACCACCGCCAGGACGGCTGAGTCCATATTTTTCATAAGTATCTGCCGGATCCTCCGGTCCCGCTTTGGCTCTGTACCATCCATAAAATGATACAGGCTGCAGTTCAAAACGGAAATCCAGCTTCCATTCTGTCTGCGGTAAAGAGCCAAATGCTCCTTAAACAAAATCCGGCTGATGCAGCAGCAAAGCTGCTCTGACTCTTTTTCTTCAGAAAAATCTTTCCACCTCCGGATAAACCCTGCCACTTTTTGTGAAACCCGATGATACCTCTTTTTCATAACGCTTCTCTTACCCCTCTTCCTCTAAAGCCCGTGTGCAGATACTTTGGTTCTCTGCATATCGATACGGATCTCTCAACACAATATAACTGATGTATACATTATATAATGTCCACATCAGTTATGTACAGATTTAATTTAGGGTATAGTAAGTAAGAAACAAAGGAGAGGCCTTTCATGATCAGACTGCGCGTACGTGAGTTGCTGGAGGAGCAGAACCACACGAAATACTGGCTGCATACTCGCATGGACTTAAGCTACAAAAATCTGTCAAATCTTATTAATAATGAAACTACTTCTATACGATTTGAGAATATTGAACGCCTTTGCAAAGTCTTAAAGTGCACTCCCAATGATCTGTTTGAAATTACGGATGATCCGGAAGAAGAGGATTAATGGATTGACCTCAATGACTATCCCTTTTACTCCCCTGAGTTTCCATTTACTTTTCACGGAAGCCCTCTTCTGATATAATTCTTATTTCATATAATCTCACATAGATCCATCCTTTTTCAGTACAACGCGAACCGTTTTAAGGAGAATTTTTATATCCTGACCGATATTCCAGTTCTGGATATATTTTCTATCCAGCTTCACAACTTCTTCAAAATCTGTGATTCTGCTTCTTCCGCTTACCTGCCACAGACCGGTCATTCCCGGCTTGATCGCCAGCCTGGACCTGTGATGATATTCATACTTTTCCCACTCATCCACCGTCGGAGGTCTTGTTCCTACAAGACTCATCTCTCCTTTCAGCACATTCCAGAACTGAGGGAATTCATCCAGGGAATATCTGCGCATAAAATGACCAATGCCTTTAATAATCCTCGGATCATCGTTCACTTTAAACATCATTCCGCCTTTTATATTATTCTCACCTATGAGTTCCCTTTTTCGCTCTTCTGCATCGATATACATGCTTCTGAATTTATATATACGAAACTTCCTTCCGTTTTTTCCGACACGTACCTGTGAAAAAAAGATTGGTCCCGGAGATTTTATATAAATGATCGGGCCAATTATAATTGTGATAATGCCGGTCAAAATTAGTCCGACAATACCTCCTGTTATATCCATTACCCGTTTTAAAAACATTTGTCTGTCTGTTGCAAACATCATACTGACTGTCAGTACTGTATAACCTTCCAGCTTTTCAACGATCTGGTTCACATCTCCATGTTCCAATCCCGCCAATTTTATATGGACTGTTATTCCCATCATCTTGCATTTTTCAATCAGCAAACCGGCCCCGGACATTTCGTTTGTTGCATGAAAAAGGACTTCATCCACCCAATTTGCCTGAAGAAACTTCAATATAGCATCCTCTCCCGACAAAACCGGCATATCTTGCCGGAATATTTCTCCTGCTCCAACTTGATCCAAAATACCGATCCCGGCCACCTGAAACTCACTGTAAGGATTATTCTGAAATACGGTGAACATGGTTCTGCAATCTTCGAAAGTACCAATCAAAAAAATAGAACGTTTTCCAAAAGCCGGCCTCTTATACTTTTTCAGGAAAAACTTCCATGCTATTCTTCCACAGTAAAGCAATAGTATCGAAATAACAGGAAAGCAGAGCATCATGATTCTTGAAAACTCACTTGATGCCTTTATAGCAAAAAGATAAGAAATAATGGCAAACGTAACCAGCATTACCTGATTTACTACAGCACGAAACTCCCGCCAGTATCCTCTTCTCAAAATACCTTTATAATTTTCTATAAAAAAGCCGATACAAACATTCATCAATGCCAAAACAATCGCGGATGACTGATAAACGCCCTTATCATATGGTGACTGGAATCCATTTCGTATCACATAAGATATCAAAAAAGATACCTGAAACAATATGAAGTCAATCAGCATAAAATCCCCATGTTTCAGCCAACTTGTATTATTTCTTTTATACACGTTACAAAACCTCTATCCGATTGTGGCAAATGCACAATCCGTCATTTCTCCATGTATTTACTGTATTTGCTAATCGTAGTTTATCACCATTCGAACGTTCAGGCAATATTCCCGCCCTTTTAAGTTTATTTTTACAATTATTGTTAATTGCTGTATGTAAACTGCCTTCAGACAATGGGGTAAACATGCATGCAAAACCCCCCTTTTGTCAGTTTTCACTTAAACAAAAGGGGGTTTTTGCATACATATGCCAAAAACTTATCAATTACTGTTGTGCACTCTTTCCATAAATGTACTCCTGAAGGTACTTACTGTTTTCATTCAGATCCGGTACCAGAACCTCCATTCCGACGCTTAGAGTCTCACAGGTATATGTACCTTCCACCGGAATTCGGTAACTCTCCATCTCAGTCATGCCGTTGATGAAAACAGTATAGACCAGACTCAAAATTTCCATATTGGTCATGTCAGTGGTCAGGTTCGGGAGTATCTCATCCGTAAGGTCAAGCAAGGTTCCCAGATCTTCACCTTTTACTTTATTAAATGCAGCCATCACGATTCTTCTCTGACGATCCGTACGCTCCCAGTCAGAATGTCCCACATATCTGGTTCTGGCATAAGCCAATGCCTGTTCCGGCGTCAAAGAATTGACTCCTGCCTGCAGGTTCCATTCGGAATTGCCCTGATTCAGATAATCGGCTTCTTCCTGATACAGATCAATATCCAGATTGCCGATCACCGCCAGACTGTTGATGAATCCGTCAAAGTCCACCTCTACATTGCCGTCAATGTGAATACCCAGACTTTCCTCCATCACCTGATCCAAAAGAGGCATGCCGCCAAACTGATATGCTGCGTTGATACGGTTATCACTGTATCCCGGAATCGGCACATACAGGTCACGCATCACTGAGCTCAGGGTAATTTTTTTATCTCGTTTATTCAGGCTGCAGATAATCATGGTATCCGATCTCTGCCGTCCCTGCCCTTCTCTCCGGTCCTGACCGATCAGCAGAATGTTGATAACATCTTCATCCCGCATCACATTGATATCCAGTCCATCCCAGGTAATCTCCTCCGGGTTGATCACATCGCTTCCGTCTACATTCAGAGAATCATCCACCTCAAAGGATTCTTCGTCACGCGGCAGCAGATCCAGCTGAGAATTGTCTACCTTATTAATCTTATTCAGCATAATCTGGAGATAAGCAAAAACACTTCCCGCCAGAATCAGAAATAAAACCAGGAATATGAGAACGATTTTTATTCCCAGCGGGACTTTTTTCTTTTTGGGCTTGACCTTCAGTTCTTCTTTATGTTCTACTTTCATATTCTATATCCATTCCTCTCACATGTAGCTGATTCCGTTATTTAACAAAACCAAGCAAGGCAGCCCATGCGAGCTGCCTTCCTATTCAACCTACTCTCAGTTTGAATTTCTGAATTTCTTTTTCACTGGAGACTTTTTCAATCTCCGCACCAAGGCTCTGCAGTTTCTGTTCAAAATCTTCATAACCTCTCTGAATGTAGACTATATCGTCCACTATGGTAATGCCTTCTGCAGCCAGACCGGCCACCACAAGAGCAGCTCCTGCACGAAGATCCGGAGAACTGATGCGCGCTCCGGTAAAGCCTTCCACACCGTCAATGATCGCAGTGTTTCCCTCGACCTTAATATTTGCGCCCATCCTGGTCAGCTCGTCCACATATTTGAAACGGTTTTCAAATATACTCTCTGTTACAATACTGGTCCCCTGAGCGAGAGCGAGAACCACTGCAATCTGAGGCTGCATATCCGTGGGATAACCCGGATAGGGCTGTGTATTCACATGGGTTCTCATAAGACGCTTTGACGCAACCACACGGATCGCATCGTCAAATTCTTCCACTTCACAGCCGACCTCTTCCAGTTTTGCTGTGACAGCTTCCATATGCTTCGGAATGACATTTTTGACCATAATGTCACCCTTAGTTGCAGCGGCTGCCATCATATAGGTCCCCGCCTCAATCATATCCGGCACGATGGAGTACGTCGTTTTATGCAGTTTTTCCACACCGCGGATGCGGATTACTTCGGTACCGGCGCCCTTGATATCAGCACCCATACTATTCAGGAAGTTTGCCACATCAACAACATGAGGCTCTTTGGCCGCATTTTCAATAGTTGTACGTCCGTTTGCCATGGAAGCAGCCATCATAACGTTGATCGTTGCCCCCACCGATACTTTGTCCAAAAACACATGGGCTCCGCGCATATTTTCCGCTTTTGCGATAATTGAGCCATGACGGATCTCAACTTTTGCCCCAATAGCACGAAAACCTTTTAAATGAAGGTCGATCGGCCTGCTGCCGATGTTGCATCCGCCCGGAAGCGGAACCTCCGCATTTTTATACTTGCCAAGCAGTGCACCCAACAGATAGTAAGATGCACGAATCTTCTTAATATAGTCATAATCAACGCTGAAATCCTGAATCGTGGAACCGTTGATACGAACCGTGTGACGGTCAACACGCTCGACCTGTGCGCCGATTTTTCCAATTGCCTCTAACAGTACGTTCACGTCATTTACATCCGGAAGATTTTCCAATGTGACGGTCTCATCTGTCATAATTGCAGCAGAAATAATCGGAAGTGCCGCATTTTTTGCTCCGCCAATCTCCACTTCCCCTACAAGTGGATTGCCGCCTTTGACAATATATTGCTCCATCCTTCACCTCTATAAACTAATGACGCCGTATTCTCCCCTGGGCGCTCATTCATATTTTATTACAATATAACAACACACACCTTTTATTAATGTTATAACAGAATCGAGGATTTGTAAATATATATTACGTTTTTCTTTAGTTTTTGTTAAATTCTGCGAAATAATTGTTTATTTATTTTTTCAATTTTTCCTGAATTATCTGCAAAGTTTCCCGAATATCATTATTTTCCTCGTCAATAATAAGATCCGCATATTTCTCATACAGAGGCGTGCGTTCCTCGTAAAGCATCCGGAATGTCTGCCCTTTTTTCAGCACAACACCTCTTTTTTTCAGGCTTCCGAGCCTTCTGCGCAGCCGTTTATAATCCAGCTTCAGATAGATCACCGTACCGATCCGCTTCAAGTGCGCCATGGCCTCTGCCCCATATACGGCACTTCCTCCGGTGGCGATCACGGTTCGCTCCACATTCAGGTTTTTATTCACATCATTTTCGATTTCCAAAAAGCCTTCTATCCCCTCCTGCTCGATGATCTCGCTCAAAAGTCTTTTTTCTCTTTTCTGGATCAGCAAATCTGAATCCACAAACTCATATCCGAGTACCTTCGCCAGTACGACACCTATGGTACTTTTTCCGGAACCCGGCATGCCAATCAAAACAATATTTTCCATCTGTTTTCTCCTGCGGCAAAAAACAGTGCATAAACGACTGACTGCCGCCTGCCGTACAATGATTTTTAAACGGGCACTGTGCACCGTCACTGTCTTTTGTTCTTCTCACATCTTACCATAAATGATATAATAATACCAGAATATTTCACACTGTGAGATGTGCGTTTTCAATTGAGACACTTTTCATCACTGTACGCAAAACACAGGAAATAATCACAGGAGGTTCCCAGAATGGAACGAATTATTTTTCATATTGATGTCAATTCTGCCTATCTCAGTTGGAGTGCAGTGGAAAAACGTCGCCTCGATCCCGAATCAGTGGATCTGCGCACCATTCCCTCCATCATTGGCGGTGACCGGGAGAGCCGTCATGGCGTGGTCCTGGCAAAATCAGCCCCGGCCAAAAAATATAAGATCCAAACCGGAGAGCCCATATCTCAGGCCCTGAAAAAGTGTCCTTTTCTGGTTATCGAGCCGGCCAACCATCGCCTGTATCGACAGTTCAGTGATAAATTTATGGGTTTTCTGCGCACTTTGACCGATCAGATCGAGCAGGTCAGCATTGATGAGTGCTATCTGGATTTTACCCATATTGCCCATCGGTATGAATCCCCAAGAGCCGCTGCCGATTATATCCGCAGAACGATTTTTGAATTCTTCGGATTTACTGTCAACGTGGGAATCTCTTCCAACAAGCTTCTGGCAAAAATGGCTTCCGATTTTGAAAAGCCCGACAAAACTCACACCCTTTTTCCGGGAGAAATAAAAAAGAAGATGTGGCCCTTGCCGGTCTCAGATCTGTATATGGCAGGTCGTGCCTCTGTGGAAATACTGCAAAAACTGGAGATTATGACCATAGGCGATCTGGCCAAAGCTGATCCGGATATGCTCGCCCTGCATCTGAAGAGCCACGGGCGGCTGCTCTGGGAATATGCCAACGGCATCGATGACACCCCTCTGGAAAGCGAACCTGCGCAGGCAAAAGGAATCGGCAATTCCGTTACGCTTCCGCGAGATCTCACCACTGTTGCTGAAGCCAAAAATGTCCTTAAACAACTGGCTGACAGAGTAGCTTCCCGGCTCCGTCATTCCGGTCAATGTGCCTCCAGCATCTGCGTGGAAATTAAATATCACACCTTTGTTAGTGTCTCTCACCAGATGGCCATTCATACGCCTACGTCTTCCGATGAGATAATTTACCAGCACGCCTGCACCCTTTTTGATGCACTTTGGGATCAGACACCGATCCGGCTGTTGGGCATTCGCACCACTAAGCTCAGTTCAGAAGACGAACCGGTTCAGATGAACCTTTTTGATATTGATATGAAAGAGATCGAGAAGAGCCGGAAACTGGAAAAATTAGAAAATGCTTTGAAACAAGTGCGGGGGAAATACGGGGAGGATATTATCCATCGGGGTATTGATTGCAGAGAAAATCCATGAATGCAAAGACAAAACCATTAACTGCGCTGCTGCCCAGATCCACTGTTGCCTCTCCTCTTGCTTTTGTGTACAGAGTATCCGAATTTTCCGCACTTTTTCCCCAACTCAAAATACTCTCCATGGGAATAAGTGATCAGGCCGCTCTTATTTAAATTAAACTTTCCGTTTTCATCGAGATATTTCTCGTCAACGGTTACGCCCTGCACTTCAGCAAGAAACATGTGATGAGAACCAAGCTCCAGCACCTGCTTTACCTTGCACTCAATATTCACGGGACTTTCCTCAATCCCCGGTGCATGGATGTATTTTGAGGGAAGGGGCGTCAGTTTCATTTCATTAAATTTATCCTCATTCCGTCCGGATTTCACACCACAGTAATCTGTCGCAAACGTCAGATCTTTTGTTACCAGATTGACCACAAACTCGCCTGTTTCCCGAATAATGTCATAAGAATATCGCTCCGGCCGTATAGAAACCGACAGCATAGCCGGGGACGTGCAGACCGTTCCCGCCCATGCAACAGTAATAATATTCGGTTTTTCTCCCGGTCTTTGGCAGCTTACCATAACTGCCGGTACGGGATAGAGCATATTGCCCGGTTTCCAATTCTGTTTTGCCATAATTTCACCTTACTTTTTCTGTATTCCTTGTCTTTGTATTTCTTTTTCAAACAACTTTTGGAAACAATCAAAGACAGGCATGCTTCCTGCAAAGCAACCTTCTCTCAGCAGCTAGACCATCTCTCAATTGTTCTGCAAAGCAGCCATAAAATTCGGTATCAGCTGTTTCTTTCTGGATACAACTCCGGGCAGATAGCAGCTTCCATCCCGAATCTGCGCATTAAACGCCTCATCCACAACCTTTCCGCTGCCTTCCCCGTAACAGAGCAGCTCCGTTGATTCAGATATAATATTGGTAAGCATGAAAAATACCATGGAAATACCATTATTGCCACATTCGTTCTTCATAATAGGAAGAAGGCGATCCCGCACTTCCCCCAGTTCCTGTGCATCCATAGAAGAGATCTGTCCAACGCCAAACGTAACATCGCCCATAATAAACTTTTTGAAATCCTGATAAAAGATTTCCTCCGGTGCCTTTCCGCTTAAATTGCTGCCCGCATGGAACATTTCTGTGGCAAATTCTTCTATACGAATCTCTGCAATATTTGCCAGCTCCAACGCTGCCTCCTGATCCCATTTTGTGCAGGTGGGTGAACGGAACATAAGTGTATCAGAAATAATCGCTGCACAGAGAAGACCTGCGATCTGGGGAGATATTTCCAATTCTTTCTCCTGATACATCTGGTACATAATCGTAGCAGTACATCCCACCGGCTGGTTGCGGAAAAATACCGGCTGTATAGTCTCCAAAGTACCGATTCTATGATGGTCAATAATTTCCAGGATTTCAGCCTGATCAATATTATCCACTGCCTGGGACTTTTCATTGTGATCCACAAGAATCAGTTTTTTCTTTTTAATATTCAGCATATTCCGGCGGGATATGGTTCCCTGATACCGGTTCTTTTTGTCCAGAATCGGGAAATCGCGATAACGGAGTTTTCCCATAACTTCCTGAATATTATCGGTAAAATCATCCATATGAAAAGTAACCAGATTATCTTTTTTCATAAGATATTTCACCGGAATGCTCTGATTGATCAGCCTTGCTGTTGTATAGGTATCAAATGGAGTACTGATCACCACACAACTATTCTTCTGTGCCAGTTCCTTTACTTTGTCCGATATTTCCGCACCTAAAGTGACCACAATACAGCTGGCACCGGATCGAATGGCAAAAATCTGTATATCCTCACGGTTTCCAATGATCAGCAGATCATCTTCCTCCATCAGTTCATCCATCTGTTCCGGATCCGCCGCAAGAACCAACACTCTTCCACGGATAAAATAGCCATGTTCATTTCCCACTACAACCTGACCTTCCAGCGTGTCAGCCATACTGCGGTACTGGGTTCTGGCCATAGACATGATTCTCTGGTCATTTGCACCCATGTAATAATTTGCAATATCATTGACGGAAATGATTCCTTCCAGCCGATCTTCCCGATTGGTAATGGGCAGTGTCACGGCCCCGCTTTCTTTCATAAGCTGCCATGCACGCTTTATCGTAATGGAACTGTTCGCAGGCTGGGTTCTATGTATCTCCATATCCTTAACCTGGGTACCCACATCCGATAAATAACCGGGTGTCTCAACTCCAAATCTGTTCAAAACAAATTCCGTTTCCTCATTAATCTGGCCGGCACGTTTTGCAAAATACTTTTTGGAACTGGTCCTGTTTTTTATATCCGCATATGCAATCGCTGAGCAGATGGAATCTGTATCCGGATTTTTATGACCTATAATATAGATTTTTTCCTGATTCGACATAATTCGGCCACTCTCCTGTTTATCTTTTCACCAATAGTAGCATTTTCCATAAAAAAAGTAAATTAGGTATTGATTTTTTTCCCCACAGGGCATAATATAATTACATCAACACATAGTTTTTAAAACTACATGTCGTTATGGAGGTGTTTTGTTATGAAGTTTAAATTAAAAGATCCTGGCAGTGCAATCACCCATTTTATTGCTCTGCTTCTCGCTATGCTGGCTGTTTCCCCACTGTTGAGCAAGGCAGCCAGAGAACCGGATAATCTGCATGTGATTGCTCTTGGTATTTTTATTACCAGTATGATCCTTCTCTATGCAGCCAGCACCATATACCATTCTTTTGATATTAACGAAAAAGTAAATCGCCGCCTGAAAAAACTGGATCACATGATGATATCCGTCCTGATCGCAGGCAGCTACACTCCGGTCTGCCTGATTGCTCTGAACAACCGCACCGGTTATTTGCTTTGCGCTGCTGTCTGGGCTGTCGCTATCCTCGGAATTATTATCAAAGCCTGTTGGATCAACTGTCCAAAATGGTTTTCTTCTGTCCTGTATATCGGTATGGGATGGATGGTGGTTCTGGCTTTCAGTCAGATTTTCCATGCATTGTCCCGCCCTGCTTTCGGATGGTTGCTGGCAGGCGGTATCATTTATACCATCGGAGGAATCATCTACGCGCTGAAGTTGCCTATTTTTAATTCCCGCCATACAAATTTTGGCTCCCATGAGATTTTCCATCTTTTTGTCATGGGCGGCAGCGCATGTCACTTTGTGGTTATGTATCAGTATATCGCCACTATGCCGATTTAAATGAATCTATACGAAAAAAGTCCTTCGCGGATCCTTTTTCCTTCATTTCTGATACCTTATGTAAATCAGCAGGGTCTATAGATAAAAATTTTTCTTTGAATACCAGATTCTTACCCTCCGGAGAACCCTGCAAAGAAATTTTTTGATATAGACCCCAAAATTCAAGAATGGAAAACATAATGGTCCAGTCGCTCAAAAGCTTCCTTCACTCGCGACAGCGGCAGCGCCAGGTTCACGCGAATAGCATTTTCACCGTGAAATGGCCGACCGTCCTGCCAGATCACACCCACATCCCATCCGGCTTTCAAAAGCTGATCAACCGATTTTCCGTTATCCCGACACCACCTCGTACAATCCAAAAACAGCATATAAGTGCCCTGAGGCCTGCTTGCCTGTATGCCTTCAAAATTATTTTCAATATAATCACAGGCAAAATTAATATTTTTCGTAAGTACCTGACACAGTTCATCCACCCACTCATATCCTTCCGGTTTATAAGCACCGATCAGTGCGTGCATGGACAGCACATTCATGGAATTGTAGTGAGACTTGCTGCTCTGGGAACGAACTCTGTCTCGAAGATATTTGTCATAAATGATATGATAACTGCCCACAAGTCCGGCCAGATTAAAGGTCTTACTTGGCGCATAAATGGCCACCGTGCGCTTTTTCGCATCGTCACTGACTGACTGGGTAGGTATATGATGATATCCTTCCAGAATGATGTCGGACCATATTTCATCGGAAACGACAATACAGTCATTGGCTTTGTACACTTCCAACGCTTTCTCAATCTCCCATCGCTCCCACACACGTCCGCAGGGATTATGGGGACTGCAGAAAACAGCCACATGAATGCGGTTGTCTTTTATTTTCCGGTCCATATCATCAAAATCCATACGCCATATACCTTCTTCATCCCGTTTCAGAGAACTGTGCACGATTTTGAATCCATTGCTGCTAATACTGTTTGTAAAACCGATGTATGTGGGGCTGTGGAGCAATACCGCATCTCCGGGCGCCGCAAAAGCAGTCAAAGTGGATATGAGACCTCCCAGCACACCATTTTCATATCCGATACAGGATCGGTCCAGCTCTGTAACGCCATTTCGGATCCGCTGCCATTTTCGTATTGACTCATAGTATTCTTCTGACGGAGAAAAGTATCCGAAAGCAGGATGCTTCACTCTTTCCATAATTGTCTCCATCACAGTGGGAACCGTGGGGAAATTCATGTCAGCAACCCACATGGGAATTGCGTCAAACCCATCTTTCGGTTTATCCGGCCAAGAACCCGGATTCATGCCCAAACCGTCAACCGCAAGTGCATCCTTTCCATGCCTGTCCATAATTGTAGTAAAATCATATTTCATATCGCATTCTCCTGATATAAGATAACTCCACTTTACCACAAAAGCCGACGCCATCGCAATATTTAATACGCTTCCGTCTGTTTTGCCCCATTAATCATAAAAGTCGGTGTACGGAAGACGACTCAGTCCTCCATACACCGACACTATTTTCATCTATTTTCCAAATGAGTCCCATGTTTTAAATACAGTATATACATTATCCGGATTTGCCCCAGGACCGAACTCACATTGAGCAATACATCCACCGTCTGCCCACAGTCTTCTGTGCACATCTTCAACCGCCTTTTTGATGTCCTCCGTGGTTCCTTCCGGCAGAAGATGCTGACGGTCAATCTCTCCCCAGAAGGTTATTTTACCTTTAAACTGTTCCAGATTCTCCACACCGATACAGAAGATCTGTGTGTTAAAGGCATCCAGCCCAAGTTCAATCATTCTCGGATAAATATCCAGTGTATTTCCGTCGGAATGCATAAATGTTTTCTTTCCGTATTTTTTTGCAATGGAAATATAATCCTTGTACATGGGGCGGAAATATTCATCCCACATCTTAGGATTGATCAGAAGGCTTTTCTGGCTGCCCCAGTCATCCATAAAAGTAAGAGCATCCACATCTGTTTTGGCCCATTTTTCCAGTAGGTCACAGTAGAACGTATGCATTTTCCGCATAAACTTTAACATATTCGGGGACGGATCCACCAAATCCATGTACAGTTCCTGCGTCGTCCGAATAAACTGCAGCTGTTCAAAAGGTCTCGGGCAGCATGCAGATACGACAAATTTGTCCGTGCTCCTGCAGTATTGATTAACCGCATCTACATCAAAATCAAGCCATTCCACCGGAATATGTACATTGTCTGCATCTTCCCAGTCTTCGTCCTTTACCAGAGCTTCTTTTACTTCACCGATAATACCTTTGTGTACATTATGGAACTGGCATCCCCACTCATCGGTAAAATCGCCCACTTCATAGGGATCTCCCTGTGTAATTGGCTTTGTGTTTAAAATATTTGGAGCACCTACAATATCATTTTCAAATTCTTTTGAAATCTTTTCAACCATCGGGCCATAGTTCATTTCCGCCCAGGGAAGTAACCACATCTGTCTCGGAACCCGTCCTTCTTTATTTTCAAATTCAAGTGTTTTATATACCAATTCTCTTGATGTCATCATTTTTCCTCCTTATACATTACATTTTTCTGATCATTCATGATTGGATAAGATAGTAAAACCGTTTTACGGATTGTTCCGCAATCCTGCAGGAACCATGATAAGATTATATAACGAAATAAAGACGCTGTTCATACACAATAGTCCTCAGTACTTTTTTGTACATAGCAAACGCCGGCGTACAAAAAGCTATATCAGCCTTCGTGCACCGGCGATGTCAGATCATGATACCGGAAAACTTCTTATTTCGAAAATCCGTTGGTGTATATCCGGTATATTTTTTAAACACAGAAGCAAAATGATTGCTGGAAGAAAAATTCAGCAGATATGCAATATCGGTAATCGACTTGTCCATATCCTTCAGATATATTTTTGCAGAATCAATTTTAAGGAAATTGATATATGCATGGGGCGTAATTCCAAGCTGTTCTTTGAATTTTGCTTTAAAACGCGATGAAGACAGCCCACATTTTTCCGCAATAAGGTCAATACTCAGGTCATTCAGCAGATTCTCATGGATAAACGTCATCGCATCCTGTATATCTTCACTGTATATGTCTTTTTTCAGTTCAACATCCGGGGTACAGATATTTTTCAAAATAAATTGCAGGAAATAACTGTATCCCAGTGTCTGCTGAGGAAGTTCTTTTGATGAAAACAGGCAAAACGCCTTATGTAACAGGGATACATCTTTTATATTCGTTTTTTTCGTACGGTGATGATAATTCAGCATCTGGCGAAACAGATACTCGCTGTGGGGAGGGGTAAGCCCCAGAAAATTTTTTGAAGAAGACAGATCGATCTGAAACCATATAAATTCACATACATCCTGGGAAACGCCTCCGCTCCCATGCTGCTCATAGGGGTATGTAACAAAAAATTCATTTCCATACAGTATATAGCGTTTTCCCCCTACAACGTACTGCTGTTTTCCGTTCATGACCACCACAAATTCCATATTAGTGTGAAAATGCGTGTCCAGTACCGCATGGACTGTCTGAAAATGGGCATATCCCATCATATGAAGCGCCGGTATATTTAACTGTTCCCGCGTAAGCAATTTAAATTCATCCTTCCATATCGGAACATCATCCGTAAGATAAAGCATGATAACACCTCCCAGTTTTATCCGATCAGTTTTTCTTTCTCCGCTCTTGGAAGCCGTTTAATCCGATACTCCCTCTGCATAGCCTCTTCCTTCGTCTCAAAAGCTTCATAATAAACCAGTATCACCGGCCTGCGGCTTTTCGTATACTTTGCCCCTTTTCCGGCATTGTGTGCCGCAATTCTTTTTTCCAGATCGTTTGTCCAACCGGTATACAGACTTCCATCACTGCACTTTAAAATGTAAGTATAGTTCATTTTTTTCCTCTGCTTTTCATGCACCAATTCAAAATTCCTGCACAGACAATCATAAAGCTCTGTTTCTTTCTCATTACTCTTTTTACATTGTCTCAAATATATGTAAACTGCCATGGAAAAATCTGCACAGCAAACTTTATTTAACAGACCGTTATCCACAGCAGTCTCTATATGAAGCAATCGACATGACACTTGTGCTTTACCCATATTGAAACACCAAAGCCAAAACCAGGTTTGACTCCATGATACCTGTGATTTAAAACGATTGCGGATTTTCAATATGGTAAACCCTCAAGATTCTCCAAATGATAAAACAAAAATCTTCTGAGTATACTTTATTATACTCTCTTTCTCTGAAAGTGTGCAAGACCGGTAAAAAACTAAGGAAGATAGATTACCGGATCAATGCTCTCACCGTCTTTTGTCATAGCAAAATACAGGTTGCTGCCTTCTTCTGCATAAAAACGGCTCTGTTGATTTACATATCCGAGGATCGTTCCTTCCGGAACAACATCATTAACTGCAACCTGCACATCCGCTAACTGTCCATAAACGGCCTGATAACCATTTCCGAGATCTGTCGTGATCGTTGTTCCCGTTTCCACAGAATCTTCGATGCTCACAATTTTACAATTTGCAGCTGCAATGACCGGCTCTCCAACCGGGGTACCTACAAGAATGGAAGGATTGTATTTGTATACATCAAGAGTCTGGAAATATACCGTATGGTCCATACTGTAATCCAGGATTATCTGACCCTCCACCGGCCAGCTCAATAGTGTTTCTTCGGAAAAATTCAGTTCCGGCAAAACAGTGGCATCCACTTCTTCCGAAATATTGTCAACCGATTCTTCCATCTTGGCACTGACATCAGCCGACGCAGCATCCTCCGCATCCTGCTCTGTTTTCTGCTCTTCACTCTGAATTTCTTCATCTTCGTCCACAACGGTCGAATGATGCGGCTGTGAAGTTCCCGTCTGCTCATCTGCATTTTCCTCATCTGTCGTCATTTGTGCCTGTTCCTGATCCGAATCCGGCACTTCCGCCAGCTCTTCTCCCTGTGACTTATCCGGTTTTCCTGTTTCCACCTGGTATACGCTGATTCCAACCAGTGCCACTGCTGCCAGAAGAGTTCCGCTGATAATCCATCTTATTAATTTCTGTCTTTTACTCATATTCTTCACCTCTACCTGTATGTTCTGATGTAATTATAGGTTTGCCAGAATATGAGAATCTATTCATTCCTGTATTGAAATTGTTATTTCATGATAATCGCTTATTTCAAATACTTTATTCTCTCTTGATATTGCTTTTTCATAATAACCTACTTCAATCATCTCTGTTTTCTTTTGAAATCGTTACATCATAAAAATAGTATTTGATCAGTTCCCGGTAGTCTTTTCCCTCCACTGCCATAGCATTCGCCCCATACCACGAAAAACCAAATCCATGACCGACTCCTTTGCATGTAATCCGAACCTGATTTTCTGACATTTCGATGGAAAAGCAACTGGATGGCAGCCCCATATCTTTGCGGAATGCTTCTCCTCCGATCCACTGATCACCGATCGCCAGCCACTTTACATACCCGGCAGAATCCTGCTCTTTTATTGACACCTCGGCAAATTCATTTGCGGTTTCTCCTTCTTTTACAAAACACTTCGGATAAAAACGCTTCATTTTTTCATAAAATTCTTCTTTTTGGCAATATGTCACTGCTATATAATCAGAGCTCTCCTCATCTTTGTGACTTGGCACAGAGATCAGATAAGGATATGTATTTTCCCCGAAATTTTCAAAAGCATCCCGGGTCGCACCGTTGCTCACCGTAAAAAAAGGGCAATAACAGATATCTCCTTTATAGAAAACCATTTCTCCTTCTGTTTCCCGGCAAGCCTCTGCCAGTTTCCCGTAAAAATCCAGATAATCGTTATCCGGATTTTCCATGTTTCCAATACAGACTTCCCGAAAATCAGAAAGGCTTAAGCCTCCCTCATGCAAAGCCTTTGTAACATTGCTTCTCATAAGAACGGCCCAAGCCTTCATGGTCTCCGGATGAGAATCTGTCCGAAGTGTCTCCGCCATCAAAAAAGGCAGATATGTCTCCATTTCCTCTTTTTCCCCGATGGATATCCCCTGTCTTCCCTGAATGAAAAAAGCCAAAAGCAGCGGCAGTAACAGGATCACTGCAAAAACTGCCGCTATTTCTTTCCAGAACTCATCCATTTTTGCTTCCCACACAAATAAAGTATCTATTCTATTGTATCCGAATGTGTCTGTCCAAATACCTGTGACATCTATTTCTTTGTATTCACTCCTCGCTGTTTTTTCCGGAAAAACAGGCTTCCTCAATTATTTCACGGACTTTTCGCGCCTGACGATGATCTGCCCCGCTGGCCGTTATACCGACCACCACATTTTTATCCTGAATAATGCCCGGGAAAAAAAAGTCACACTTACTTTTATCCGAAGCAATATTTACCGGTATTTTTTTCTGCCGACACAAGTTCCAGATTATCTCATCAACAGCCGGATCATCTGTCGCTGCAAGCACCAGATCTGCGCCTTCCAGGTCTTCCATCAAAAATTTCCTTTTTTCGCATTCCACCGGTTTTTCCAGTATTTCCCCTGTGATTTCCGGCGCAACCACTTTTATCTTACTGCAGAACGGAATCAGCGTATGCACTCTTCTGGCAGCGATTTTTCCACCGCCAACCACGAGTATTTTCTTTTCCGACAAATCTATAAAAAGTGGAAAATACACCTTATTTTTCTCCATATCTGATCCCTTTCTTACATATCAACGTCGCTGTACAAAATCATGCCCGTACAGCGACGTTATCTTTTTTCAGCATTCCTGGCTGCTTTTCGTCTTTTTACCTGTGTATTGTATCTTACTTTCTTCATCATATCAAGTGGACAAAAATCATATTTTAACGATTTATATACCTCATCACCATAACCGGTCTATTGAAGATTTATCTTTTAACCGGTTTTTCTTATGAAATATACGTGAACAATTATAGTTCCGCTTCCGCCAACAGCGTATTTCCCGCGTATACCTGATATGTTTTTCCTTCCTCCAGATCATCCGATGCAAAAATCAGACTCTCGTAAGCTTTAGACGGTGTATACTCCATGATTACGTTTCCGGAAACATCTTTCACTGCAACGGTCTGTCCGGCCTGCATTTTTTGAAACACCACAGTGATAAAGGGTACTTTCGATTCTTTGGAAAGAGTCTGCATCATACCGGAACTGCCCACCGCAATCAGCTCTCCTCCGTCGACAACAAAGGTACCATCGTAGTCCAGCGCTGAATTTCCGCTGCTTGTGGACCCTTCTACAATTATCTTTCCACCTGTCACAGAAGTACTTCCATTTACATCAATTCCATCACCTTCGCTGTGAACAACTATGGTTCCGCCTGTGATAGTCAATGTTCCGCTGGAAGCACTCATCATGCCTTTTCCGCCGCCCATCTCACCGCGGCCGCCCATGCCTTTTTGATTCCAGGATCTCTGTGTACCGTCTGTCTCACCTTGCGGAATTTCCGGCGCAGCCCCACCTTCTGTGAAATCTTTACCAGCTGAATCTTCTGAGGACCACATTCTTCCGGGTTTTTGACTTTCTGTTCCCGGTTCCGTTCCTTCGGGCAATGGATCCTCTGTCCCCAGTTTCGTTACATCCAATAGCTGATCCTCTGCCCTCAGTTCCATTCCTTCCGGTACCTGGTTTTCTGTTCCCGGTTCTACTCCTTCCGGTATCTGATTTTCTGTTCCCGGTTCTGCCCCTTCCGGTACCTGGCCTCCCGTATTTCCACGCATCCGACCTTCTTTCGGAGGTTCTGCTCCATCCGGCATCTGACCGTTTTCCGGAAATTCCGTTCCATCGGGCATCTGTCCATCCATTCCGGCAGTATCCGTTTCTCCGCCGGCGCCGTTTATTGCGTCATCGGAAGCAGTAATATCATAAGTTCCTCCATTGATTATCAGATCGGCACTTTCCAGACCTTCCACACACTGGGGTATCATGAAATTTCCATCATTCAGCACAAGCTGACTGTCCGCATGCACCGCATCATCTCCTGCAGACAGATTATATTCTCCTCCACCCACCGTAATGGTTCCATTGCTGGTAATACTGTCATTTCCGGAATTGATCGTAAAAACTCCGTTTTCGATCAGCATACCGGTCTCTGCCTGAACGCCATCCGTACCGGATACGATCGTATATGTGCCGTTTCCAATGTAAATAAATCCTCTTTCCGCATCCTCTGTATTGGTGGCTTTTATACCGTCACCACCTGCATTAATCGAAAAAGTACCATCTTTTATTGCCACTTTGTCCTTGCCGACCAGTCCGTCATCTATCGAATTCACCGAATAACTGCCTTCCAGGATGCGCAGATCGTCCTTACTCTGAATTCCATTATTATAATTTGCATTTATGGTGAGCATGCCTGAGCCATTCAGCACCAGATCCGCTTTGCTGTATATAGCTGCCGTATAATCTTCGGACACATACTCACTTCCATCTGTCAGAACATTTTCCGTATCATTTTCCAGAGAAATTGTCAGTTTATCCGCACCGGTACATACAATAGCGGGGCCGTCGGAACATGTGACCTCCGCTCCATTTAAGACGATCCGTACCTTTTCCTCGTCCGCTGCTCCCACCACAATCTGTCCATCATCCAATGTACCGGAAAACACATAGGTACCACTCTGATTTATGGTTATCACACCGTCCGAAATCGTCGTTCCGGTTCCTTTTCCATCTGCTTTTGCCGAATTTCCATTCAATAAAATTTCCGTATAACTTCCGTTTTTCCAGTCTGTGTAGCTGTCATCTTCTTTAAAATCAGCCATATCAGCTGTAACGATCAGCATAGATTTTTCAATCCCGTTTTCTTCCGACCCATTCTGACCTGCTGCACTGCTTTCTTCCTGGTCTGTCACCGCAGTATCATCTGCTCCTGCATCGGAAGTTTTTCCACAGCCTCCGAGAATCATGCAGGCACTTATCAACAATGGGAGCCATTTTTTTCTTTTCATACCGTTCCCTCCTACAGTTCCATTCCTTCCTGCGCATGTCTTGCGCAGGTGATTGCAAGATTGCCGTTTCTGCAGCGGATTTCGTCAATCATATCCTTTTCCCGGTTCCTGTCTTTTAGTACAATATGATAATCCAGTTCATACATACTGCCGAGATTGATCGTTTTTACCTTATCCAGAGATACGGTTTTTGTATATGCTGCAAAAATATCATCAAAAATATCCGAATAATCCAGATTTTCCGGGATAACGATCTTCAAATGTCTCCATTCCCCACGTTTTTCACCAAAATGACTCTTTGTCAAAAGAACCATAACGAATGAAATCAGCACAGTCACCATTCCGGCAAAGATCAGCTGCCCCATGCCGCAGGCCAGTCCCACTGCCATGGAAAAAAATACGCTCGCAATTTCTTTGGATGTGCCCGGAACGGAACGAAACCTCACCAGACCAAAAGTTCCCAAAACCGCAACACTGGCACCCAGATTGCCATTTACAATCAAAATGACGATCTGAACCAGCGCCGGCAAAAGTGCCAGCGTTATCACAAAATTTTTTGTAAAATGCGTGTCCGCCATATAAACGACAGCAATCAACAACCCAAAAACCAATGCCGCTGCTGTACACAATAACGCACTTTCCACCGATATACTTCCTGAGCTTGTATCAATCACACTTGTAAACACTTTTTATATTCCTCCTGCAACAAATTCATAGGGAACTTCTTCAATCCCGTTATTTTTATGTAAATGTGTCTCCGTAAATATACTTCCGTACTTTGAAAAAGAGACCGGATAAATCTTAAGATCTGTCAATATCTTCGTCAGCCACAACGGCAAAGACTGTGCCACCTTGATCTCCAGTATTTTCTCGTCATTCTTAAAATACAGATTTCCAAAATCTCCAGCTGCTAAATCCAGTTTATTTTCTCTGAAACGGATCCTGTGGTCAATCGTCAGCCGCAGCTCCGGATCTTCATTTCCGAAAAAAGCTTCCCGGTCATAAGCCAGAAACAACTTGGGAACCGGATGGTAAAATCGCAGGAAATAATCAATTTCCTGCATTATCTGGCTGTTTTTTTCCGGATGGATTCCATGATTCAGATACCGGACAGCATCTTTGTAGGGCAACGATTCCCTCCTTTTATACACGACCTTTTGATATTTTTTCTTGATTTCGATAAATGCCTCCTGCTCAGGAAAAGCAGGACCGTACGTTCGAAGTCTCAGTTTTTCTTTATACGTTGGCTTTTCCACAGAACGGCGAACCAGTTCATCTGCCTCTGTATCATAATAGATATTACAGATTGCATGATATCCATACTGATCCAGTGTCATATACGGTGAAATTCGCTCCAGAAAAAGCGCGTACTGTTCTTTTGTCAAAATGTACTTTTTCTCAATTCTTTTGAAAACATTGTTTTCTGTCTTCACTCACATATTTCCTTTCCCATCATAGTGTCAGGACCAATTACAGACATGAAACCCAATAGCAAATTTTTATAAATTGCTTATATTTTACAAAATATCATATACTTAAACTGTGATTTTAATTTGTAAAAAAAGTGTAAATTCTGTGAAAAAAAATCACCTTCCGAAAAGCTTCTTCGAAAGGTGATTTCTTATACATTTTTTCTATCAATATACAATGCAAATACAGACTTTGATTTTAAATTATAAGATGTTGGGGTCAAAAGCATTTGACCCTGGCATCATTATACTATATACATCCCCTGATATTTTTCTGCCACATTCAGCGCATGGTCACCGATACGCTCAAAGTCTGTGAGCAATTCACCAAATATCAGGCTAGCCTCCGGCTGGCAGCTTCCGCTTTTCATACGTTCCAGCTGCAGTTCACGGAAACGTTCTTCCATATCATCGATTTTCTGTTCATCTTTTGCGATTTTTTCCAGAACTTCCTGGCTGTTCTTTTCTGCAACATTCAAAAGACGGCTCAGGGCTTTATCACAGACCTCTTTCATCTCTTTTATCTGAGCTACCGCGGTTTCTGAAAAAGTACGATCCCATTTCTGAAGATTTTTTGCATACCCCTCAATATTCAGTGCATGATCCCCGATACGTTCCAGATTGCTGGAAATGCTGTAATAATTATTAATACAGACATAATCTCTCGCCGGCATGTCCGTTGACAATAGTTTTGAAATATACCTTGTGATCTCGACGTTCAGGTAATCAATGTATTCTTCACGGTCTTCAATTTCTTCCGCCAGATCAACGGAACAGGAACCTGCAATGGCTGCCTCAAAACTCATAGACAAGTTCTTTTTAACCATCTCAAGCATACGATTGATCTCGCTTCCAACCTGAGAAATTACCAGAGCAGAGTGACCAACCACATACTTTGTCTCAAAAGGAACAATGTATTTTAAACGACGAATACTGTCCTCCTCCTTCTCTGTCTCCGGAAGAATCACTTTGGTCAGTTTTGCCATTAAATTTCCAAAAGGAAGAAGGACAATTGTTGTTGCAATATTGAATACCGTATGCACATTAGCGATCTGCGCCACCGGATTTCCCGGTGATATTGCCTCCATCCAGTGTACAAAAGGCGTTACCAGTGTAAACACGGTAAAAAGAAGCGTTCCGAAAATATTGAACATCAAATGAATCATCGTCGTTCTCTTTGCGTTTGGTTTTGTTCCAAAGGAAGCCATTACCGCAGTAATACACGTACCAATATTCTGACCAAACAGTACAAACACCGCGCTGGACAAGGGAATCATACCGGTAGAAGCCAGCGCCTGCAAGATACCAACAGATGCGGAAGATGACTGGATTACAGCCGTAAATAGTGCACCAACCGCAATACCGACCAGCGGATTTCGGAAATTTGTCATAAATGAAACAAACATTTCCGATTCACGCAGCGGTACCATGGCATCACTCATCATGCCCATACCCATGAACAAAATACCAAGTCCGGCAAAAATCCCACTGACGTTTCTCACTTTTTCATTTTTCACAAATGTAATCAGCGCAACACCAACAAAAGCAATAAAGGGAGCGACAGCGCCAATATCCAGAGCGATCAGCTGACCGGTGATGGTAGTACCGATATTGGCACCCATGATTACCCACACTGCCTGATTCAGTGACATAAGACCGGAGTTTACAAATCCCACTACCATGACTGTAGTTGCGGAAGACGATTGAATTGCCGCGGTAATCAACGCACCAGCCAAGACTCCCATAAAGCGGTTCGCTGTCAGTTTTTCCAGAACCTGCTTCATCTTATTTCCGGCAGTCGATTCCAGACCATTGCTCATCATCGACATACCATACAAAAACAGAGCCAATCCACCAAGAAGCATTAAAATGTCTGATATACCCATAACTTTCTTTTTCTCCTCTTTTTATCCGATATTAGCGTTAATCTAAGTATCTCTGAACAAGTTTTCCTCTATACATCAACGCTGTTTCGAAGAAAATAACATTCTCTTCATTTGTGTCCGATACATTTTACCACTGTGTTAGAGAACAAAATCCGATGAAGCATATTATATATCGCTTTAAACTTCCTATTATTTTCTCCTGGGAAAAATGGTAACATAGAAAAACAAGCAATGTCAATTTCCGCATAAATTTTCGTTAGTTAAGAGTAAAAAACGGGACATAGTGTTAAAAATACGTAAATTTCTCAGAATATGGAATAGATATACCGAATAATTTGTGCTAGAATAAATTCCAGTAAAAAAATACAGGAGAAGAAAAATGATTGGTCTCGGAACAATAATAAATGTCGCAGGCGTTATCGTGGGGGGTCTGGTCGGCATGTTATTCGGAAAGCTAATTACCCCGCGTTTTCAGGATACTTTAATGAAAGCAAACGGTCTCTGTGTGTTATTTTTAGGGATCGCCGGCGTGCTGGAAAAAATGTTTACTATACAAGACGGGCAGATCAGCAGTACCGGCACCATGATGATGATCAGCAGCCTTGCTGTGGGTTCTCTGATCGGCGAATGGATCAATCTTGAATACCGCATGCAGCAATTTGGCCAATGGCTGAAAATAAAAACAGGTAATGCAAAAGATCGCTCTTTCGTGGACGGATTTGTAACAGCTTCTCTGACAGTCTGCATCGGTGCCATGGCCATCGTCGGCGCGCTGCAGGACGGACTCACCGGAAATTATTCCACACTTCTTACAAAGGCGATTCTTGACTTGATCATTGTATGTGTTATGACGGCTTCTCTTGGAAAAGGATGTATGTTTTCTGCTATCCCTATTGCAATTTTGCAGGGATCTGTCACCCTACTGGCAAGGGCAATTGCACCGATCATGACAGAGACGGCTCTCAGCAATCTGTCTCTGGTGGGAAACATCTTAATTTTCTGTGTGGGAGCAAATCTGGTCTGGGACAACCTGAAGATAAAGGTTGCCAATATGCTACCCGCTATTGTGATTGCTGTGGCATGGGCATTTCTTCCGTAAATGATTCAAATATTTTTCGGCATTTTTTAATTCTTCTGCTGCAATTCTTCTTCCACATTCTCTTTTGCCGCCTGATGTTTTAATTCCAGCCGTTTATATACATGCTCCCGGAACAAAGTATAGAACACAGACACCAGCGGTATAAAGATAATCATACCCACGATGCCCATGAGGCTTCCGCCAAGGCTCACAGCTGCCAGCACCCAGATAGACGGAAGTCCAACAGAACCTCCCACTACATGGGGGTAGATCAGATTGCCCTCAATCTGCTGGATGATCAAAAAGATACCGATAAAGATCAAGGCGCGCAGAGGATTGACCATCAAAATCAAAAAGGTACTGATAAAACATCCGATAAATGCACCAAAAATAGGGATCAATGACAAAAATCCAATCAAAACACTGATCAACAACGCATATGGGAATCCACTCAATGAAAGTACCACAAAAAACATCATCCCCAGGATAACCGCTTCCACACACTGTCCGGTCAGAAAACTTCCAAATGTTTTATGTGCCAACCCGAAAACTCTGTTGATTTTTTCCGTAATCCAGTCCGGCAAAAAAGCATTCATAACTTTATCAATCTGAATACGGAGTTTTTCTTTCTGCAAAAGCACATAAAGTGCAAAAACAAAACCGATGGCAAAATCGGATATGCGCCCGATCACAATCTTTGCAAAAGTGAACGTGCTGTCCAGCATGGCACCGGCACCGTTTTTCAGGAAATCCATAAGACCGTTGAGAATCTCTTTCCAGTCAAAATCCAGAGACATGACCAAGTTTTTCACCGCTTCATTGTTTGGAAACAGCTCCATGATAAAATTCTGTGCTACCGGCATAAAAGCCTGGATGGTGCTTGCCAGAGCAGCCACACTTCTGACAATTTCCGGTACTACAACAAAAATAACGAGAGCAACAACACCGATTACAGACAACAGGGCCAGAATCAGACTCATCGGTCGTGCTATTTTACGTACCGCTTTCTTTTTATTCTTCAGAGAATCCGGAAATAGTGTTCGCTCAAAAAAGCGCATGGGCAGATTAATTATAAATGCAACAGCCGTTCCCAGAATAAAAGGGATCAGAACTCCAATGACAAATTTTATTCCACTAAATACCACATCCAGATTAAACAGCATAACTGCCAGTAAGATCGTGTATGCAATCAGCCACATTATTTTTTTCATTGTCTCTTTGCTTAGTTCCACTTTAATCCTCCTAATTAATGGCGTTCCGCATGACTTTATCTTCTCATGACCATTGCTTCACTTCGTTCCGCATGGCTCATTCTTTTCACGAACATTCTATCACTTTCTTCCATCCTGTACAAGTATACCCATATTTTACTTCTGTATTTTCACACAAATTCAACGCAAAACCTTCCCCGTTTCCACACTGCCAAAAATAATAATCCCCATCTTCCGGTACAAAAGCAGACATCACACTCATGATTGTTCCTCCATGCACCACAAGCGCTGCACACTCCACGCCTTTTTTGCGACAGATATCCACTACTTCCATAAAGCCATCCACACTGCGCTTTATAAAATGCTCTCTGGATTCGCCTTCCGGAAACGGCAGCATACCACCGCTGTCGATCCAGTCCTGATACTTCAGATTTTCTTTCAGCTCATCCGCATTTTTGTTCTCAAACTCACCGAAATCGCACTCTGCCAGATTTGCAATCACAGTCTGTTTTTGACCGGGATAAAGAAGCGCTGCCGTCTCCCGGCAGCGTCTCATAGGACTGGAAAACACCATTTCCACATCCGGATATTTTCGATTTTTCAGAAGTTGGATACCTTCTGCACACAGCGGCTCATCGGTGGTACCGATATAACGGCGCATAGTATTGCCAAATGTCTTAGAATGACGGATCAGATAAAATTTAAGCATCTTTTATCACCATCCCCACACCGCACACCACACGGTGCACTTTTTTTGAAAAAGCAGCCAGTTCTGTACACACACGTCCCACTGCTTCACGATATTGACGGTCAAAAGCGTCCACCGGAACCACTCCGTAACCCACTTCCTCGCTGATCAGTGTTACATCCGGATTCACTTGAATCAAACGGGAAGCCAAACCGGACACATCTCTGTTCTCTTTTAACAATTTTTTGATGAATAATTCAAAATGATTCACCCCGGCTGCTTTCGCAAGATCCTCCATGGAGCAAATTTCTCCTTCCGCCCATACAATATCCGGCTTCTGCATTTTTGCATATTCCAATTTTCCCTGGTATGCCCCACCGATAATTAATTCCATTTTCTTTGTCTCCCAATTATAGTTTGTTTAATTAAAACATATCTCTATGTACCTCAAATTACGAATTTGATTTGCAATCCAACCAATTTTAAAAAACACGCATAGATAAAACTGCTGCCAGCGTTGTTACAAGCTCACACATCTGAA
This sequence comes from Lachnospiraceae bacterium, assembly GCA_022767285.1. GTDB lineage: Bacteria > Bacillota > Clostridia > Lachnospirales > Lachnospiraceae > JALENY01. The sequence goes on along the minus strand of JALENY010000033.1, from coordinate 8,836 downwards.
GAAAATAACCCGCTAAATCACCCGTTATTCCTCCAAAAACAGACATGGACATATGATAATAGTAGGAAAACATAAGACCCGCTGCCGCCAGACAAACAGCACCACAGACTCCTCCGATCCACAGGTATCCCGCTGCCAGAATCAGCAGATAAACAAACATAATATTGCGTACCCTCTTTTTAGCTGAGTTTTCCGAAAATGTAGCTGCAAGACCGGTACCTTTTGCCATGGGGAAAGTCACAATAGTCAGTCCGCTCAAAGTCCGGGACAAAACAAAGCCGGGGATAATCAATAAAATATTTTTCCGATCCGCCATAGTGTATACGCCGTAAGAAAAGATAAAATAAACCGCACAGGCAATTATGGCAAAAGCACCCGCATGGGAATCCTTCAGGATTTCCAGCCTGCGCTCCCGCTCCTGCCAGGAGCTTCTGGCATCCGCCGTATCCAGAAGGCCGTCCAGATGTATTCCACCAGTGATAACGACCGGTATCAAAAGAAGTACCACGGTCACAAATCCATGAGAAAATTCCACATTTTTCTGAGTTAAAAAATCAACCAGCCAAAGCCATCCCCAGGAGAGCAGACCGATTATGATTCCGATCCACGGAAAAAAAGCCATGACATACTTCATATTTTCTTTTGTCCAGTCGCTTTTCGGCATCGGTATTTTCGAATACATAGAAAATGCGATTTTAAAACTATTCCATAAACCTTTCATATTACTTCTGTTATCCTTTCACATGAATCGGTATCCCATAAACCACTTCTGTTACCCGGTCCGCTTCTTTGGCCAGACGGCCGTTTATTTCGCCCAGATATTGAAGATACCGCAGAGTCTCCGCGTCATAATTCTGCACATCAGAAAAGACTTCATTTGTAACGATCACCAGATTTTCCGCCTGCTGAGCCAAATGGCGGATTCCTTTTACTACTGCATCCACTGTCTTTTTCCCGGCACCGCCCTCTTCATACATCTCATTAGCTACAAGATTAGACATACACTCCAACAGGACGTTTGCCCCGCAAATTCCCTGAATCTGCTCCATATGAGTATAACGTTCTATGGTCTCAAACCCTTTTCCGCTGCGCATAGTTCTGTGTCTTTGGACTCTTTTCTTACTTTCCTCATCAAAGGGGTGCATAGTCGCGATATAATAACGTTTCGCCGGACCGAAATCCAAAATCTGTTTTTCCGCAAAAGCTGATTTGCCGCTTCCGCTTCCGCCTGTGATTATATGTAACATGCTTACTTATATTCCTCGTACTGTTCCACTTTAATATCTTCAAAGGTACTCATTTTTGTATAAACTTCATTTGCCAGATCCAGAATTGGGTAAAATGCAACTGCACCGGTTCCTTCACCCAGGCACATATCACAATGAAGGGGAGCCTCCAGACCCAGTTCTTTCAAAATCATGACTGCCGCCGGTTCTTTTGAAACATGAGTTGCCAACATAAAATCTTTTGTCTTTGGGCAAATTCTGGCCGCACACAGAGCACCTGCAGCAGAAATAAAACCGTCAATCAGTATAGGTACCCGATAAATAGCACCTCCCAGAAATACACCTGCAATACCAGCCAGATCAAGACCACCTACTTTTGACAAAACATCAATGGCATCCTCAGAATCCGGATTATGCAGCTGAATTGCATTTTTGATTGTCAGGATTTTTTTATTAAATCCCTCCCGATTCAGTCCCGCACCGCGTCCGGTCATTTCCTCTACCGGCTTTCCAAGCAAAACAGACACTACAGCACTGCTGGTAGTTGTATTTCCGATTCCCATCTCCCCGGTTGCCAGAATACCATAACCCTGTTCTTTCAGATCCTGAACCATCTGAATACCCACTAATATGGCTTTTTCTGCTTCTTCTCTTGTCATCGCCGGAGTATGTGCAAAATTCTTTGTACCGTAGGCAATCTTCCGGTTAATCGCATTGGTATCCACTGCCACACCGATGTCCACCGGGAATATATCCGCTCCCACTTTTTTACACATAACACTTGCTGTTGCCGCACCGGTCAGAAAATTTTCCGTAACAATCGCTGTTACTTCCTGACCTGACTGTGTCACACCTTCTTCTACTACACCATTGTCTGCACACATAGTCACCAGACCTTTTTTCTCCAGATGCATCGTTGCATCCCCTGTTATGCCTGCAATACGAATAATCGCATCTTCCAGCTTTCCGAGGCTGTGAAGCGGTTTTGCAATGGAATTCCATCTCTTCTGACTTTCCATAACTGCCTGTTCATCGATAGGCTTAATTGCTTTGCAAAGATCATTAATTTTCATTTTTTTCTCTCCTCTCCGACCGTGCACAAAACCTGACTTTTTTTCCGTACACAAATGATATATTTTCTTTTTTATATATCAATATTATAAAAACTCTCAAATAACATAAGAGCAGCCGCTTTCGCCGCTGCTAAATGGCAGATACATGTCCAAATGCGGAGGTATGACATGCATCTGCCGCCGTTTAATCTGTATAATCCGTTCGATTAGGTTATTCCATTTCATATAAAAAGGAGTCTGCAGCCAACAGACCCCTATCTGACCAAAGTGATAAAATCAGACTGGAATGCTTGGCTTTTCGCGGAAGCTTCACCCCTATAATAAGCAGGTTTCCTGACTTACAGATCATTGCCTGGTTCTCTCCTTCTCATACATTACAGTGCAAAACACTGCTACCCGAAAAGCCAATATTACAATACACTCTGCAGGTATAAATTCTTATGCAAACATGCTCGCCCGAAGAGCCTGCGTGCAAAATTTTATCGTACAATGGATTCATGAGAACCCGCTCCCTGATTACAGTGACCGGATCGTTTGGGACTCACACCCAATTCCCTTTTTGCAAAAGACTTCAACAAAGCGGGTCTATTACTCTGTAGTCCGTCTGATGCACACTTATTACAACTCTATGGAATTATACGTGATTATTTTATCACACTTTATTCTATCTGTAAATCACACAATTTATATTTTCGTGCCATCAATTAAAATATCCTATAATGGACATTCTTGATATGATAAGGTATACTTCTATTACAATACTATGATGCCCGATATGATCAAAGACTGTTCCTATTAAGGAGAAACTCCATGAATATAAGAAAATCCACCGAAAAAGATTATGAAAACATCCTGAATATCTACGCCGAAGCCCGGGTCTTTATGGCAGAACACGGCAATCCCAACCAGTGGGGAACCACAAGGCCTTCCGAAAAGCAAGTCTGGACAGATATAAAAAACAAAAACAGTTATGTCTGCGAAGAAGACGGAAAAATACTCACTGTATTTTTTTACAGAGAAGGGGAAGACCCAACCTACGCCGAAATTTATGAAGGTGCCTGGCCCAAAAACGGCAGTTCAAAACCCAACGACATTTTAACATCGTACGATCTGATACATTCTCCGTATACCTATGGCGTTGTTCACCGAATTGCTTCCACAGGCAAGAGAAAAGGCAGCGCATCCTACTGCCTCAACTGGGCATTAGAGCAATGCGGCTGCCTGCGTATTGATACACATCATGACAACAAAGTCATGCAAAATCTTTTAAAGAAAAATGGTTTTCAGTATTGTGGTATTATTCATCTGGAAGATGGATCCCCACGTCTGGCTTACCAGAAGAGTTTATAAATCAATATCCAGTTCAACCGGACAATGGTCGGAGCCAAATACCTCAGTGTGTATTTTGGCATCGACCAGTTTTTCTTTTAAACTCTCCGACACGCAGAAATAGTCAATACGCCATCCTGCGTTCTTCTCCCGGGCGCGGAACCGGTAAGACCACCAGGAATAAATACCTTCCTGATCCGGATAAAAATGACGGAATGTATCAACAAAGCCATTTTCCAGAATAACACTGAATTTTTCACGTTCTTCATCCGTGAATCCCGCATTTTTCCGGTTCGTTTTCGGGTTCTTAAGATCGATCTCCTTGTGAGCCACATTAAGGTCACCACAGAAGATCACTGGCTTGGTTTCTTCCAGTTTTTTGAGATAAGCCAGAAAATCATCTTCCCACTTCAAACGGTAATCCAAACGGGCCAGTTCGTTCTGGGAATTAGGAGTATACACAGTAACCAGATAAAAATCCGGATACTCCAATGTGATCACACGACCTTCCTGATCATGTTCTTCCATTCCGATTCCGTATGAAACAGATAGAGGTTCACTTTTTGTAAAAACAGCCGTTCCTGAGTAACCTTTTTTCACAGCATAATTCCAGTACTGATGATATTCGGGCAATTCCAGACTAATCTGCCCTTCCTGCAGCTTTGTCTCCTGAATGCAGAACACATCAGCATCCATTTTTCGGAAAAAATCCATAAAATTCTTTCCCACACATGCCCGAAGGCCATTTACATTCCATGAAATCAGTTTCATACTCACTTATAATCCATTCCTTTCGCTACTCTCAAGGCATAAAACATCATGAATACCTATTTTTTCTACTCAGTCAAATAAAACTTCTTCAGCCAACTTTGCCGCATCGCGAATGCAGTCCGGACAGGAACGCAGTACACGGCCGGTCTCCACACCTTTCAGATCTTTGCAGATTACAGAACTGTTCATACTTTTAAAACGTGTCATAATTTCCTTTGATAATTTGTAAGAAGATGCCTTGCTGTTTGGTTTTTCCAGACATCCGGTACTGTTTTTCAATCCAGCCAGTACACATGCGCCGGATACCGCTCCGCAGGTTCCTTCCATACATCCCATGCCAAATCCCAGCGCCTCTGTCGCACGGAACAGGGTTCTCTCATCCATACCTACCAAATCGGCATAAGTACAGGCAACTGCCTGTGCACAGTTGTATCCTTTATCGTGTCTTGCAATCGCTTCTTCTACTCTTGTTTTCATAAAATTGTCTCCATTCCTTTCTTTTGTATATGAAGTCCGCATCGCTCATAAAACTTCATTGCAGATTCATTGCACGCCCACACATTCAATGTCAGATTATAACATCCAATTTCTTTTGCATAAGATTTTACGTACTCATACAAAATCGTTCCGATATGCTGACCGCGAATTTTTTCATCCACACACAGATCATCTATGTAAAGGGTTTTCATATCCGTCAAAATATTATTATTTTTCTGCTCAGTAATAATACAGAAAGAATATCCTAATACCCTGTCATCCTCATCTACCGCCACAAAAATCGGCCGTGTATCATCAGCGATCAGGCAGAGAAGCTGATCATCTGTATACTTTCTGCAATTCGGTTTAAAAAGATCCGGTCTTCCTTTGTGATGTACCATCAATACCTGACTGAGTAGATCATCTATTCGTTCCATATCTGTGTTCCTTGCTCTGCGCACTTTGATGTCCATACTTTTGCTCCTTTTTCTTATGTTATCTCTATTTTAGTTTATACCTGCCATTTCTGCAAGAAGGACTTCTTTTTGTATTATTGTCCTGATCTTATATAATTTATTATTTATAACTTAACCAGCGTATACTCATGACCAACAGCCGGTAAAAATTTATCCCAGATATCCTTAGCTCTGGTTTTCAAACTGGTTGTGTTGATGCAGGGATGAAATCCCAGATATTCTTCATAAAAAACATCCTCATCAACCAACAGTTTTACCCGGTTCTCCACATCATTCATAAGCCCCATAATACTAACAGAACCGGGCGTAATATTCAAATATTCTTCCATATGTTCTTCATCGGCAAAAGAAAGTCTCGCTGAGTTAATCTGTTTGCTCAGATCTTTTGTCTTAAAAGGCTTATCCCCTGGCATCAAAAGCAGATAAAAATCCGTTTTCTGACGATTACATAAAAAAAGATTTTTGCAGATATGTATGTTTAAAATCTGATCAACCCCATGGCAGGCCTCAACTGTCATGGCAACCGGATGATCAACTCTCTCATAAGAAATGCCCAGCTGGTCCAGAAGATGATATACTGCCATTTCTTTTGGAAGACGCTCATCCACCGGTGCAGATGTATATATATTTGGATCGATTTTATCTAAAGTCATTTCCTCTCCATTCCGCCGTTTCGCCGCAACACAAATAACAGGAAAATATTCTATTTTCACATTCATTATACAGTCGCTTCGCTGCAGCACAAATAACAATAAAATTCATTACAAAAACATAATATCACAACAGTCACAAAAATCAAGAAACATGTACCGAACTCATCCGCAATCGAATCTAATTATCAAATAATTTAACCTATATCTTTTCAAAATAAAGAAAATAGAATATAATATCTGCAAACATATATTCTGTATACAATTTTTTCCTAAGATATGAAAAAAGGAGCCATCATGTATCAAGTAAAAACATACTCAAGTGAAATACCTGTAAAGAATTACTTTGAAAAATATGTAGACATCCCAACTTTCTTAAAATGCTGCCAGGACTGCCCCAACTATGATAAAAAATGGTCCTGCCCATCTTATGACTTTGACGTGGAAACTTATTGGAAAAAATATGAAACACTCCTGCTCATGGGACGTCAGATCATCTTTGACGCAGAAACAAAAAATCGTTCCTTTACACAAGAAGAAATGGATTCATTTCTGGAAAAAGTCTTAAAAAAAGAAAAACAGATTCTTACTGATCAGCTTTTTAAACTTGAAAAAGAATATGCAGGAAGTATCAGTCTCTCTGCAGGCAGCTGTATCATATGCGGAAAAGACAATTGTACAAAACCAAAGGGCAAACCCTGCCGTTTTCCGGATAAAATGCGTTATTCCATTGAATCATTGGGCGGAAACGTCGGTAAAACCATTTCCGATCTGTTTCACATCGAACTGGAATGGATAGAGCAGGGTAAACTCCCTTCTCATTTTGTATTGGTATCGGGATTGCTTAAATAAATTAATTTTTCTTTCACTTTTTCATCACAAAATAAACACATTTATTTTTTATCATACTGATTGTTAAAGGCGAACGCCTTTATAAAATTTTTTCTTTTCATACGGCCGGCACCCCGGTGCCGGCTCTTCCTTTCCATTGTTTTACTATTTTGTTTCTGTTTTCAATTTTCTATCCGTCTCAATTTCCACTTTTGTCGCTACAATCGTTTTCATATACAGTTTTTTCTTCTAAGGCATATTATTCCATCCAATAACATATTGTACTATTTTCTCATTGATTAAGTCACTTCGTTCTCCGATTTTATATTGTTAATATAAGACATAGCATTTTGAAAGGTCGTATCGCTAATTGCAGACAAAGCTTCTCTTGTAAAAAATCCCTGATGAGAAGTAATAATCACATTTGGAAAAGACAAAAGCCTTGCAGTAATAGATGTCTCCAGAATTTCATCCGAACGATTTTCAAACACATTATTTTTTTCTTCTTCATATACATCCAAACCGACTGCAAAAAACTTTCTTGCTCGTATTCCCTCTATCAGATCATTTGTTTTCACCAGACCTCCCCGTGAAGTGTTCACAAGAATCACACCATCTTTCATTTTCTGAATCGTTTCCCTCTGAATCAAATGATAGGTGTCATCCGTCAAGGGACAATGCAGAGAAATTAAATCACTCTGCTTCAATAATTCATCCATACTTACATAATCCGCAAAATCAAGCTGAGGATTCTGATAAACATCATACGCAATCACTTTCATTCCAAATCCATGACATATTTTTGCCATGGCTGCTCCTATTTTCCCTGTTCCAACAATTCCAGCCGTTTTGTTATAAAAATTAAATCCCATCATACCTGCCAAACTGAAATCATTTTCCCTAACTCGAACATAAGCTTTGTGAATCCTTCTATTTGCTGCCAAAGCCAGTGCCATCGCATGTTCAGCTACCGCTTCCGGTGAATAGCCTGGCACTCGCAAAACTTTTATATTATATTCCTGCGCTTTTTTGATATCAACATTATTAAATCCGGCGCATCGCAGCAGAATTAAACGAATACCTGCTTGATTAAGGATATCAATTGTATCCGTTCCAACATCACAGTTTACAAAAGCACATACTGCATCATATCCCTTGGCAAGTTCAGCTGTATTCGATGTAAGCTCAGATTTCAGATAATCAATCTGTATCATCGGGTATTTTCTGTTTTCTTCTTCAAAAAATTCTTTGTCATATACTTTTGTATCATAAAACAAAATTTTAAACATGATCGACCTCCAGATTAAAACCTTAGTATTGTCTCAAAAATCTGCAAATAAGCATCTTTATACCAGTAAAATACATACACTGATGACTGTTTATTATAAAAAAACGATGATTCTTACTATAGTGTTTCCACATCTTTCTTTTATATATTCTGATTTTTTATTATTTTTGTTTTAACAACTATATTTCGTTGACTTGAAAAAATACCTTGTAATACAATCAAGAAACAGTATTTCTCCTGCCAAAATAAATATGTCTTTAAAATCGTTATGACATTAAATTTTACTGATTGTACATAATAACACAATTCCTGCACATACTAAGCTACTGAAAGGATGGTGTTATAAATGGCAAAACAGAAAATGAATAAAAATGAAGCCAACAGCAGAAATGAATATTCGCAGAATCAGGAGAAAAACAATCAGTCCTCCCAAAGCGAACAGGATAATCAGAACAAGTAAATAAAGAAAATCCTTCCCGGTTTTCAGAAAAATTGAATCCGGGAAGGATTTTTTTAGAAATAAAACAAAAAAAGACGCAAACCCAAAATAATGAATCTGCGCCGCTTATTAAAATGAAGCATCGGGGATTCGAACCCCGGACAACTTGATTAAAAGTCAACCCATTTTATGCCAGCTTTTCCGCATAAAATCAATACTCCTGAGATACTTGGTGCACTGAAAATGCCCTATTACGATTCTATATGATTCTTTGAA
>JALENY010000026.1 GCA_022767285.1 Lachnospiraceae bacterium | reverse complement strand
AAATTTGTTCAGTTTTTGTGTGAATAAAATGACAGCAAAAATAGAAAAATTGTCAGGAAAATGATATAGATATAATCATGTACGTCCGCATTCTTGTAATAATTATCAAACGCCATATGTTGTTCCTAATGACAATCACTCCTGTCGGGGTCGCCTATTTTGCAGAATGGAAAGCTGGTAGGAGCGGTGACGCACGTTTTGGTCAATGACCCGACGAGAGGGTATGGGATTTTCATTGAAAATATGTTGGATGCGGCGGGGTGAATTTTTGATAGGGGTATATTTTGCCCCTGTCTTTTTTCGGCATCATATGTTATGATGAAATCATGAGGAGGAAAGCTTATGGATCATACAGTAAATGCTTCGGATTTTGAGAGAATCTATGAGACAAAGCAGTTCTGGATTGGAAGAATAGGCGGGGTAGAATTTGAATCATTTTACCTTGTTATTTCGGATCAGAGAGCTGGCTCCAGTCAAATTGCTGTCGAAATAACGCGGGACGATGTGAAAAGAATCATAGATTCCCATGGAGATCTGAAAATTGTGGATTCTCTCGCAAGAAATTTGAGTAATGGGTATCTCTATGTTAAGTAAGCAATTTGCGGTGATAAGGGAGCTACATATCTACGAGGATGAGGAAATTTGAAGATTGTTAAGTTGATCGGAACGCTATTCGGCTGGTTATTGGTGATTGCTCTTCTGGTGCTGGTGGCTGCGTTTATTTGTATGCTGATCGGCAGACGCTGTCGGAAAAATGATGATGCGCGAAGAAAACAGGATTCCAAATCCAAAGTTCAGCCGAAATTGCGAAAAGACGCTCCGCAGCCTACGGAAGAGCAGCGGCTGCAACGCGAGAAAAAAGAAATACTGCGGGCAAAGAGAACAGCCTATGCAGGCAAAATCACGGTTCAAGATGCGCTGAACACATTTTCTGCGGAAGAGCAGCAGAGGTTTGAAAACCAGCTATATCAGTATTCTCAGGATACCGGCCGGGCTGGTCTGAGTCCTGAGATAGCTGCGGCCAACCGGGGAATGGTCTTCGTGGATGGACGGCCTGTAGCAAAGGAAGTTGCCACGCGGCTGGATGAAATGCGGAATGCAGTTTCTTTGAAAGAAGCGGAAAGAACAAAAGTACAGCAAGCCTTAGATGATGCGGTTAAAATCCTTCGTGACCAGATTATTACAGAGATCACTGAGCGGTCAGATGTAAAATATCAGTTGACAGATTTGCTGTATGGTTACTGTCATCTATGATGAAGAAGGGCGAGTACAAATTTCGGAATAATCGATATACATAATAGCTTCGAATCATCTCCGGTGCATAGCTATTTTGCACCTGAAAACTGTTGTCCCTAATGACAATCACCCGTGAGCGGCAGCCCGATTATCCAGAATGGAAAGCTGGTTGGGGTTGTGACGCATGTTCTTGTGAATGATCCGACGAGAGGGTATGGAATTTTTATTGAGAATATGCTGGATGCGGCGGGATAAAACAGTGCCAGAGGTAGTTTGCCTTGGCATTTTTGATCTGTTGTGCGATACTTTATATAGCTGAATGAATGATGGAGGTAGGAGGTCCTGTTATGAAAACTTTTCGTGATTTGTGGAAAAATGCAAACAACTTCAAAGGTTGTGCCGCAAGAAAGGAATTTTTCGTATCCCTGCTGGTAACTTATATTGCCATGATCGTATGTTTCCCTGTGGCGGCGCTCCTTTATATCATGTGGTGAAATTGGCGCAAATGCTGGGCGTCGGCTAAGGTCAGGCTTTGCTCGTTGGCGCTCCCGCTACCATCGTGTATATTACCGCTTTGATGCTCCCCCTTTCTGCGTTGACTGTACGGCGTATGCGTGACTCCGGCCTGCCGATGCGGTATCTGGTACTGATCATCTTCGGGATCCCCGTGTTAGGTTTCCTGATGATCGGTCTTGCAAAAGCAGATCCCAGTGCGCCGAAGCGGTGCTTCCTTACAAGGCTTGCGCTGGTCATCCTGCTTACGGCCCTTGGCGGATATCTTTGGTGTGCCCCATTGTATGGTTTCTCTGTCGAGAAATGATCCCTTATCGTCACGGGGGTGCTATGTGTAGGCACTGTCGGCATAATCCTTGGCGGTATCGGCGGGATTATAGATCGGATTCGTCTTCAGAAGGCAGCCGCAGAGGAGGACGCGGAAAATACGCAATAGAATGCCTGTTGCGGGCAAAACATCGAATAGAATACCAGTCAACCAAAGGATAGCCCCGACTTTACTGACGACCGGATACAGCTCCAAATGGCAGAATGAGGCAAGCAGGCAGCGCGAGGTGCGATCCGTCGCGCCGCCTGGGCCGTAACTGGGGCAGGGAGTTCGAAAATGTGGCTATTCTGGTGGCGATTGCGGTAAATGAGGACTGATACCGTGAGGTGTTAGGTGCAGCCGAAGGTATGAAAGAGGACAGGGCCAGTTGGGTCAGCTTCTTCCAATGGCTGCGTGGGTGTGACCTGAACGGGGGGAAACGGCCTTGTTAGTTACACCGAGCTTTTGTGCCAAATCGCTTTTGGAGAGATGGAACTGTGTTCGTAACTCCAGAATCTAGTGCCCCTTAGAGCAAAGGAAATGAAGAAAATGTTGTCCCATATTGACAATCACTCCTGTCAGGCAGACCCATCATTCAAAATGGGAAGCTGGTCGGCGTGGTGACACATGTTCTGGTGAATGATCCGACGAAAGGATATGGGGGTTATTATCTGTCTTTAATACTTCTGCTTCAAATCGGATTAGGGAATCGTCGATGATTAGCATAGATGGCAACGGCATTTTTTTACTCCTCTGCATTGCAGCTATTGTTGTTGGTGCTTCTCTGATTCTGAAAGACACAACGAAAAAGTAAACAAGGAGGGATTTTATATGAAGATTTTATCTGCAGTCTTCGGGATTCTGGCAATTTTGCTGTCTGATATGATGTGCGCGGTTGTCGCATATAACTACTGCGATATGCTGTGGGGTATAAAATATGCTTGTTATAGCGCACCTGCAAACACGGCATTTCTGTTGGTAATTCCATACTCTGTTGGGATTGCTGTTTGTGTTGTTCTGGCTATTGTTTTCAAGAGAAAAGCTAATCAGCAATCTTAAGAATTGCTGTCGTAGGAGAGGCTTCCTGCACCGAGATGACATTTGCGATAAAAAAGAGTGGAGAACGATATATAAATTTAGATACGTTTCGCAAAGCCTTTTCGGAAGAAAAGCGGGATGCAGTGAGATAAATGAAGATGGGCAAGCCATATGGCTTGTCCCATCTTTAATAGTAGCAATATTAATTTTGCCGGTTATACAGTCACTTTTTCAAAGTCAGAAGCCGGATGTTTACAAAGCGGACAGACAAAATCCGCGGGAAGTTCTTCGCCTTCATAAATATATCCGCAAACTGTACAGCGCCATGTGGTTTTACCAGCTGTAGTTTTCGCTTCAGGTTTCGGCTTGATGGAAGCCTGATAATAAGCGTAAGAAGCAGACGGCTCGGCTGCCAGGACTTCCATATCGTCCACAGAAGCAATAAACAATGTGTGGCTTCCCAGATCGATGGTTTGTTCTACTGCAGCGCTAATATACGCGTTTGTTCCTTCTGTAATATAATAAAGGCCGTTTTCACTGCGTTTGCAGGCATCGTAGCCCTCAAATTTTTCTGTGGTTTTTCCGGACTGAAAGCCAAAATGTTTGAAAGTGTCAAAGCTTGCTTTTTCACTTAAAATGGAAATGTTAAATTTCCCGCTTTTTAAAACCATGTCATGAGTAAGATTATCTTTATTCACAGCTATGCTGATTCTGTTGGGACTGGAAGTCACCTGTCCGGCTGTATTAATGATACAGCCATTGTCTTTTTCGCCCAGGCGGGCTGTCAGAACGAACAATCCATAAGTTAAGTTATACATGGCTTTTTTATTCATTTTTATCACGCTCCTATCAGGTTATTGCTGCATAATCCTTTAAAACACCCTTGTACAAGTTCAATGATTTAAAAAATATGCAGTATGTTTCTATTATTAGCAATGATCTGAAAATAATTACTAATAATAGTAATTATTACTAATATTATAACGCTATATTTTCATTTGTCAATAGAAAAGATAATAATTAATCGTTAAACCGTCGACTTCTTTATGCAAGTCTTCTGTTGTTTGTTATGATAATGAAAAGAATGCGGTGGCAGCTGTTGCCGGCAGTTCTGCCGGAATTCTATACGGATATGATTCTATTCCGGAAAAATGGATAATGATCATAGCGCGTTTAGACTGGATTGAGGATTTATGTGATAAGTTTACAATTTCAATTGAAAAGGGTAAATGGAACGTATGTGGAAATGCAGATAAAGATGAAAATAAAGATTAATGTTTGCAATGAAATTATGAAAAAACATCCCACCGGAACGAACGGATTAAACATGGAAGGTTCCGGTGGGATGTTTTATTTTTTACCATACGTTTTTGAGACGGATATTTTATATCGTCCGACAGCAGAATCGCACTTGCAGGTTTTTAGAATGTGGAAACTGGAATCGCATGCCCAGTATTATAGAATGCGATAGCCTGAATCTCATTCCCTGCATTGCAGAATACTATTGTAAAACTCATTCATTTCTTCACGTGTCTGGAACGTAGCCACATACATCTGATTTCCCATAGCCCCTGAGAGAACATCCGGAATACGCTCCGCCATTTTTATATTGGAGCCATATTTTTCTTTGATATCTTCATGGCTCATAATGAAATCCTTTCCATCCCTTCTGCCTGCAAATGCACAATAAGCGCTCTCACCTACCGGCATAGTAGAACGGTCAAATGCAATCATATCTGCCCAGATTTTATATACATCAGTACTGTGGGCAAAGTCGATCATATCAGGTGTCACACCACCGCTGGGACGCATGTTGACTTCCAGAGCCACCAGATCCCCTTTTTTGCCCAAGCCTTCCTGATCCTTCTGAAGACGGAAAAATTCAAAATGTACAAAACGGCTTTTTACACCGAAACTCTTGACCGTGGCGCGTCCGGCAGCACGGGTATCGTCCGGCAGATCTTTGAGTATATAAAAGATGGAGTTGTCAGAATTATTTACGATGTCCATGATTGACATTGGAGTAATGTTTCCGGTTTCGAACATGGGCTGTCCTTTGGAATCGATGATGGCATCGTAGGAGTTTACTTCACCGTTTACAAATTCTTCCATAATATAAGTGGTGTCAGGCCATTTCACATCAAAGAACTGTTTCATTTGTTCATCATTTTCAATCTTGAATGTGTGGGAAGCACCTACACCATTATCCGGTTTTGCCACAACAGGATAATCAACAGTCCGGGCGAAATCCAGACAATTTTCCAGTGTGTCCACCATGTGATAGCGGGCCACCGGAAGACCTGCTTTGATATAAAACTCTTTCATGCGGGATTTGAATTTGATATTCGGAATATCAGGAACCTGGAAACCACTGGTAATGTTAAAATCGGTACGGAGCCTTGCATCCCGCTCCAGCCAGTATTCATTGTTGGATTCCAGCCAGTCGATCCGACCATGCTTGTAAGTTAAAAAAGCAACTGCGCGGTACACCTCATCTTCGTTTTCCAGATTACTGACTTTGTAGTATTCATTCAGACTGTTTTTCAGATCCATGCTCAATTCATCATAAGGCTGATCGCCGATTCCGAGAACATTCAGTCCGTTCTTTTTCAGTTCACGGCAGAACATCCAGTAGTTTGTAGGAAAATTTGGTGAGATAAAGATAAAGTTTTTCAAAATTTCGCCTTCTTTCTTTTGTAATATATAGTAAGCGTAGGTCACTTAGAAGGTGGCCTGCTGTACCAGTCATAGGATAAATGTTTTATTCAAAAAGGAATGGTACAAAATACTCTACCTGACGATGCCACCAGTACCAGTCGTGACTGCAGTCATTACCCCAGTAGTCAACCCATGCCTGAATACCTTTTTCCTGAAGAATGGAATGAAGTGCTCTGGTGGCATCCGGGATCTCCCAGGGACCCAGGCCTGTACAGATAATGGCCTTTTTCAGATTATACAGCTGGATGTAAGGATGGTCTTTTGACATATTGGCGAGGTAATGGACCGGTGAATTGTTATAGACAAGATCATCCATGTAATTGTCAAATCCGTATTCTGCAGTGTAGATTCCGCTGAGTGCCAGAAGTCCGTCAAACAGATCCGGGCGGCGGAAGAAGAGATTGGCGGCATGGGATGCACCCAGACTGCACCCGAAAACGGTAATGCCCGGGTAACCGCTCCAACCATTTCGCTCGTTGACAAATTCACGTAAAAAAGGTATCACTTCATCGGTGATATAGTTTATCCACTGCTCATAACGACAGATTCTCATGTGGGGATCTCCGTTTTTGGCAGACCAGGTTTCCTGGTCAATTGTATCGATAGCACAGACAATGACTTTGCCGGAATCAATCCATGGTGCCCAGGAATCCACCATGTGGAAATTTTCAAAGTCGTAAAAATGGCCGTCCTGACAGGGAATAAACAGAACCGGACGACCTGCATGGCCGTAAACTTTACATTCCATGTCACGGCAAAGCGCCGGACTGTATTGCTTAAAATAATTTGTCTCCATTGTTGCTCCTTTCAATCGATATTATTATAGAATTGCTCATCATGCTCATTTCTGAAATAGACCATCATGCTTGTTTATAAGAAGCTATCGTGTTCGAACCAGTTCAGCGGGCTTAGTTTAAGCATAAGTCAGCATACTCATAAAAAAAGGAATTTGTTTTTCCCAGCTTGCCTCGCAGTGCATTCCTCCCGGAACGATACGGCTCTCCAACACAATACCCTTTTCCATGAGTAAAGAAGTGATACGGGCAAATTGCCGCTGCATATTCGGATGATTAGCTAATTCCAACTCGCCGTAGTCCATATAAACGAATGTCTCCGGCAGCACATCGGCATCGTGTACCATCTGTCCCAGCGCGCGGGGAGCTACCCATAGGGATGGAGAAAGAGCAGCGCCTCGGGAAAAATACTGCGGATAGTCAAGGATGGCGTAAAGAGTCATCAGACCGCCCATGGAACTGCCTGCAATAAAGGTATGTTCACGATCCGGTATAGTGCGGTAGCGCCGGTCGATTTCCGGCTTAAATGTATGTACAAACCAGTCCATGGTCAGTTTCCCTTTGGCTTCAATCCGACCGAATCCGGGTTCGAAAAAAGAAAAGGGTGTATATTCTTTCAGCCTTCCATGGTCGGGACTGTGGTTGCATTCCACTGCAGCAATAATGAGCTGTGTGTTTGTACTGTCCATATATTCTTTCATACCCCAACATTTCCCGTATGTGGCATCAGAATCAAAAAATACATTGTGCCCGTCAAACATGTATAGCACGGGATAGCGATTATACGGGCACTGTTCGTAAGATTCCGGAAGATAAACATAGACGTTACGTTCTTCATTGCCGGTCAGCTCGGGTATGGTAATCTTCCATTTATGTACCATTGTTGCCTCCTGTTTGCGCATTACTCACTGCGCATTAAGTTTTAGTATTTTTTACCAGAAATAAATATAGCACGTGAAAATCGAAATGGCAATGAAGAATTATATCTCTTGTCCAAAATGAAATCATAACTTGCGGTTTCGAAGCTGCCAAAAAGCTACAGCGCTGGCAGCAGCCACATTCAGAGAATCAACACCGTGGGACATGGGAATGCGCACAGTGTAATCACAGCCGGAAATCGTGACAGGAGCAAGTCCGTCTCCCTCTGTTCCAAGTATAATAGCAAGTTTTTCCGTTTCTATAAGCTGCGGATCATCAATGGAGATGGAGTTATCACTTAACGCCATGGCAGCGGTTTTAAACCCCAGAGCCTTAAGTTGCTGCAAAGCGGAATTCGGCCACTGGTCAGATGACAAAAACGTCCATGGAATCTGGAATACGGTACCCATGCTGACCCGAATGGCCCGTCGATAAAGCGGATTGCTGCATGCACAGGTAAGCAGGACAGCGTCCATGCCAAGTGCGGCTGCGGAACGGAAAATGGCTCCCACATTAGTCGGATTCATGACGTTTTCCAGTATGGCGATCCGATGAGCAACAGAACAAATTTCTTCCGCTTTGGGCAGTTTAGGACGGCGCATGGCACACAGCATTCCACGGGTGAGAGGGAAACCGGTCAGTTGTGTCAGTATCTCAAAATCAGCCGTATAAACGGGAACTTCACCGCAGCGGAGAATGATTGCGCGAGCCTGGCCCTCAATATGTTTTCGCTCTGCCAGAATGGAAAACGGTGTACATCCGGCGTCGAGGGCGCGCTCTACTGCTTTGGGGCTCTCTGCGATAAAAAGGCCTCCGTCCGGCTCGTAATAATGAAGCAGCTGTGCTTCTGTGAGGCGTGCATATATATCCAGCTCCGGTGCTTGAAAATCTGTTATTTCGATAATGTTCGGCATAAAAATCTCCTATATAAGTTACTGTGAAAAATTGAGTGGAGTCTTCCGCTCTTAGGGCCTATTTTGGGCGGAATTTAAATGCTTTCTGCAGTTCCTATTATAGTAGGGTGTCAGATGTGTGTCAAAGGATTCTCCTTTGAAGAAAAGACTGAAAGCAGCAATAATGTATTTTCAGAGAAAAAGGGTATACAGAAAGAACAGATAAACAAAAAGAACGGTGAACAGAAAGAGCAGGTGAACAGAAAAGACAGGAAAACAGCAAAAAATCCGGCAAACTGCCGATTGAAAAGATAACTATATGTGGTAGAATAGAAGCAGCAGAAAGCACCGTTGGTCACTATATCTGCGGCCAATGCATTATCAACCACGTAAAAAGTACTGTAGAGTCAGGAGGGCCAGAATGAATCACGGAAAAAAGATGATAGCACCGATCATTATTACCATGCTACTGGTTTTGTATTATGGAGGTCTTGCGATTGTTTTCATATTGTGCCCGGGAATTCCGTTCCTGCTGCGATTGTTGACAATTGTGATACCTCTTGCTCTGGCTGGTACAATGATCGGGGTATTAGTCAGCAGAATAAGAGAAATTAAAGGAGGAGAAGAAGATGATCTTAGTAAATACTGATTATATCAGTGGTAAGGAACTGGAAATGCTGGGACTGGTGAAGGGAAGCACGATTCAGTCAAAAAATCTGGGAAAGGATATTACACAAAGTTTTAAAACTCTGGTAGGCGGAGAATTGAAAGCCTATACGGAGATGATGAATGAGGCCAGAGCTCTTGCTACCAAGCGTATGGTTTTGGACGCAGAGGCACTTGGCGCAGATGCAGTGGTAAATGTCCGCTATGCATCTGCCGCAGTTATGCAGGGAGCTGCTGAAGTTATGGCTTACGGAACGGCAGTGAAATTCAAATAAAGCCATAAGGGCGTAATACATGCCTTTCGGGCAGGGGCGCTGCGCGCTATAAAGGATACCGCGTCAGAAAGCAGTTCTTTGGAAGAAAGGACAGGGCAGAAAATGAAAGGAAAACAAAATAAAAGATGGATAAAACAACTGGATAAGGTCGGAATATTTGGGGTTAGTATCCTGATTCTCTGTATATCCGTTTGTGTACAGAAGGTTCAGGCAGATGTGATCTGGGAACCAATGGATTCTTTTTATGAATCACATCGAGATGAGTGTGAATATATCAACCGCAGTTTTACGGCAAACGGACCGGACGGGAAAGTGATCGTCTATGAGAGTCCTGTATCTTCACGGATTGTGGCCCGGGTAAAAAACGATACCGTTATGTTTGTTTCGTTCTCCTACAAAGATAAAGATGGAACCGAATGGGCAGTATATGAAGATGGAGATACAAACGATACCGGTTGGATGCCCATGGATTATCTGACTGTTGTTTATGACACGATATCTTTTGAAGAAGAATACAGTGAGAAAATTGATCATGCGATTTCCGGAGAACTGGATCCTGCGATTTTGGATCAGACTGTTTATTTCTGGGATTATCCGGGCAGCACCGGGTGCTGTGAGGTGACGGTTGCGGAGTATGTACCGGAGTACAGCAGCTCTTTTACCGATGAAGAGGGCCGACAGTGGGTCCAGATAGATTATTATATGGGCATCAAGAAAGCATGGATCTGCCTGGATGCCCCTGATGCCGATTTTGCTGTACTGTATCCGCAGGGAGCTCCAAAACGCGGTGAAGATCCGGAAGAAATGCAGATAGAAAAAACGGATCCGCCAAAAGTGATTGTTCCGGACGATTCCGGTGTGAAGGCAACGTTGATTTTGGTATCGGCGATCGTTGGGTTGGTTGTAATTATGACAGCCATATTATTAATTGTTCTTAAGAAGAATAAGAAAAAATCATGAGACGGAAAATCAACTTAAAAATACCTTTTGAAGTATCATTGGAGATATTGTCCCCAATATCTGAAAAGGCGACTGCTTTGTATTCTCTTTTACATTTATTTGTTGACGCGGTCTGCGCTCTGGCCATGTTCGGATGGCTTTTAGAAGGAAATCGAGGATATCAGGATCTGTTGCTGTACAATTTCTCTGCATTTGCACTTCAGATGCCTGTTGGTGTCTTACTGGATATACTTTTAAGTAAGGACAGGGAAAACACCGGTGGGGCGCAAAGACGGATTCCATTCCTTTGCGCTCTTTCCGGTGTTTTGCTGACTATTGTCGGTACTTCCGTTCATCCGTTCCTGGCAGGCATTGGCAATGCTTTGTTCCATGTGGGCGGAGGCGTCTGCGTGATTACGGAAGATTTTGCCTGCAGAAAGCGCGGTGCCGCTCTTGGCGTTTTTGTCGCACCGGGGGCATTGGGACTGTACATAGGAGCCTGGATTGCGAAGAATGGGACAGGATTTTTGGAATTGGCCTGCCTGATCATCTTTAGCTTTGCCATGCTGCTGTTGCTGGGTGTGATATATTGGATCTTCAGAAGTGGGGATAAAAACAGGAACGCGAAATCAGAAAAAATGACGAATACAAGAGTTGATGTTTTGAAAGAAACAAGCGATGGGAAAAATTGTGTTATGGAAGAAATAACCGATATAAAAGGGTGTGTTTTGGATAAAATGGCAGATCCGGAAGGTCGATTGACAGACGGGAAGACTGTCGTTATGGCATTGTGCTGTTTTCTGGTGGTTATCATTCGTTCCTATGTAGGGATGGCTGTGAACTTTACCTGGAAAACCGAGGCCGTCTGGGGAACCATCGCTGTACTGGCAGTTGTTTTCGGAAAAATGGCAGGTGGGATACTGGCAGCTAAATACCATTTGAAAAAAGTAATTGTGTGGTCACTGGTTTTGGCTTCCTGCGGGTATCTGTTTTCGAATTCTGTGTTTTTTGGCGTTGCAGCATTATTTTTCTTTAATATGACGATGCCGATTACGCTGTATCAGCTGGTCTGCCGGATGCCCGAATTACCGGGATTTTCTTTTGGACTTCTGACTTTTGCACTTTTTCTTGGCTTTTTGCCCGTGTATTTTGGAATTAATCCGATTGTGTCCGGCTCTGTGATAGGAGCAGCAGGAAGTGCGCTTTCTCTGCTTCTTTTGTGGACAGCGATCCGGTTCGGAGGCGGAAGAACAGGATGGAAATAGTAGAATTATTAAAAATGTTTGGTCTGTCGCTTGGAATGACGATCGTACTGGAACTGACTGTTGCAGTTTTTTTGGGTATACGTTCGAAATACGGGATATGTCTGGTGCTTCTGGTCAATGTCCTGACTAATCCTGCAGCAGTTCTGCTGGCTTGTTGGGGCAGCTTTTCCTTTAAACATATAGGGAAAATATGGATTCAATTTTCCATTGAAGTGCTGGTAATTCTGGCGGAGACCT
Source organism: Lachnospiraceae bacterium (assembly GCA_022767285.1). GTDB lineage: Bacteria > Bacillota > Clostridia > Lachnospirales > Lachnospiraceae > JALENY01. The sequence goes on along the minus strand of JALENY010000026.1, from coordinate 39,803 downwards.
TGATTTATGGAATATTTTCTGTCGATGAAAAGTGGAATATCCGTCATCCGGTTTTGCTTGCTGTTCTTGCAAACGGTGTATCCTGGATGGCCGGATTTGTCCTGCAGGCAATCTAAATGTTAAAAACTAAGAGAAAACGGTAGTAACCAATAGAAAAAAGCAGTAAACAATAGAAAAACAGTAAACAACAGGAGGTAAATGTTATGTTGGAAATTGGAACGAAAGCTCCGGATTTTGCCCTGCCGGATCAGGATGGAGTGATGCATACGCTGAGTGAGTATGTTGGAAAAAAAGTTATTTTGTATTTTTATCCGAAAGATAATACATCCGGATGTACGAAACAGGCCTGTGGATTCAGTGAACGTTATCCTCAGTTTCTGGAAAAAGATGCGGTGGTTTTGGGGGTAAGTAAAGATTCGGTTGCATCACACAAACGTTTTCAGGAAAAATACCAATTGACTTTCACGTTGTTATCCGATACCGAACTTTCTGCCATAAAGGCTTATGATGTGTGGCAGGAAAAGAAGAATTACGGGAAAGTATCTATGGGAGTTGTGCGGACTACTTACCTGATCGATGAAGAGGGAATCATTATAAAAGCTTTTGGTAAAGTGAAAGCGGCAGATAATCCGGCACAGATGCTGGAGGAACTGGCATGAGGATTATCATTTCACCGGCTAAGAAAATGAATCGGGACGAGGATACGCTGGAATACCGCGATTTGCCGGTTTTTTTGGACGATGCCGAACAGATCATGCACTGGATGCAGCACTTATCGTATCCGGAAGCAAAGGCGCTGTGGGGGTGTAACGATAAAATAGCCGAGCAGAATTTTGAACGTTTCCGGCATATGGATCTCAGAAAGAATCTTACCCCGGCGATTTTATCCTATGAGGGTATTCAATATCAGTATATGGCGCCGGCGGTATTTGAAGACAGTATGCTGCAGTATGTTCAGGAACATTTGAGAATCCTGTCCGGTTTCTACGGGGTTTTGAAACCGATGGACGGAGTTGTGCCCTATCGGTTGGAGATGCAGGCAAAGGCGACTGTGGGCGGAAAGGCCAATCTCTATCAATATTGGGGCAGCAGGCTGTATGAAGAAGTGCTCGGACCGGAGCGTCTGATCATTAATCTTGCCTCACAAGAATATTCGAAATGCATTGAATCATACCTGAAGCCGGAAGATGTATGTATTACCTGCATTTTTGGGGAACTTTCCGGAAAAAAAGTGATTCAGAAGGGTACTCTGGCAAAGATGGCCAGAGGTGAGATGGTGCGGTTCTTAGCAGAAAATCGGATCAAAGAGCCGGAGGAAATCAAGCGGTTTGACCGGTTGGGATACTGCTATCAGCCGAACCTTTCTTCCGAATTTTGTTATGTCTATATACGAAAAGAGGCTGTTGTTTAGACACACAGCTTCTTTTTTCGACATTATTTGTTGTAAATCATGTAGAAAAATGTTATGAATTGTAGATTTTAGACGAAAAATTAAATAAAATGTCAAATAATAACGAACGAAAAATCAGATTTTACAGGCATTGAGGTTGAACCAATCTTGAATTCTTACTATAATTGTTATGGTACTAAAAAACAGCTGAGTAACAGAAAGTAATAAAGGAGTTTTTATGAGAAAATTGAATGTTGCAATCGCAGATGATAATGAGAAAATGCTGGAATTGCTAGGATCGATCATAACAAAAGATAAGGACCTGGAACTGGTTGGCCGCGCCAATAATGGCGAGGAAATTTACGACATAATTAAAGAAAAAGAACCGGATGTGGTACTTCTGGATATTATTATGCCAAAGATGGACGGGCTTACTGTTATGGAAAAAATCAATCAGGAAGCGAATCTCAGAAAACAACCGTCCTTTATTGTGATTTCTGCCATTGGGCAGGAACGGATTACAGAAAATGCTTTTGGCCTCGGGGCCGATTACTATATTTTAAAACCATTTGACAACAGTCTGGTTGTAAACCGGATTAAAAATACAAGAACAGTAAAAGAACGAAAGACGGGAGAATTGAGGAAAGTCAAACCCTATGAAGATAAAGAGGCTTTTCGCGAACGCAATCTTGAGACAGATGTGACGAATATCATTCATGAAATTGGCATTCCTGCTCACATCAAGGGATATCAATATTTGAGAGATGCAATTATTTATTCGGTAGATGATATCGAAATGCTTAATTCAATAACAAAAATTCTTTATCCGACCATTGCCAAAAAGCATCAGACGACACCGAGCCGTGTGGAACGTGCTATTCGTCATGCGATTGAGGTGGCCTGGAGCAGAGGAAAAATGGATACCATTGACGAATTATTCGGATACACGGTAAGCAACGGAAAAGGAAAACCAACCAATTCGGAATTTATTGCGCTGATTGCGGATAAAATCAGATTGGAATATAAAAATAGATAAAGAATGATACATAATATCGAGGAATATATACAAATTATATAAATAAATGCGAAAAAGTAAAAGATAATCCTTTCCAAGCGGAACTGAATGAGATATAATATTAATAATATCAGCAATATCAGATAACAAGTAACATGGGAGGGTGTTTTCAAATGAAAAATATTTTGTTTGTTGCGTCAGAGTGTGTGCCATTCATCAAAACAGGAGGATTGGCTGACGTTGTCGGCTCACTGCCAAAATGCTTTGATAAACAGTATTTTGATGTGAGAGTAGTGATTCCATATTATTCTTGTATTAAGGATCAGTATAAGCCGCAGATTACGTACCGTGATCACTTTTATATGAGCTTTAACGGGAAGCAGCAGTATGTTGGAATCATGGAAACAGAATACGAAGGTGTCAAATGCTACTTTATTGATAATCAGGAATATTTTACCTGCAGTACTCCGTACAGCGGTATGCCGTACGATCTTGAGAAATTTATTTATTTTTCAAAAGCGTCACTTTCGATCCTGCCGGTAATCGGATTCAGACCGGATGTTATTCATTGCCACGACTGGCAGACAGGTCTTGTACCTGTTTACTTAAAAGAAAGATTCCAGGGCGGAGATTTCTATCGCGGAATTAAGTCTGTTATGACCATTCACAATTTGAAGTTTCAGGGTGTATGGGATATTAAGACAATAAAATATATCAGCGGTCTTTCTGATTATTATTTTACACCGGATAAACTTGAGTTCTCAAAAGATGCGAATCTGTTAAAAGGCGGACTTGTATTCGCAGATGCCATTACTACGGTAAGCAATACCTATGCAGAAGAAATCAAAACGCCGTTCTACGGAGAAGGGCTGGATGGCCTGATGCGCGCGCGAGCTCATGACCTGCGAGGTATTGTAAACGGTATCGATTACGATGACTATAATCCTGAGACGGATAAATTCATCGCTAAGAATTATTCTGCGAAAACTTTCCGAAAGGAAAAAGTTAAGAATAAACTGGCACTTCAGAAAGAACTTGGCCTTCCGGAAGATCCCAAGACCATGATGATTGGTGTTGTTTCCCGTCTGACAGACCAGAAGGGATTTGATCTGATTGCTTATATTATGGATGAGCTCTGCCAGGATAACATTCAGCTTGTAGTTCTGGGAACCGGAGATGAGCGCTATGAGAATATGTTCCGCCATTTTGCATGGAAATATGGAAATAAAGTTTCTGCTCAGATCTATTATTCGGAAGCAATGTCTCATAAGATCTATGCATCCAGTGACGCATTTCTTATGCCGTCCCTGTTTGAGCCTTGCGGGCTGAGCCAGCTGATGAGTCTGCGTTATGGTACGGTTCCGATCGTTCGCGAGACCGGTGGCCTGAAAGATACGGTTCAGCCATACAACGAATTTGAGAGCACCGGTACGGGCTTCAGCTTCACAAATTACAATGCACATGAGATGCTGAATACCATTCGCTATGCAGAATGTGTTTATTATGACAGAAAGCGTGAATGGAATAAGATCGTTGATCGGGCCATGGCTCAGGACTATTCATGGCCGGCATCTGCTCTTCAGTATCAGGCAATGTATGACTGGCTGATCGGATAACAGATTTGGTTATTGTTTTAGAAGATTATCTTTATATGATTAATAAATCGACAGATAAAAAATGAGTTACCGCATTTGCGGCAACTCATTTTTTAATAACTTATTACAGATAATTTTGGTTTGAAGGCGGATTCGGATCCGTCGGGTCCCAGGTCTGGGATAGCGGAATCTTGGTGGATTCCGGTTTGTCAAAAGGTGTTGCTTCTGAATCACTGATGGTGACTTTCGTATTTAAATTACAGTTGTCGTAGATCCATTTTGCATCTCTTACGCAGAGACGTACACAGCCGTGGGATGCGGGTTGACCAAGCTTGTTATATTCAGCAGCAGGCAGACAGTTGTTATTTGGCTGAGGACTAGCTACTGAATGGAACAAAATTCCCTGATTCGCTGGCGTGATTCGTGTGCAGTACTGTCCATAGGACGGCCCCATGAGTGTATGCCAGCGCATTTTCTCGGGTGTGTAATAGGTGCCGGTCGGAGTAGGACTGTCAGGCATTCCCACGGAACATACAAAAGTTTTTACCGGAACGTTGAATTTGCCGGTGGCACTGTCTTTTGCATAGACCATAACCTGACATTTCTGACGGTTAACGGTAATTTGATATTCGCTTTGTTTTGCCAGAATGCCGTCCAGATCCTGCACAAGCTTACCTGAAGATGCAAAATAATATTTATAATTACCGATGTATTGCCATCCGGTTACCATAGCTCCGTCCGGCTTGAAGTAGTACCATAATCCATCGATTTTCTTCCATTTGTTACAGATGTAGGTACCGTCTTTTTTCTCATAGTACCAAGTGTTACCGATTTTTACCCATTTACCGCCGGTTATTTCGGGATCGTAGTTTGGAATCCATTTTCCATCTTCGCCGACATAGTATTTACCGATCCACTGGTTAGTAGCCATAGCGCCGTTTCCGAGAAGATAGTAGTCACCTACCCATTTGTTGGCTGCCATTATTCCGTTTGAGTACAGATAATACCATGTATCTTCGATTTTAATCCAGCCTATCTTCATATCGCCGTTTACCGGATCCAGATAGTACCAGTTTCCGCTGAGCTTCTGCCAGTCAGTTTTCATGGCACCGCTTGACGGGTCCAGATAGTACCAGAGATTTTTCAGCTTGATCCAGCCGGTCTGCATGGCACCACTCGTGTTAAAGTAATACCAGGTATCCTGAATTTTCTGCCAACCGGTCTTCATGGCACCATTTTCATCTGCATAATAGCGGACACCTTTTACCGTATAAAAGCCGGTCTGGAGCGCACCGCTGGGATTGAGGTAATACCAGATATTGCTCAGCTTGATCCAACCGGTCTGCATAGCTCCGTTGGAGTTCGCATAATAGGTTGCTTTACCGTCACTGAACCAGCCGGTCTGCATGATGCCGGTATCTTCATCCATGTAATACCAGATGTTTTTAATCTTATGCCAACCGGTCTGCATTACACCGTCTTTGAACCAGTACCAGTGGTCGAATTTATTCAGCCAGCCGTTCGCTCCGGAATTGGCAACTTCGCAATTGGAATTAAAGTAAATCAGACGGCCATCCAGAATCTGCCATCCGGTTACCATGGCACGTTTTCCACCGGCAGCTTTTTCAAAGTAATACTTAACTCCGTTTACTTCGACTTCACCGGTCTTTGCGGTTCCGTCTTCTTCCAGATAGTAGAAGTTTTCTCCTATTTCAATGTAACCGGTTTTGGAAGTGTCAACTTCGCCGGTCTCGGATACATAAAACCATTTTGTCTGACTGTTCTCCTTAAGGGAGATCCATTGATTCTCACCGGTCACAAGGGAACCAAGGGCATCCTGGGAGGGATCTGTGCCTTCGGCAGAAAAATAATAAGTCTTTCCCTTTATGAGGCTTTCTGCCGGAGTAAGAACCTTCTCCAGACCTGCGATGTCATTTTCGGTATCGGAACCTGTATTATTGGTCTCATTGGATGTTGATTCAATCTTCTGGGCACCGGTCTGCAGGTAGCCATCTTTCAGAAAGTAGGTCTTTCCATTGAATTCATATGCTCCGCTGCCGGTAAAAGGAATCTGGGAATCCGGGTCATCGCTGTTATCCGTCAGGCTTATGTACCATTGATCCATATGTTCTTCTGTTTTATCCTGCTGCCAGGCGGCAGATATTTTATTTTCGGTCGAATCGGCAGAAACTTCTGTCGCGGACGATGCCTGATCGGGTGACGTGGTGGCGAAAGCCGGTACAGATGCAGTCAGAACCAAAGCAACACCCAGTCCGATCGGTAATCGTAATCTCCTTTTCATTTTAACACTCCTCTCTAAAACACAAAACACCATTTATCGAACCTATTGTAGTATAAAAAAAGAAAGATTTCAACCCGAACAGAGCAGATAAATATAAAAAACTTATTATGTTTGTAACAGATTTGTAACATGACGTTGGAAAACTGGTTGACGAATCTCAAAGAGTATGATAATTTAAATTTGTCCAGGCAGTTCGCCATTTTTCCCAGGAATTTTAAAACTTTATTATTGACAGAAACAAAGAAGTGTACTATGATTATATTTAGATAAACGAACACTTGTTCGTATTAAGGAGATTATGTATGGTAAAAGAAGAAAAACTAAAAGCGTTAGATGCAGCGCTTGTACAGATTGAAAAGCAGTATGGAAAAGGTGCTGTTATGAAGCTGGGTGATTCCGGCGCAAATATGAATGTAGAAACGATTCCCACCGGTTCTTTGAGCCTTGATCTGGCTCTTGGGCTTGGCGGTATACCAAAAGGACGTATTGTTGAGATTTACGGACCGGAATCCAGTGGAAAAACGACAGTGGCACTGCATATGGTGGCAGAAGTGCAGAAACGGGGCGGCATTGCAGGGTTTATCGATGCGGAACATGCTCTTGATCCGGTCTATGCAAAAAATATTGGTGTAGATATTGATAATCTTTATATTTCACAGCCGGACAGCGGCGAGCAGGCTCTTGAGATTACGGAGACGATGGTGCGTTCGGGAGCTGTGGATATTGTGGTTGTGGACTCCGTTGCAGCCCTCGTTCCGAAAGCGGAGATCGACGGCGATATGGGTGACAGCCATGTGGGCCTGCAGGCCCGCCTGATGTCTCAGGCTCTCAGAAAACTGACTGCCTTGATCAGCAAATCCAGCTGTATTGTTATTTTTATCAACCAGCTGCGAGAAAAGATCGGCGTTATGTTCGGCAATCCGGAGACTACCACAGGAGGGCGCGCTTTAAAATTTTATGCGTCTATCCGCATGGATGTCAGAAGGATTGAGTCATTAAAGCAGTCCGGAACCATGGTCGGTAACAGAACCAGGATCAAAGTGGTGAAAAACAAAATCGCACCGCCCTTTAAAGAGGCAGAGTTTGACATCATGTTCGGTGAGGGAATCTCCCGGGCCGGTGATATTCTGGATCTTGCTGCTAATGTTAATGTGATTCAGAAAAGTGGTGCGTGGTACGCGTATAATGGGGCGAAGATCGGTCAGGGCCGTGAGAATGCAAAACAGTATCTGAAAGAAAACCCTGAGGTAATGGAAGAAGTTGAAGCCAAGGTGCGTGCTCATTATGGCCTTGGCGTCGAAAAAACAGAGGCTGATGAAAATATCGAAAAGAAAGAGCCGGGAAAAGAGAAGGCCGAGAAAGAAAAAACAGTAAAAGAAGAGAGTGCAAGGAAAGAGACCGGAAAGTAAGAAATCTCGGAAAAACGGGGTCAAAAGCAAGCAGTCTTATAAATGGGATAAATTAGAGAAATGAAGAAAAGGAACCTGCTGTTTTCTGCGGAAAAGGGCAGGTTTACCTTGCTTTAGAGCTGGTGCAGATAAAATGGAAGAGAGTAAAAAAGCCAAATTAAAGGCGTTAAAGATCCTGACACAAACAGACAAGACAGAGCAGGAACTGAGAGCATCCCTTGCCCGAAGCGGCTTTTCAGCTGAGGCAGTACAGGAAGCTATCGATTACGTGCGTTCATTTGGCTATCTGGATGATGCCAGATATGCAAAAAGATATGTGGAATGCTGCTGTAATCGAAAAAGCAGAATGCGCATCCGCTATGATTTAATTCGCCGCGGAGTGGATAAGGAACTGGTGGAGGAGGCCATTGACGGATGTGAAGACATGAATGAGACTGAGGTCCTTCGCAGATGCTTGTATAAAAAGTGGAACTGTGATGAAAAACCGGACGAAAAGAATCTGAACCGTATAGTGGGTGCACTCACCAGACAAGGTTTTTCAAATCACGATATTTGGAAGGTATTGCGCGAAGAAAACTTGACATAATGAACAAAACAGTATAAAATTAAACCGTTGTATTTGTACAATGAAAACTAAATAAGGAGGTGCTCCTGTAGTGACAAGTTCAATTATTGTTGGAATTGTTGCTGTTGTAGTCACTCTGCTTATTGCCATTCCTGTAACATGGAAAACTGCTGTTGCCAATAAGACAAAAAGGGATGCTGAGAAGATTGGAACTGCGGAAGAAAAAGCAAGAAGCATAATAGATGATGCCATTAAATCGGCGGAAACTAAGAAACGAGAGGCACTTTTGGAGATCAAGGAGGAAAGCCTCAGAGCAAAAAATGAGGCGGACAAAGAGATCAAAGAGAGGAGAGCGGAAGTTCAAAAGCAGGAAAAACGTATTTTGTCCAAAGAAGATGCACTGGATAAAAAGACAGAAGCGATTGAACGACGTGAAGCGGATTACACAGCGAAAGAGACAGAGCTAAAGAAACGTGAGAAGAAAGTAGATGAGTTACACGAGCAAGCGCTCAATGAACTGGAAAGAATCGCAGGCATGACCTCCGACCAGGCAAAAGAATATTTATTAAAAACTGTTGAAGATGATGTGAAATTTGATGTTGCCAAGCTCTACAAAGAATTGGAGGGTCAGGCGAAAGAAGAAGCAACCAAAAAGGCAAAGGAATATGTGGTTACAGCCATTCAGAAATGTGCGGTTGACCATGTATCCGAGAGCACCATTTCAGTTGTCCAGCTTCCCAACGATGAGATGAAGGGAAGGATCATTGGACGTGAGGGACGAAATATCCGAACATTAGAGACTTTGACCGGCGTCGATCTGATTATTGACGATACACCGGAAGCAGTTGTCCTGTCAGGATTTGATCCGATCAGACGTGAAGTGGCACGTATTGCGTTGGAAAAACTGATTGTGGACGGACGAATTCATCCGGCCCGTATTGAAGAGATGGTTGAGAAGGCGCAGAAAGAAGTAGAGACCATGATGCGTGAAGAAGGTGAAGCAGCTACCCTTGAGGTGGGCGTGCACGGTATTCACCCGGAACTGGTACGTTTACTTGGAAGAATGCGATTCCGTTCCAGCTATGGACAAAACGCATTAAAACATTCTATAGAAGTTGCTGAGTTGTCAGGACTTTTGGCAGCCGAAGTAGGAACTGACATACGTATTGCAAAGCGTGCCGGTCTCCTGCATGATATCGGCAAATCCATTGACCATGAGGTAGAGGGATCCCATATTCAAATTGGGGCAGACTTATGTAGAAAGTACAAGGAATCACATACTGTAATCAATGCGGTTGAGTCACATCACGGCGATGTGGAGCCGACCTCTCTGATTGCATGCATTGTTCAGGCGGCAGATGCTATTTCGGCTGCAAGACCAGGTGCAAGACGTGAAACTTTAGAAACATATACAAACAGATTAAAACAGTTGGAAGACATCACAAACGAGTTTGACGGTGTCGATAAATCTTTTGCTATTCAGGCCGGAAGGGAAGTTCGTGTTATGGTTGTTCCGGAAAAAATCAGTGATGCAGATATGGTATTGTTGGCGAGAAATATTTCCAAACGAATTGAAGCAGAACTGGAATACCCGGGGCAGATTAAGGTTAACATTATTCGTGAATCAAGAGTCACGGATTACGCAAAATAACCGAAAGCTTAAAATCAAACCCTGTAAACCATATTGGTTTACAGGGTTTTTTGTGATTATCTGCCTATATCGAATTCTATTTTTGCTGTCGTTCACATATGATTACATAAGACAAATGGAGGAACGGCCATGCAGAAAAAACAAATCGCAGACAGATTGATGCAGATTTGCCTGATCTTCGTTGCCGGTATTCTGGCGGGCTGCATATTCTTCCATTTTCTCTGGAGGGGCAGCAGTGCCTATCAACAGGCAGTCTGGCTGGCAGATCTGGATACCAGCCTGGAGTGTACGGCAGATACCGGTATACTGCACCGGATGGTGTTTGGAGTCATGGTTTTATTTCTGGTTTTGCTTTTGTCAGGATTTGCAAAAATCGGTAAGATTTTTGCTCAGGGACTCTTTTTCTGTGCCGGAGTTGTGTTGGGATGGATTTTCAGCCTGATCATCGTGGGCAGGGGAGGTATGAAGATGCTGTCTTTTCTTCTGAACAATGCATTTTTGTTTTTGATTTCTTTTCCATTCTTTTTCTTTGCAATAATTTTAACCTGTAATATGTCAACCGAATGGAAAATTCCTCTGAAACAACATAAAACAACTACGAGAAATTACATATTTTTTATGATATTTTGTTTTCTGGGTCTTGTTTGCGGCGTTTTATTACAGTTTTATGTCAATCCGAAAATCTGGGATATTTTACAAAAATTTTAAAAATAAATTAACAAGATATAGTGTCCGGAAAAAAGAAGGAAAATACATGTAGTTGTTTTGGGAAAAAGTTGAGAAAATGCCGGAAATATCGCAAAAAATAAGGTTTGCTTTTCCTGGAGATAGAGGATATAATACAAATTAATTACTGATTTTGAAGGGTGAATTGCTTACAATACATAAGAGAAGGAAAATAATTTTATGGAAAATGCAATTCAAAAGTTTATTCGATATTTACATAAAACCAAAAAGGCATCCAGCAATACGGAAATATCATATGAACGTGATTTGAAAAAATTGCAGAAATATTTGATGGAGGAACAGCAGGTAACCAAGTGGGAGCAGGTTACTGCGACGAATCTGAATTCCTATATGCTGTATCTGGAACGGGAAAAATTTGCAGCATCGACCATTTCAAGAAACGTTGCATCTATCCGGGCTTTTTATCAGTATATGGCCAAAAAAGGAATGGTGCCTGCTGATATTTCGGAAGAACTGAAGCCGCCGAAGATTGAGAAAAAAGTTCCGGATATTCTTACAGTGAGTGAAGTGGATCTGCTGCTGCGCCAGCCGAAAGGTGATTCGGCAAAAGGACTGAGGGACAAGGCTATGCTGGAACTCCTGTATGCCACCGGAATCCGTGTCAGCGAGCTGATTCATCTGAAAACCGATGATGTGAACATGAAGATGAGTTATATTCACTGCAGTGACCGAAATAAAGAGCGTATTATCCCATTTGGAAATACAGCAAAAAAAGCATTGTCTGCATACGTAGATAAAGGCCGCAAGGAACTGCTGCATGGGATGGACTGTGAAGATTTTTTTGTGAATTGTTCCGGGAAGCCCATGAGTCGGCAGGGGTTTTGGAAAGTGCTGAAAAGCTATGCCAAAGATGCCGGTATCGAAGTAGATATCACACCACAGACGCTGCGCCACTCTTTTGCCACACATTTGATTCAGAATGGTGCTGATTTAAAAAGTGTTCAGGAAATGCTGGGACATGCAGACATTTCTACCACACAGATCTATTTGAATATGAGCATTAACAAAATGCGTGAGGTGTACACAAAAGCACATCCGCGAAAATAGGAAAAGCGAACGAAAAGAGACCGGCAATTTTGCCGGTCTCTTTTCGTTCGCTTCCGGGCGGAGATTTAATAGGCAGAGGCCATATTTTCAGCAGAGATCCGCGATGGAATAAATCAGCCGCTCGGTATCTTCCCAGCCGAGACAGGGGTCCGTGATGGATTTTCCGTATACGTGATTTTCGCATCCGATCTTCTGATTCCCTTCCACCAGATAACTTTCAATCATCAGACCTTTTACCAGCTTTCGGATATCGCTGTTGTGATTGCGGCTGTGAAGCACCTCTTTGGCTATACGGATCTGCTGATCAAATTTTTTGTTGGAATTGGAATGGTTGGTGTCGACGATGGCAGCCGGATTTTTCAGGTTGCGTTCCCCGTACAGATGAAGCAGCAGCTGCAGATCCTCATAATGATAATTGGGAAGTGCATTTCCGTGTTTGTTAACAGCTCCCCGCAGTATGGTATGGGCCAACTCGTTGCCGCTGGTTTTAACTTCCCAGTTTCGATAAATAAACGTATGGTGTCCCTGCGCTGCTACCAGTGCATTCAGCATAACGGACAGATCGCCGCTGGTAGGATTTTTCATACCAGCCGGGATATCAATGCCGCTGGCCACCAGCCGATGCTGCTGATTTTCCACTGAACGGGCGCCTACGGCAACATAGGAAAGCAGGTCGTTCAGATACTGCCAGTTTTCCGGATAAAGCATTTCATCGGCAGCGGTCAGACCGCTTTCTTCGATGGCACGCATGTGCAATTTTCGAATGGCCACCAATCCCGCCAGGAGATCCGGTTTTTTAGAGGGATCCGGCTGGTGCAGGAGCCCTTTATATCCTTCTCCTGTGGTTCTCGGTTTGTTTGTGTATATACGCGGAATCAGAATCAAACGGTCTGCTACTTTTTCCTGAATGCGGCTCAAACGATTGATATACTCGCACACGGCATCTTCATTGTCCGCAGAACAGGGACCGATAATAACAATAAACTTTTCGGATTCTCCTGTAAAAACCCTGCGAATCATGGCATCACGTTTGGCTTTGACCTCTTTGATCCGGTCAGATATCGGATACTGCTGACGTATTTCAGCCGGGGTCGGAAGCTTTTCAATAAATTCAAAACTCATTTTTTCTATCTCCTCATCTTGTAACGGTTGCAGCGTGTCGTTTGCAGGTACAGCGACTTCGCTTTTTTGAAATTATAATACATCTTTTTTTATTTGTCGACTGAAATCTTTCCGGAGGAAGTGTGCAAGAGCTGCAGAACTTGCAATCGTGGCCAGTATTTCACCGGTCAAAAGCCCGTACAGATAGCCCTTAACTCCAAACACGGGAATGAGGAGCAAAAGAAACAGAATCCGTACGGAAAGATCCAGAAAATTAATCAAAAAACAGGTAAAGGTCTTTCCCAGACCGTTTAAAATACTGGACAAGGTTATGTTCAGGTACAGAAATGGACAGATAAAAGACAGCGTTCGGATGAAATTGCCTGCGTTTTTTTCGTGGAACATCAGGTTCCCTAAAACGTTTCCGAAAATCAGAAAAAGCAGCCAAAAGGAGAGGCCCATCAACAATGCATAAAGGACCGTATTGAGAATTAATTTAAGGATAGCCTTTTGGTTGCCCACTGCCTGTTCTTCCGCAACGGCAGGCAGCAATATCGCCGCCATAGAATTTATGATAGCAGTGGGAAACAGAATTACCGGCATAGACATACCGCTCAGAATACCAAAAGTGGACAGAGCATCATTGGCAGCCATGTTGGCACGCCGCAGCGTCCAGGGAATCAGAATAGCCTCTGTACTGTGGAGCAGATTTAAAAGTACGCGATTCATGGTTATCGGAAAAGAGAGCCGGAATATTTCAGGCAGGTGAACCATGCAGCCGTGAAAGGATGCTGTGGATATCTTTCGACTGTGAAAATCTCCGGTAAGAAAGAACAGAGACAGCGCCATAGCCGAAAATTCACTGCATACCAGTCCGAATACAGCAATCATCGGGGAGGGCTCCAGCTGATTTTTGGCGAAAAACAGATAAATCAGGAAGGAAGAAGTGATTCGAATCAGCTGTTCACCCACCTGTAGTGCTGCAGGAACTTTCGTCTCTTTTCGGGCAAAAAAATAGCCGTTGGTGCAGGCATGGATGGCACTTAAGGGCAGAGAAAGAGAGAGAATTTTCAAAAGTACGCTGCAACGAGGTTCTTTTAGAATATGGAGACTGATGAATCCGGAAAAATGACGGAGAAAGACGGACAGAAGGCATGCAGCGGACACGGAGCAGAACAAGCCTGCTAAAAAGATGGACTGTGCACTGCGGCTGTCTTTTTTTCCGAGACTGGCGGCGATCATACGGGAAAGCGCTGTCTGAATACCGCCTACAGAAAAAGCAAAACACAGGTTGTGTACAGGAAAAATCAATTGATAAAGTCCCATCCCTTCTGCACCGATTATATGCGACAGGAATATTCTATAGAAGAAGCCGAGTAATTTGCAGAAAAGACCTGCAGTTGTGAGAATTGCAGTGCCCTGTATCAGTCTTTTTTTCATACTGCACTCCATTTTTTTTTTTTCTTAAAAATATATTCAGACAGAACCCTTGACAGAACATTCGATTGGTACTATACTTTCCAATAGAAAAACCCGAGTAAAATAGTCGGATTAAAAGAAAGGCGAAACAGTGATGCGCAGATTCGCCTGTTTCTGATTGGAACCGCAGAAAATGCGGACGGGAGGTAAAGATGAAACTTTCAACAAAAGGAAGGTATGGGCTTCGGGCACTTATTGATCTTGCGTTGTACAGTGAATTTGAGCCTGTGAGCATTCAGAGTATTGCCAGGAGGCAGAATATATCCGAAAGTTATCTGGAACAGTTGGTTCGAAAGCTTCGCACGGCCGGGCTGGTGGTCAGTGTGAGAGGTGCCGGTGGTGGTTATCAGCTTTCGCGTCCTGCTTCGGAAATATCCGTGGGCGATGTACTTCGGGCCCTGGAAGGCAATCTGGAGGCAGTTGCATGTGCCGGAAATCATGAGGAATCCGGCTGCAGCGGAGCGGATCAGTGCGTGACCCGGTTTGTATGGCAGAGAATTAATGAAAGCATAACACAGGCGGTGGATACCATGTGGTTGGACCAATTGGTGGAAGAAAGTCGGAAACTGCGGGACAAAGGACAGATTTGTGCACAGGCTTGTGAAAATTAGGAGGAGAAAAAAGTGAAAAAAATGATATATTTGGATAATGCGGCTACAACGAAGACAGCACCGGAAGTGGTAGAGGCCATGATTCCGTATTTTACAGAGAACTATGGCAATCCGTCCAGTATCTATGAGATTGCAGGCAGAAGTAAAGCAGCTGTGACAAAAGCACGGGAGTCTATCGCAAGAGTGCTTGGCGCAAAAACAGAAGAAATATATTTTACCGCAGGTGGGAGCGAGGCGGACAACTGGGCTCTGAAAGCGGCTTTTGACGCGTACAGCAGCAAAGGAAAGCACATTATCACCACAAAAATCGAGCATCATGCGATTCTGCATACCTGTGAATATCTGGAATCCAAAGGTGCGGAGATTACTTATTTAGATGTAGATGAAAATGGCGTTGTAAAACTGGATGAACTGGAAAAGGCCATTCGACCGGATACGATTCTGATTTCCGTTATGTTTGCCAATAATGAGATCGGGACCATTCAGCCGATCAAAGAGATTGGTCTGATCGCCAGAGAACACGACATTTTGTTTCATACTGATGCGGTGCAGGCGTTTGGGCAGGTGCCGATTAACGTGGATGAATATCATATCGATATGTTGAGTTCCAGTGCTCACAAGATCAACGGTCCGAAGGGGATTGGTTTCCTCTATATCCGCAAAGGCGTTAAAATCCGTTCCTTTGTTCATGGTGGAGGTCAGGAGAGAAAGCGCAGAGCTGGTACGGAAAATGTTCCGGGTATTGTTGGATATGGCGTGGCTGCGGAAATGGCGGCTGCCACAATGGAAGAGCGTACAAAGAAAGAATGCGAACTGAGAGATTATCTCATCGGCCGTATTTTAAATGAGATTCCCTATTGCCGTCTGAACGGTGATCCGGTGAAACGCCTTCCGAACAATGTAAATATCAGTTTTCAGTTTATTGAAGGAGAATCTCTTTTGATCATGCTGGATATGGAAGGAATTGCTGCTTCCAGCGGATCCGCATGTACTTCCGGAAGTCTTGATCCCTCCCATGTACTGCTGGCAATCGGACTGCCTCATGAGATCGCACACGGTTCCCTTCGTATGACACTCAGTGCCGAAACCACAAAAGAAGATATTGACTTTACAGTGGAAACCATTAAGAAAATTGTAGGACGTCTCAGAAGTATGTCCCCGCTGTATGAAGACTTTATGAAGAAACAGGAAAAATAGAGTTCGCATGATCATAAACGAGTGCGGAAAAGAAAATGCGGAAAAAGTAAAAGTTATCAAAGAACAATTGTTATAACAGAAAGGAAAAACTCATGTACTCAGAAAAAGTGATGGATCATTTTCAGAATCCGAGAAATGTAGGGGAGATTGAAAACGCCAGCGGCGTTGGTACAGTAGGAAACGCAAAATGCGGAGATATTATGAGAATGTATCTGGATATCGATGACAATGGTGTTATTCAGGATTGTAAATTTAAAACATTTGGCTGCGGTGCAGCCGTGGCAACCAGCAGTATGGCAACCGAACTGGTAAAAGGAAAAACCATTCAGGAAGCTCTTCAGGTGACCAACAGGGCTGTTATGGAGGCTCTTGACGGTCTTCCGCCCATCAAAGTACACTGTTCACTGCTGGCAGAAGAAGCGATTCATGCCGCTCTCTGGGACTATGCGGAGAAGCACGGAATTAAGATTGAAGGCCTTTCCAAGCCGAAATCTGATATTCATGAAGGCGAAGAAGACGAAAAGGAAGAATATTAATGGACAGAAAGCGAGTTGTCGTAGGCATGTCCGGAGGTGTGGATTCCTCTGTGGCTGCTTATCTGCTGAAAGAGGCCGGCTATGAAGTGATTGGTGTGACCATGCAAATCTGGCAGGATGAAGATCAGGCGACAATGGAAGAAAACGGTGGCTGCTGCGGGCTTTCTGCGGTAGATGATGCCAGGAGAGTTGCTCAGGCACTGGACATCCCATATTACGTGATGAATTTCAAAGAGGAGTTCCGTACAAACGTAATGGACTATTTCATTACTGAATATCTGGCAGGAAGAACACCGAATCCGTGTATCGCCTGTAACCGGTATGTAAAATGGGAGTCTCTTTTGAAGCGAAGTATGGACATCGGGGCAGATTACATTGCCACCGGTCATTATGCGCAGATCGAACGCCTCCCGGACGGGAGATTTTCCCTGAAAAAATCGGCCACTGCGGCAAAAGATCAGACGTATGCGTTATACAATCTGACCCAGGAACAGCTGTCCCATACATTGATGCCGGTGGGGGCGTATACAAAAGATGAAATCCGTGCTATCGCCGAAAAAATTCAGCTACCGGTTGCTCACAAACCGGACAGTCAGGAAATCTGTTTTGTGCCGGACCATGATTATGCAAAATTCATTGAGGAAAATTCCGATGCGGACATTCGCCCCGGCAATTTTGTCAATACAAAAGGTGAGGTAATCGGTACGCACAAAGGGATCACCCATTATACCATCGGACAGAGAAAAGGCTTGAACTTAAGCATGGGACATCCTGTATTTGTAGCAGAGATCCGTCCGGAAACCAATGAAGTGGTTATAGGAGAAAACGAAGATATTTTTTCAAAGGAGCTTCTTGCAGACCGGCTGAACTACATGTCCCGGGCCGATTTTGACGACGGCATGGCGGTGATGGCGAAAATAAGATACAATCACAAAGGATCTCTCTGCCGGCTGTATCACGAAGGCGAAGATTGGGTTCGATGTATATTCGAAGAACCCCAGAGAGCCATAACGCCGGGACAGGCTGTTGTATTCTATGATGGAAATTACGTACTTGGAGGTGGCACCATACGATGTTAGCAGACATGCATATGCATACGGAATACTCACAGGACAGCTGTGCGAAACCGGACAGTATGGCGGAAAAATCCATATCTTTGGGAATTGATGCGATTTGCTTTACGGATCACATAGACTGGGATTTCCCGGAAAAAGGTTTGATCTTCGATTATGATCCGGAGGCCTATCACAATGAGATCACTCGTGTCAGGGAAAAATATCGGGGACGCCTGGAGGTTTTTATGGGAGTGGAACTGGGACTGCAGCCCCATCTGGCAGAACGATACCGGGTGTTTTTGAAAAAGTATCCCTTTGATTATGTGATAGGATCGATTCATCTGATCAATAACCGGGACCCTTATTATAAAGAAGCTTTTGCGGAAATGGATGATGCTGAGGCCTACCGTTCCTATTTTGAGGGAATGCTTGAAAACATAAAGGCGTTTCGGGATTTCGATTCCCTTGGACATCTGGACTATATTGTGCGTTACGGAAAAAACAGGGCGCAAGATTACAGTTACCGGAAATTTGCCGATATTATCGATGAGATTTTAAAAGAGCTGATCGAGAATGGAAAGGCGTTGGAAGTCAATACAGCAGGATACCGCAAGCTGGGCTTCCCCAATCCGCATCCGGATGTGATTCGCCGCTATCGGGAACTGGGCGGTGAGATGATCACTGTGGGGGCAGATGCCCACAAACCGTCCCATATCGGATATGACTTTAAAAAGGTCACGGAGCTTCTGAAAAACTGCGGATTTTCTTACTATACCAGGTTCCGTCAGAGAAAACCGGAGTTTTGTCCTATCTAGATTTACCGAATTTTTACGGTATACTTTGGTATCTTTTTCAAAAAGCTCTTGAATTTTCTATGCAAATTAGGTACAATACAGTAAGGTTGATGTTTCACAAAAAATATATATAGAAACATGAAAATATCACTTTTAGGAGGAATTCAATCATGGCAGTAAAAGTAGCAATTAATGGTTTTGGACGTATTGGACGTCTTGCGTTCAGACAGATGTTTGGAGCAGAAGGCTTTGAAATCGTAGCAATCAACGATTTAACATCCCCGAAAATGCTTGCTCATTTATTAAAATATGATTCCACTCAGGGTAGATACGCTCTGTGCGATAAAGTTTCCGCAGGCGAAGATTCTATTATCGTTGATGGAAAAGAAATCAAAATCTATGCAAAAGCTAACGCAGCTGAGCTTCCGTGGGGAGAAATCGGCGTTGATGTAGTTCTGGAGTGTACAGGTTTCTATACCTCCAAAGCAAAAGCTCAGGCTCATATTGATGCAGGTGCTAAACACGTTATCATTTCCGCTCCGGCTGGAAACGATCTGCCGACCATCGTTTACAATGTAAACCATGAAGGCCTTACAAAAGAAGATAAGATCATCTCCGCAGCTTCCTGTACAACAAACTGCCTCGCTCCGATGGCAAAAGCACTGAATGACTGCGCACCGATCAAAACTGGTATCATGTGCACAATTCATGCTTACACAGGCGACCAGATGACTCTGGACGGACCGCAGAGAAAAGGCGATCTGAGAAGATCTCGTGCAGCAGCAGTTAACATCGTTCCGAACAGCACAGGTGCTGCAAAAGCTATCGGTCTGGTTATTCCGGAACTGAACGGCAAATTAATCGGCGCTGCACAGCGTGTTCCGACTCCGACAGGTTCTACTACGATCTTAACAGCAGTTGTAGAAGGAACTGTTACAAAAGATGAGATCAATGCAGCTATGAAAGCAGCTTCTAACGAGTCCTTCGGATACAACGAAGACGAAATCGTATCCAGCGATATCGTAGGAATGACCTATGGTTCTCTGTTCGATGCTACACAGACTATGGTTCTGCCGCTTGACAATGGCACAACTCAGGTACAGGTAGTTTCCTGGTATGATAACGAGAACTCCTATACAAGCCAGATGGTTCGTACAATCAAACATTTTGGCAAACTGCTGAACGCTTAATTTTAGCGCACAACAAGTATAGACTCATTATAAGGGTCCGGTCTGATTTGGACCGGACCCATTTTAATTAGAAAATTAAAGGAGGCATATCACATGCTTAATAAAAAATCTGTTGATGACATCAACGTAAAAGGCAAAAAAGTCCTGGTTCGCTGTGACTTCAATGTACCGTTAAAAGAAGGCAAAATTACAGATGAAAACCGTCTGGTAGCTGCTCTTCCGACCATCAAAAAACTGATTGCTGACGGTGGAAAAATCATCCTTTGCTCTCACCTCGGAAAACCGAAGGGAGAACCGAAACCGGAGCTGTCACTGGCACCTGTAGCAGTACGTTTGTCTGAGCTTCTTGGACAGGAAGTAAAATTTGCTGCTGATCCGGAAGTGGTAGGTCCGAATGCAAAAGCTGCAGTGGAAGCTATGCAGGACGGCGATGTAATCCTTTTGGAGAATACACGTTACAGAAAAGAAGAGACAAAAAACGGCGAAGCATTCAGTAAAGAGCTGGCTTCTTTGGCAGATGTATTTGTAAATGATGCTTTTGGTACCGCTCATCGTGCACACTGCTCTAACGTAGGTGTTACCGAGTTTATCGACACCTGTGCAGTTGGATATCTGATGCAGAAAGAAATCGATTTCCTGGGAAATGCGGTAAATAACCCGGAAAGACCATTTGTAGCCATCCTTGGCGGCGCAAAAGTTGCAGATAAACTGAACGTGATCAACAACCTTCTGGAAAAATGTGATACTCTGATCATCGGTGGTGGTATGGCTTACACATTCCAGAAAGCAAGAGGCTTTGAAGTAGGTACTTCTCTCGTTGATGATGAGAAAATTGACTACTGTAAATCCATGATCGCAAAAGCAGAGGAACTGGGTAAGAATCTGCTTCTTCCGGTTGATACGACCATCGCAAAAGCATTCCCGAACCCGATCGATGCTGAGATAGAAGTATCTGTAGTTGCAGCTGACGCTATGCCGGCTGACGAGATGGGTCTGGACATTGGACCGGCAACAGCAGAAAAATTTGCGGAAGCTGTTAAAACTGCTAAGACTGTTGTATGGAACGGACCGATGGGCGTATTTGAAAATCCGATCCTTGCAAAAGGTACGATCGCAGTGGCAAAAGCCCTTGCTGAGACAGATGCAACAACCATCATCGGCGGCGGTGACTCTGCAGCTGCTGTTAACCAGCTTGGATTTGGAGATAAGATGAGCCACATTTCCACCGGCGGCGGTGCTTCTCTGGAATTCCTGGAAGGAAAAGAACTCCCGGGTGTTGCGGCAGCAGATGACAAATAAATGAATAATTATTGTGCTGTGTAAAAGGCATGATTAATTAGATATTGATGTAAGAAAAGAAGGAGATAAAAACCATGGCAAGAAGAAAAATTATCGCAGGTAACTGGAAAATGAACAAAACTCCCAGTGAAGCAGTTGCTCTTGTGGAGGAATTGAAACCGTTAGTTGCAAATGATGAAGTTGATGTAGTTTTCTGCGTACCAGCTATTGACATTATTCCGGTTATTGAAGCTACAAAAGGCAGCAATATCCAGGTTGGTGCTGAAAACATGTATTTTGAGGAGAAAGGTGCTTTCACAGGAGAGATCTCCCCGGCTATGCTCACAGATGTTGGAGTAAAATACGTTGTACTTGGCCATTCTGAGAGAAGAGAATACTTCGCAGAAACAAGTGAAACCGTTAACAAGAAAATGCTGAAAGCATTTGAACATGGTATCACACCGATTATGTGCTGCGGCGAGACTCTGGAACAGAGAGAGCAGGGCGTAACCATGGACTTTATCCGTCAGCAGGTTAAGGTTGGTTTCCTTAATGTTACAGCTGATCAGGCTAAAACAGCCGTTATCGCTTACGAGCCGATCTGGGCAATCGGAACAGGAAAAACAGCTACAACCGAGCAGGCTCAGGAAGTATGCAAAGGTATCCGTGACTGCATCGCTGAGATCTATGACGAAGCTACCGCAGAAGCTATCCGTATCCAGTACGGCGGATCTGTAAACGCAGCAACTGCTCCGGAACTGTTTGCACAGCCGGATATCGATGGCGGCCTTGTTGGCGGTGCTGCTCTGAAACCGGATTTTGGAAAGATCGTTAACTACAAATAATATTTTGTGATTTTACCTGCTTTATCAGCAGGTCAGGAACATAAGAAAAGGCCTTTCTGTTCGAATGATAGGAAGAATGGGAAGGTCTTTTTGTCGTTGAAAACGGAAGAGACACCATAAATGTAACTGTGGAATCGGAAGCTATGAAAGAAAACGAAAAAACGAACGAAACAGCAAATAAAAAAATAATGTTTGAATCCCTGGATATTCTCGTCAAAAAATGGAAAAACGGAACTCTTGGAGAGGTTCTGGATGACTGGCGGTGGATTTTGAGTTACAGTGCAAGGTATAAGGGCGCGATTGCTTTTTATGTTTTTCTGGGGATCATGAGCACTTCCCTGGGTTTGATGAGCAGTGTGGCCGGTAAATATCTGATCGATATCATTACCGGGTATCAGACCAGCAAACTTCTGACTATGGTGATTATTATGGTAGGAGGTTCTGTATTCAGTCTGACTTTTGACAGCGTGATCAGTCGGATTTCCGCAAAGATCAGCATCTCGATCAACAATGATATTCAGGCGGATATTTTTGACAAAATCATGGACGCGGACTGGCTGAAACTGAGTCAATACAGCAATGGCGATATCCTCAATCGCTTCAATGGGGATATCGGCACGGTCAGCAACAACGCCATCAGCTGGCTTCCGACGATTATCATCGCTATTTATCGATTTTTCGCAACGTTTATCGTCATCCTTCACTATGATGTAGTTATGGCGATCATTGCGTTGGCCAGTGCACCTTTTTTACTGTTGTTTTCCCGTTTTCTGCTGAAAAAACAGAGGGAATACAGCCGCAAAACCAGGGAAATGGCCAGTGAGCTGATGACTTTTGAAACAGAGGCGTTTTACAATTATGACACGATCAAATCTTTTGGCGTAGCACCTCATTATGGGAAAAAGATGCGATGGTGGCAGGAAAAATTCAAAGATGTCAGCTTGAAATACAATCTGTTTACCATAAAGACGAATATTCTTATGTCTGTAATCGGAATGGCGGTGCAGTTTATTTCTTTTGGATATTGTCTATACCGGCTTTGGACCCATGATATTACCTATGGAACTATGACTTTATTTTTGCAGCAGAGGAGCAGCCTGACCAGTGCATTTAACAGCATTGTTTCAATCATACCTTCTTTTTTGAACAGCTCGGTTTCTGCTCATCGCATACGGGAACTGGTAGAACTTCCGAAAGAAGTACATATTACAGAAAGCGCGGAATTGAACCGTTATGCAAAACAGGGTTATTCAATCAATATGCGTGCTGTTGATTTTGGTTATGCCGGAGAAAAAAAGGTCATTACTAAATCAGATCTGATTGCAAATCCCGGGGAGATTGTCGCTTTGGTAGGACCTTCCGGAGAGGGTAAGACTACGGTCATTCGAATTCTGCTTGGACTGGTGCGGCCGCAAAACGGCTCCGCTGTGATACGTGCCTGCGATGGCCGGGAGATTCCTGTGAATGCGGATACCAGATATCTGTTTGCTTATGTACCTCAGGGAAATACGATTCTGTCCGGGACGATTGCGGAAAACATGCGCATGGTAAAAGGAGATGCTTCGGATGATGAGATCGTTGAGGCACTAAAGATCGCCTGCGCCTGGGAATTTGTGGAAAAACTGCCGGATACGATCAACAGTAAGGTCGGAGAGCGGGGAAGAGGCCTCTCGGAAGGACAGGCCCAGAGACTTGCCATCGCCAGAGCAGTTCTGCGTGATGCCCCGGTTCTGCTGCTGGACGAGGCTACTTCGGCTCTGGATGTGACAACGGAACGCAGAGTTTTGAAAAATATTGTTCGGCAAATGCCTAATAAAACATGTATTGTTACAACTCACAGACCCAGTGTGCTGAATCTCTGTCAGCGTGTATACCGGGTCGTGGATACGCAGATTACGGAACTTGGTGAAGAGGAATCCAGCCGGATGGCCATGGATTTTTAAAATCATACTTTTGCCGTTTCGGAACCTTGCATATTCTGGCGCAATCATGTAAAATATTCTGTGAAATAAAAGGATACTCCTGCGGGCATGTCATAATATCTTGCCTGCTTAGAGTGTACTTCATACGAGAAAGAATACTTTCACATAAAAGGAGAAAGAAAAATGAGTAAAAAACCAACCGTATTAATGATTCTTGATGGTTATGGCCTGAACAAAAAACATGAACACAATGCAGTTTATGAGGCAAAAACTCCGGTGATGGATAAGCTGATGGCAGAATATCCATTTGTAGAAGGCCTGGCAAGCGGTATGGCAGTAGGACTTCCGGATGGTCAGATGGGAAACTCTGAAGTGGGACACCTGAATATGGGTGCCGGCCGTATTGTTTATCAGGAACTGACCCGTATTACAAAAGAAATTCAGGATGGGGATTTCTTCAAAAATGAAGCTTTGCTGGCAGCGGTAAAGAATGCAAAGGAGAACGATTCTTCTCTTCATATGATGGGACTTCTCTCCGATGGAGGTGTACACAGCCATAACACTCACTTGTATGGTCTTTTAAAACTTGCAAAACAGGAAGGTCTTGAGAAAGTATATGTTCATTGTTTCCTGGATGGCCGTGATACTCCGCCTGCGTCAGGAAGAGGATATATTAAAGAACTGGAAGAAAAAATGGCTGAAATCGGCGTAGGTGCTGTTGCATCTGTTTCCGGCCGCTATTATGCCATGGATCGTGATAACCGCTGGGATCGTGTGGAAAAAGCATATGCAGCGCTGACCAGAGGTGAAGGTGACCGTGTGGAAAGTGCAGACGCAGGAATGGAAGCATCCTATGCAAAAGAAGTATATGATGAGTTTGTGGTACCGATGGTAATTGAGAAAGAAGGAAAACCGCTCGCAACCATTCAGAATAATGATTCTGTGATCTTCTTCAATTTCCGTCCGGACCGTGCAAGAGAGATTACCAGAACGTTCTGTGACGATGACTTTAAAGGCTTTGAGCGCGGTGACAGAATCAAAACCACATATGTATGTTTCACCGATTATGATGACACCATCGGAAACAAGATTGTTGCGTTCCGCAAAGTGGCGATTACCAATACCTTTGGTGAATATCTGGCTGCTCATAATATGACTCAGGCCCGTATCGCTGAGACCGAGAAATATGCTCATGTTACCTTCTTCTTCAATGGCGGTATTGAGGAGCCGAATGCAGGAGAAGACCGCATTCTTGTGAAATCTCCGAAGGTTGCTACCTATGATCTGCAGCCGGAGATGAGTGCTCCTGCTGTCTGCGAAAAACTGGTTGAGGCGATCAGGTCGGGAAAATATGATGTTATCATCACAAACTTTGCCAATCCGGACATGGTCGGACATACTGGTGTTGAAGAAGCGGCAATCAAAGCAATTGAAGCGGTGGATGCTTGTGTAGGAAAAGCAGTGGAAGCTTTGAAGGAGGTTGACGGTCAGATGTTTATCTGTGCTGATCACGGAAACGCAGAGCAGCTGGTGGACTATGAGACCGGCGCGCCCTTTACTGCACATACGACAAATCCGGTTCCCTTTATTCTGGTAAATGCGGATCCGAAATATACGCTTCGCACAGGCGGTTGCCTGGCAGATATTATTCCGACTCTCATTGAACTGATGGGAATGGAACAGCCGTCTGAGATGACCGGTAAATCTTTACTTGTCACAAAATAAAAGATGCAGATAAACAAAGAAAAAACACAGAAATATCAAAGAAAATAAATTAGTTAAAGAAAAAACACAGAAATAAAGAAATGAAGGGAATGCCGGGTTTGCTGTACGTGCAGCAAACCCGGTATTTGTTTGATATAAATGTGATATTTTATCACTGGAACATCTCCTGTATTCGGCATTTTTATCCTGATAAGAAAATTTGGAGCCTGGATTCGGCAATTCATACTAAAATCAAAGGTTTTAGTATGAATTTTAGTGCTTATATACAAAGATACAAAGAGAACGGTCATTAAAATAATAAGAAAGAGCAAGCCTCGGATTGTTGGATTCACCCAGAAAACGCGCAAATAAATCTTCATAGTAAAGAAAACAAATATAATTACCCTTTGGTATAAAGAAAATGTGTACAAAAATTGAGTTAATAACTTGTTAAAAGCGACAAAAATTCTTTGAAACAAAGAATTCAATTGACAGAAACAAAAGAATTGTTTATTATGTAATTACATCAAGAAAACAAATATTTCTGGCCGGGAATAAATGTCGAATGACTAAAAATTTGCAACAAAAATTGAGAAACAAGGAGGTTTTTATGAAAGCATTAGCAAGATACGGAAAAGCGTTTGGCGGCTATAGAATGATCGATGTCCCGAAACCGACCTGCGGACCGGAAGACATTATCATTGAAGTCAAAGCAGCAGCAATCTGCGGCGCAGACATGAAACACTACAAAGTGGACAATGGATCTGATGAATTCAATTCCATCCGTGGACATGAATTTGCAGGCGAGATTGTGGAAGTCGGCGAACTCGTAAAAGACTGGAAAGTCGGTCAGAGAATCGTATCCGACAACAGCGCTCATGTATGTGGTGTTTGTCCGGCATGTGAACAGGGAGATTTCCTCTGCTGTGAACATAAGGTAAACCTTGGTCTGGACAACAATACCTGGGGCGGTGGATTTTCCAAATACTGCAAAATCCCTGGTGAGATTCTTCGCATTCACAAACATGCAATCTGGGAGATACCGGAAGGTGTAGAATATGAAGAAGCAGCAGTTCTGGATCCTATTTGCAACGCATACAAAGCAGTTGCACAGCAGTCACATCTGCTCCCCGGACAGGATGTGGTCGTATTCGGTACCGGCCCGTTGGGTCTCTTCTCCGTACAGATTGCAAGAATTATGGGCGCTGTAAATATCGTTATGGTTGGTCTGGATGCTGATACAAAAGTTCGCTTTGATGTTGCAAAACAGCTTGGTGCTACTCATGTAGTAAATGGCTCCAGGGAAGATGTTGTTAAGAGATGTACCGAGATTTGCGGCAGAGATAACCTTGGTCTGGTTGTTGAATGTTCTGGCGCTAATATCGCTCTGAAACAGGCCATCGAAATGCTTCGCCCGAATGGAGAGGTTGTTCGCGTTGGTATGGGATTCAAACCGCTTGAGTTCTCCATCAATGATATCACTTCCTGGAACAAGAGCATCATCGGTCATATGGCATATGATTCCACATCCTGGAGAAATGCAATCCGTCTTCTGGCATCCGGTGAAATCAAAGTACAGCCAATGATCACACACAGACTTGGCCTGTCACAGTGGGAAAAAGGATTTGAAGCTATGGCAAACAAAGATGCCATCAAAGTAATCTTCCACTATGACTTTGATGATGAAGAATAATAAACAAAGTAGGAGAGAACGAGATGGAAAAGAAATTACTGCTTGCTCCGTCCATGGGATGCTGTGATCTGTATGATTTTGAAAATCAGGTAAGATATATCGATGAACATGCAGATTTCTTACATATTGACATCAAAGACGGAAATTATGTAAAAACCTTTGGTGTAGGCCCTGATTTCATGACGGTCCTGAAAAAAGTAGTAAAAACCCCTATGGATGCTCACCTTATGGTAAAACATCCGCAGGATTTCATTGAAGCATGTGCTGCTGCAGGTGCAGAATATATTACCCCGCACACGGACTGCATCGAAAGCGACGCGTTCGTTACAATAAATAAAATTCTCTCTCTCGGATGCAAGGCAGGAATCGCTATGAATCCGGCAGCACCCCTGGAGGCAATTCGCTATTATCTTCCGCTTTTGTCAAAAGTAACCATTATGATCGTGGATGCAGGTTACGCAGGACAGAAGGTTATCACTCAGATGTATGACAAGATTCGTACTCTGGTGAAGTGGAGAGAAGAGATGCATCTTGATTTCCTGATCGAAGCAGATGGTTCCATGAATGCAGGTGTATATGCACCTCTGTATGAAGCTGGAGCAGACGTGGTTGTACTTGGACCGCCCGCACTGTGGAATAAAGATCCGGATATCAAAAAAGCCTGGGCCATTATGGAACAGGAAGTTGAGGAGGAAGTCGGCGCATTGAGCCGATAAGAGAAAAAAGAAAAAACATTGTTGGAGGATTAAAAAATGTCAAAAGAAAATCATGTAAGTATTGGTGCCAGACTGGACCGTCTCCCGAACTCAAGCTGGCATATTAAAATGTGGCTGGTATCAGCATTTGCACTGTTAGTTTGCTGGTCAAACGGTATCGGTGGTGCAGTACAGAACATTCTTCTTAATGAGTTACATTGGTTAGAGTCTGGTACAACCCTTCTGGCTATGTGGGGAACAACTTATACAGCAGGTCAGCTGTTCGGAGCTCTGGTTGGTGGTCCGATCGGTGACAAGATTGGTCGTAAAAAGAGTATCCTGTTATATGAAATTATCCATATTATTGCCATGATCGGCGGCGCAGTTTCACCGAACGTTTATGTACTTTATGTATTCAGACTTGTACAGGGCTTTGGCCTTGGTGCTCTTCTGGTAGTTTTGTTCGCAGGTTTTACAGAGTATGTTCCGGGCAGAAACCGTGGTACATGGTCAAGCCGTAACTCCTTCATCGGTAACTGGGCACATCCGATCTGCAATGGTATCGCATTCGTGATCGGCTTAACAGCTATCAGTTACAATATGAACTGGAGAGTTCAGTACATGATCCCGTCCATCCTTTCTATTATTGCTTCTATCCTGATTGCTAAAAAATATCCGGAATCTCCGAGATGGCTGGAAGCTCAGGGAAGATATGAAGAAGCAGATGCAATTGTAACACAGATTGAAAAAGAAATTGAAGCTGCTACAGGCAAACCGCTTCCGCCTGTTACAGAAGAACCGAAAAAGGTTAAACAGCTTCCGTACTCCGCACTGTTTAAAGGCAAACTGTTAAAGAGAACAATTGTTGGATCTCTTGTTCTGATCGGTATGAACACAATCCAGTACACATTGATGACATGGATGCCGTCTCTTCTGAGATCTCTTGGTTATGATACATCACAGTCACAGTTTATGACAATGTTTGGTCTTTTCGGAGCTCCGTTTGGTATTTTCATTGCTTCCCTGATCATGGATAAGATTCCGAGACGTGTATTGGGTGTTATCCTGTTGATCGGCATGGCTGTTCTGGGAATTATCACAGGTCAGCAGACCACAATGACAGCACTTATTGTATCAACATTCTTACTGAACACAGTTATTTACATGTATGTATGCTACGCATCAGCAGTATATGTTCCGGAAATGTGGCCGACATCTGCAAAACTGTCCGGTTCCGGTTTCTGTAATGCAATCGGTCGTGTCAGCAACATCTTCTTCCCGTTCCTGGTAACCTATGTTGCAAATGCGATCGGAAGCGGCGGAGTATTCGTTCTAATTTCTATCGTTGCTGTTATCATTGCAGTTTGCGTATTAATCTTTGGTGTTGAGACAAGAGGAGAATCCGTTGAGGATATCGGTAATGTTGAGTAATATCGGCAGCCTTTTGAACGAATTGTGTCAAGCACAGTAAAAAATGTCTTTCGGCATATTCCGTCCGGTTAGGGCGGAATGTGCGGGGACAAATTTTATAGAAAGGAAGTATGTAAAAATGAAAAACTCAGAAGCAATTTTAGTAACACCGAAACATTTCGAGATTCAGGAGTGTCCGGTTCCGGAACCAAAAGACAATGAGATCCTTTTAAAAGTTGAGTACGTGGGAATGTGTGGATCTGATATTCATGGTTTTGAATTCGGCCCGTTCATTCCGCCCAAGGATCCGAATCAGAAAATCGGATTGGGACATGAAGTTGCAGGTGAAGTAGTTAAGATCGGTGCAAAAGTAACCAAATTTAAAGTTGGCGATAAAGTTATTATCGAGCCAGGTGTACCGGATGATACATGCGAATATTGCCGTACCGGCCGTTACAACATCTGCCCGGGTGTTGACTTTATGGCAACACAGCCGAACTACAGAGGCGCTCTGACACAGTACATGGTACATCCGGAAGAATGGACTTATCATATTCCGGAAGGAATGACTACAATGGAAGGCGCACTGGTTGAGCCGGCAGCAGTTGGTATGCATGCAGCTGTTCTTGGCGGTGCAACCGTTGGTAAGAGTGTAGTAATCCTTGGCGCTGGTGCGATCGGTCTTATGGTTCTTCAGGCATGTAAGAGCCTTGGAGCAACTGATATCACAGTTGTAGATATTATGCCGAAACGTCTGGATCTTGCACTGAAACTGGGTGCTAAGAGAGTCATCAACGGAAAAGAACAGGATACCGTTGCTGTGCTTCGTTCTCAGGAACTGTATGGCGATCATGGTGTGGATCTGGTATTTGAAGCAGCTGGTTCAGTATTTACAGCTCAGCAGGCAGTACAGATCGTTGCCCGCGGCGGAAAAATCATGATGGTTGGTACTCAGTCCAAACCGGTACCGATTGATTTCCTGAAGATCAACCGTGAAGTTACCATTCAGACATCCTTCCGTTACTGCAATAACTTCCCGCAGACAATCGAAGCGATTGCTACAGGTAAGTTCAATGTAAAAGATATGATTTCACATGTTTATGATTACGCTGATGTACAGCGTGCTTTTGAAGAAGCAATCGATCCGGTTAAGAAACTGGATATGGTAAAAGGCGTTGTTAAAGTAGCTGAATAATTGAACTTTGAATAAAGAAAGGAATAGAAAAAATGTTAGCAGATATCAGATACTGGGAAAATAAAGCAAAAGAAGGCAAATACGCAATTCCGCACTTCAACGTATGGAATGCAGAAATGTTGATGGGTGTTATCGACGCTGCTGAGGAAGCAAAAGCTCCGGTTATCATTTCTTTCGGTACAGGATTCGTTGGAAATACTTCTTTCGAAGATTTCAGTGAAATGATGGTTTCTATGGCTAAAAAAGCAACTGTTCCGGTTATCACACACTGGGATCACGGCCGCAGCATGGAAATCGTTCAGAACGCTTACAATCATGGCATGAATTCTGTTATGCGTGATGCTTCTGCATTTGATTTTGAAGAGAATATCCGTCTGACAAAAGAAGTTGTAGATTACTTCCATCCGCTTGGAATCCCGGTAGAGGCAGAGCTTGGTCATGTTGGTAATGAAACCATCTATGAAGAAGCACTTGCAAGCTACAAATATACAGATCCGTCTCAGGCAGCTGAATTCGTAGAGCGCACGGGATGTGATTCTCTGGCAGTAGCAATCGGTAACCAGCATGGTGTATATACTTCTGAACCGAAACTGAACTTTGAAGTGGTTGAAAAAGTAAGAGATGCAGTCAGTGTTCCGCTGGTACTTCACGGAGCTTCCGGAATCGGCGACGAAGACATTAAGAAAGCAATCTCTCTTGGTATCTCCAAAATTAACATTCATACAGAACTTTGCCAGGCAGCTATGGCAGCTATCGCTGAAAATGTTGATAAGTCCTTCCTGGAACTGGAAAGAGCAGTAAGAGCAGCAGTAAAACAGCGTGCCCTTGAGAAAATCTATCTGTTTGGTGATGACGGAAAGGCGGAATAATCGTGGAAAAAAGATTGGATGCTATCTGTGTTGGTGCGGCAATTGTGGACATTCCGCTGCAGCCGGTCAACAGAGATATGTTTGAGATTGAATCTTTTCCACTTCAGCAGATATCTATGACCATCGGCGGGGACGCGATCAATGAAGCAACGATTATGTCCCGCCTGGGTCATAAAATCGGCCTGATGAGTATGGTTGGAAAAGATGCTGTTGGTAATTTTATTATTGAACATTGTCAGAAGAATGGTATTGACTATTCAGGCGTTAAGATGAAAGATGGAATTGATACTTCCATTAACGTAGGCCTCGTTACCGCTGACGGTGAGAGAACATTCGTTACAAACCGTAACGGAAGCCTCTGGAAAATGACAATTGATGATGTGGATGTGGACAGAATCGGAGAAGCAAGATTATTATCTTTTGCAAGTATTTTCAACAATCCGCTTCTGGACTGCAAGGCAATGGTTAAAATTTTCAAGGAAGCTAAGAAAAATAACATGATCATCTGCGCGGATATGATTAAAGCCAGACTGGGCGAAACTCTGGATGATATCAGCGAAGCACTTGGTTATGTGGACTATTTCTTCCCGAATTATGATGAAGCATGCCTGATGACAGGTGAGACAGAGCTTTCAAAGGTTGCGGATAAATTCCTTGCGACCGGTTTGAAGACAGCTGTCATTAAGACTGGTAAAAAAGGCTGCTATATTAAATGTCAGGATGGTACTGAGTTGGAAGTACCGGCAATGAAGGGAATCACCGCGATCGATACAATCGGTGCAGGAGATAACTTTGCATCCGGATTTATTACCGCAATCCTTGAAGGAAAATCTCTGAAAGAATGTGCAGAATTTGCAAATGTTACGGCATCTATCAGCGTACAGAGCATCGGCGCTACAACCGGTGTACAGAGAAGAGAGCAGGTAGATGAAAGACTTGTAGAATATTATAAACAGCAGCAGTAAAATCAGGAAAGGAAAGAAAGATTATGAAAACAATGAAATTAGGAAAAACAGGCATTGACATTTCCAGAATCGGTCTTGGAACCTGGTCCATCGGTGGTGGTTCTGCATGGGGCGGAGATCATGAACTTCAGGTTGTTGTAGATACAATCAGAGAAGCTCCGAAGGCAGGCGTAAACCTGATTGATACAGCTCCCGGATATAATTTCGGTAACAGCGAAAAAATCCTTGGTAAAGCACTGGAAGGTATGAATCGTGAAGACGTTGTTATCATTACCAAATGTGGCGTAACCTGGGATCAGGAGATGAAAGGTGATCTTTTCAACGTTGTTAATGGAATCCAGCTATACAAAAACCTGAACAGCGAGTCTGTTAAGAAAGAGATCCTTGGTTCTCTGGAACGTCTGGGAACTGATTATGTGGATGTTTATATGACACACTGGCAGGCAATTGAAGGCTCTGAATATTATGTTCCGATTCAGAAAACAATGGATGTTCTGAATGACTTAAAGGCTCAGGGCAAAATCAAAGCAATCGGTGCTGCAAACGTAGATATTCATCACATTGAAGAGTATCTGAAATGGGGTCAGCTTGACATTGTACAGGCTAAATACTCTATTCTTGACCGTGGCATTGAAGATGAGATTATTCCGTGCTGCCGCGAAAATGGTGTAACAATCCAGGCTTACTCTCCGCTTGAGATGGGACTTCTGTCCGGTACGATGCCGAGAGATTACAAACCGGTCGGCGCTCAGATTCCGAAGAAATGGTTCCAGCCGGACAACATGCAAAAAGCTATGGATATGATGGATCAGTGGAAACCGCTGTGTGAGAAATACAACTGCACAATCGCAAACCTTGCACTTGGTTGGATCCTTGCTCAGGGCGACTTCCTGAACCTTCTGAGCGGCTCTACAACAGTAGCTCAGATCAAAGAGAATGTAAAATCAGCTGAACTGGAACTGGAAGCTGATGATGTTGCTTATATGCGTGAGCTGGCAGAGGCTGCTGAACGGTAAGAAACTGTTGCACTTTTGAAACGAAGAAGCAAAAACGCACATTATTTTGTAATGGATGCGTTTCAAAGGAGGAATATATGCTTTCAAAAGAAATAGACCTTGCAAAGACTAATGGAGAGGGTGTATTATTAGAAAAAGATGTCTCTAATGGCGGAGCGAGGAAAAGGATTGAAAGCATGTCGAGTAAAGAAAGATTATTAGTGATCAAGCAGAATATCCAGAGCCTGAAAAAGGTTTCTGTGACGGATTTAAGCGTGCAGTGTGGAGTGACAGAGGAAACGATACGTCGTGATTTGGATAAACTGGAACAGGAGGGTGTCGTTACAAGGATACATGGAGGGGCGATATGGAATGCGGATTCTCAGAAAGAAGGCATTCATTTTTACCGCCGTCTGACGAAACACCTGAAAGAAAAGCAGATTATTGCCAGAAAGTCTGCTGTTGTGCTGGAGGGTAAGTACACAATCATTGCCGATTCCAGCACAACGGTCGCAGAGGCTTTGAAGGTGCTTCCTGACAACCACGACATTACAATTGTAACGAATTCCACGGAAGTATTTCGTGAATTTCAGCAGTCTTCATTAAATATTATCTCGACAGGCGGAGAGTTCAATAAGAAATCTCTGTCGTTGCAGGGACAGCTGACTAAGACCAACATTGCCAAGTATAATGTGGAGATTGCCTTGATTGGATGCAAGAGTCTCAGCTTGGAAAAAGGTGTACAGGATTCCAATGAGGGCGAAGCGGAAATTAAGAAGCTTATGTTGGCGCAGGCGGAAGAAGTGGCGCTTCTTGTAGACCACTCGAAATTTGATCAGACTGCCTTTGTCAGTCTGGTCGACCTGAATCGTGTGGATTATATTATCACGGATTGCCGTCCCGGCGATGCATGGGTGAATTTCTGTCATGAGCATGGTATCAAACTGATTTACTGATAATCAGATATTTCTTATTCTGAGTGTTGAACAGGGTTATTGTTTACCGGATCGGTAGACAGTGGCCCTGTTTTTTTGCTATTAACAATCAAATGTCTTTCCAATACAACATAATGCTGTGACTGACAAAAAGGAAATCTTTAAGTGGGCTTGTATGAATCTGTGAAAACAAAAAAATAAACTTTTAAAAAATCGATTTCTCGCAAAATTCACTGAAAATTACTGAAACAGAAAAAATATTAACAAAAACAGGCGATAAAATTTGTGTAAAACAGTAAAAACTTTTGAAACAAATGGAATTAATTGACAAAATTTTCTGATTTAGGTAAAATGTAACTATAGTTAATTGTTGAATTTGTACGAGAAAAAGGGAGATTGAACGGAAAAATTCAGCTATATCTAACATATTATGAGCGGAAGGAGCTGACGTAATGGAAAAGAAAAACAAAAAAAGGACAATTGTGTCGAGGATGATTATTGCAGTGGTAGCCGGA
Organism: Lachnospiraceae bacterium; assembly: GCA_022767285.1. Taxonomy (GTDB): domain Bacteria; phylum Bacillota; class Clostridia; order Lachnospirales; family Lachnospiraceae; genus JALENY01. The sequence continues at coordinate 5,098 of JALENY010000026.1, read as the reverse complement.
TTTGTGGTAGGATTTCTGGCATTGTTGCTGCGTGAGTATCTGAGCGGACATGGACAGGATGGAGTATGGAAGGTAATCGAGGCCATCTTTTTCCAGGATATCACAAAGACGACCGGTATTGAAGGATTGGGTCTGTTCTATATTGTCGGCCAGCTGTTTATGCGCGGCCTGCAGATGGCAATCGTGCCGCTAGTTATTACTTCTTTGAGCCTTGCTCTTTGCAGTCTTGCCAGCCCGGAACGGCTTGGAAAAATTGCCGGAAAAACATTTATTATTTATATTTGTTTTTATGTAGTTGCAGCAGCATTGGCAGGAGCGGCAGCATACTTTGTAAAATCCATGGGCTGGTTTAATGTAAATCTTCCCAATGAGATGGCAACTGAGGCGGTTACAATGGATGGTTACAACCCGCTGGTTACTGTGGTGAATGCGGTGCCTTCCAATATTTTCTCTGCATTCAGTTCCAATAACTCAATTCTGTCCGTAGTTGTTGTGGCAATCATTCTGGGTCTGTGTATGACCATGATGGGTGAAAAGGCGGATCCGCTGAAAAAAGTAATACAAAACCTTAATGATGTGGTGCAGATGTTCCTGAATTTCCTCATCAACAAAATCGGTCCTGTTGCAATATTCTGTATGATTTGCAGAACTCTGGCTGTATATGGCGTTGAGTACATCGGTCCGACCATGGTATGGATCGTTACGACAATCGTAGTCAGTCTGGTACTGGTTGTTACGATCTACCCGATCGGTATTCTGCTTACAACGCGGCTGAACCCGATCCCGTTTTTGAAGAAATCTTTTAAAATCGGCCTTTTCGCAGCAGCGACCAACTCTTCAGCTGCTACACTTCCGCTGAATACAAAGACATGTACGGAAGAATTGGGCTGTACACCGGAAATCAGCAGTTTCGTGCTTCCTACCGGTATGACCATCAATATGAACGGAACTACAGCAATGCACATGATCGCGGTTACTTTCATTGCAACAGCAGCAGGCATTGATGTGAGACCGTCTACCCTTGCATTGGCAGCATTCCTGTCCATCTGTACTGCTATGGGAACACCGGCGATTCCGGTTGCCGGAACCACTATGGTATACGTAGTAATGACAGGTCTTGGCATGAGTTCAGAACTCTGTATGATCGGCTATTCCCTGGTGCTCGCTATGAATTACCTTCCGGGTATGGCAGTTATTACCCTGAATGTTATCGGTGACGCGGCAACAAACGTTATTGTAAACTTCAAAGAGGGTGTGCTGAATAAAGAGGTCTATAATAAAATGAAATAAGTTCCGTTGGATAACGGAAAAAACTGAACAGATAAAATTGCTACCTCCGGCGGTTTCCGAAAAACGATTTGATCCCGTTTTTTGGAAACCGCTTTTTCAAACTTTTTATCTATCATAATCTGCTTGACAAGCAGCAAGGACTGGTATATACTTTGATAATCAAATGCTTTGATATTCAAAAAGTTATAAAATCAAATAACTTTAAAATCAAACAAAATGAGGAAAAATGAGGATTGATTATGAAAGGTGAGATTTGCGGAACCGGTTCCTGTATTCCGGTTCAGTTTTTATGTAATCAGGAACTTTCAAAACTGGTGGATACCAGCGATTCCTGGATTCAGGAACGAACAGGGGTACAGTACCGTCACATTGTTACCGGGGAGACTACGGTTTCCATGGCAGCGGAAGCGGGAAAAAGAGCCCTTGAAAATGCGGGAATTTCTGCGTCTGATGTAGAAATGATACTGGTGGCCACCATTTCTTCCAACGTGGTTTTGCCTTGTACGGCCTGTGAGGTACAGAAAATATTGGGAGCAGAAGGTGCGGTCTGTTTTGATCTGAATGCTGCCTGTAGCGGTTTTACCTTTGCTTACAATACGGCCCAGGCTTACATCGCTTCAGGAATGTATCAAAATATTCTGATCATCGGAAGTGAAAGCCTGTCTAATTTGGTTAACTGGCAGGATCGCGGTACCTGCATTTTATTCGGAGACGGTGCCGGTGCTGCGATGGTAAGAGCAGTTCCGGGTGTTCCCTATCGGGCCGTTGCACATTCGGACGGATGGAGCGGAAAAGCACTGGTCTGTGAGACGAGGCAGTCAGTCAGTGAGAATCTGACCAGATATCTTCAAAACAGAGCCGATTTTCACTCGGATGAGAATAATGATCAGGAAATCATACAGCAAAAAGAAGCGATAAAGTCCGAGCCTGAAGTGGCAAAGGAACCCGTGGGCATGGATAAGACTTATATACAAATGGATGGAAGAGAGGTTTTCCAGTTTGCAGTTAAAAAAGTGACAGAAGCAGTGGGAGAAGTGCTTCGGCAGAATTCGGTTGCTCCGGAGGAAATCGATCTCTTTATTCTTCATCAGGCAAATAAAAGGATCGTGGAGGCAGTGGCAAAACGCCTTGGAATTGGAATAGAAAAATTCCCCATGAATCTTCAAAAATATGGAAATACATCTTCAGCCAGTATTCCAATCCTTCTTGACGAACTGAATCGCGAGGGTGTACTGAAAAAAGGACAAAAACTGGTGATGGCCGGCTTCGGAGCAGGGCTTTCCTGGGGAGCGGATATTCTTGACTGGAATCTCTGATCAGGTATAATTTGGGTCACAGCATAAGAAAAAAGACAGTTACAAGAGGTATATTCTTTTTTCTATATGTGATATATAGTATTGAATAAGAACAATAAAGGAGAAAAGATATGTTAGAAAAAATTATTGAAGTAGCAGCAGAAGAATTAGGCGTTGAGGCAGACAAAATTACAGAAGAGACATCGTTCAAAGAAGATCTTGCAGCGGATTCTCTTGATCTCTTTCAGATGGTAATGTCTCTGGAAGAAGAATTTGGTGTTGAGATTCCTACAGAGGATCTGGAATCCCTGGAAACCGTCGGAGATGTTGTGAGATACATTGAAGAGCATCAGTAAAATAGTAGAAAAAGAGGTATTTCCATGAAAACAGAAATTACGGAATTGCTGGGGATTGAATATCCGATTATACAGGGCGGAATGGCCTGGGTGGCAGAACATCACCTTGCAGCTGCTGTATCAAATGCAGGCGGCCTCGGTCTGATTGGAGCTGCAAGCGCCCCGGCCGAATGGGTGCGCCAGCAGGTTCAGGAAGCAAAAAAACTCACCGACAAGCCTTTTGGAGTGAATATCATGCTCATGAGCCCATATGCAGATGATGTAGCGAAAGTAATTGTGGAAGAAGGCGTGCAGGTGGTGACCACCGGCGCAGGCAGCCCGGAAAAATACATGAAAATGTGGAAAGAGGCCGGTGTAAAGGTAATTCCGGTTGTGGCATCCGTGGCGCTGGCAAAGAGAATGGAACGATGCGGCGCAGATGCGGTTGTGGCTGAAGGCTGTGAGTCCGGCGGGCACGTGGGCGAGACTACTACCATGGCACTGGTTCCGCAGGTTGTGGATGCAGTGAGTATACCGGTTATTGCGGCAGGCGGAATCGCAGACGGACGCGGTGTTGCAGCAGCTTTTATGCTGGGGGCAAAAGGCGTTCAGCTGGGAACACGCTTTGTGGTTACCGAGGAGGCAGTTGTCCATGAAAACTATAAAGAGAGAATTCTAAAAGCGAAAGATATTGATACACGTGTTACCGGAAAGAGTGCAGGCCATCCGGTGCGTGCACTGCGCAATGAGATGACAAAGAAATATCTGTCACTGGAAAACAGCGGTGCCACAGCAGAAGAACTGGAACTTCTGACCCTGGGCGGTTTACGAAAGGCTGTCGTGGAAGGTGATGTGAAAAACGGAAGTGTTATGGCAGGACAGATTGCCGGCCTGATCAAAGAAAAAATGACATGCAAAGAAGTGATTGAAAAACTGGTTCAGGAAGCGGAAGGAAGATTTCGGGAATTTATGCCGCAGTAAATGCATTTTGGGAGGAAGAGATGAGTAAAATTGCGTTTGTTTACCCCGGACAGGGTGCTCAGGCAGCCGGAATGGGTGCTGATTTTTATGAAAACAGCATGGCAGCAAAAGAGGTTTTTGATCTGGCATCAGATCTTTTGCATATGGATATGAAAGAATTGTGTTTTGAGAAGAATGATCGGCTGGATCAGACAGAGTACACACAGGTCGCACTGGTTACGACCTGTATGGCGATTACAAAAGAGATGGAAGACAAGATCCCCAGTCCGGCTATGACGGCCGGATTAAGCCTTGGTGAGTATTGTGCCATTGTTACAGCAGGCGGCATGAGACTTGAGGATGCCATAAAGACTGTTCGTACCCGTGGAATTCTCATGCAGAATGCAGTTCCCAACGGAAAGGGAAGTATGGCGGCTGTACTGGAGGCAACCGGTGAAGAAATTGAGCGGGTGATTGAACCAATCAACGGAGTAAAAATCGCAAATTATAACTGTCCGGGGCAGATTGTGATTACTGGCATGTCTGCTTCGGTAATCGAAGCCTCCCAGCTTCTGAAAGAGGCAGGTGTGAAGCGAATCGTGCCTTTGAATGTGAGTGGCCCATTCCACTCTCCAATGATGGATCCTGCCGGAGAAGAACTGGCAAAAGTCCTCAAAGATGTCGAACTGATGCCGCTTAAGATCCCTTATGTGACCAATGTGACGGCCGAACCTGTTTTTGATATCGGACAGACAAAAGAACTTTTGGCCAGACAGGTCAGCGCCTCCGTTCGCTGGCAGCAAAGTATGGAACGGATGATCACGGAAGGTATCGATACCTTTGTGGAAATCGGTCCGGGAAGAACACTGTCCAATTTCATGCGAAAAATCAATCGGAATGTGAAGATGTATCAGGTAGGCAGTGTGGATGAAATGAACCGGGTGATTGAATCACTGGGAAAGAATTAGCAATTTGGTAAATAGTCAAGAAGTATTTTGAAATGATTTTCAGATAAAAGGGTAACTTTAATAGACCTACGGCTTATTTCTCAAAAAAAGACGTAAGTTAGGAATTTGATATGGATTACCTACTCTTTTCCGGAGAGTAGAGTTGGCCTTTGTCCAGCAGACCAAAGAGCAGACGTATAAATTTACGGGAAGTCAACGCGAGTGCTCGTTTATGCTGATGAGTTCTTGTCTCAGCATATTTCTTTTGATA